>JAJFJZ010000010.1 GCA_021773565.1 Gammaproteobacteria bacterium | reverse complement strand
TCAACGAATGGAGGAACCACTACAACAATGTCAGACCACACAGTTCACTGAATTATCAACCGCCTGCTTTGTTTGCACGGCAGGTTGCGTAATAATGAGTTTCCTAGTGAAGAACTGGTATAAATCTAGGGGTAAGGTCAGTAATTGTAGCTGAATCGTGGCAACAGCAAAAAATACGCCGATATATATGCTTATGATCAAATCAAAATACGTACTTAGTTCCATACCAATTCTCCCTGTAATTAATAGACTGATTGCATCATGCCCGAAAACGTAATCGCATTCATGGAGCAGCTAACCGGTACGTCTGGCCCTGCAGCGGGTCGCGAAGTCTTCAGCAGCAGTGGGGCTATTTCCATAATAAAATTGACCGCTTGTGGTAAACAAACTAAGCCGGTATCCATATTATTTGTGTAAGCCAATGCCAAGCGTTAAATAGAAAAGCCGCTATGGCTACCACGAACAGAATCGACGCAATTTGGTGCGCAAAGTGGTAAATTCGATAGCCTTCATACCAGCGTGCACCCTTCCATGCTGGACAGTGACCAGTACGTTCTTCCTCATCGCGCATTTGGGTGAGCTGCCACGTTAGAATTCCTCTAAGTAAGTTGTATAAGAGCAGCGCAATCGTAATTGTTAGGAAAAGATACCCTTTATCCAGCCCTAATATGAGTTGCCATACTGGGAATTCTGTACAGAATTCACTCAAACATCGTGTGTAGTCTTCTAGATGTCCCGGGCTATTATTGAGTACAGAAGATTGGTCTTGCAGAACCATTGTCATATAGGTCTGCGTTCGATTCACAGATGCCCAAAAAATCACTTTCATTACGTATGGGATCGCGAAAACTACTAAAAACAGTAGGTTGAACAGGAGTTTGGGCCCAGTGTAAGTTCGGCGCAGTGTAGACCAAGGATCACTCGCTTTTACATCGAAAAGAGCCCCTTTCAAATAATTTGAATCTAGTATGTATCCGCGAGCAGCGCGGAAGTCAGTTTCTCGTAAATCGGCGTGCTGGAGGACTGATTTTTTTAAGTCAGTTTCGCAGAACTGTGCTTCTTGTAACAGAGCCCTTTGCAAAATTGCACCCTGCATGTCAGCGCCACTGAACCGCGTATTCTTCAAATCGGCATCTGTCAGATTTGCATTTCGAAGATTGGTTCCCTCGAAAATAGCATTTTTCGCTTCGACTTCCACTAATGTGGTGTTACTGAAGTCTGCATTGCTTATGGTCGCGAGAGACAGAGTGGACTGAGTTAGTATCGCATTGGTCAAATCAGCGTCTGCTAAATTCACATTCGCTAAATCTGCGAAGGTCAAATTCGCGCCGGCCAAGTTGGCTCCAGATAGATTGGCGAATTTCATATTAGCGCCTTCCAGGTTTGCATTTTTTAATACTACATTCGAAAGTTCCGCTTGCTGGAGCCCAATTTCCTGCGCATGAGCATCTGTAAGGTCTGCGTTAGCCAAATTTGCGGCAGTGAAGTCTGCCTTACGTAAAATGGCGCGGCATAATTTGCTGCCCTCCAAATTTGAATGTGCAACATGAGATTTTTTCATGCTTGCATCGGAGAGGTCAGCACCAATTAGGACCGAATTGGCCAGCCGCGTCATGTCCAAAATAGCTCTGTGCAGTCTTGCGCCGGAAAGATTCGCCTTTATTAGATTCGCGTTCGTAAGATCAGCATCGCTGAGATCTGCGTTCTTAAGGTTGGCACGTTCTAGTTGTACGCCAGATAAGTTTGCTTTTGAAAGGTCTGGAGTTACACCAGGGTTTTCCAGACGCCATGCGTTCCATTGCTCTACGCTCTCTAGCAGACGGTCAATGTGTTGTTTAGATGCCAACGGTGATTTTCTCCTGCTGTAACGACGAGTATAGTGCAGAGAAATGCAGAACTTTTCACCCCTTCGAACTCTCCGTTAGTTTGATAGGGATATGATGAACTTCCCAGCTGAATTTTCGAAAATGGGCACCAAATAGGCACTCAGAGAATAATTACGGTTTTTGAGGAGAGAGACGCGACTGTAAGTCTTTGATTTATATGGTGGCCAGGGGCAGAATCGAACTGCCGACACGCGGATTTTCAGTCCGCTGCTCTACCGACTGAGCTACCTGGCCATCGGTACTAATGAAGTATAATCTTGCCATCCGTGGCGAGGCACTTCGCTCCTCTTAAACCACGGCCTCACCATCCATGGTGAGGCGTTCGCACCTGATCGAGCAGTGCTCGATCTCACGCTCTTCGATCGTGACCGGAACTCACCTGAGCTACCTGGCCATGGTTGGTGCGCAAATCGAGCGCGCTATTAAATCGATTGACCACTTATCAGTCAAGGGCTGGAGGGCAATTCGGATAATCTGCCTACTCAGGTGCTTCATACCCTTCGACATCATCTCCTGCTTCGTTTGCCATAAATAGGGCCATTTGCTCGACCAGGTACTTCCGTGCCTCAGGCTCAATGAGGTTCAGGTGCTTTTCGTTGATCAGCATGGTTTGCCTGGCTTGCCATTCCAGCCAGGCTTTTTGAGAGATATTCTCATAAATGTCCAAACCGCGGGGACCGGGAATCGGGGGTTTTTCCAGGCCCTGCAGCTCGGTCTGGTATTTGCGGCACATCACCATTCGGGTCATTTTAAATGATCTCGGAAAACTTCAGTTTGTGGTACATCGCGTAATTCGACCAGTCTACTCCGGTGCCTGGGCAAGATCCTCTCTAAGCGTTTTAGCGGCTATCAGGTAGTGGGCTCCACTCCAGAAATAAACCAGTACCACAATCACCAGTGCATATCGTAACGACTGGTCCCCATAGGCCGGAACCAGCAGATCACTAATTATACCGGTAATTAACGGGCCCATACCCAAACCGATAAGATTCAGGATAAAAAACAGTATTGCAGAAGCCAGGGCGCGCATACGTAAACTGACAATGCCGTGAGTCATCGCCAGTGTGGGCCCCAGAAACATGGCTCCCAGAAAAATGGGCACAAGGTAAATCGACAGAGCGAGATAGTAATTATCTAACAGATACACGGTGAGCGAAAATGGTACTGCCAGGATGGTTGCCCATGCGGGTACCCATACATACCAGCGTTTGTCCTTTTTGCCCAGTTTGTCGGCAAGATAACCGCCGAGAAAAGTCCCCGCAGCACCTGCGGTCCCATTCAGAATGCCGAGCCATGTGCCTATTTCACCAGTGCCTTGCAGGTCGTAGGCGCGGATAAAAAAGGAGGCTATCCACGCGCCAACTCCATAGCCAACAAAAGCATGTAGTCCTGCTGCGACAGACATGTGTCGAAACGATTTGCGCGTGCGCATTATTTCGAACACGTCCTTGATCGGTGGGATAGTCTGATTACTGACTTTCTTGTCAGACATGCCTCTGCGTGGTTCGCGGATGCTAAAGCGAACCACAAGGGCCATGAGTATGCCGGGTACGCCAATGATGAAAAAGACCATCCGCCAGCCATAGATGTCATTCAGCACACCACCAATCACAAAGCCTAGCAATACGCCAAAATTGATGCCCATTGAGTAGATGGCAAGGGCGGTCCCTCTCTTTTCCGGGGGAAACATATCTGAAATCATTGAATGCGCTGGAGGGCTTCCGCCTGCCTCACCAATACCCACACCAATGCGTGCGGCAAGTAGGTGCCAGAAATTACCAGCCAGTCCGCACAGGGCGGTCATAAAACTCCAGGTGCCTACAGCCAGGGCAACAATATTGCGACGACTGCCCTTGTCGGCCATTCTGGCGATTGGAATGCCAAACGTAACGTAAAAGAGCGCAAAACTTAGCCCCGAAAGAAATCCCAGTTGTGTATCAGACAAGCCCAGATCGGCTTTGATGCCTTCCTGGAGGATGCCCAGTACCTGACGGTCAATAAAATTGAAGACATACACAAGGGTTAAGATAGCGAGTGTGTAGTATTTCTCGGAATCGCTGAAATCGTCGGTGTTTTGGGGCGTTGTTGGTAGTTCCGATTTGGAAGTTATCAAGACCTATGCTTCTTCATCAATAAAGTTACCGGCTACACAGTTGATTGTTGCGGGATCAGAACGAAATGTGGCGATTGGGTCATTGTCATTTTCTACATCCCTGACTGCTGCTTTTATCAGCTTGCGAAACATTCGAACGCCTTCATCGGAAAAGGCCAGGTGTTCTTCGGAGTGCAATGTAACTTCTCCCTGGCCTACCTGGGCTTCGTAGTCGCCGGGATATTTCTGGTGACCTGGTTCGTCAAGTTCATACCAGGTTTTACCTCCGTACATGGCTCCCCCACCGATATTGGTGGGGATATCGTCATTTTCAGAAAACCTGAACACGGTAAATATGCGGGTAGTGACGTCATCTATCGGCAGTGTCCATGCCACGTTGTTGGTTGGGCCCATAATTTTCAGGCGCGGGTCCGCCACAATGCGAACGTTAGGTATCACCAGTTCAGAAAGCCGACGTAATGTGCTTCCATCTTCCAGATCACGCAACTGTACAGAATGTAATCCGGTATCTGTGTTGTGAAAGCTCACCCGCATGTTTCTGCCCATTTCGGGAGTGAACTGCACCGTAGAAAAACTGCTGTGCAGGATTAAAACATGGTAGGGATCCATGACATTTTCATGGGTTTGAAACCAGTTGCAGTGTATACGTTTGGCGCCACCCGAGCCCACGCTGTCCCCATGGGAAATCAACAAGTCCTCAGGGGCAAGATTTTCGAGCACATCGTATTTCGGCAACAATGGTTTGCGGTCGGGTGGACCCAGATAGGCGAATACCAGACCATAACGTTCTTCAAGCGGATACCAGGGCTGTCGATAGCGTGCATTCACATGGTTCGGGTCTGGTTCACAGGGCTGTTCCAGACAAATTCCCTGCGGATCAAAAAGCCATCCATGGTAGCAACAGCGAATACCGGTTTCTTCGGTACGGCCGTAATAGAGTGTTGTTCCGCGATGGCAGCAACGTGGGTGCAACAATCCGGGTGCACCATTTTTAGTGCGAAAAAGAATCAGGTCTTCACCCAGCACCCTGACTTTCAGGGGCACGTCTTTTACGGCTTCCGAGAGTTCGATAGGGTGCCAGTAACAGCGCAGCATTTCTCCTGTCGCGGTGCCCTTGTTAACTTCCGTCAATAGTGGATCACTGCTGGGCGGTGGCATGTCATAGGCAGACCGGAGTTCTTTATACCTGTTGGCATCCTGCATACCTTCGCTCCCCCTTTAGCTATACCCTACGCACCCTTTTGCGAGACTGCAACGCCGGGCTTACTCAACAGCAGCCAGAGCCAGGAGCTTAACGGCAGCGCTGGACAGGCCCAGTTTATGATTGGTGTTTTTTGAATACCAGACGTGCTTGAGTTTGCTGCTTACCCGGTTCTGGCCATCCTCAATCTGGATAAACACCGGTTCAATATCCAGGTGGTAATGTGTAAAAGTATGCCGAAACACAGGCTGTCTAGCACTCGGGCACCGGGAAGTCAGGTTGAGCTCGTCCAGCATTTGCAAGTCGGAATAGTCTGCATCGCGCTGGGGTGGTGACCACAATCCTCCCCAGATTCCTTCAGCGGGCCGCTGTTCCAGAAAACATTCCCCCAGTGAATTTTGCAGCACAAACATCCGACAGCTGCGCTCCGGTTTAATTTTTGCAGGTTTGGCTTCCGGATATTGGTCCACCATCGCGCTCGCAAAAGCCCTGCACTGCTTGTGTAATGGACATGCCCCACAAACTGGTAACTTGCGTACGCAAAGCGTTGCGCCCAGGTCCATTATTGCTTGTGTGTAATCCGGCAATCGCTTGTGGGGTGTGTGTGATTCACTTAGCGCCCATAAGGTATTTGCCACTGTGGTCGTGCCTGGATAACCGGATATGGCGTGAAAGCGTGTAAGCACGCGCTTTACGTTTGCATCCAGAATCGCTGCACGCTTTGCGTGCCCGATGGCACGAATAGCACCCGCAGTAGAGCGACCAATACCGGGTAATGATTCCAGTTGTTCCAGCGTTTGCGGTAGTACTGCGTCAAAGTCTTGCACAATTTGAACAGCCGCTTTGTGCAGGTTGCGCGCCCTTGCGTAATAGCCAAGTCCCGTCCATAGATGCAACACTTCATCCACGGGTGCCGTGGCCAGAGATTCCACGTTTGGAAAGCGCTCGACGAATCGTTCAAAGTAGGGGATGACGGTTGCGACCTGGGTTTGTTGCAACATGATTTCGGATATCCACACACGATAGGGCTCAATCGGTTTTTGCCAGGGCAGGTCGTGGCGGCCATGGTGGTCAAACCAGTTCAGTAATTGTGTTGCAAACCAATCCACGCTACTTATCCATGCTACCTAGTCTTGCCGGTCTTTTTCGGGCTTGTTTCCCAACAAGTCTCCAAGGCTTTTTAAAACTGCACGTGCGGTATCCCGATATTCTTCCGGTATCTCTTCGTCTATTTTGCGGTTTAGTTTCTCGTTGATCGCATCATTGCTCTCGCCGCTGAGTGCATCTGCAAGTAATCTGCGCGCGCCGTTTTTGTCCAGGTTGCATCGAGGGGATTGTGCACTGCCCTTGCAGCGAACGGGAATGGGTAGCTCTCGTAGCGTGTTGTTCACATCGAAGGTATTCAATTCGGGATTTTCGTGAATGGTAAGTTCAATGTTCATGTCCATGTAGTCTTCCACTGGATCGTACCTGCCTTTTGCATCCAGGGAGAGGTTATCCAGAATGATATCCATGTGGTGTTTGCGACCATCAATATTCCACGTGCCAGTGAAGGTTTCGTATGCCAGTACCTGCGGCCAGTTTGCCACACGTTCAACGCCACCCGTATAGCGTGTAACCGCAAGTGCCTGCCGCCGCAGTTCAGAAATATTGAGTCGGCCCTGTTGACCATCAAAGGATGTAGTAGCCTTGATGTTATTTGCCAATGCCCGTCTGGTGTTACCCTCTGTGGCGATAGTGCCACTAAGAATCAAAGGCGCCGCCCATTCCAGTTTCTGGCCAAGCCAGTAATTTATTTGCTGAGTATCCGCATTGTTTATATCGGGCGTAAGCTCCCAACGATAAGGTTGGGTTCTGGATAGCAGATCGATACGTATCCGTGCCTGTCCGCCAAAGAATTCCGGCAGGCTTATTTCCATATCGGTTTTGGCGTCGCGCTTTTCTGTGCGCATGGATACCTTGTTAAATTGTTCTCCATCGACCAGCAATGCACCTACTTCGAGTGTACCCTTCCAGTTTATCAAAGTGTTGAAATTGTCTGGCAAAAGGGGGCTATCCCAAAGATTCGGCGTCGCGGCAGCCACAGAATTATTAGCAGTGAACGATAACGCCGTTTTGTCTGCAATAGTTGATGGTTTAATTTCCAGAAAGGTAAGCTCCTCTGCGACAAGTGCAAAGCTCAAATAGGGAAGTGCGGATACATCCAGTGTGGCATCACCCTTAAGGGTGTTCTCGTCAATTTGTAACGACAGATTGTTAATGCGATGCAGCTGCGTCTGCGTGTTCAGTAGCAGTTCCATGTCCAGTTTGGTAATGAAGCTGGTGTCAGCATCGGCAAAGCTGAAGTCGGTCTCGATTGCAATGGGAACGTTTTCAGAAATGTCGCTAATTTTTAGTTTGGCAAGTTCCAGCAAATAATAGGCACCGTCTTCAGAATTATGATATTCAACGCGGGAATTGTTAATTGCCAGTTTGTCGATCTGCCAGTTGTTTCGTGGGTTGTTAGGTGATTTGTTTTCAACTAACTGGCCCGGATTTGCGATCGGAATCGGAATAGGCGGCAGGGGGGGGCCGGTATAGTCCGGTGGTGTCCAGTTATTACCTGTTGAGTTTTCAGCCAGTGTTATGGCCAGTCCATCAATATAAATACTTTGCACTCTGAGTTTTGGACGGCTGCTTAACAAAGGTTTAAGTGCGACACCAAGCTTCACGTTGGAAACTTTAACAAGTGCATTGTTGGTATCAGACCAGTCAGCCTTTATCTCATCCAGCGACAAACGCAGGGCTGGGAATATCTCCCAATTAAGCGCACCACCAAAACTGATCTTTAGTCCACTGCGTTGTTCGATAAGCTCGCTGAGTTGTGGCTTGAATTGCTCGGGATTACTGGTGACCCACGCAAGTCCCAAGCCGATTGCAATCACCAGAGAGAGCACTAGCCACAGTAATACCTTTATAAATCGCATCGACGCGTTTTTCCCCAAATGTCAGGTGTTGATCATACCAAGCATGGGGACTTTTATCTGAACAGTGGCTGAATACAGGCGATTAAAAAAATGGCTCGTTTCCTGGAATCAGGAGTGGCTGGCGCGTTTTCCCAGCGGCAGATTCTTGTGTGTGTTGTTAAAGATACGTAGCCAAAACCTTGCATGTAACCAGCGTGGCAGGTTAAGGGAAACAAAATCCGGGCTGCGGGCCTCGATGTAGTGCGTTATGGCCTGGCTAGCATCAGAGTAATTCGAGAAGGGTCCAAGCGTGTAATTTCCGCGCACACGAACGTACCAGCTGCCGTCCGTTTCCTTGTATATGCGGTCGATATTTTTGCGTGATTGTTTGTTTGCTTCAGACATGGCTCCATTGGACCATGTTGGCGGTACTGATATGTGGCTTGATTGTAAGTGTTGTTTTAAAGCAATGTAACGCAGCAAGCTATTCGTTAAGATGTAGCAGAACTAACATCGCAGACTATTGGTATAGCAGCATGAGCGTTGAAAGCTGGGATCCCCAGGCCGAAAAGGACAAAACCTCCATACTGGATGAGCAGGTGCTTGCTCGACTGATACGTGCCTGTGATCAGCAGGTTGAGGATAAATTCGGTTTGTCCGATGCTGAGATCGAGCAATACGCAGCATTAATGCAATTGCCCCTGGCTTCGTGGCATTCACCTGTTGAGAACCTGGAGCCTGTCCGGTTAATTAGCCTGATAAAATTTTTCACATTGGCAGAGCAGCATCTTAAGGGCTGGGAGGCCGGAGCCCGTTCTCCGGTGATCGCGATAGCAAAAATACTGCGGGGTCAATCTGCCTATCCTGATGATCTTACCGCCTGGATTCGCGCCAATTCCAACAACCGTTTTCTGCCGCACGGAAGCCTGATGGATCGTTTGTGATCTTGCCCTCATGTTCAGTATACTGCGCTGCTGGATAATCCTGTTAAATAGCCAACCTGTAAAATTATGAGCGAACGCAAAGCAACGATAACCCGCGATACTCTGGAAACCCGGATTTCTGTGTCAGTAAACCTGGATGGCATGGGCGACGCCCGGCTGGAAACAGGCCTGCCCTTTTTTGAGCATATGCTCGACCAGATTGCACGCCACGGCTTAATTGATCTTGATATATCTGCCCGGGGTGATCTGGAAATAGACGCACACCACACTGTTGAAGATGTGGGTATTACTCTGGGGCAGGCTGTGGCAGAAGCGATTGGTGATAAAAAAGGTATTGTGCGTTACGGGCATGCCTATGTGCCGTTGGATGAAAGTCTTTCGCGCGTAGTCATCGATTTTTCCGGAAGGCCCAGGCTGGTATACAAGGTTGACTTTGTAAAAGACCTGGTGGGTGGGTTTGATGTGGACCTGTTTGCAGAGTTTTTCCAGGGTTTTGTAAACCATGCCCAGATAACGCTGCACATTGATAATTTGAAAGGGGACAATGCACACCATCAGGCAGAAACTCTGTTCAAGGCCTTTGGACGCGCCCTGCGTATGGCCATCAGTATGGATCCCCGCTCACAGGGTGTTACTCCCTCAACCAAGGGCGTGCTCTAACAAATCATGTTGTTAATCCCTGCCGTCGATGTAAAAAACGGCGAGTGTGTGCGCCTGCGCCAGGGGCGCATGCAGGACGCCACGGTGTTCTCAACCGACCCACTTGCGGTGGCGCAACACTGGCTGGAAAACGGTGCACGTCGTTTGCATATTGTAGACCTGGATGGTGCCTTTGCCGGCAAGCCTTCCATCACTGCGCTTGTAGGAGAAATATGCAAAAGCGCGGGAAAAGTACCGGTGCAGGTCGGTGGAGGGATTCGAAATCTTGAAAGCATAGAGGCCTACCTCGCAGCCGGAGTCTCGGATGTGATACTGGGCACACGCGCAGTGCAGGATCCTGCTTTTCTGGCTGAAGCATGCGCGGCTTTTCCCCAACAGATCTATCTGGGTTTGGATGCACGTTCCGGCATGATCGCAACGGATGGCTGGGATAACACCACAGAGTTGTCTGCGGTAGCATTTGCCCAAAATGTTTCCCAACTGGCATTGTCCGGCATTGTTTATACCGACATTGACCGGGATGGCATGCTCAGTGGCCTGAACGTTACAGAAACAATCAACCTGGCAAACGAATGTACGTTACCGGTAATTGCGTCCGGCGGGGTTAGAGATATTGAACACCTGAACCTGCTGGCGCGAGCAGCCTTAAACAGCAAGGGCATTGTGTGCGGCGTAATTACAGGCCGAGCGCTGTATGAGCAGACCCTGAGCTTGTTAGAGGGGCAGGCGCTACTGGATGGGATGTTTTCACCACAGTAGTAGAGGCGAGTACCGGGCGACGATGCATCAAATCGCGCAAGTGAACCAGCTCGATGGAATGCCCCGCAAGCTCTGGCAGGGCGCGCTCCAGAAATTTTAGACTGCCTTTATGCGGGTGGGCAATTATTACTGCATAACCGCGGCTTTTAGCAATCTTAATCGCCCGGCTGAATGCTTCGTTAAGGGCCTGAGCCCCCGGCTCATGGTCAAGAAATACGTCGCGCTTAATACTGGGTACGCCCCACTCAAGGGCTATGGTATTTGCCAGCGAAAGAGGTGTGGTTCTGCTATCAAGAAAAAACAGTCCACGATCCTGAATCGTGCCCATCAACCATTCCATGGGCTCCCGGTGCTGGGTAAGCAAACTACCGGTATGGTTGTTCACTCCTATGCAGTTGGGAAGCGCGTTCAGGGACAAGTTCAGTGAGCTTTGAAAGTTATCCAGCGTCATACCCAGCTCAAGCACATGTTCAAGCTGGTGATCCGTACTGTGAATGGCCTCCATTGGCAGGTGCAGCAAAATGTCCTGTCCCGCATCCTGAGCAAGCTGGGACAGGGCGTGCGCGTTGGGGGTAAAAGGGATGAGTGAAAGTGCCACTGGTCCCGGCAACTTTAGTACGCGTTTTCCCACCTCCAGGTTGTATCCCAGATCATCTATCACCAGGGCAATTTCCGCAGCGTGTACGGATTGAAAGGGTGGGGAAATTATTGCAAAAAGCAGGAAGGAGGCAAGGAGCGCGCGAAACAATTTTTTATGAAAGATATGCAAATCCAGTTGGTACATTCAGAACATTTGTTTTCTGCTTTGCGTGTCTTGGAGACGCATGGTTAAGAATAGTAAAGCATCGCCAACAGCGCAATCGATAATTACCCCTCAGCTGCAATGTTTTTAGCAAACTCTTCAACCACCCGGTCGAGATAGTCCTGGTGCTTGCCGGCCTCAATAACGATGTCCGGCTCAAGACCCACTTCGTTGATCACGCGCCCATTGGGTGTGTAGTACAGTGCGGTGGTAAGTTTGATTGCGTGTTTGTTGCGAAGTGGCATCACGGTTTGTACCGAGCCTTTTCCAAAACTCCTGCTGCCCATCAGAACGGCACGCTTGTGATCCTGCAGGGCACCCGCAACAATTTCAGAGGCAGAGGCCGAGCCTTCATCGATGAGCACGGCAAGAGGCAATCCATCGAGAATATCACTTGCACTGGCGTTGTACTTTACATCCGAAGAAGCACGTCGCCCTTCTGTGTATACAATTTTGCCCTCGGTCAGAAATGCATCCGCCATTTCAACAGAGGCCTGAAGCACTCCGCCCGAATTCCCGCGCAGGTCCAGTATCAGGCCTGACATTTGGTGAGAGGGATCAGCTAACAGCGCTTCTATTTCCCGAATTACTTCAGCGCCGGTATCTATCTGAAACTGCGATACATCGATGTAGGCAAAGTCTCCCAGCCAACGTGACTGCACGCTGCTTACATCGATGGCTGCGCGTATGAGTTCAAACTCCAGTGCCTGGTCCTGGTCTGCACGTTCTATTCCCAGGCTCACCGGCGTACCCGGCTTGCCGCGCAATTTTGCAAGCGCAAAGCCCAAGGCATTTTTTTCGATAGGTTTATGATCTATGTGAACCAGTATGTCGCCGGCCAAAATGCCTGCACGTTCAGCGGGAGTATTGTCTATCGGGTTTACGACCTTGAGGTTGCCTGCGTCTGAATCTATGGCGAGTTTGATGCCCACGCCGCCAAACTGGCCTGTCGACTGGTTTTTGAGTTCTGACCAGGCCTTTTCACCCAGGTATATCGAATGTTTATCCAGTCCTCTCATCACACCTTTAACGGCGTCCCGTAACATTTTCTCCTCATCCAGAGGGGTGACGTAAGATTCACGGATGCGTTTTACTATGCTCTCAAAAGCATCCATATCCATGTGGAATTCGTCAGGGTTCTCACTAAACCTGCTGGAGTGCATTTTAAGATCGAGTGAAACGCCCAGAATGATTCCGGTCACAATGCTGACGATTACCGCAAGTAGAATACGTGGCTGAAGCTTCATCGGATGAATAATGTCATGTCCAGGGCTTCTCGCCAACTCAGCTAACGTGGGCGTAACCAGGCGATAGGGTCCTGTGGATGTCCCGAGGCGCGTAATTCGAAGTACAAGCCGGTATCCTTTTGACCGCCACTTCTGCCGGCTGTGGCGATGTTTTCGCCACTGTCTACCCATTCACCTTCGCGTTTATACAGGGAATCGGCATGTGCATAAACGCTCATATAACCTTCGCCATGGTCGATAATTGTGAGCAAGCCGTAGCCACGCAACCAGTTTGAAAATACCACTTTGCCGCGATGAATAGCGTATATCGGGGTGTCCTGGGGTGCACGTATAACGATACCCTGCCACTTTAAACGCCCTCCCGCCCGGGAGCGCCCAAAGGCATGTGCAACACGTCCCTTTAAGGGCCAGGACAATTTTCCTTTGGCCTTTTTAAAGGCTGCGCCATCCAGGGTTTGGCTGCGCGTTATCAGTGTATCAAGTAGTGCGCTAAGCCGTTTTTCATCTTCGCGCAGATTGTCGCGTTCGCTGGACTTTTGTTGTTCCTGATTGGATAAGCCAACGAGTTGGGCTTCGCGTTCGTGGCGGTATTTCTCCAGGTTTTCTTTTTCCCGGTTTTGTTGTGCCTGCTGTGTTTCCAGTTCTGACTGTCTTTGAACAATGGTATTTTCATTTTGTTCAATCGCTTCCAGGGTGGTCTGGAACTCAGCCAGTACCTGGCTGCGGGCTTCAGCAAAATAGCTATGGTAGCGAATCATTCGGTCAAAAGTGTCGGGGCTTTCCTGATTGAGTAACAACTTGAAAAAATCCTGCCCACTCAACCGCTGTGCGGCGCTCAAGTGCTCGACAATTAGTTTGGCCTGTTTCTGCTTTTGATTTTCAAGCTGCTTCTGTTTGGCCTTAAGCTTGTTCAGGGATTGCGCCACTTCATCCAGAGAACTGTCCAGTTCGCGAATGTTTTTGGAAACCGTGGAAATTTCCAGATCGGTGGATTTTATTTCTGCTTGCCAATTGCGCCTTTTTTCAAGGCTGCTGGAAAACCAGTCCTCAATAGATTTGAGTTTCTCTACTACCTCGTTTAATGCCTCGCGGGTTCCGGATGTGGTTTCCCCGGCATCATTTGCGGGTGCCGCATGCAGTGTACTGATAAGGCCCGAAACCAGTAACGTGGACAATAAAAGAACGGGTATCCACAAGCATTTGGGTCCTGAGTGCGAACAGAGGATCACGTGCCTAGCTGTTGCGGTCTACCAGGCTATGCCCGGTCATTTCGGCAGGTGCTTTCAGTTGCATCAGATCCAGTAGTGTGGGGGCAACGTCGGACAGGCAACCCCCTGAACGCAAGCTGATGTTTTTTTGTGTCTCTTCAGGCCCAATATATACCAGTGGTACGGGATGACTGGTGTGAGCAGTATGCGCATCACCCGTTGCAGAATCATACATGCGTTCTACATTTCCATGGTCAGCGGTTACCAGACACTGACTGCCCGTAAGGCGGATGGCCTCGACTATGCGTGCGAGGCAGGCGTCCAGCGTTTCAACGGCAAGTACTGCGGCGTCAAAAATACCGGTGTGTCCGACCATATCTGCATTGGCAAAGTTACAGATAATGGTTTTGTAATTACCGGAATGAATCGCCTCTATGAGTTTGTCAGTGAGTTCAGGCGCGCTCATTTGGGGTTTTAGATCATAGGTTGCCACATCCGGAGAAGGAATGAGCAAGCGGGTTTCGTTTTTAAAGGGTGTTTCCCGTCCCCCACTGAAAAAGAAAGTGACGTGCGCGTACTTTTCTGTCTCGGCAATTCTGAGTTGCGCATGACCCAGATCAGATAGATATTCCCCAAGTGAGTTTTTAATTGGTTGTGAATCAAACACTACTTCTGTATCCAGATTATCGGCATACCGGGTGAGGCTTACAAAGTGGCTTGTTGCGGGGCAGCGCTTGCGGGCAAAGTGATCAAAGTCTGGCTGCGTAAAAGCCTGGGTAATCTGGCGCGCCCGGTCTGCGCGAAAATTCATAAAAATAACTACGTCACCATCCCGCACAATTACCGGTTTTTGCTCATCGGCGCATATCGCTGTGGGATTAACAAACTCATCGTTTTCACCTCGTGCGTAGGCCTGCTCAAGACCCAGTGCTGCTGTTTCGGCGACGTAAACACTCTCACCGGTGGTCAAAAGATCATAAGCAGTTTGTACGCGATCCCAGCGCTTGTCCCGGTCCATGACGTAGTAGCGCCCGGTGATAGTACAAATGTTGGTATAAGCGCAGTCGCTCAGGGTTTGTTCCAGTGCTGATATCGAGCTTTGCGCACTGCGCGGAGGGGTGTCCCTGCCGTCCAGAAAGGCGTGTACAAACAGATTTGGACAACCATTACGTGCCGCCATTTTTACCAGCGCCTGAATGTGGTCTTCGTGGCTGTGTACACCCCCTGGTGAGAGTAAACCAAATACATGCACAGCTTTATAAGTGTCGCGAGCGGTACCAAGCGCTTTTTGTAATACCGCATTATCACAAAAAGAGCCGTCTTCTATGCTTTTGGTGATGCGGGTGAGGTCCTGGTCCACCACGCGTCCGGCACCCAGATTCATATGCCCCACTTCGGAGTTGCCCATCTGGCCATCCGGCAATCCCACATCAAGCCCCGATCCCGAGATAAGGGTGTGCGGGGCCTCTGCCCACAGGCGGTCCCATGTTGGCGTATTGGCGGCCGCAATGGCATTGTTTTCAGGCGCATCACTATGCCCCCATCCGTCCAGTATTATCAGCATGGCGAGGGCATTGTTGGCAGTATCGTCGGACATCACAGGTAATATATTGAGGAGAAGCAGGCATTCTAGTCGCAATGTAACTGCGTCTCTACATCAGACGTGTATAATCCGCCTCTTTTGATAATCATTTGATCGATCAGGACCATATTATTCAATGGAAACGCTGTTTGAATTTCTAGGCAACCACCCATTTCTAGTCGGTACTTTTGGCGTTCTTTTGCTTTTGTTCATTAGAAATGAAGCATCACGCGGTGGCGCAAGTGTGAGTCCCCAGGAGTTGGTCAATCTGGTAAACCATGAAGATGCCCTTGTGCTGGATGTTCGTGACAGTGGCGAATTCTCCGAAGGACACATCGTTAAATCTGTCAATATTCCCCATGGGTCGCTTACCCAGCGTATTACCGAGCTTAACAAGTACAAGGAAAAGCCCGTGGTGGTGGCTTGTAAAATGGGACAAAATGCCGGATCGGCGGGCACCACCTTGCGTAAGGCCGGGTTTACCAACGTAAGCAGGTTGGCTGGCGGCATCGCAGAATGGCGCAACCAAAACCTGCCTGTAGTTAAAAAATAATTCAATTTCATGCCAGGAGCAGTTAAGTGAGTGAAGTAGAAGCCGGGACGCCTGCCCAGGGCGAAATAAATATTGAACGTATATATATAAAGGATTTGTCCTTTGAGTCACCCAACGCGCCACAAGTGTTTCAGGATAAGTGGGAACCCAGAATTCAGTTGGACATCAATACGCGCTCACGTTCGATCTCGGACACGCATTTTGAAGTAATACTGACTATCACCGTGAAAGGGGCCACGGAAGAAGACAAGGCGATATTTATTATTGAAGTGGTTCAGGCAGGTATTTTCCGCATAAGCGGTCTGGACGATGAGCAGTTAAAGCGCATTTTGTCTACGATTTGTCCTACCGTATTGTTTCCCTATGCCCGCGAAACTATCGACGGTTTGGCTATTAAGGGTTCGTTGCCACCGCTTGCTTTAGCGCCGGTCAATTTTGACGTGCTGTTTGAAAATGCACTGGCCCAGGCAGCTGCGGAAAAAAACAATCCTTCCCAACTCAACTAGTTGTACCCAGGGCTTATGTAAAGTCCTGTTGTCGCCATGCTTCATAAATGGCGACGGCAACCGTGTTGGATAAATTCAGGCTTCTGGAATGTGATTTCATGGGCAAGCGCACACATTGGCCTGCTGGCAGGCTGGCAAGAAAACTTTCAGGCAGGCCCCGGGTTTCCGGACCAAATACCAAAGCGTCGTTCTTGTTATAGGTGACTGTGGAATAACCGGTTTTGGCCTTGGTAGTAAAGGCATATACACAGCGTGGTGAGATCAGTTCCAGTGCCGTGTCCAGCGTGGCATGTGTGCGCACGTTTGCCCATTCGTGGTAGTCGAGCCCGGCACGTCTTAAGCGTTTGTCATCCATTTCAAAACCCAGTGGTTCTATCAAATGCAGGCTGCAGCCGGTATTGGCGCACAAACGGATAATATTGCCGGTGTTGGGGGCAATCTCCGGCTGGTAAAGAATGATGTGCATGGGGTGGTGCTGCTCCGTAGCTACTCAGGCTCTCCACTCATACCCAGATCTTTCATTTTGCGCGTGAGGGTATTTCTTCCCCAGCCAAGTAGCACGGATGCATCCCGTTTGTGGCCACTTGTATGGTTCAGGGCGGCGCTAATAAGCGTGCGCTCAAATGCAGGTAAAACTTCATCCAGCAGCGGCGCGCTGTTTTCACGCATTGATGCAAGTTTTTCAACAATGCAGTTGGATAATTCCCGCTCCCAGTTATGGCGGTCTCCCGATACCGTTGCTGGATTGAATTCATCGGGTAAATCCTCAAGCAATATTTCCCTGCCCGAGGCCATAACCGTAAGCCATCGGCAGGTATTTTCCAGCTGTCTCACGTTTCCTGGCCAGGGCAGCGTGCACAAAAACGCTTCGGTTTCATTACTCAGTGTTTTGGGTTCGCATTCCAGTTCCCTGGCTGCCTGTTCGAGAAACTGACGCGCCAGATCGGGTATGTCGATGCTACGCTCAGCAAGCCTTGGCAGTTGTATTTTGATTACATTTAGGCGGTGATATAAATCTTCTCTAAAGCGCCCCTCACTGACGAGGTTCTCCAGTTTCTGGTGCGTGGCGGCAATTATCCTTACGTCTACCTGCACAGGAGCATGGCCTCCCACCTTGTAGAACTCGCCATCTGCCAGTACGCGCAACAAACGGGTCTGAATATCCGGTGGCATGTCACCAATTTCATCAAGAAACAGGGTGCCCCCGTTAGCCTGTTCAAAGCGTCCAGTACGCTGCTGGCTTGCGCCGGTAAAGGCGCCTTTTACGTGACCAAATAATTCGCTTTCCACCAGGTCTTTGGGAATAGCTGCCATGTTAAGTGCGATGAACGGTTGTTGATTGCGCGGACTATGTTTGTGCAGGGCTTTTGCAACCAGTTCTTTGCCCGTTCCTGATTGACCCTGTATGAGCACCGTGATGTTTGACTGAGACAATCGCCCTATGGCGCGAAAAACTTCCTGCATGGCAGGTGCTTTGCCTATGAGCTCAGCGGACACCTCAAGTGCACCCGTAGAGCTTTCTGCCTTGTTGTTTTCTTCCTGGGCCAGGGCGGTGGCATGGACCAGAGCGCGTTTAACAGTCGCAACTGCTTCATCAAGATCGAAGGGTTTTGGCAGATACTCAAAAGCCCCGGTTTCGTAAGAGGTGACTGCGCTTTCAAGGTCTGAGTGCGCCGTCATAATGATTACGGGTAGATTCGGATAATTTTCATGCACAGTTTTTAGAAGTTCAAATCCATCGAGACCGGGCATTCGGATATCACTGATAATGACATCCGGTTGCTGGCGTTTGAGTCGAGACAACATCTGGTGTGCGTCTTCAAAACACTCCGGGGCAAGTTCGGCCTGCTCCAGCGCGCGTTTCAATACCCAACGAATGGAACTGTCGTCATCCACTACCCATATGTTGCTGGCGTGTGTCATGGCTTGGGCTCCTGATCATTGGGTGCCCCACGGGCTGGCTTTGGTTGTTTAAACGGCAGAAAAATTGAAAAGCGGGTGCACCCCGGCTGGCTTTCACACTCTATCAGGCCGTGATGGTGGCTAATAATATTCTGAGCAATGGACAAACCAAGTCCCGTTCCGTTCGGACGTCCGCTGATCAGCGGAAAATACAGCCCCGCAAATATGTCTTCTGCAATCCCGGGCCCGTTATCTGTAATATCAATTTGCGCAACCATACGATGGGCGGTTGGTCCAATGGTAAATTGCCGCAAGATGCGGGTGCTTAAAGTGATGAGAGCGGGTTCTGTTATTTCGCTTCTGTCCTGTCCTTCGAACGCCTGGCAGGCGTTTTGAACCACGTTCAGCATGGCCTGAATGAGTTGTTCACTGTCCAGTTCCAAATCCGGCAGGCTGGGGTCGTAGTCTCTTTGAATGTTTATGTGTTCGGGGTTTTCTATTTCACTGAGTTGTATCACGCGCTCTAAAATAGTGTGTATGTTGCCGGGCTCTATAATTGGCCGCTGGTTTGAGCCGAGCATGCGATCCACGAGCGACCTCAGGCGGTCTGCTTCCAGAATAATAATGTCGGTGCATTCCCTGTCCTGCTCTGAATCCAGTTCTCGAGCCAGTAGTTGTGCGGCGCCACGAATGCCGCCCAAGGGGTTTTTAATCTCGTGGGCGAGCCCGCGAATGAGTTTTCTGGTGGTTTCCTGTTCAGTCTGGCGGTGTTCCTCGTTGGCGATGCGCAACAATCGATCCATTGGCCTGATTTCTATCAATAGCTCGTTACGTTCCAGTATCGGCGAGACACTGTAATCTGCAGAAAAATGCTCGCCCCCGGGTGTGGTAAAAACAGCCTCCCTGCGGGTAAAAGCCTGGCCGTTTTCCAGCACGCCTGCCAGTTCGTGATTATTGGTTGATGCCTCGTCCAGAATGCGCTCGATGGGCTCACCCACCGCCTTTTGCTGGCTGGCATTCAGCAAAACCTGGGCCGCCTGGTTCAGGTAAACAAGCGAGAGCCGGTGATCCAGCACGAGCATGCAGGATGTTGTATGGTCCAGAATGTAGCTGTAGTCGCGCATGCTGCTCTGCTAGTTAGTGGTTTTCTCTGTGGGCTCTTTATAAACTCTCTATGAGGTAAAGCAAGAAACGCACCAACATTGAACGCACAAAAGTGAGTGTTCACTTACCTTAAAGTAGTTAATTATTGAACCAGGAAAATAGTGCTTATCGGAGATTATACATTAACGCACCATAATAGTGCGTTGTATTTTGCTGAGCTACTTTTTTACAAAAAAGCGCTGAAGGTGAAAGGTGCGGGGTGAGCCGGCGAGCACCAGTTTTCGTTCACGGTCTACTATATCGACCCTTACCACATGGGTGCCCCGATCCAGATTGGTAAGCATAAAAGTACCGCTGGCGGGTAGCGTAGTAATGTTGCCATCAAGTACAAACTGTAGCTTGTGGCCAGGTAAGAGTGCAGATTGGCCCGCGACTACTATCTGGACATTTCCGGTGTTTTCCCGGATGGATTCGTCTTCCTTTGGAGAAGCTATTTCAACAGGTGCGTAATCTCGCTCTTTGAGCGCCCCGTTATTGGTGTTATCCGAGCTGGATATATAGGGCTGTCGGTCGTTCTTAAAGGTGTTGGACTCTGAAATTTCGACTATTTCCGTTGGTATGTCCGGATTGGAGGTATCTGAGTCTGCATTACCCCTGTCCGGGGGTGTATCGCTATACACAACGTTGCCTTCTTCATCCTCATACTTGAAAACCTGAGCATCCACTGGAGCGGCTGCCCAGTAGAGCAAAGCAATTAAAACCAGATGAGTAATCCGCGTCATAGACCGGATAGTGACGCAAGTTGAGAGGAATTAACAGGCCCCCAAACAGCAAATGCTGTCCGGGGGCTGGTAATTGTCTATTGGATCACAGGCTGTAGTACATCTCGAATTCTGCCGGGTGGGTATTGGAATTCAGATATTCCACTTCCTCAGACTTGAGCGCGATATAACCATCAATCATATCGTCGGTGAAAACACCGCCCACTTTAAGGAAATCTCTGTCTGCATCCAGTGCCGCCAGTGCCTGTTCCAGCGTGCCAGCAACGGTTGGCACACCTTCCAGTTCTTCCGGAGGCAGGTCATAAAGGTCCTTATCAAAGGAATCGCCGGGGTGGATCTTGTTGGTTATTCCATCCAGGCCCGCCATAAGCATGGAAGCGAAGGTGAGGTAGGGGTTGCCCGCACTGTCCGGAAAACGCACTTCAACGCGATAGGCTTTGGGATTGGCGCCCTGGATATAGGGTATGCGGATGGAGGCCGAGCGGTTACGCGCGGAATAAGCCAGCAGCACGGGTGCTTCAAATCCGGGGACCAGTCTTTTGTAGGAGTTGGTGCTGGCGTTGGTAAAGGCGTTTAGTGCGCGGGCGTGTTTGATAATACCGCCAATGTAGAACAGTGCGGTTTCAGACATTCCAGCGTAGTTGTCGCCATGAAAGGTATTTTCGCCATCTTTAAAGATGGACTGATGTACGTGCATGCCGCTGCCGTTGTCACCGACCATGGGTTTTGGCATGAAGGTAGCTGTTTTACCGTATGCGTGCGCAACATTGTGTACGCAGTACTTGTAGAGCAGCAGTTCATCCGCTTTTTTCACCAGCGTATTAAAACGCATGCCAATCTCATTCTGGCATGCGGTGCCAACTTCATGGTGATGCACTTCGATTTCAATTCCCATGCCTTCCATGGTTGTGCACATGGCGTTTCGCAGGTCTGCTGCTGAATCCACTGGAGGAACCGGGAAATAGCCCCCTTTTACCCGGGGCCGGTGGCCCATGTTGCCGCCGTCATAGTCAGCGCCAGACTCCCAGGCTGCTTCTTCTGAGCCAATTTCATAAAAAGAACCGGACATGCCAACATTAAAGCGCACGTCATCAAACACAAAAAATTCCGCTTCGGGCCCGAAATAGGCTTCATCACCAAGACCGGATTCTCCCAGATATTCCTCAGCACGCTTTGCGATAGAGCGTGGGTCGCGCTCGTAGCGTTGCATGGTGCTGGGCTCGATAATGTCGCAGCGCAGTAGCAGTGTGGTTTCTTCACGAAAAGGATCAAGTACGGGTGTGGAGTCGTCGGGCATCAAAATCATGTCAGACTCATTGATGCTTTTCCAACCTGATATGGATGAACCATCAAACATAATGCCGTTGGCAAAGGAATCAGCATCCAGCGTTTTGGCTGGAATCGTGGTGTGTTGTTCCTTGCCCCTTAAATCGCAAAAACGAAGATCCACCCATTTAACTTCGTTGTCGTTAATTAGTTTAAGTGTGTTCTCTGACATGTGTACTGCTCCCGCAATTTCTATTATTTGTGTGGTGTTCTAAAGCATGTGCTCAATCCAGTTAAAGAATAGAGCAAGTAATATGCCATGCGCTACAGCAGCAAAAACAAGACTTCAGGTGCCGCATTATAGTGGAAAATGCACAATAATGGTGCGGTGGCTGGATATATGCCCCAATATGGTGCGCAACAGCGCAATAGCATGGTATTTTTTCGCGACCCGCTGGCGGACTAATCTTTGCAGACTCTGAGCCTGACGTAAATGTCCAAACCTACTTGTTCTGTTTCTATCAGATGGTGCCCGTGAACGCGACACCAGGCTGGAATGTCGTGCAGAACGCCCGGGTCGGATGCTACTACTTCCAGCACTGCGCCATTTTGAAGGTCCTTGATGCGGTCCTGGGTTCTGATCACCGGCAGCGGGCACAGCAGGCCGCGGGTATCGAGCGTCTGTTTTGGGAAAGTTTTGTTTTCGCTAGACATACCAGTTTTTTGGTAACTCTTGTGCAGGTATCGGACTTACGTTCACAAAGCGGTTATCCAGGCCCGGAACACATATCTCTACCCGGACTTCCCCGGCATCGCGACCTTGTGAAAACCGCGCTGCAATTCGGGCCGCCTGCAGCAAATCTTCCTGGTCGGGTGTTCCATCCACCAGGGTAAGGGGGCCAAAGTGGGATTCGATGCGAATATGGGCAAACTGCTTTCGGTACCCTTCCAGATAGTTATTCTCTCCTTCTTCGCGCCCGATAATCACTTTGTAATTTTGCGCGGGGCGAATATGGCGGCCAATTTTTAACAACATAATGTCGTCAATTTCATATTTTCGTTCGCCGCGTGCCTGCCATAAGTCGGCCAGCTTCTTGGAGTAATTGGCATCGGTTAAAAAACAACAGCCACCTGCGGGTTGGGCATAGTCGGTAAAACCGAATTGTTCCGCCAGCGCCATCTGGGGTTTACGATTGCGACCGTGAAAACCATAGAGTGCATCGCGATCCACCCAGCCTTCACGTTCTGGAAGTGTTTCTGGCAGGTTTTTAGCGCACAGCGGGCGTAACAGGCGATCATTAACGCCAGATTCCCGTGCTATTACCGGCATGGTTTCCTTGCGCTGTGATTTAGGGCGTTGGCCAATTACCTCGCCGGTAATAATAAAATCAAAATCGTTGTCTGCCATGAAACCCCAGGCCCTGGCCTGGTTAACCATAAATATTTTGCAGTCCAGGCATGGATTCAGGTTTTGTCCATAGCCGTGTTTCGGGTTTATTACGATGTCTTTGTATTCTTCCGAAATATCTATTATGTGCAATTTGATGCCCAGCTGTTCGGCAGACCACAGGGCATTGTTGCGTTTTGGCTTTAACTGGTGCTTCTTGCGGATTGCGTGGGTGTGGCCCTCCACGCAAAAACCGGTATAAAAGTTTATACCCTCCACGTGAATGTTCTGCTCCAGCATTACGCGGGCAGCAAGCAGCGAATCCAATCCACCGGATATTAGCGCGACAGCCTTGCGTTGATGAGCCATAATAGCGTCCTGATAAGGGACGCGGAGTTTACACTCTTCCGTTATTGCGTCCCAGACTTCTTTCTTTGCAATTACTAGCCTGCTTTGAAATCAACAACCTGAACTTGCCTGGTGGCTTCGTACTGGAAGACAGGCAGGTTCGTTGAGATTGAGACGGGCCAAGAGATATTTTGAGACATTATGAACGCTAAATTTTTACGAAACGTTGCCATCATCGCCCATGTAGACCATGGGAAAACCACGCTGGTGGACAGACTGTTACAACAAACCGGAACCCTGGATGCCCGCAAGCCCGTTAAAGAAAGGGTAATGGACAGCAACGAGCTGGAGCAGGAGCGGGGTATTACCATCCTCTCCAAGACGACCGCCGTAACCTATGGCGAGTATCGTATCAACATTGTCGATACCCCCGGACATGCAGATTTTGGTGGTGAAGTAGAACGCATAATGTCGATGGTAGACAGTGTGCTGCTGCTGGTTGATGCAGTAGACGGGCCCATGCCACAAACCCGTTTTGTCACGCAAAAGGCATTTGCAGAGGGGCTGCATCCTATCGTGGTGATTAATAAGATAGATCGCCCCGGGGCAGATCCTTTCAGGGTACTCGATGAGGTTTTTGAGTTATTCGATAGCCTTGGTGCATCTGATGAACAACTCGATTTTCCGGTGGTATACGCATCTGCCCTGCAGGGACATGCAGGACTGGAGCCGGATGAGCAGGCCGATAACATGAACGCGCTGCTTGAAACGATTGTAAAAAATGTGCCATCCCCTGAAGTGGATGCCAACGGCCCTTTTCAGATGCAAATCAGCTCTCTGGATTACTCAAGTTATGTGGGCGTTATTGGCATTGGTCGCGTTAAACGTGGAAAACTGCGGGCCAATTCAGCGGTTTCTGTGGTTAATCCTGTTGGTGAGGTGCGAAAGTCAAAAGTGTTGCTCATCATGGGATACCAGAGCCTTGAAAGGGTAGAACAGGAATACGCCGAGGCAGGAGATATTGTGTGTATCACCGGTGTTGCGAATCTTGGTATATCTGACACCGTGTGTGATCCAAATCATCCTGAAGGCATAACTGCCCTGAGCGTTGACGAGCCCACCTTGTCCATGATGTTTCGTGTGAACACCTCTCCGCTTGCCGGGCAGGATGGCAGGTTTTTAACCAGTCGCCAGATAAAGGATCGTTTGGAGCGGGAAGCATTGCACAACGTTGCCTTGCGCGTTGAGCCCATGCCAGACCCTGATCAGTTTTATGTATCCGGACGGGGTGAGCTGCATTTGTCGGTGTTAATTGAAACCATGCGCCGGGAAGGTTATGAGCTGGCTATTTCAAGACCCCAGGTGATTTTGAAAGAGGTGGATGGTAAACCTCAGGAACCCTATGAAAACTTGACCATTGATCTTGAAGAAGCGCATCAGGGTAAGGTGATGGAAGAGTTGGGTGACCGGCGGGCTGAACTTAAAGACATGCAACCTGACAGTAATGGACGGGTGCGATTAAGCTACAGCATAGCCACACGGGCGCTGATGGGTTTTCGCTCAATGTTTTTATCCCTGACTTCAGGAACAGGGGTAATGTCCTTCGCGTTTGAGGGTTATGGACCACAAATTAATGTTGTGTTGGGCCAGCGTAATAATGGCGTGATGATTAACAATGGTAACGGAAACGCCGTAGGTTTTGCGTTGTTTGCCCTGCAAAACCGCGGGCGCATGATGGTTTCTCCCGGAGACAAAGTCTACGAAGGCATGGTGGTGGGGATACACCAGCGTGATAACGACCTTGTGGTTAACGCCATGAAAGAAAAGCAATTAACCAATGTGCGAGCGTCGGGTACCGATGAGGCGATAAAGTTGAATTCACCGGTCATTATGACGCTGGAACAGTCTATGGAATTTATCAATGACGATGAGCTGGTTGAGATTACCCCGCACAATATTCGCATCCGTAAAACTCATCTAAAAGAACACGAACGCAAGAGCGCGTCTCGGGCAGCACCGGGGTAGTTAGCGTGCGTGCACTTATTCAACGGGTAAGTAGTGCCAGCGTCGAAATAGAAGGTGTGCAGGTGTCAGCCATTGGTAGGGGCCTTCTGGTCTTTCTGGGTGTTGTGCATGCCGATGATGAGCAAGCGGCAGACTGGCTGGTGGATAAAGTGTGTTCATTGCGCATATTCCCGGGCACGGGTGCTGATGGAATCACCGTAAAACCCATGAATCGTAGCGTACTGGATGCGCAGGGCGAAGCATTGGTGGTTTCCCAGTTTACCCTGGCCGCAGATGTGAGCAGGGGGCGTCGACCCGGATTTTCTTCCGCTGCCAGCCCTGAACAGGCAGAAGCCCTGTACGACTACTTTTGCGCGAAGGTAGAGCAACACATGGGTAGCGTAAAAACCGGTGTATTTGCGGCCGATATGCAGGTACAACTGGTCAACGACGGCCCCATAACCTTTATGTTGGAGAGTCCTGCTCATCCTGACCGCTAAGTCGCGCGAATAATATCCCAACCTCAAATAATACCCACATAGGTCCTGCCAGCATTATCTGGGAAATTACGTCCGGGGGTGTGAAAAGCATACCCAATATAAAACATCCCACTATTATGAAAGGGCGTTTTTTGGTAAGGCTCTCAACGGTAGATATCCCCGACCAGACCAGCAACAGTGTCAGTACCGGTATTTCAAAGGCTGCACCAAAAGCGAAAAACAGCTTTATGATAAAATTCAGGTACATGTTTATGTCCGTCATCATGGTGACCCCATCGGGTGTTACACCTGCAAAAAACTTGAACATCAACGGAAACACCAGATAGTAGGCGAACACCATGCCTACATAGAACAGTACAATACTGGATACCAGCAATGGCATCGCAAAGCGTTTTTCCTTTAAGTACAGGCCGGGAGAAATGAAAGCCCAAAGCTGATGCAATGTGTAAGGCATTGCAACAAATATGGCGGTGAAAACTGCTGTTTTAAATGGTGTCAAAAAAGGTGAGGCAACCTCGGTTGCTATCATGGTGCTGCCTTCGGGTAGATGCACCATCAATGGCGAGGCAATGTACTCAAATATGTCGTTAGCGAAATAATACGCAGGGATGAACAGGATAAAAATTGACACCAACCCACGCAGTAAGCGCTGGCGTAATTCAAGCAGGTGCTCAAGAAAAGGCTGACCAGCTGCATCTACATGGGCGTCGTGTGAATTGTCAGTGCTTTTTGATGAGGGTGTGTCCGACGGGTCTTGTATGGAATTATCACTCATGCCTGTTTTTCAGAGTCCGGGCTTTCATCTTCGGCGAGAAAACCGGCGCGTACACCTTCGTCTACTGAGAGTGAGGGTTTGTTTTGGCTGTCGGTCTGGTCATCAATCGGAGAGGTTTCTGTTTCGACCTGCTGACCAAAGGATTTTGCGTCCTGCTCTATTTTGCGCATTTCTTCCATTACAGCTTCGTTATGCAATTGCCGCTTGATTTCGTCCATACCAATTTCTTTTTCTATTTCTGCTTTCATTGCCGAAAAACTGCGTTGTGCACGCCCAAACCAGAGCCCTGCCGTGCGCAGTGCTTCCGGAAGGCGTTCCGGGCCAAGTATCAATAGAGTGACAACGGCAACCAGAATCAGCTCAGGGAAGCCGATACTGTCAAACATTTTTGTCCGATTCGTTACTGGTTTGTTTCTGCTGGTTTAACTCGCCCTCAATAACGTGCGCGTCTTCGGCATTGTTCTGCGGTGGCGTTATCTTGTCTTCTTCCTTAACCGCGCTTCTAAACCCCTTTATTGCGGAACCCAGGTCAGAACCCAGGGTTTTGATCCGCTTCGGGCCAAACAATAGCAGCACGATGGCCAGTATTATCAGCAGTTCTGTCACACCCATTCCGAACATGTCTATTCCTCAATTTGTTCCAGTTATCAGTATAAACCTTGCGCGCATGCTTTGTGGGAGAAATGCGTCACGCCTGAAGGTGCCCGTGTATAGGGAGATAAAACGCTTAACGATGCGCTTTTTCTGCATGTCCGCTGATACCGAAACGCGACTCCAGCTCTTCAAGCACCCACTTTGGGTCCTGATTCAGGTGCACCAGCATCACCATGGTGTGGAACCACAGGTCGGCCACTTCGTGTATAAGATGCGGGTTGCGCCTGGATTCCAATGCAGAGCCGGTGTTTATATTGGCGACCTCGCGAGCAGCCTCCAGGGTTTCCGCAGATTCTTCGCTTATTTTAGCCAAAATTTTCTCAAGCCCTTCTGAATACAGTGAAGATACGTAGGAGTTCTGCGGATCTGCAGTCTTTCTCTCCTGCAAAATTTGGGTCAGTTTGCTGATGGTAGTCATGTTGAACCTGTTATCTGGTAATCAGAAAGATGCCTGCAACAATCGCTGCTATTAAGTAGGGATCATTATGTGTGCTTGTTTGCCCGTACATAGTACCAGCCCCACCGAGCAGTAGCAGTGCACCAAAGAGTCGTATGCGGCGGGAATTCTTTTGTCGGGACTGTAGTGTTTTCTCGAGCTCGTTGAGCGCAATTTTTTGACTTTTAAGTGCAGAGCGCAATAGCCGCAGTTCCCGGTCTGTATTAATCAATAAATCAGGAACGCGCGGCAGTGCCTCCAGAATTTCCGGAGCATGGTCTGCCATGCGCTGCAAGGCAGCTACCGGACTCAGGCGATCTGCCATCCAGCGCTCCATAAAAGGTTTTGCAGTTTCCCACAAATTCAGGTCTGGATAGAGCTCCCTGCCTACGCCTTCAATGTTCAACAGGGTTTTTTGCAGTAACACCAGTTGGGGTTGTACTTCCATATTAAAGGCACGGGCGGTTTGAAAAAGTGTCACCAAAAAGTAGCCAAAAGAAATTTCACTCAGGGGTTTTTCGAATATCGGTTCGCATACTTCACGAATTACTGTTTCAAAGGCAACGGCATTGGTGTCTGTAGGCACCCAACCGGATTCAAGGTGTAGCCTGACAACTTCCTTATAGTCCTGGTTGAAAAATGCCAGCAGGTTGTGTGCAAGGTAGCGTTGATCCTCTTCGGTAAGGCTGCCCATGATTGCACAGTCAATGGCAATGTATCGGGGATTTTCCGGTCGGGTAATGTCTATAAAAATGTTACCCGGGTGCATGTCTGCGTGAAAAAAATTGTCGTTGAAAACTTGCGTAAAGAATGTCTCCACGCCACGCTCAGCCAGCAGTTTCATGTCGGTACCGTGACTTCTCAGTATCTCGACCTCGCGCACTGGAGTACCGTATATTCGCTCCATTACCAATACTTTTTCGCGTGTATGTTCCCAATAGACTCTGGGTACGTATAACAACTCGGAGCCGGCAAAATTGCGCCGCAGTTTGCTTGTGTTTGCACCTTCAAGTTTCAGGTTGAGTTCATTCATAATGGTGAACTCATAATCTTCAACTACCTGTATCAGGTGCAGGCGTCTTGCGTCGAGAGACAATTTTTCTGCGCTGCGGGCAAGGCTGTGTAGCAGCTTTAGATCCTGCTGAATTACTGTTTCGATTTCCGGGCGGATTATTTTAACCACCACCTCTGTACCATCCAGCAGACTTGCTGAATGCACCTGTGCAACGGATGCAGAGGCAAGGGGTGTTTCATCAAAACGTGCGAATACTTCCTGGAGTTTTTGACCAAGGCTTTCTTCTACCAGTTGCATGGCCTGTGCAGATGCAAAGGGGGGCACGTCGTCCTGAAGTTTTGCCAATTCCTGGGCATAATCCAGGGGTAAGAGATCGCGACGGGTAGAGAGAATTTGCCCAAATTTTATAAAGACGGGCCCCAGTGACTCAATGGCAAGTCTCAGGCGGCGTGCCAAGGAAGTTTTCGACCGGGGTAAAAGCCGTAACGGGGAATATCGCAATACCCCGCCAAGAAAGCCGGGTACCGGGTGTGCATCGTCCATGGTCTCAAGCACTTCGTCCAGCCGGTAGCGCATCGTGGTGATAAAAATGCGTGAGAGCCTTCGTACCCCGCTCAATCGGCACCCCCGGGCGCTGCAGTTTCTAATTGGGTGATTTGTGCATCTACCCGATCCACACGAAGTTTAAGTTTGTAGAGGCTGTCCAGAAATTGTTCGTAAGTGGTTCTTTGCAGAAAATTTTCACTGGCATGTGCCGACATTCGCGATGTACCCGCATCCCGAATGGTATTGGCTATCACACGGCTGGCAGCCGCACTCACCTGTAAAAATGCACTGATTGCCTGAGCCGGTTGTTCGCCCAGAACCCTTGCCAGCGGCGTCTCGATGTCTGGTTTGAGATTGCTGAATACGCAGCGAAGTTCTTCCAGCAACACTTCATCCCCATCGATTTGAATACTGGAGGGTGAACCTATATTCAGCAGCATCTGTGAAAGGTCTGAAATACTGCCTTCTATGCGTACATCCCAGGGGAAGCTGTCACTGTGGTAAATGCGAATGCGCTCTTCATTTATTAAAAGCGAATAGATTGAGCCCTGGGCATTGATCTGCACACAGCGACCGTCCATCGCGGCAAGTTTTGTTTTTGAAGCTGTATCCAGTGCAAGTGCAGAGTTAGACAACTGTTCCAACAGTTGTGAAAAGGCGCTTGCGGCAGGATTGGTCATTAGTTTTGTGCTTTTGTTGCACGGTGGATGGACACGATACCATTGAGCAGATTGTGGTACTGCACGGTTTCAAATCCTGCATCTTCAATCATTTGTTTTAAGGCCTGTTGCCCGGGGTGCATCCTGATGGATTCAACGAGGTAGGAATAAGGGCTTGCGTCACCGGTAATAAGTTTACCGAATGCAGGCCATAATGCCTGGAATCCGGAATAACCGGCTTCCAGCAGCTTGTTTTGCGGTTTTGAAAACTCCAGAACCAGTAGCCTGCCGCCTGGCTTAAGCACTCTGCACATTTCACGCAAGGCAACTTCCTTGTGTGTAACATTGCGTAGACCAAAGCCCATACTAATGCAGTTAAAACTTGCTTCTGCAAAGGGCAGAAACTCTGCATTCGCCTGGCAAAACGCTACTTCCGTAAGGCCTTTGTTCAGCAGTTGGTCGCGGCCAACCTCCATCATAGGTGCGTTGATGTCAGCGAGCACCACTTGCCCGGTAGAACCTACAACCGGTGCAAACAAAGCAGATAAATCCCCCGTCCCACCCGCCAGATCCAGTACCCGATCACCGGCACGCGTGGAAGACATTTCTATAACCATGCGTTTAAAAACGCGGTGAAGACCTAGTGACATGAGATCATTCATGACATCGTAGCGGGTGGAAATGGTGCTAAAAACAGTAGCTACGCGGTCATTTTTTTCATCCGCCGGTATTTTCTCGTAACCAAAATCAACGAATTCTGTTTCCGGTTTTTGCTCCACTAAACCAACCACCCCGTTGCGATATTTAAAGTTGTTTGAATTGTGGAATCACCGGCAGACGACTGGCGTTTGCTGCCTCCAGTTCTGCCAGGTATTCCTTCCAGTAATAGTCGCTGCGTTCGTTCAGGTCTGCAAGGTAGTCCCACGAATACAGGCCTGAGTTGTGGCCATCATCAAAACTAATGCGAATGGCATAATTACCGGTGAACTCAATAGAGCTGATATTGACGTGTTTTTTCCCGGTTTGCAGTTTGCGCTCACCGGCACCGTGTCCGCGGACTTCGGCGGAGGGAGAATAGACGCGCAGCAATTCACAGGCAATTTTGAATTGCTCGCCTGTTTCGAATTCAAATTCGAGCTCCCGCGATTTGCGGTGCAGCTTGATGTGACTTGGTCGAGTAGCCATGGTTAAACCCAGAGGTCTACAAAATATAGCGTGACAGATCCTGGTTACGTACCAGTTTCGCTAGCTGAGTATCAACATATGTGGCGTCTATCTCAACCTGATTTTGATGGTCGCTGCAGTTGTAGGATACTTCTTCCAGCAAGCGCTCCAGTAAAGTATGCAGGCGCCGTGCCCCGATATTTTCTGTCGACTCGTTCACTTCCCAGGCTAACTGGGCGATGCGTTCGACCCCGTCTTTGGTGAAATTCAGGCTTACGCCCTCGGTTTGCAGCAGTGCTGTATATTGCTCTGTGAGTGATGCGTTTGGCTCGGTCAGAATACGCGTGAAGTCCTCAGGGCTTAAGGCTGATAATTCCACTCGAATGGGCAAACGTCCCTGCAGTTCTGGTATGAGATCAGAAGGCTTGGCAAGATGAAAAGCGCCCGAAGCTATAAACAATATGTGGTCAGTCTTAATCATTCCATAGCGGGTAGATACCGTGCATCCCTCTATCAATGGTAGTAAGTCTCTCTGAACACCTTCCCTGGAGACGTCCGCCCCGGTTGTTTCAGAGCGGCGGGCTACCTTATCCAGCTCATCCAGGAAAACGATGCCTGTTTGCTCTACAGCCTCGATGGCATCAGCTTTAAGCTCTTCTTCATTTACCAGCTTCATGGCCTCTTCATCACGTAATCTGCGAAAAGCATCCTTTACCTTCAGGCGTGAGGTCTTCTTGCGATCTGACGCCAAATTGGAAAACATGTTTTGCAACTGACTGGTCATCTCTTCCATACCTGGAGGTGCCATTATCTCAACGCCCACCTGGGCTTGTGCAAGTTCCAGTTCAATTTCCCGGTCGTCCAGCTCACCCTCACGCAATTTTTTGCGAAACATCTGGCGAGTGGTAGATTCGGTTGATGGCTTTTCTTCTCCAAAACCCATAGTTTTGGGCTCGGGTAACAGGGCGTCCAGAATGCGTTCTTCGGCAGCGTCTTCGGCGCGCGATTTTACAATTTCCAGCTGTGTTTCCCGGCGCATTTTAATTGCTGTGTCTGCAAGGTCACGAATAATAGATTCTACATCACGTCCTACATATCCCACTTCGGTGAACTTGGTGGCCTCTATCTTTATAAAAGGCGCGCGGGCGAGTTTCGCCAAACGGCGGGCGATTTCAGTTTTACCAACGCCGGTTGGCCCGATCATCAGAATGTTTTTAGGAACAACCTCTTCCTGCAGATCTTCGGGTAGTTGCAGCCTGCGCCAGCGATTTCTCAGGGCGATAGCTACAGCCCGTTTGGCATCATCCTGGCCAATTATGTGTTTATCGAGTTCGTGCACGATTTCCCGTGGCGTCATTACAGACATCATTCGCTCTCCGGTTCTGTTGAAAGGCACTCGATAGTGGTGTTGTTATTGGTATAGACACAGATGTCGGCTGCTATTGCCAGACTGCTTTCAACTATTTCCAGTGCGCCCAGGTCTGTTTTTAACAACAGTGCACGCGCTGCTGACTGGGCATAGGGCCCGCCAGAGCCAATCGCTATCAGGCCCTCTTCAGGCTCGATAACATCGCCGTTACCACTGATAATCAATGAAGATTTAGCATCGCAAACGGCAAGAAGCGCTTCAAGGCGGCGCAGTGCCCGATCTGAGCGCCACTCTTTGGCAAGCTCTACCGCTGCCCTGACCAGCTGGCCCTGGTATTTATCCAGTTGCGCCTCAAATCGTTCAAAAAGCGTGAATGCATCGGCCGTGCCGCCTGCAAACCCGGCAACCACAGGATGGTTGTCCAGCCGCCGTACCTTTCGGGCATTACCCTTCATAATGGTCTGCCCCATCGAAACCTGGCCGTCGCCACCAATAACTACCTGGTTGCCGCGGCGAACGCTGACTATGGTTGTTCCTCTGTACTGCTCCAAACGGGATTTCCTCCGGGACGACTAGTGGGTTGGCCTGCCCGAAACGATGTCGGTAGACCGTTAAATGATAGTGGGGGCGCTTGCTACACAATTCAAGCCAATGAGTGCGCTAGCCTGGCAAGGGACGTGTTATTGGCAGCGGGTTCAGGTTTTGTTCGCGCAGTCGGGTCTGGGCGCGGTTTAGTTCGGTTTTATTCGAAAAAGGGCCCACCAGAACCCGATACCACACAGAACCGTTAACCGAGGTACGCTCTGTGAATGCATCCATGCCCGAGAGTAGCAACCTGGCTCTTAAGCGTTCAGCATCTTCTGATTTGCGAAACGATACTGCCTGTAACAGGTACTCCATGGTTTGGGTGATTTTTTTTGGCCGCAGATCTTTGTAGGTGCCGCGCTGTATCGCTACTTCGTCTGTTGGCAGCCGATCAAAAAATTCGAAGTTGGTTTTTGGACCGGTGGCCTGCTGGGCCGCGGATGATTGATCCGGCGCATTGTGTGTCGGACCAAGACCCGGAAACTGGGATGGTAAAAAAGCAGCGGCAAGCGTGCACAAAATGCCGACGATCATGCCACTACCAAACGTACCCCACTGAACACCTTCGCCAGTGTTGTTACGTCTGTTGCGAGCGGGTAGTTTGCTATTGGCGCGGGCTTTTGCCTGTGGCGCCTTTTTCTGGCTGGCTTTCCGTTGATTGGCCTTCTTTTGGTTAGCCTTCTTTTGGTTAGCGTAGTCGCGGGGCATGGGTGGCTTATTCCGGCGTTAGATCAAAACTGGGTGCATCATACCGAGGGAGGGATTTAGTTAAACCCTTTTTTGGTTTATGGGTTTGGTTCGGGGAACAAGGTCAGGCTTAACCCCCCGCAGCTTATGTAGAGCCTTTTATGCGCTTCGGGGGGTTAAGCCTGACCTTGTTCCCTCAAGCAGATCCTGTACCCGAATCACGTTTCAACTAATTCCCTTCCGGACAATGAGAGACTGTACGAACACCTCGAAAGTAAGGATGGAGTAAGCTCCCTCAGCGCATAAAAGGCTCTACCATAAGCTGAGGGGGCTTACTCCATCCTTACTTTCGAACTGTTTAGTAGAGCTTCTCAACAGCATTTTGTTCGACACCCGCCTGCATATCTTCAACCGATATTGACAGCTTGCCATGATCTACCAGTGCTTGTCCGTAGCTGGGCAGGCCTTCAACGGATTCCCATTTGTCAGGGCTCCACAGATTTGATCGAATCATGGATTTACCACAATGAAACATGGCTTCCTCTACCTGAACTATGATTGCAAAATTGGGTAGTTTGCCTTTTACGCTCATGGATTCCAGCAAGTCCGGGTCTTTCACAATTAACGCTGCACCACTGACCCTGACCACTTCCCGCCTGTTAGGTACGACAAACATTAAGCCAATGCGCGGGTTGTCTAGAATGTTGGTAAACGTATCCGCACGGTTATTACCCAAACGATCCGGAATGGCGATCGTGTGCGGATCCAAAACTTTCCATGAGCCGGAAGGGTCTCCTTTCGGCGCTACATCCACCTGGCCCAGGTGGTTGAAAGTGGATATTACGACAAAAGTGGAGCGTTCGATCCATGTGCGACAGTGCGCATCAATATGATTTATGCATTTTGTGTCCTGGCTATATAAGACATTGCCGATTACCTCTCGAATTTCAGCTTCTGTGGACACTACCTGTTTGGGTTCATACATCGTGTTTACCTCAATGCCGCTGACAACTATATTCCTAAGAATTGTTTGGGAGAGCAAGTCAGGATTTACCCCCCGGCAGCTTATGTAGAGCCTTTTATGCGCTTCGGGGGGTAAATCCTGACTTGCCCTCTCGGACGAATCCTGAATTATTGAATACATCCCAACTAAACCCCATTTCGATAACGTGATGTTGCACGATAACCTAGAAAGTAAGGATGGAGTTAGGCCCCCTCAGCGCATAAAAGGCTCTACCATAAGCTGAGGGGGCCTAACTCCATCCTTACCTAGTAAGTGTTATATGGATCAACATCAAACGACCACCGTATGTCCCCCGCCCGCGACCTGGGTACATTTGCCAACATGGCATCGATCACGCTATGCAGTACAGCCCGCTTACCTGCAATGAACAAGCACTGGCTACGATATCGATTGGCTTTTCTGCCCAGTGGTGCAGGTGCCGGTCCCAGAATCTCAATTCCGTCGGGTGGATTTACCTGCTGAATCCAGCCAGCCAGCCATTTTTGAGACAGTGTTTGATCGTTAGCGTCTGCACGCAACATTGCTATGTGAGAATATGGTGGCATGGCGGAGCGCCTGCGAGTGTCAATTTCTGACTGGCTAAAGCCACCATAGCCTTGCTCAATCAGGGCGCGCAACAATGGATTATCCGGACTATAGGTTTGAATCCACACCTCACCGGCCTTGTCTGCGCGACCAGCCCGTCCCGCCACCTGTACTACAAGTTGAGCTGTGTGTTCCGGTGCGCGAAAATCGGCGCTGTAAAATCCTGCGTCAATATTCACTATTCCAACCAGCGTTACTGAGGGAAAGTGGTGCCCTTTTGCGAGCATTTGCGTACCTATCAAAATTGCGGGTCCCGCCGTGTTAATTTGCTTCAGTTGGGTTTCCAGCCGGCTGATATTTCGTGTTGTATCACGATCTACGCGAATTACAGGAATATCAGGAAACAGGGTCTTAACACCCTCCTCGCTGCGTTGAGTACCCAGGCCCACCGCAATCAACCCGACGCGTTGGCACTTTGGACAGGCATCTGGCACGGGAACCCGAAAGTCACAGTGGTGGCATCGGAGGCCCGCAGGTTTGTTATGCAGGGTCAATCTGGCATCGCAGCGCTTGCAGGTGGCAAGCCAGGAACAGCCGGGGCATAGATAGCTGGGCGCGTAGCCTCGCCGGTTTATAAACAACAAGACCTGATTTCCGGCATTTAGATGCTGGCGCATAACTGCGATTAACTTGTCGCTTAGGCCATCACGCAGGCTATGGCCGCGAATATCCAGAATCTTTATTTTTGGAGGCAGCGCACCCGACGTACGGGTAGTAAGTTTGAGTTCGGTATACCGCTTCTGTTGGACATTGTGCAGGGATTCCAGCGATGGAGTGGCGCTACCCAATATTAAGGGAATACCAAGGTCACGGGCGCGTTTTACAGCAAGGTCTCTGGCGGAATACCGAAAGCCTTCCTGCTGCTTGAATGAGCCGTCGTGCTCCTCGTCTACCACGATTAGCGCAAGTCTGTTGAATGCCGTGAACACCGCGGACCGGGTTCCGATAAGAATGCGGGTATCGCCGGATTTACATTTTAACCAGGCGTTGGTGCGCGCCCGATTGCCTAATCCGGAATGCATTATGTCCACACCTTTAAATCGTGCTTGAAAGCGGGCAAGCGTCTGTGGGGTGAGTGCAATCTCGGGAACCAGAACAAGCACCTGATTTAGTTCATCTTTGTTTTGCGTTTTTAGGCGGGGTTGCAGAACGCGCGCAATTGCCCGCAAATACACTTCCGTTTTACCGCTACCCGTAACCCCATTCAGCAAATAACAGTGGTAGCTATCCAGATTAAGGGCTGCAAAAACCACTTCCTGTTCCGGAGTGAGCGTTAATGGCGAGTCAGAAATCACGTATGGCGTATCGATGGGCTGGTTATCCTCGCATTTTTCTATCCAGCCTTTGGATTCCAGGTTGCGCAGGGTTTGCAGCTGCACCCCCAGTGACCGTAGCGCGCTTTCTGCCTGTGCACCACCATGCATCAAGGCGAGTGCCGCCAGCAGGCGGCTTGCGTTGGCCGGCGGGGCGGCTTCGACATCAGGAACCAGGCGCCAGAGTGCGTCAACTTCGAGCGTGAGGCTGGCGCCTTGCCTTGCGAGCATTGGCAGTGCGGCAAATATGACCTCGCCAATGGGAAAATGATAGTAGTCCGAGGCCCACCGGGCCAATGCCAGTAGTTCAGGGCTCAAAATGGCATTCGCGTCCAGTACTTCCTGTAGCGTCTTGAGTTTTCTGGGGGCGACGTCTTCGGCCCGGGATATACCCATACACATGCCCACAAGGGTCTGTCTGCCAAAAGGCACGCGTACGCGGGCACCCACTTCGGGTGCTGCCATATCCAGGGGCAGGCTATAGGTGTAGAGCTGCCGCAGTGGTTTGGCTACCGCAACGTGGACATTTGTATGGTCTGATAATTCTGTCATTTACTGCAATCGATATAAGCTATTGCCAAATGGCTAGTGTTTGATAAACTGCGCGCCCTGTTAAAAGGCGGACGGCGATGAAAGCGAACATACATCCAGAATACAATGAAATTAAGGCTACTTGCAGCTGCGGTAACGTGGTGGCCACTCGTTCTACGCTGAATGAGGATATCCATCTGGAAGTGTGCTCTGCATGCCACCCATTTTATACAGGCAAGCAAAAAATTCTTGATGCCGGTGGCCGGGTAGAGCGCTTTAGAAAGCGTTTTGGCAATCGCTCTGTAAAAGAAGCAACAGAAGAAACATCGGAATAGCGCGTTTTCGGTCATTTTACGGCCGTTTTTGGTTAACTTGCTGAAACTCCAGCGGCGGATAGTGTTCTAATAGAAACTGTGCGTCTGAACGGAGTTCGGTACATTGAACCAGCTATTTTTCAAGACCAGCGTACTGGGCATACTTATGCTCTGTACGCCTCTTTTTGCCGGTCCCGGTGAAAAACTCTACAACGAATTTGTCGAAAAAGACCAGATTTACCAGGATGAAAAGTGGCAAACCTATGTGCAGAACATTGGTGAGCGTCTACTGCGCGTTCAGGGCCTGTACGGCAAGGAATATTACTTTACGGTGTTGGATAACCCGGTGGTAAACGCATTCGCCCTGCCCGATGGCTATATTTTTATAAATCGGGGCCTGATTGCATACCTGGATACAGAGGACCAATTAGCGGCGGTAATAGGGCATGAGATTGGTCACGTGGCACTTTCCCATGCAACGCGGCGAAAACGAACAGCAGCCTTTGGCAATATTGCAGGATTTGTTGCCGCCGTGATGACCGGGCGGGGCGAGCTGATGGACTTGTCAAATACAGCCACCGCCACCATCGTTTCAGGCTACGGTCGCGATATGGAGCTGGAATCCGATGAGTTTGGGGGCGAAGCGCTGGCCCGGGCCGGTTATAACCCCACCGCTATGATTGAGGTTGTCATGGTACTTAAAGACCATGAATCGTTTTCTACTGAAGTACAAAACGAGCGGCAGCGATACCATGGTGTATTTTCCACGCACCCCAAAAATGACAAACGCTTGCACGAGGCGGTACAAAAATCCCAGTCCCTGTTGCCTGAAGAGCTGGCCGAGCCAGTAGACGACTTTGAGAAGTATATTGATGGGCTGGTATTTGGTGATGAAGCAGCAGCGGGGTTGGTGCGGGAGCACTCCTATTATCATAGTGGCCTTCGCCTGGTAGTGGATTTTCCAGAAGAGTGGGATCTGAGTAATTCAAGTAACCGCGTATGGGCCAGACATCCCACCGGGGCGTCACACGCCTTTGTTAATTTTCAGCAGCAAGATGGAGATCCGGAACTCACGCCGGAACAATACATTCGCGACAAGCTTAAAAGGGACGACTTACTTGAAGGAGAGGAAATCACTTTTGAGGGTTCCACTGCCTACGTCGGCAGCCTGGATGCCACCAACAAGACAGCTGAGCTTGATATGATTGCTGTTGTTTATCATGACGGAGGTACCTATTTATTCAGGGGAGAGGCCGGGCCAAACATGGACCAGGAAGAATTCAGAAAAAATTTCAGGGCGGTGATTGAGTCGATGCGCGCCATGAGAGGCGATGATCTAAAACTAGCCAACGACCAGCGTATAAAGCTGGTAGAGAGTAAACCCGGAGATACCTACAAGAAGCTGGCCCAAAAAAGCTCAATCAAGCAGTCCGCAGAAGAAATGCTGCGTCTGATTAATGGCGACTACCCGCTCGGGGAACCTCGCCCTGGTGATATGATTAAGATTGTTCAGTAGTCTGATTTATTGCTCCACTTTGTAGTTATGTATAGATGCGTAGAGTAGATCGTCTTTTTCAAATTATTGAGATTATCCGTAGTCGCAAAATGACCACGGCTGAATACCTGGCGCAGCGGCTGGAGTTGTCTACCCGCACTATTCATCGGCACATAAACGATTTGCGCCTCGCTGGAATTCCTATCACCGGAAGTGCCGGTAAAGGATTTACGGTGGCTTCTTCATTCTCTCTCCCGCCTATTTCCCTAAGCGATGAAGAAATGGATGCTCTGGCCTTTGGTGCCCGGCTGGTTGAATCCAGCACTGATGAAGATCTTGCACAGGCTGCCCGTCAGGCTTTTGCAAAGATAGAGGCTATTTCCAGCAATCGAAATAGACGCAGTGTAAATCCTCCCCAACTGTTTTCGGGTAAACCGTGGCTGAGCAAAAAGGACTCTAAAGTATTGGGTTCTTTACGCAGGGCGGTAGACAACAGCCGGTATGTGGACATCGATTATGTAGATTTACGCAAGGATACGAGCTCCCGGAGAATAAGGCCGTTGGGCCTGGTTTTCTGGGGACGCAGTTGGACTGTAGTTAGCTGGTGTGAGCTAAGACAGGGTTTTCGCGTGTTTCGTTTGGACAGAATTCAGAAATTGCAGGTATTGCTTTCTGCTTATCCCAAAGATCCGAAAAAATCCTGGGATGCGTTTCTTGCGCAGCTACGACTGGATGTTGAATAAGCGTTTTATTCACTCATGCCAACACGGTGTCAACAGCGTGGGTGCATACTTTCTATAGTTCATTATTCAGGTCGTTTCACATGTTAACGCTTATTCAGTACCCGGCTGCGTTTGGTTCGTCCAGTGCCAGCCCTTTTTGTACCAAAGTCGAAATTTTACTCAAATTGGCTGGTCTTGATTATGTGCGGGAAGATTTATCTGATGCACGCAGGATGCCGCACGCCAAATTGCCAGTGTTAAAGGATGGTCAGGAATTGATTCCAGATTCTGTGAGCATTAGTGAATATCTGCAGACTAAACACAAGGCGAAATTCGACGACGCGTTATCTGCCGAGGAACTGGCCGTTAGTCACGCATTTACGCGTTTGTGTGAAGAACGATTGTATTGGGTGATTCTATATAGTCGATGGATGGATGCATCGAACTGGGCAGTTATAAGGCAGCATTTTTTTGGCGGCATACCCTGGCCGGGCCGCGTAGTTGTACCCAGGCTTGTTCACAAACAGGTTAGGCAATCCTTGAGAGCGCAGGGCGTTGGACGTCATGATTCGGAAAGTGTGTACAAATTTGGCATTCGGGATTTGGAGGCGATTTCGGAATACCTTGGCAAGAAACCGTTTATGATGGGTGTTGAAGTTGGAAGTGTTGATGCCACTGTGTACGCGTTTGTTGCAGCTATATTGTTTGCACCATTTCCCTCGCCATTGAAAAGTGCGGCTGAAAAAATGGAGAACCTGCAGGCATATTGTAAAAGAATGCGAAAACGTTTTTCGTTATAGGATCCATTTCAAGTTTCATATGGACATGAAACTAAAAAATATCATCAGCAATTAGTTCTCCCTCGTCTTCGCCACCCGTTCTGCGATTGTTCAGGGTGTTGGCACGGGGTGGGTATTGTTTCAGGAAGTATTCAAATATGGCGTCGGATTGGCCCGGTCTTGCACGCTCGCCGGTTCGCGGATCGATCTTCAGGGATATGACATCTTCCGGTTGCTGCCTCGTAGTTTCGGGCGTGTCTTTCAATGCTTCCTGCATGTAGTCAATCCAGATGGGCAGTGGCCGGTTTGATCCGTACTCACCATCGCCGAGGGGCCTGCCGTCGCTGAAGCCTACCCAGGTAGTCGTGACCAGGTTTCGGTTATAGCCGTTAAACCAGGTATCAGCCTCATTGGTTGTGCCGGTTTTTCCGGATAGGTCCCTGCGCTTGAATGCTCGATTAGCACGCACTCCCGTACCGCGACGAATTACGTCCTGCAGCATGGAATTCACGATAAAAACATTACTTTTGTCAACCACACTTTGTGCCGGAATAAGCTCGGGCTCAGGTGATTCTGCCGAGTCTTCGTTTTCTGCTGTTTCTGTGCCTAGCCGGGAGAGTTCTTCGGTCGGTGAGTCGGGATTGCCTGAGCGCTCTGCAGTGGACTGTATTTCTTCTGAGTTGATTTTCCCAGGTTGCGTTTCGATGTTTACCCCACCTTCTGCTTCGCTCTTTATTTCACTCTTACTTTCACACGGATCGCAGACCACCGGGTGTGAGGCCCGATATATGGTGCCATCCCCCTGACGAATTACCCTGGTTATTATATTGGGCTCTATGCGATACCCTTCGTTTGCCAGCACGGAATAGGCCAAAGCCATTTGCATGGGCGTGACTTCGATGGTGCCACCCCCAATCGCGAGTTGTGTATTGCGTGGAAAATTACTGGTGTCGAAGCCAAATTTGCTCACGTGATTCAGAACAGTTCCTGCTCCTACCTTTAGCAGCACACGCATGGATACGAGGTTAATCGATCGATACAGGGCTTCACGCAGGCGGGTGGGGCCGTTGTAACGGCCGCCGTCATTTTTGGGTCGGTAGATGGTTTCCAGATTGGAGTCGCTAAATACCAGTGGCGCGTCCATAAAAATATCCGAAGGGGTAACTCCATTGGCGATCGCAGCCGAATAGACAAATGGTTTTAGCCCGGATCCGGGCTGGCGTGTAGCCTGTAGTACATGATTAAACTGGTTCTGGTTAAAATCAAAGCCGCCGACCAGGGCTTTAATATTACCGTTATTGGGGTTCAGTGATACCAGTGCGCCTTGCACTTCAGGTAGTTGAGACAACCGCCATGTGTCTTCAAGTTTATACACACGAATGAGATCACCGGGACGTACCACGTCAGATGCGCTGTCGGGCGACCCGGTTTTACTGTTCACATCTACATATAATCGGGCCCAGGACATACCTTGCCATGGCATGGTGTGTACTTCGCCATCGGCAAGCAGCATGGAAAAACTTTGCTCGCCTACTTTCAGCACCATTGCGGATTGGAGGCCACCCCGCTCAGGGTGGGCGTCAAGTATCGCCAATAATGCCTCGTAGCGATCAGGAACTTCCTGTTCCTGCACAGTTTCTGTAGCAATTTCTTCCAGAGCTATAAACTCACCGGTATAGCCGTACTCTTCCAGATCAAATTGTTCTTCAGCGCCCCGGTAGCCGTGGTTGCGATCATAGCCTATCAAACCCTTGCGCACGGAATCGACAGCAGCCTTTTGAAGTCGCGAGTCGATGGTAGTGAATACTTCGTAGCCCCCCGTATAGAGGTCATCCGGGTAGCGCTCCAGCAGTTGCTGGCGGACCCATTCGGCCAGGTAGGGCGAATCCAGGTCCAGCTCACGACTATACACCTGGGCAGTGATAGGTGCCGCGATTGCCTGCTCGTACATCTCTCTGGAAATGGACCCCTGGCTGTACATCCTGTCCAGCACGACATTACGTCTACGGAGGGCGCGTTCCGGGCCATTAATGGGATTTCCAGCCTCTGGCGCCTGAGGAATACCGGCGAGCATAGCCAGCTGCGGCAAATTAAGTTCATCCAGTGGCTTACCGTAGTAGGTAAGGCTTGCAGCCTGCACACCATATGCGCGCTTGCCGAATGGTACGAGGTTAAGATAGAGCGTTAAAATTTCGTCTTTGCTGAGTTCCTGTTCTATTTTGAGGGCTAGCAGCATTTCCTTGAACTTGCGGATAAAAGTCTGCTCGAGAGAAAAACTGACGTTTTTTGCCAGCTGCATCGTGATGGTGCTGGCACCGGTGCTAATTTCCTGAGTTAGCACCAGTTCAATAACGTCGTTAAGCAGCGATATCAGGTCGATCCCGCTGTGGGAGTAAAAACGCTTGTCTTCGGTATCCAGTACAGCACTTATTAGCAGTGGTGGAATGTCCTCACGATTCACCGGAATTACCCTTCGCGTGCCGAACTCGGCCAGTAAGGCGTTGTTTTCACTGTATATTCGTAACGGAGTTTCCAACTTAACGTTGCGATAACTCACAGCTGAGGGTATTTGGGGGTCCAAATAGAGGAACGTGCCTGCCAGAGTGAGTACTGCGGCACATAATCCTGTGGCCATGAACCAGATAATATGTCTTACGAAACGTGTAGTCCTGATTTTCATGGGGTTTCGAATATTGGCTGTGTGGGATACTTCAATTTTGTAGGGTACACCTAATTGGAGGCCAGCTGACTTTTAGCTAACATCGGGTTGCTCTCATTAAAAGAGTAGTATCTAATGTTAAGTTGTATAAGATCAACGTAAGTACCTGCGTTTAAAAGGAAATTAGTGTGGGCCTATTCCAGAAGAAGTCTAATATACTCCTCGGCCTTGATGTAAGTTCCACTTCCGTGAAGTTATTGGAGCTTTCGCGGTCCAATGGTCGATACCGGGTTGAATCATACGGGGTGGAGCCTCTTCCACCCAACGCCGTTATAGAAAAGAATATTAGTGATGTTGAGGGTGTTGGTGAAGCATTAAAACGCCTGCTTTCAAGATCCAGGGCAGGATCCAGTAATGTTGCAGTTGCTGTGGCCGGTTCCGCGGTCATTACCAAGGTTATTGAGATGGATGCCAGTCTGACTGATGAGGAAATGGAAAACCAGATTATCGTTGAGGCAGATCAGTACATCCCTTATCCACTGGATGAAGTTTCAATAGACTTTGAAGTGCAGGGAATGTCCGAGCAGAGCCCGGATCAGGTAGAAGTGCTGTTAGCGGCCTGTCGAAAAGAAAATGTTGAATTACGAGAGGCTGCCATGGAGATGGGTGGCTTGACCGCTCGCATCGTAGATATCGAAGCACATGCCATGAAGCGCGCTTTTGAACTAATCCAGGGCCAACTGGGGAGCAGTTCGGAAGACATGGTGGTAGCCATATTGGATATAGGTGCCACGATGACCACGCTGAGTGTTTTGGCGGATGATCGATCCATTTATACCCGTGAACAACTTTTTGGTGGAAAACAGCTCACTGAAGAAATTCAACGCAGATACAGCTTGTCATTTGAAGAAGCAGGCCTGGCCAAAAAACAGGGTGGTTTACCGGATGACTATGAGGAAGAGGTGCTTCGGCCTTTTAAAGAAGCAGTACTGCAACAGGTGACACGTTCATTGCAATTTTTCTTCTCTTCCAGCCAGTATGACGATGTGGACTACATTGTATTGGCGGGTGGTACAGCATCCATTGAGGGTCTTGCTGCGATGATAGAGAATAAACTTGGAACGCCCACCATTATCGCTAATCCTTTCGCAGATATGTCGCTGTCCAGCAAAGTGGATGCTGGTGCCCTGGCGAATGATGCACCCGCAATGATGATTACCTGCGGGTTGGCCATGAGGAGTTTTGACTAATGGCTAAAATTAATCTACTGCCCTGGCGTGAGTGGGAGCGGGAAAGAAAGAAAAACGAATTTTTAACCCAACTGGGCATCGTTGTAGTGTTTGCCCTGGTTCTGGTTATGGGTGCGGGTGTATTTCTGGATAGCCTCATTGAAAATCAGCAGGGTAGAAATACTTTTGTTCAAAATCGAATTAACGTAATGAACGATCGGATTGCCGAAATCAGCAAGTTACGCGAAGAGCGTGAAGTATTACTGGCTCGAATGCGTGTGATTCAGGAACTGCAGGGTAACCGGCCGATTATCGTACACATTTTTGATGATCTGGTAAGAACACTGGCTCTGGGCGTGCATTACACCAAAGTGACCATGGCCGGAACCGGATTAAGCCTGGATGGTATCGCTGAATCCAATAACCGAATTTCCTCGTTAATGAGAAACCTGGAAAGTTCGGAATGGTTTTCCAGCCCTAATTTGAAGGGCATTCGGGAAAACAGTGCTGTGGGTGACCAGGCTAGTACTTTCCAGATGTCAGCAGTTCGGGTGAACCCCCGAAAACCTGCTGAGGAGGAATAGGCATGGCTATTCAGGACACGCTGGAACAGTTAAAGGATTTTGATTTCAATGATATTGATCTCAGTAATGTTGGGGGCTGGCCCAGCGTTATTAAGGTAATACTGTTGGTCATCATATTCAGTTTGTTGCTTACGGGGGGTTATTTTCTGTATCTCACCGACAAGCAGGATTTGCTGGCACGGGTTGAGGCTAAAGAACTGGACCTTAAGCGGGAGTATGAAGACAAAGCTGCACAATCAGCAAATCTGGAAGAATACCGACAGCAGAAAGTGGAAATGGAAGCCACGTTTGGAGCTTTGCTTCGCCAACTTCCAAGTGACACTGAGGTGCCTGGTTTGTTGGAAGATATTACACTTTCCGCGCTCCAGCATAATCTCAAAATAGGCAGCATTGAACTGCAGGCCGAATCCCAGGCTGAGTTTTATATTGAATTGCCGATTAACATAAACGTAGAAGGTTCCTACCATGACATGGGAGCGTTCGTTAGCAGTGTGGCCAGTTTGTCCAGAATCGTTACCCTGCATGATTTCACGATATTGCCGATTGGAAATTCGAATTTGCGCATGTCGATTGTCGCGAAAACTTATCGTTACGTGGAAGAGGAGAATAAATAGTGCAAACTAACAAAAATGCAATTCTTCTTATTTTGCTAATGGTGATCTTGCAAGGCTGCGATGGTGAGTCTGGTTTAGCAGACCTTGAAGAGTATATGGCAGAAGTGGATGCTCGACCCAAGGGTCGTATCGCACCCCTTCCTGCTCTGGAGCAATACACGCTTTTTGCTTACAGTGCCGCCAGCTTACGCAGCCCCTTTGAGCCACCGGTAGTAATAAAAGCGGTTGCGCGCACCGCCGGGGATCCAAAAGTGAAACCCGATTTTGATCGTGTAAAACACTATCTGGAGCAATTCAACATAGGCGAGTTAAAAATGGTCGGCACCCTGGCTCAGGGACCAATCATGTATGCGTTGGTAAGCGATACCGAAGGCGGGGTGCATAAGGTTCGCGTAGGAGATTATATGGGCACCAACTACGGCAAAATTGTCGGAGTTGTTGACACTGAAATTGAGCTGCTTGAAATTGTGTCCGATGGATTGGGCGGATGGATTCAAAGAAGGCGGACTATGACGATGGGTAGTGCTGAAGTATGAGGATGGACAAAATGGATCACGAATTCACATCATTGCGTTGGATGCTGGCAAGTTTTATTGTCTCGGTGTTCGCACTGGGGGCATCTGCCACCACCCTGGAAAAAATCCAGTTCTCATCATTGCCGGGCGATCAGACCGAAATTCTGATGACGTTTGACGGTCAGCCGCCAGAGCCGAAGGGATACACGATTGATACACCCGCGAGAATTTCCCTCGACCTGAAAGGCGTTGCAAGCGGCCTTGCAGAGAAACACCATACCCTTGGTAATGGTAACGCACGCAAGGTTTCCGTCATTGAAACAAAGGACAGAACGCGCATTATTGTAAATTTATCCCAACTGGTTGCCTATGACACCACTGTGCGAGGCAATACTTTGACAGTTCTGGTTGGTGCTGATGGCTCTACCGGCGTACCCATGCCTGCGACTAATTATGGTGCTGATGACACCTCTTCATATATAGCAAGCAATGCTGTTGAATCACGTATTGACGGTGTTGATTTTAATCGTGGTAAAGGTGGTGCGGGTGAAGTGACGATCAAATTGTCCTATCCAAAAGCACAGGTGGATGTCACGAGCGAATCCGGAAAGATCAAGATAATTATTCGCGATACAGAACTACCAACAAATTTGCGCAGACGCCTTGATGTCACGGATTTTGCAACTCCTGTGCAGGTTGTGGATGCCTTGCAGGAAGGTGACGACGTAAGCTTTATGGTGACTGCTACGGGTGCATATGATTATCTGGCATTCCAGGCGGATGAGACTTTCAGTTTGAATGTAAACCCCTTAACGAGGGAGGAAGTTGCACGCCAGGAAGACATATTCAAGTACAAAGGCGAAAAACTTTCGCTTAATTTCCAGGACATTGAAGTACGTTCTGTTTTGCAGTTGATTGCTGACTTTACCGATCTGAATCTGGTAGCCAGTGATACGGTTGCAGGACGCATTACCTTGAGATTAAAAAATGTACCCTGGGATCAGGCGCTTGATCTTATATTAAAAACCAAGGGCCTGGATAAACGCGAAGTAGGTAACGTCCTGCTGGTGGCACCAGCTGCAGAAATTGCCGCACGTGAAAAACTGGAACTTGAAAACCAGCGCCAGATATCGGAATTGGCACCCCTGCACACAGAATTTATTCAGGTACGTTACGCCAACGCTACCCGATTGTTTGAACTGTTTAATGGCACCGACGGGCCCACCCTGCTGTCTGAGCGCGGCAGCGTAATTGTTGATGAGCGTACCAATTCGGTAATACTTACCGAAACAGCTGCCAAGCTTGAAGAGTTCAGAAAAATACTCCTGCAGCTGGACATCCCGGTGCGCCAGGTTCTCATCGAATCACGCATCGTGACAGCCAACGCCAATTTTTCACAACAGCTTGGAATTCGCTGGGGTGGCGGCGCTATCAAAAATAATGGTGGATCGAATCTTCTTTATGGTGGCTCCATTGAAACGCTGGTAGAGCTTAACAATACCGCTACAGTTGTTTTCCCTGATGCGCTTGGCGTTGATCTGGGTGTACAGGGTCCGGGTGTAACCAGTCTGGGTATAGGCCTCGTTGGCGATGACTATATTCTTGATCTGGAATTATCTGCATTGGGTAGTGAAGGCCATGCCGAAGTAATCGCCCGTCCCAAGGTAATCACCTCGGATAAACAGACCGCTACTATCAAGTCTGGTGTTGAAGTACCCTATGCCGAGGCCAGTAGTAGTGGTGCTGCAACGGTGTCGTTTAAAGAGGCGGTATTGCTGCTGGAAGTAACTCCCCAGATTACACCGGATAATCGTATTATCATGGATTTGCGAATTAACCAGGACACGGTTGGCCAACAGTTTGGCGAGGGCGGCGGTGGCCCACCTGCTATTAATACCAATGAAATTACCACACAGGTACTTGTTGAAAACGGACAGACTATTGTTCTTGGTGGAATATTCACCACGGATAAAACTACTTCGGTAACCAAAACTCCGTTCTTCGGTGACATACCCTATATTGGAGTGCTGTTTCGTCGCACCACAGAGCGGGATGACAAACAGGAGCTTCTGGTTTTTATAACACCACGGATAATTCAGGACACGCTCACGTCGCAGTAATGAAAGCTTAACGAAGCTGCTTCGTATGAGTAGACTAAACGGCGCATATTGCGCCGTTTTGTTATTGGGCTCACACCGTTTATGAAAAATATCAATACAAACATTTTTCTGGTTGGGCTCATGGCTGTAGGCAAAAGCACGGTGGGGAAATACCTTGCCAAAGAGCTAATGCTTGAGTTTTATGATTCGGATCGTGTAATTGAGGAGAGGGCGGGTGCCGCTATTTCCTGGATTTTTGATAAAGAAGGCGAATCCGGATTTAGAAAGCGCGAAGCCAGCGCTATCGATATGCTAACCAAAAAACGCGGTATTGTACTGGCGACCGGCGGTGGAGTTGTTTTGAAGGAAGATAACCGTCGTAATCTGGTAACGCGTGGCACAGTTATCTATCTGGTGAGCTCGTTAAACCATTTGGTTGAACGTACGCATCGGTCTACTACGAGGCCGCTTTTGCGCGACGGAAATGCCCTGGATGTATTTGAAAAATTACAGCTTGAACGCGGGCCGCTGTACAGGGAAATTGCGGATCTGGAATATAATGCCGAACATACAAGCCCCAAGGTATTGGCACGCACTATTGCGCGTGCGCTCATTTCGGATCAATCTTGATAGCAATGAGAGATATGGGTCATGCATAAAAAATTAACAGTCGATTTAGGGCACAGATCCTACCCCATATACATTGGCGGCGGCCTTCTTGCCCGTGCGGATGTGCTTACCCCGCACCTGCCGGGCCAACAACTAATGGTGGTGACTAACGAAACGGTGGCTGCCGCTTACCTGCCTATTTTGAGAGAGACCCTGGCATCGCGTGCACTGGATGTCTGCCTGATACCCGATGGAGAACAGTACAAGACGCTTGCTACCTATGCACAGGTAATAGATCAGCTGATGTCCAGCCGCCATAACCGCACGACAACACTGCTGGCATTGGGTGGTGGCGTGGTGGGAGACATTACCGGCTTTGCAGCCGCCACCTATCAGCGTGGGGTCGGATTTGTGCAAGTTCCTACGACCTTACTGGCGCAGGTAGATTCTTCCGTGGGTGGTAAGACCGGTGTAAATCATCCCGCAGGCAAAAACATGCTGGGTGCTTTTTATCAGCCTGGATGTGTGTTGATTGATACCGATGTGCTAAACAGCTTGCCGGAAAGAGAATTTTCGGCAGGCCTTGCAGAGGTAATCAAGTATGGACTTATCTGGGACAGGGAATTTTTTTCCTGGCTGGAAAGTAACGTGCAGGCGCTGCGTGCAAAAGATCAACAAGCGCTGGTGCTAGCCATCAAAAAATCCTGCGAAATCAAGGCCGTGGTGGTAGCACAAGACGAGCGGGAAAAGGGGCTTCGGGCGATACTTAATTTTGGTCACACCTTTGGCCATGCCCTTGAAAAACTGACTGACTACACGCGTTATCTGCATGGTGAGGCAGTTGCCATAGGCATGGTGATGGCTGCAGACCTGTCGCGCCGGATGGGCTTGTTGGGTGAACACGATGTAGAACGAACAAAGCGCCTGCTGCATGCTGCCGGATTACCGGTGTGTGTAGATCAGGATATGAATGCTGAAGACATGCTAAGGACTATGGGCATGGACAAAAAAGTGGTGGACGGCGTACTTCGACTGATTCTGATTGACGCTATCGGCTCGGCACGTATTGTTGATCAGGTTGATACAGAACACCTGGGCGAAACCCTGTGTAGCAGTAGCTAACAGCCACCGGGTTTAACCCTGAAGATAGCGATTGATACTTGCTGCTGCTTCGCGCCCCTCAAAAATAGCACGCACCACAAGGGATTGGCCGCGCCGACAATCTCCAGCGGCAAAAACCCCGTCGATATTGGTTCTGAAATCCTCAAGGCTGGCCTGATAATTGGAGCGCTCGTCGTAATGCAAATTTAGGGCATCGGAAGCTTCATGCTCCGGCCCCAGAAAACCCATGGATAACAAAATCAGGTCTGCAGGCCAGAGTTTTTCTGTATTTGGCAAAAACTCGAGTTTGCCGTCCTGCCAGCTGATTTCCTGGGTGATTATCCCCGTTAGTTTGCCGTTTTCCCCCTGAAAGGCCTTGCCTGAAATAGAATAGGTACGGGGGTCATTGCCAAATTTTCTTGTGGCTTCCTCGTGGCCATAATCCACACGAAATATTTTTGGCCACGTTGGCCAGGGATTATCGGCGGCCCTGTTTTCAGGTGGGGTATCCAGAATTTCGAAGTTAACCAGTGAGCTGCAGCTGTGGCGCACCGAGGTTGCCAGGCAATCTGTGCCGGTATCACCGCCACCGATCACGATCACGTGTTTGTTTTCAGCGCTAATAAAGTTGCCATCCGCGTGCTCTGAATCCAGAAGGCTGCGGGTATTTTGCGTTAAAAAATCCATGGCAAAATGCACCCCCTCGAGTTCCCTTCCGGGAATTGGCAAGTCACGGGGTACTGTTGCGCCGGTGGTAAACAGCACGGCATCAAAAGTATCTTTCAGGCTCTGAACTGAAATGCTGCCTTTGTTTCCGTCACTTACGTTGGCATTCACTTCAAAAGTAATCCCCTCATCCCGCAGAATCTGAACGCGACGATCGACAACGTCCTTGGAGAGCTTCATGTTGGGAATGCCGTACATTAGCAGACCGCCTATTCGGTCTGCGCGCTCAAATACCGTAACCAGATGTCCGGCCTGGTTGAGTTGTGCAGCAGCAGCAAGCCCTGCGGGGCCGGAACCTACAACCGCAACCCGCTTACCAGTGCGTGAATCAGGAGGCTGTGCCACGATCCAGCCTTCCTCGAAGCCGCGATCTACTATGGCCATCTCAATATTTTTGATAGTTACTGCAGGGTCTGTAACGCCCAGCACACAAGCGCCCTCACAGGGTGCCGGACATACGCGTCCGGTAAATTCGGGGAAATTATTTGTATGGTGCAAACGATTCAGTGCGTCATGCCAATGGTTTCGGTACACCAGATCATTCCATTCAGGAATCAGGTTATATACCGGGCAGCCCTCGTCCGACTGACAAAAGGGCACGCCACAATCCATGCATCGTGCAGACTGTGTAACCAGGCGCTGCTCATCGTGGGAGATGTAGATTTCATCGTAGTCCAGCATGCGCTGGTCTACATCTCTATAGGGTGCTGCATCGCGCGCGAATTCGGCGAAGCCGGTAACCTTTCCCATAATTTGGCGTATTCCTTCTTGTTACTTTAACAATGCGTCACGCTACACTGTGTGCGATATCAAGTTCTGGCAGCTGCTTTTTTTTTTGGACCTGTGATTCCAGAACGCGTTTGTAATCTTTTGGCATTACCTTTACGAACTGGGTAGAAGAGATAACCCAGTTATCCAGCAGGGCGCGGGCAACCACAGAACCTGTATATAAGGCATGTGCCTCAATCAGGGCGCACAGTTCCTGGTTGTCCTGTTCACTTTCCATTCGATCCAGATCCACTGTTTCGCGGTTGCAGCGGCGATGGAACGTAGCGTGTGGGTCCCACACATAGGCGATTCCCCCACTCATTCCTGCTGCAAAGTTACGACCGGTTGGTCCCAATATTGCCACGCGTCCGCCTGTCATGTATTCGCAGCCGTGATCTCCTACCCCTTCTACGACAGCAGATGCGCCACTATTGCGTACACAAAATCGCTCGGCTACAACGCCACGAAGATAAGCGTGACCGGAAGTTGCGCCATACAGGGCAACATTGCCGGCGATGATATTTTCCTCGGCAAGAAACTGGCTGGTCTTTGGCGGATATACAACAACCCGGCCACCCGAGAGCCCTTTGCCGATGTAGTCGTTAGCATCTCCTTCCACTTCCAGCGTAATACCTTTAGCCAGCCAGGCACCGAAACTCTGCCCCGCGCTACCGGTAAACTTAAAGTGTATGGTGTCATCGGGCAGCATTTGTGGCCCAACGCGTTCAATGATGCGGTTGGACAACATCCCCCCAACCACGCGGTTAGTATTTACTATGGGCATTTCAAAACGTACTTTCTCGCCCTTGCTTAATGCCGGTTCGGCCAGCTCGATGAGTTTGTTGTCCAGTGATTTATCCAGACCGTGATTCTGGTCATGGATACGATATACACCCAGGCAGTCTTTGGGCTGTTGGGCAGCAGTGAGCAACAGGCTTAAATCCAGCCCCTCGGTTTTCCAGTGATCCACCACCTTCTCAACTTGCAGTGCATCCACGCGGCCCACCATGTCATTCAGGGTTTTGAATCCCAGTTGCGCCATAATGCCACGTAACTCCTTTGCCACCATAAACAGGTAGTTGGTAACGTGCTCAGGTTGTCCGGCAAATTTCTTGCGTAGTGCTTTATCCTGGGTTGCGATACCTACAGGACAGGTATTGAGGTGGCATTTGCGCATCATTATGCAACCTAAAGTGATAAGGGGTGCTGTTGCGAAACCAAATTCCTCGGCGCCCAACAGGGCAGCTATAGCTACATCCCTTCCGGTTTTTAGCTGCCCATCCGTTTGCAATACAACCCGAGAGCGCAGGTTATTTTGCACCAGGGTCTGGTGTGTTTCAGCAACCCCCAGTTCCCAGGGAATGCCTGCGTGTTTTATTGAGGTAAGGGGGGAGGCCCCTGTTCCACCGGTATCACCGGCGATAACAATATGGTCTGCACGCGCTTTTGTAACTCCGGCGGCGACTGTCCCTACACCCAACTCAGCACCCAGTTTGACGCTAATACGCGCCTTGGGATTTGCGTTTTTAAGATCGTGAATAAGCTGGGACATATCTTCGATGGAATAGATATCGTGATGGGGTGGAGGACTAATTAGCCCAACCCCGGGTGTGGAATATCTCAGGCTGGCGATATAATCGTCTACCTTGGGTCCGGGCAGCTCACCGCCTTCTCCCGGTTTGGCACCCTGGATTATCTTGATCTGCAATTCATCGGCGTTACTAAGATAATTTATAGTCACGCCGAACCGGCCGCTGGCCACCTGCTTGATTGCAGACCGTTTGGAGTCACCATTTGCCATGGGAGCAAACCTGTTGGCGTCTTCCCCGCCTTCCCCGGTATTGGATTTGCCACCAATGCGGTTCATGGCGATAGCAAGGCTTTCGTGTGCTTCCTGGGAAATTGATCCAAAGCTCATGGCACCGGTTGCAAAACGTTTAACCAGTTCCGCTTCACTCTCAACATCGTCCAGCGGTATTGGTCCGCCGTTCACATCCCTTTTAAATTCGAGGAGCCCGCGCAGGGTGGCAAACTTGTTGTTTTGTTCATTTATGAGTTTTGCGAATTGCCAATAGGCACTCTCATCGTTATTTCTCGCAGCATTTTGTAGTGCTGCGATAGAAGCCGGATCCCACATGTGTCGATCGCCACCGGCACGCCAGTGGAAGTCTCCCGGATTGGGCAGGTTGGACGAATGTTTTGCTTCGGCTGAATAACCCAACTGGTGTCGGCGTAACAGTTCTTCGGATAAGGTGTTAAATCCAACACCCCGAATACGGCTTGCCGTGCCTTTAAAACAACGCTCAATGACTTCGTCGGCAAGACCAATCGCTTCGAATATTTGTGCGCCTTTATACGATTGCAGCGTTGAAATACCCATTTTAGCCATGACCTTCATCATGCCTTTGCCGATGGCCTTTTTATACGAGGCGACAATTTTGTCCTTAAGCCGCTCCTCACTGCCTGCACGGTTTCTGTTTACCAACAGGTGGGGTACATTGTTCAGATACCCGTCTCTGGCTGCCTGAAACAGAGCTTCAAAGGTAAGGTAGGGGTTAATGCCATCAGCACCGTAACTGATTAACAGACAATGATGCTGAACCTCCCGAGCTTCCCCGGTTTCAACGATAACGCCAATCCTGGAACGTGCCGCGGTGGCGACCAGATGTTGGTGAACCGCGCCCGTCGCCAATAATGCACTTACGGGGATTTGTGTGGCACTAATATTTCGATCCGACAAAATAATCAGGTTATCACCCGCTTCAACAGCAGCACTTGCACGCTCACAGATAGCACTCAGTGCTGCTTCCAGGCTTACCTCCTGGCTATGTGTAATGTCTATAACGCTACTGCTCCAGCCCCGGTAATCTATATGCCTGATTAAACTGAGTTCGACATTGGAGAGTATGGGGTGATCCAGTTGCAGGCGTTCGCAGTGTTGCGGAGTGGTAGATAACAGGTTTTTTTCCGGTCCCACATAACAATTCAAGGCCATCACGACTTCTTCACGAATGGAATCGATCGCCGGGTTAGTAACCTGTGCAAACAATTGCTTAAAGTAGTCGTACAGCATTCTCGGTTTGTCTGAAAGCACAGCCAGTGCAGAGTCGTTGCCCATAGAGCCGAGAGGATCACGCAACTCCCTGATCATGGGCAATAGCATAAATTGCAGGGTCTCGGTGGTGAATCCAAAGGCCTGCATCTGGTTAAACAGGTTCTGTGTTTCAAATTCGGGAATAGGTTTATCACCCGGCAGGTCTTTAAAGGCCAGGCTGTGCTTGTTCAGCCACTGCGCATAGGGTCGCGCGTGTGCCACCCTGGTCTTTAGTTCTGCATCGGGTATCAGGCGACCTTCAGCAAAATCTATCAGGAAAATCCGCCCGGGTTGCAAGCGTCCTTTCTTGGTGATGCGGGCCGGATCAATATCGAGAACGCCAACTTCCGATGCCATAATGCATTTGTCATCATCGGTAATGTAATACCGGCTGGGGCGCAGTCCGTTTCTGTCGAGTACAGCGCCTACGCAATCTCCATCAGTAAATGCGATAGAGGCAGGTCCGTCCCAGGGTTCCATCTGGCAGGAATGAAATTCGTAAAAGCCGCGCTTTTCTTCGGACATCTGGGTGTGGCGCTGCCATGCTTCGGGAATCATGATCATCAGCGCTTCCTGGAGAGAGCGCCCGTTTAGCCTCAAAAACTCCAGCACATTGTCAAAACTACCCGAGTCCGAACAATCTTCTTCAATCACCGGAAACAGGTCTGTGACCTGCTCTTTAAACAGCGTTGACTCTATCAGGCTTTCCCGGGCACTCATGGAGTTGCGGTTGCCAAGAATCGTATTGATCTCACCGTTGTGACTACAGTACCGATTTGGCTGCGCACGATCCCACGACGGAAACGTATTCGTGCTAAACCTTGAGTGCACCATTGCTATATGTGTTTCGAAGTCCGGATTGCGCAAATCGCAATAGAACGGAAATACCTGCTGTGGAGTAAGCATGCCCTTGTAAACTATGGTTTTGGTTGAAAGGCTGCAGACGTAAATTAGTTTGCGCTCGCTCAACGATCTGTTTTTTCGAAGTCTTTTTATTGCACGTTTACGAATCAGGTAAAGTTGGCGCTCAAATTCGGCGTTATCGATGCCTTGCGCCGATACGATAAATGGTTGCGCAAGGTAAGGCATGGCTGCCAGAGCAGCGCTTCCTACGTCTGCCAGAACAGGATCGGTGGGAACGACACGCCAACCTAGAAAGCTCTGGCCCGAGTCAGCTATTACCTGTTCGATTAAATCTGTTGCAGCCTCTCTCTCACCCTTATCCTGGGGAAGAAAGAAAATTCCCGTACCGTATTGGCCGGGTTCTATTGCTACGCCGAATTCGTTTTTAACGATACTCTGCAAGAGCTTGTGTGGTAAGCCCGTTAGTACGCCAGCGCCATCCCCGGTGTTTTCCTCAAAACCCACACCACCGCGATGTTCCATACGGCAATTGATGTGGTCCGCATCAACAATAATCTGATGACTCGCCCGACCCTTGAGATCGCAAATAAAACCGATGCCGCAGCTGTCGTGTTCATTGGCAGGATCGTACAGGCCATACTTCTCAGGCAGACCAATCGGTCGTGATTTGGTGCACGCAATTTGCGTGTTTTCGGTCATGCAGCGGTCTCCCGAATTCTGTGTGCAAGGCATAACGGCAGTGCTGTTTTACCCACAGCGGGCGATTGTTCGCCTCTTCTTACCTGAATATACCTCGATTTGTTTCCCGGATTCCAATGCTGCTTAGATGCTTTGACTTTAAGCCGTTGATTTAAAACGTAAAGATCAAAATACCTTTCATCCACTTTGTGAATGCGGTCGATAAAAATGTCAGAAAACGGCGCTTCAAGCAAGTTTTGTTTGCTGGAAGATGTTCGAGGCCTGAGGCAAATGACTAATATCGCCGTCAAAAGGTCTCTCCTCTGTTACTGCACACTACTTCTGGCTATATTATGTTGAGCCTGAACTAACAAACCAGAAGTGGGGAATACCAAACAATGATCCTTGATATCGACTTCGTGCGCGCACAATTTCCACAGTGCAGTGATAATCCCGAGCATGTATTTTGTTGTAATGCGGGTGGCAGTTATGTCGCGCAGCCGGTTATTGAGCGAATGCAACATTACAACCAGCACACCCGCGTACAGCCTTACTACGCCTTTACGCCATCGCAGGAAGCCGGTCAGGCTATGGATGCAGCGCGGCAGGGCTGGGCACTGGCACTGAATATTGAGATCGGCGAGTTAACAATCGGGCCTTCCACGTCAATGAACAGTTACGTCATGGCGCAGGCACTGGGTGCCGCCTGGGGGCCCGGTGATGAAATTATAGTCACTCAGCAGGATCACGAGGCGAATATCGGTGTCTGGCGACGCAAGGCGGAAGAAAAGGGCGTGACCATCCGCGAGTGGGCAGTGAATCCCGTTACCGGCTTGCTGGATCCAGCAGATCTGGACCAATTACTAAGCGATCGCACACGATGGTTATTTTTTACCCACTGCTCTAACCTCATTGGTACGGTGAATCCCGTTGCCGATATCGTGCAAAAAGTACGCAGCCAGGGCACTGCAAAAGTCTGTGTGGATGCAGTGGCCTATGCCCCTCACCATATCTGCGACCTTAAGGCGCTTGGTGTCGATATTTACCTGTTTAGCCTGTACAAGGTGTTCGGGCCACACCAGGGAATTCTCTACGTTAATGGGCAATTGTCTGATCAACTGCTGGGACAAAGTCACTACTTCACCCAGAATGTAGACAGCAAACGCTATAATCCTGCTGGTCCGCAGCACGCACAGATTGCGGCTTGTCGGGGCGTGCTGGACTATTTCGATGCTTTGCACCTGCACCATGGGGGTAAAGCCGGTGACAGCGCCGCGGTTAAAATGGCGGCAATCCATACGCTCACTTTTGGCCATGAAACAATTTTGGCCCGACCGATGCTTGAGTATCTTAATCAGTCTTCCAAAGCCAGATTACTTGGCAAGGTGCACTGTGATGACGGCGATCGCGCGGCAACCATATCCTTTAAACCGCTGCGTAAATCCTCAGCGGATGTCACTACGCTAATGCGAAAAGATGGTATAGGCACGGAAAACGGAAATTTTTATGCGCCCCGCGTTCTGAAGAACCTGGGCATCGATATAGACGATGGCGTGGTTCGGGTATCCTTGCTGCACTACAACACGCTTAAGGATGTTGAGCGTATTCTGGTGAGCCTGGACAGCGCCCTGTAAATTGTTGGCCATCCAGATATTATTTATTGCGGAGTAGCGGATATGAAACTAGGCATACATGCAGGTCCCCAGGACCTTTCCATGCGCGAATTGAAGCGCTTGTGGAAGATAGGTGACGAGAATGGCTTTCATTGGGTAAGCGTCTGGGATCACTTCTATGCAAATCCTCTGCAGGATCGGGCCAATCCCTGCTTTGAAGGTGTGGCGGCACTGTCTGGCTTGGCCGCCTGCACGAAAAATGTGCGGGTCGGCTGTCTGGTGTTTTGTGCCTTATTTCGCAATCCTGGCGTGCTCGCCAAAGCCGGGGTAACCATCGATCACCTGTCAGGAGGTCGTGCCGACATCGGTATTGGTGCTGGTTGGCTAGAAGAAGAGTTTCGCGAATTTGGGTACGGTTTTCCGCCGCTGGGTGAACGCTTCGACCAGCTCGAAGAGGCGCTGGCCATCATCCACGCCTTGTGGAAGGGCGAGGAGGTAAGCTTTAAAGGCAAATATTACGACTTTCAGGGTGCCGTTTGTAGCCCCGCTCCGCTGGGACTACGCTTGTGGATTGGTGGGCGCGGCAAGCGACGTACCGTGCGTCTTGCAGCGAAATATGCCGATGGCTTCAATATGCCCTATGTCTCGCCCGAATTGGCGGCTGATCGCCTGGCTCGACTTGGCCAGGCCTGTGAGAAAATCGGCCGCGACCCGGCAGAGATTGATACCAGCGTTAATCTTGGCTTTTACATGAACTCAACACGTACGCCGGATATTGATCCTGATGGATCTCTGGCCGGTAGCGCGCAGCAGGCGGTGGACATGATCGGTCAGTTTAAGGAGATCGGTATTCAAGGGATTAACATAGCCTTTCGTCCGCCCGTCGACTGGGACAATTTGCAATGTTACATCGAAGATGTGATGCCCCATTTCTCTTCCTAGCAGTGATCACAGCAGCATTAGGTACTGCCTATATTTTCGGGCCACATGTCACGCGCATCCGGGATTCACCTTCAATTCTGTAGCCATAACGATAGGCAGGGCTAAACCCCAGTGCGGCGTAGAGCGCGAGAGCAGCGCAATTGTCTTCCTGCACCTGCAGGTAGACGTACTTTGCACCACTGGAAAATCCTCGGGCGCACAGATGGTGAACCAGTGCGCGAGCGAAGCCCTGCTTGCGAAAATCGGGATGCGTGGCTATGTCGAACAGTCCCAGCAATGCTCCATCCAGCACGCCCAGCGCACATGCGATGCTGTGTTGTTTGTGCTTAGCGAGCGCAAACAAAAGCTCTGGCTTTACTCCTTTTAATAACAGGGTGTGTAAATGTTCTGCCTGACCAGATGTGCCTGAAATTTGCTGATAACCCGCCAGCCAGGCTTGCATGTCGACGAAATGAATGGAGGTGGGTGCTGGGGCTGTCCTATCCAATTTCTTTATCAGCACTAACGAGGCGTCGCAGAAACGGTAGTTTCTGCTCGCAAGGACCCGATCTATGTTTGTGGGGGCAGTAGTTGTGGAATTTTCTGTTTCGATTACCTGCACCAGGCGAAATATAGTGGCCAATTCCCTGTCGTGATACAGCTGTTCGCATGCAGCTATTTTTTCGAGCAACTCAGAATGTGAAATCGCGTGGTCGTGTGTGTCGATAATGCTTACAGAATTAGCGCGTTTGGTGAAGCCTTTGGAAAAACGCAAACGCCAGTTGCCCAGGCTTGTTTCCTCAAGCGCAGGCCATGCCCTGAGGGAGGCCCGCTCAATGTCGGCCATGGCCAGTCCAGGAGAAACCGGTTTTGTGATTTTATCGGACATTTACTGAGTACCCGTAAGAACACTGGTACAATAACGAAGGCGCTTTTTGCCAGCAAGGACACATAAGGACCAAAAAAATGAAATCACCTGTACGCGTTACAGTGACCGGGGCTGCCGGTCAAATTGGCTATTCACTCATGTTCAGAATTGCATCCGGAGAAATGTTGGGTAAAGACCAGCCGGTTATTCTGCAGCTGCTGGAAATCACGCCCGCACTTGATGCCCTTAAAGGGGTGATTATGGAACTGGAAGATTGTGCTTTTCCTCTGGTGCAGGAAATGATTCTGACAGATGACCCCAACGTAGCTTTCAAGGATACGGACTATGCTTTACTGGTGGGCTCGCGACCCAGGTCAAAAGGCATGGAGCGTAAAGAGCTCATTGAAGCCAATGCCGCGATTTTTTCAGTGCAGGGTAAGGCACTAAGCGATCATGCATCCCGCTTGGTGAAAATACTGGTGGTGGGAAACCCGGCTAACACCAATAGCCTGATTGCCCAGCGCAATGCCCCCGATCTTGATCCCCGACAATTTACTGCCATGACAAGGCTGGACCACAATCGTGCCGAGGCCCAATTAGCCGCCAAAACCGGTGAGCACGTAACTGCCGTTAACGACCTGTGTATCTGGGGTAATCACTCTGCAACGCAGTATCCTGATTTGCACCGGGCCACAGTTAATGGCAAGGCTGCTTTGGAATTGGTGGATACGCATTGGTACGAGAACGACTTTATCCCCACAGTTCAACAAAGGGGTGCCGCTATAATTGAAGCCCGCGGCGCATCCAGTGCCGCCTCAGCTGCAAATGCAGCTATTGACCACATGCGCTCATGGGCGCTTGGGTCCAACGGTAAAGTGGTGAGCATGGCGGTGTATTCAGACGGCAGCTACGGGGTGGAGAAAGGTTTGATTTACTCCTTTCCTGTGGTGTGTGCAGAGGGCGATTGGCAAATTGTACAGGGGCTTCAGATAAACGACTTTAGCCAACAGCGCATGGACGCCACCGAAGCCGAGCTGTGTGAAGAACGCGACATGGTTGCACACCTGTTACCCTCCTGATTTTGGAGCACGATTGAGAATTAGCCCATCATGCGCTGCCAGGTTGGCAGGTCACTGACATTGAGGTGTGCATTTTGGGCTTTGGTCTCGCCCATCGTGGCGTTTGGCACTGCCCCGTAATTGTGCCCAGGTAATAGCAGGGTATCGTCTGGCAGGTCTGCCAGCTTTCTCAAGCTGTGATACATCTGTTCTGAATCGGAACCGGGCAGGTCCACTCTGCCGCAGCCCTGGATAAACAATGTATCGCCCGAAACCAGCGTGTTTTTAATTTTAAAGCACTGGGAACCGGGCGTATGTCCTGGTGTGTGTAAAAATTCAACATCGATCAGGCCGACTTTTAAAGTGTCACCTGAATTTACTTTTTCCATATCTGATTCAGATATACCGGTTACTTTCTTAACACCGGCTGCTTCGGATTTATGCACATAGATTTTAACGGGGTTTCTTTCCAGCAGTTCAGAAAGACCCTGGATTTTATTGTTGCCAAATGACCCGCCAATATGATCTGGATGGTAATGCGTTACCAGCGCCGACGTGAGTTTGTAATCGCGCTCTTCCAACATAGTTAAAATTCCGTCTATGTCCCATGCAGGGTCAACCACGGCTACCTCCCGCGTACTACGCGATCCCACGATGTAAACGAAGTTTTGCATGGGGCCGATCTCGATTTGTTCTATGATCAGGTCTGATGTATCTGTCATGTTGCTTTCTCTTTAGGAGCAATTGAATTTTATGTGCGCTATTTCACTGCGCGATCCTATGCGCAATACCGGTCCCCAGGTTCCAACCCCGGGGGAAACATAGAGCGTAGTATTACCTATGCAGAACAATCCTTGAATGCGCGGAAAAAATTTCTTTACAATAAAGTTAAACGGAACCAGTTGGCCATTGTGTGTATGGCCGCACAGCATCAGCCGAATACCTTTGGCGGCTGCTGCCTCCAGACCGTCAGGCCGATGATATAACAGCACTGGATAGTGTTCATCGGATACGGTGATATGTGTCAGTTGTTCGCTAACCATGGTTTTTCTTTCAGCATCATCAATACCAATTATCTGAAAGGGTCCATGGGTAATACTCTCGTTGCGCAACACCTTCACACCCAGTTCGCGCAGCCTTTGATCAATATCTTCAAGGTCTACGTAACGTTCGTGGTTGCCAATCACATAAAATGCCGGGGCTCTGATTTCTGAAAGCGGCGATAGCTGTTGTTTGGAAATGTTTGCAAAGTCGATCAGGTCTCCCGTAATCCAAACGTAGTCGGGGTTTGCTTCATTGGTTTTTTTTACTATGCGATTCAAAAGGGTGGGACTGCGCGAACCAATGTGCGCATCACTTATATGTATGGCGGTTAGCCCCGTTACCGCATCACTTGCATCTAAATCAACGTTTATGTCCAGGTTTCGCACCTTGATAACCTGTGCATTTATAAAACCGCCAATAGCCACCACACCAATAATCAATGTTAACAGTGGTGCAGAAATTTCATTGGGGATGGCGAAAGCCAGGTTAATCAGGTCGTGGATTGCCACCAGCAAAAACAACTGAAAACAGATACCCAGCCAGGTAAACGCTATAGCACTGAGTAAACGCGTGAAGCCATTGGCTCGTATCTCGTGAGTAGCCCGAAGAATCGGTGGTAGTACCATAATACCTAACAGTACAAAGGTGTTTTGCCAGTCAACAGTGTACAAATCCAGCAGGCGAAGTGGCGGATAGACAAACAGCAGGTAGTAAAAAAAAATCGCGATGCTTACGCGTCTAATAGTGTTTTTCATAAACCTGGCGCAGCAATTAAACAGGCGGATGTCGAATTGCTAGTGTTTTCTATATTCAATTTACAGGCGGCCTGTGGTATCAGGCAGGCGTGCTCGGGCAGAATATCCAGCCCTGCCACATGGGTCTGCCCACTAATGCCCATGCAGATGGCGTAAGGTATGTTGGGTGTAAGGCGGATGATGCCCTGTGGCTGCAATCGTATCTGCCAGACATTAAATTCATCGAATCGGACGATCCGCTCTACGTTGACCAGATCGTTACACTCCACCGCTTCAAACTCGGGCAAAGAGGGCGCACCAAGCTGCATGCGTTCTATCGCCTGTTCACTGTCCCAGTTATTCTGGGTGAGCACTTTTTGTGCGAATGAAATTATATATCGCTCATATACAGGGGACTGAAATTCCACGACTCGCACACCGTGCAACAGGGAATGGGGCATGTCGGGTTGCACTACTACAGTATCCCCAAGTTCTAATGACTGCACGGCGGTAAAACTTTGCATATGGATGCGCAGTTTGTGTTCTTCTGCCCTTACCGCTTTTGTTGGAATCCGTTTCGGCTCTGTGTCTATGCGCTTGCGCACGGCATGGTATGCCCGCACTGCTTTAAGAAAGGAACTGCGAAACTCATTGTCACCTGAGTATTGTGTGCGCTGATCCTGATTCATGCCCAGCCGTATCCCCGCTTTACCGTCCGGCCAGGCTTGTTCGTCTATTCTGGTAACCACATAAACTTCATACTTTTTACTGTGCAGCTCAAAATACAAATCACCCAGTACCGGATCGGGCAGCGGGTCCAGTATCTTCAACAGTGCAAGTTTTACTGCCTGATGTGTGAACAGCGGTGCCATAGAGAGTAACCATGGCAACGGCACGCTTGTGTTTTCCAGATACTGCCCAGGGAGTGCTTCAGAAAGATTGCTGCTTACCCCGCTCACCCCCCGGTCTTCCATACCGGTAAACCAGATTTCCTGGCCCCACGGTTTCGGGATTTCAACGCTGTGCAGGGGAATGGCTTTTTGCAGATCAAATACAGTAGCGGAATAATGTTTAGCCAGGGTGTAAAAGTCCTGCTCTGTGACAGATGTATCGCTTCTCGCTGGCAGGGCTGCATCGGTAACAAAACCCAACACCTGTATTTCAGATTGAAGTGCCGAAAGCAAAAAAACCGCACTAAGCTCAATTTTCTGTACCCGGCTAAGCCATGAGGTGTCGATACTGTAAGGACGTACCAGCAATAAATTGGCAGCACCAGCCTGCCTGAACGAAAGCAGTGATTCCGCAAGGTCTGGTTCGGGTATCAGTGACAAGGCTATTGCATGTCCAAATTTGGCAGGTTTTTCAAGTATGCAACAATTATAGTGTGGTAACTATTAGTTGAAAGCCATTGAATTTCTGTAAACGCGTGAAAAACCCGGACGAAACCAGACCAACGCTTATCCGCCATCTCACGGTGCACCCGCCCTATGACCATCTCTGGGTTTATGACTTTTTAAAACGTCGTGCCGTTCCGCCGTACGAAGCCGTGGAGGGTCTGTGTTATAGCAGGTGTCTGGGTGGTGAAAATTATCTTCAGGTAGAGTGGATCGAGGATGGCCTGCGTGTGCAAATTCCAGTTGAGTTTGAGGCTGTAACAGACGAATTGTTAAGCAGGGTGCGTCGAATATTTGACCTGGATGCCAACAGTGCGATTATTGATGCAATGCTTGCAAAGCACAAAACGCTTGCGCCATACATGCACGCCGGTGGTGGATTGCGAGTACCCGGTGGCTGGACAGGCTTTGAGCTTGGTGTGCGGGCCATTTTTGGCCAACAGGTGAGTGTTGCACGTGCCACCCATCTCGTAACGGCACTTGTGGAGCACTATTCCAGTGATGGCCAGTTTCCAGGCGCAGACCTGATTGCCATGGATAATCCTTCCCATCTTGGTATGCCCCGGAAGCGCGGAAAGGCGGTTCAGATACTGGCGCAACGGGTAAATGAGGGTGTGCTGAATCTGGATGCTGGTAGCGATGCCGGTTTAATGCGGCAAGGCCTGCTGGAAATACCCGGTATTGGCCCCTGGACGGCAGAGTACATTGCCATGCGCGCCGCTAAAGACCCGGATGCCTTTCCCGAGAAGGACTGGGTGGTGTTAAAAACGCTGCAAATGACCCCGCGCGAGAGCCAAAATCTTTCCGAATTGTGGAGGCCGTGGCGTGCATATGCGTTAATGTATTTATGGCGAGGTAAATAACATGCGTGATTTGAAAACGTATTACAGTTATATGGACAGTCCGGTGGGGCCTCTGTTGCTGGCAGGCTCGCGCACGGCCCTGAAGGTGATTGGTTTTTCTTCAGGAAGTAAGGCGCGCGGGGCAGAAGCCGGCTGGCAGCAGTGGGATGAGCCTTTTACCAAAACGCGTAAACAATTGACGGAATATTTTGCAGGACGCCGCAAGCAGTTTGATATGCCACTGGATCCCGATGGCACAAAATTTCAACTGAGTGTGCTCAATCAGTTGTTGCAGATTCCCTACGGTGAAACCCGCAGTTACAAGGACATTGCGCAGGCTATTGGTTCGGTTAATGCGGTGCGTGCAGTTGGCAATGCCAATGGCAGTAACCCCTTACCCATCGTGATTCCCTGCCACCGGGTAATCGGCAGCGATGGGTCGCTCACAGGTTTCGGCGGCGGGCTGGATGCCAAGCGTTATTTGCTTGGCCTTGAAATGAGCCATTCGGGTTTATTTGAAGGCGTTTAAAGCCCCGGGTGTTTGCCAGGGACTTTTATAGCTATTTGTCGATTTTCCAGAACTTGGAACCTTCCAGTGACAAGTCGTACATCAGGCCTTTATTACCATATACAAAGCCGATGATCGGGTCTTTGACATTAGTGGTCGTGATGTCTTTACCCACTCCAAATTCCACGATGGCGACACTGCCATCTACGCCTGCTTCCCAGCCTTCGCTCGCCCGGAATGAATTGAGTGCGCTTTCGGTCATAAACATCAGCACTTCATTTTTAGACTGGCCACCCGCCAGAAAACCTACAGACAGGGCGGTAAGCTTGTAGTACTGAACGGCCACTCCGTCCACCAGCAAAGCACCTTGCCCGTATTCGCCACCTGCTATAAAACCGGCTTTAATAACCTGGGGAAATACCAGAATGCCTTTGGCATTTTGTGCCAGTTCCTTTCCTGCGGGCACATTTTCATACAATGACTGCAGCGCTGATCGTACACGGGCATCAATTTCCTCTTTTGAGGCGGCACTCACCATCTGGGTAAGAGAAAGAAGTAAAACAAGGGTGAACAATTTACGCAGCATTTTCGGCGTTCCTGAAGGTGTGTAGGGCATTATCCCAGAAGTAACGGTTGTGTCGCAAGCTACAGCTAGCGCATACATACAGACTCGAATACCTCAAAATAGTTCGGAAATGTTTTTGCCACAACTTCCGGGTTATTAATGCCTATATTCTGATCTCCCAGAGCTGCCAATGAAAAACACATGGCCATTCTGTGATCACCGTAGGTATCGATGGCAGCGCCAACAAGCCGGGCGGGTGGCTGGATAGTAATACTGTCCTCTCCTTCTTCGATAATCGCACCTAACTTGCGCATCTCGCGGGCCATGGCGTCCAGGCGATCGGTTTCTTTAACCCGCCAGTTTGCGATATTACGTATGCGAGTGGGTCCTTTGGCAAAAAGGGCCAGTGTAACCAGTGTCATTGCTGCATCGGGGATGTGGTTTAAGTCCAGGTCCACGCCTTCAAGCGTGCCTCCGCAAACTTCCACCCAGTCGTAACCCATTGTTACAGAGGCGCCCATGTGTTTGAGCGCTTCAACAAAGGCAATGTCGCCCTGAATGCTGTTTTCACCAATTCCATGCACGCGAATTTGATTTCCCGGCAGTGCAGCTGCTGCCAGAAAGTAACTTGCGTTGGATGCATCTCCCTCCACCAGAATTTTACCGGGTGAGACATAAGCCGACGGTAGTACGTTGAAGGTACTTTCATCGGGATTGCTCACGTTTGCCGAGAATCTGCGCATCAGGTTCATGGTAATGTCGAGATAAGGCCGTGACACCATAGTGTCTACCACCTTCACACATATCTCTCCCGCCGCTAATGGAGCGGCCATAAGCAGGGAGGTAAGAAACTGACTGCTAACGGCACCTGACATTTTGATGTTGCCACCGCCAAGCCCGGTTCCGTTTATCTGCAGCGGAGGAAACCCTGCGTTTTCCAGATAGGTGATATCTGCACCCAATTGTTCCAGGCCTTCCACCAGATGTGCAATGGGGCGCTCGTGCATGCGACTGTTACCACTTAAGGTGAAGCTACCCGAGCCAAGACACAGTGCTGCGGTCAGCGGCCGGATGGCAGTACCCGCCAGCCCGAGATTAAGCTGTAAATCCTGCTCAGTGGTGCTCAATGGCCCAGCTTTCCCTGTTACTTTTACTTCCAGATTGCTTCGAAATGGGGAAAAATCCAGCACTTCAATGCCGACGCCCAGTGCGCGCAGAGCTTCAATCATGTGACGGGTATCTTCACTGTCCAGAAGATTGTGAATATGTGTTGTGCCCTGTGCCAGTGCGGCAAGCAGGAGCACACGGTTGGAAATGCTTTTTGAACCGGGCAAATACATTTTGCCGGAGATCTTTTTGATGGGCTGTAACAAGAGTGTGTTCATAACAGTTTATCGAGTGTGCAGGTTTGTAGTGTGCCCAGAAAAGCCCCCAGTGAACTTGCAATTTCTCTAAGGGGTTTGTAGCCGGGTTTTTCCAGTTGTACTACACCGTCACTGTTGCGAACTGCTATAAACAAATCCGACTCGGGTTCCGTAGTAGCAATAAATATGCTTAAAGGGCTACGACTTTGTTTTTGTGCAAAAGCATGACCCAGTTGATTTTCCATGAGCCGGTCTATGTCCTCAAAATTCCACAACTGTATCAGGCTTACATGTCCTTCTTCAGCACTGGTTTCTATGTTACCAGCCCAGTAACATGCATAAAAAGCCTTGATGTCAGCGTGAACTTCGATATCCATGGCATTTTCGTATCCGGCAAAATCTGCACTGGCTGCGCGCAATTTGGGTGCCCAGGCAATCACCTGTTTACCGACTGCATTCAGGTAAGGCTCACCCGTTTCGCAGGGCGAGCGCCATTCAGGATCGAATTCCTGCTCCAGGCGGGGGTTGGCCAGCTGGTATTTTTCTACCAGAACTGACAGGTGTTGGTTAATATCGGACATTCCACGGACAAGCAGTGTTTTGCCTATGATAAGGCAATCCACGGCTTCTGGGTATTTTTGCGCTTTAGTCCGCGTGTTCGCGATCGGGCGGGCGGCGTCTGTTAAAGCCCCGGGGTGGTTGACGCATCTCCTTGCCCAGCCGTTGCCGCTCTTCCAACGGCATGGTTTTGGCAAGCTCAACAAGTGAGTCGTGAGTTTTCTCCTGGCTTACCTGCAAATTTTCACGCAGCTTCTGCAGTGCAATTTCCAGCGCCGCCGGATCAAATGGTTCAGCTTTCAACGCGTCCTGTAATTCGCGATGCAATGGTGGAATTTCCCGAAAATGATTGCGCATGCCCTGCATGTGTTCCCGTAATATCGGGCGAAAGCTCTCACGGCGATTTTCAGGCCAATTGTGCAACATCCGAAAAAATCCAGCAGTTGGGTCCAGGCGATCACCACCTGGGCGATGCATACCGCCATGGTCACCAAAGGGCATACCCCTGCCTATTACAAAACCCAGCACCAGCACATTGATTGCAACAGACACCAGCAAAGCGATTGTGAGCCATCTAGAACTGCTCATCGTACACCTCATATTCTTCATTGAGTGTAATCAGGTACCCGGCGGTAAAGCTGTCTTCAAATCCGCTCTCGTCCAAATTTTGGTTCAGTATATTTTGGTCCAGCATCGTCGATGCCCCAAGAACGTAACCCACCAAAAGCATGGTTAAACCTGCTGATGCAGGACGCCACCAGTGCAGGTCGCCTATTATCCAGTTCAGAAACCGGTCTGCGAGGCTCGTGTGTGCCTTCTCCAGTATCTGCCGTTGCAAATATGCAGGCAGCCTGGGTTCGGGCAGGGCATCCACCAACAAGTTGTCCAGCAAGTTGTCAGATTTGTTGCCTTCTTTTGCATCGGGCCTTTGTGGAATGTCTCTCACAGTGTTGCTCCATTGGATTGCGTCTGCAAATTCGGTTGTTCAATTGCCAACCGGGATTTCAGGCTCAGGCGACCGCGGGAGAGCAAAGACTCCAGTGCATCCACGCTGATTTGCAAAATTTCCGCAGCCTGTCGGTTGCTAAAACCCTGCAAGTTACACAGCAGAATCGCATCACGTTGTCGGGGCGGCAGTGCATTCATCGCGGTTTTCAGGTTTGCCTGTTTAACCTGCTGTTCAATCGATTGTTCCTGACTTGGGTCCATGCTTGTTAACTGATCGTGTGATTCGAATTCGGGTTTGTGTTTTCTAAAGGCGTCTATGCACAGATTGTGGGCAATGCGATACAACCAGGTGGTAAAGCGAACCTGGCCTTCCTGCCACGTGTGTGACTGTTTCCAGACCCGCAAAAATGCCTCTTGTGTAATGTCTTCAGCGTCACTGTAATTCTGGCAATAGCGATAGGTATAGGTGTGCAGCCCTTTTATGTGGCGCGCCAACAGGTCGGCGTAGGCCTGGTGGTTGCGCTTTTGGACTGCACACATAAGTTGTTCATCTGTTTGATGGTGCGTATTCAGATGCCCTTATCCTTAATCCCTGTCGCTTCACTTGTCGCGTTTGTGAGAAGGTGGAAATTCGTCACGGCCAAGCAGACCGTCAGCATTTTTGTCCATGCGCTGAAACATGTGCGCTTTCATAAGCCCTGCTCTTGCGGCATGCATTTCAGCAAATTCTGCCTGGCTGAGTGTACCATTTGCGTCACTATCCATGGCCTCGAACAGTTTGACCTGCATTTCGGCATGTTTTGCAGCACGTTCTTGCGACGAGCCGTCAAAAGGACCGTCAGAATTTGCACCGCTATCACGCTGTTCGTCTCGATGTTCTCCCCCACGATCTCCACGATGGTGCCTGCGACCAAAATGCCTGCCTTCTCGTGGATGTGGCATTTTGGCGGCATTGAACTCATCAGGAGAGATCATGTCGTCTGAATTTGTGTCAATTTCAGAGAATTTTTCGTCAATGCGCGCCTGTCGTTCTTCCGGGCTCATACGATGACGCATAAAACCTCTATGATGAGCGCGCTCGGAGTCTCTGGCAGCAGAATCATCATCCTGTGCAGCTATGGCCAAGGGGAAAACCAGGCTTAATACCAGGCCAAACAGCAGGGCTGCGACCAGATAAGCCGGAGAAAATGAGAACAGGGAAGGGGATTTAGTATGTTTCATGTTAGTTCCTGGCAATGAGTTAATGTGTGGTTGCAGTCTGGTATACGCAATTGCCAACAAAATCCGTCGAAATTAGTTAGGCTCCCTTTTTATTAAGCCGCGGGTGCTGCATACGAAACATCTACAATAAAGTAGGTCTGCTCACTGCCGTGTTGCGTTATATGTATCTCATCGTCAATTTCTTTTTTTAGCAGCGCTTTTGCCATTGGTGAATCGATGCTGATGTAGGCAGATTCTTCATCAAACTCATCGGGCCCCACCAGACGGTAGCGTTGTTGTTCGCCGGAGGTGTTTTCAAGCGTTACCCACGCCCCAAAAAATACCTGATTCTGGTTATTTGGAGTGCGTTCAACTACCACCAGTTCATCCAGCCTTTTGGATAAAAATCGCACACGACTGTCAATTTCCCTGAGGCGTTTTTTGCCATAGATGTACTCGGCATTTTCAGAGCGGTCGCCCTGTTTGGCTGCATCCGACACAGACTGGGTAATCGTCGGGCGCTCGACCTTCCAGAGCTGTTTTAGCTCCTCGGTCATTCTCCTGTGCCCCGCCGGGGTGATGTAGGCTGAACCTCGGGGACGGGGTGGGCGATATCTACTCATAAGCTCCGTGGGTAATATTCTGTATAATCACGATAATATCATTTTGGGAAAGACAGGTAATGCGCGTAAAAAAAGCCGCCGGGTATGCAGGCGCCTATGTAAGCGACGTGAGTCTGGTAGAAATGTCTGCCGATACCAAAGCAGAGCTGGAAGCCGCCCTGTTTGCGCATGGGGTATTGTTTTTCAGGGACCAGTCGCTGAGCGCAGTGCAGTTACGTGCGCTGGCCCTGCAGTTTGGAGAAATTGAATCCCATCCTGCCTACGACGAAGTTGAGGGTGCACCCGGTGTGCAGGTACTTGAAAGTACAGCGGATGCGCCCACCAAGATAGAAAAATGGCACTCGGACATGACCTTTACCCCGAGGCCGCCCAGCCTGACTTTTCTACATGCACAAATCTTGCCGGAGTGGGGTGGTGATACTATGTGGGCTAACACTACCGCTGCATTCCTCGCCCTGTCTGAACCTGTGCGTGCTATGTTGTCGGGTCTTAATGCAGTGCACGATTTTAGTTACGGCTTTCAGGAGAGTATTGCTGAACCGGGTGGCTATGAGCGATTAAAGGGTGCCATTCAGGACAATCCTGCACAGACCCATCCCCTGATAAGAACACATCCGGTAACGCAGCAAAAATCACTGTATGTGAATGAGTTGTTTACTGTAAAAATTGCAGACATGGGAGCGCTTGAAAGTCGCGCCTTATTGGATATGTTGTGTGCCCAGGTAATTGTGCAGGAGTTTACCGTGCGACTCAACTGGGAGAAAAATACCCTGGTGATCTGGGATAACCGGATAACCCAACACAAACCTATCAATGATTACTTCCCCCAGCATCGACGCCTGCATCGGGTAACCGTGCGTGGAGAACAACCCGCCTAAGGGTCAGGAATTAACACAGGAAAATCAAATGTCGTGGAGTCCAGATAAATTCGGTTTTGATACGCGTGCTGTACATGCTGGCCAATCGCCCGACCCCAGCACCGGTGCGGTGATTACCCCCATTGTGCTAAGTACCACTTTTGAGCATAGCTCGCCGGGCCAACACCAGGGTTTTGATTACTCGCGTTGTGGAAATCCCACCCGTGCAGTGTATGAAGAGTGCATCGCTAACCTGGAAGGAGCACGCTTTGGTTTTGCGAATGCATCCGGCACTGTGGGGGTCACCACTATTATGCATCTGCTGCAATCTGGTGATCACGTGGTTGCGGGTGACGATATGTATGCCGGTATGTACCGCTTGTTTGAGCAGATTTTCAAAAAAAATGGCATCAGCTTTAGCTACGTAGACCTGAGTGACAGCAAGCTACTGGAAGCCGCAATGCGACCCGAAACCCGCATGGTGTGGATAGAAACGCCCACCAACCCGCTAATGAAAATGGTAGATATTCGCGAGTTGGCGGACATAAGCCATGCTCATGGTGCCTTGCTTGCGGTAGATAATACTTTTATGAGTCCATACTTTCAGCAACCGCTGGCCCTGGGTGCTGATCTGGTAATGCACTCAAGCACCAAGTACATCAATGGGCACAGCGACCTGATCGGTGGGGTGCTGATTACGGATAATGAAGAGCTGGCAGAGCGCCTGACCTTTCTGGCCAATGCAGTAGGCGGCATTCAAAGCGCCTTTGATGCCTATTTGTGTTTGCGCAGTTTAAAGACGCTGGGTATTCGTATGCGTGCACACGACAGTAATGCCAGAACGCTTGCCGCGCACCTTGAAACACACCCGGCCGTTGAGCGCGTGATGTACCCCGGCCTGACCAGCCACCCACAACATGATCTGGCCCTAAAACAGATGTCCGGAATGGGCGGCATGATTTCGATATTTTTGAAAGGCGGATTACCCGCGGTTAATAGTATGCTTAAGTCGGTGAAGGTATTTACGCTGGCAGAAAGCCTGGGTGGTGTGGAGTCACTCATCTCCCATCCGCCCACTATGACCCACCTGAGCCTGCCCGAAGACGTGCGGCTTTCATTAGGCATTACCGATAATCTGGTCCGCCTGAGCGTGGGTATAGAAAACGTCGAGGACATTATTGATGACCTTGATCGCGCGCTGGATGCGCATTAGGCGGTAAGAATGACAGATTTCAAACCCCGGGATGCAAAATTTACGCGCCTGAATATGGAACAGATCCCCTGGGGGCTGCTGTTGGAAGCTGATCCCGATAAGGCTTATGTGGAGGCCTATATTTCTGAAGCCTTTACGCGGGTTGCCTGGTATATGGAAAAGGCCATTGGTGTGTATGCGCTGAAGAAACTCACGCCTACCTCTTTTGAGTTGATGAATATATGTGTTGCAGACGCGTTTCGGGGCACCGGTATGGGGCGCAGGTTACTGGGTCATGCTGTAGGACTTGCTGAAGCCAAAGGTGCTCGCGAGGTGCATCTGGGAACGGGGAATTCGAGTTTTGCAGCGCTTCGGCTGTACCAGCGTATGGGATTCAGGATTGTTGAGGTGATTCCGAATTATTTCCCCGACAACTATGCTGAGCCGCTGGTTGAGAACGGGATTGCCTGTGTGGATATGTTGCGGCTAAAAATGACGCTTACGCCGGAATAAATAAATGAGACAGTCGGGCTGTTAACTATCCTTCTTCTGCACTTTTACGGAGTTGGTCTATATCCGATTTACTTTGGCCTTCATTTGTTGTCCATTTATAAATTTTTTCCCAATCAATGGATTGGTTTTTTGCAACCATGATAGCCTGATCCCAACATTGGTAGTCGTTGTGATACCAGCAGGCCGAGAGTCGATCCATGACACTCAAAGTAGGTGTAATGACTCGCAATTGTCCGTGTTTGGTTGTTAGTAGGGGAATGTCTTCCTGTTCAAGAATCAGATCTCCGAATCCCAGGGGTGATGGTGGAAATTCTACATACCATTCGCTAAGAGGATGTTCGAATTGGCGAGTATTTGAGCTTTCTGTGAATCCAAGGTGTGAAATAGCGTCACTCAGTACTTTATGGGATGCGGCAGTAACAAAATCCAGGTCTTTGCTTAGATATTCATTCTCACTATAGAGTGTGACTGCACCACCTCCAGACAGAGTTGCTGTAATATCGGCATCCTCCAATGCTTGACTGACCAGAACCGCAAGTTCGGTAATACTCGTGTTGGTTGTGATTTTTGTCATCTTCTCTTCTACAGTGTCTTACCACTGCGGCGTGGACGTTGGCGCTGGCGAAAATATTTACGAATCTCATCTTTTGGCAATTGTTTGAGTTCCCGCTTGAGGAATTCTCGTAAATTTTTAACGGTTGGGTTACGTTCATTGAAAGTAAACAATCGTGTTTTGCCGATAACGCGGCTCTCGATAACGCCATTACCTTCTAATCGTTTTAGTTGCCGTTGCGTCATGCTTAGTCCCAATTCAAATGTATTGGCGATTCGCAGGGCGTGTCCTTCGCTATAGGCCTCCAGAAATAGAAGGACGAGCGTAGCAGTTCGGTTCCCAAATATGGCTTCTAACACCGGATTCATCCTTTATACCCTAAAAAAGGGTGATAATACCCCTATATAGGGTAATAAGGAAGCTCCGCTAATAGGTGCTCTTGTTTTCTGGTTACACGGTTACGCAGATTTAGCGTATAGGACACAGGTCGCCTGATAGCAGACATTGTTAGAGATACGGATCTTTGTCCGCATCGGCAGGTTCCCACAATTCCAGCTTGTTTCCCTCGGGGTCACAGATCCACGCGAACTTGCCGTTTTCGTGCTCTTCCAACTCACCCACAATCTCGACTCCGCCTTCTCTCAATTCATCCATCAACGCGGGCAGGTCTGCAACACGGTAATTGATCATAAACTGCTTGTTCATGGAACCAAAATACTCGGTATCTTCATTGAATGGACACCACACTGTATATCCAGACTTCTTTGGGCTCTCCGATCCTACCCACTTAAACGATGATCCATACGCGCTAACATCGATGCCGAGATGGTCCCTGTACCAGGCCATCAGACTGCCTGGATCGTTTGCTCGGAAGAAGACACCCCCTATGCCGGTTACTTTTCTCATTTTTGTTTTCCTTCTCAGCGGATCACTCAGAGTTAGTATTTAAATATAGGGATAAGCCTCAGGAGTAGTCAATGATTTTTGAAGAGTAAAGGAAAAACCGAACCAACATCTACAAACTTTTAACTGCCTTCCCCACATACTTAACCCCCGGTCGAATCAGTACATTTTTTACCCGGCTTTCCTGAAAATGCGCAAGGTAGCCATACACGCGCGCCATACTAAAACCGGTGGTGAAGTAGTCCGGGCTCAATCCCAACACTGAATAGACAATGCCTTTGTAGAATTCCAGATTGGCATGTAATGCCTTGCCTTGCTCCTGCATACGTTCAGTGAACCGAGCTTCAATGGCTTCCAGGGTTTCGAAACTGTTTTGGTGTTCCGTTCCACGGGATAATTCACGAGCACAGTTTTTAAGAAATATTGCGCGCGGGTCTACTACTTTGTATTCCCGATGTCCCATGCCCATGACCTTGTCACCATTTTGCAGGCACTTGTCCACGAATTTTGCGGCACACTCGGGCCTGCCCACTCGTAATGCCGTTTGCAGTGCAGCCTGATCCGCACCACCATGCAACCTGCCGTGTAAGGTGCCAAAGGCTGCAGCCAGTACGTTTGCTACAGGTGAGAGTGTGCTGGCAACGACCCGTGCGGCAAAGGCGCTTGCGTTAAAGCTGTGCTCTATCTGCAATATCTGGCTAGCGGTGAATGCTTCCAGGTGGCCGGATGGTAATTCCCGTGCGGAGTCGGAGGATCGAAGATGATGCAAAAATATCGCGTTCAGGTTGTTGTTATCGTAATCCTCGGCCACACGTTTTGTGAGTGATTGTGTATCCCCACTCCACTGCCTGGCGCGTAAGTTTCTGAGCAGGGCAATGAGGTTTGGGATTTTGGCAGCAATTACCAGCCCGTGTGCAAGATCTGCATCAAACATCGGGAAAGTACTTTGCGCATCACTCGTTTCAAGTGCCGGGGTCATCGACTGCAAAACCTGCATGGGATGTACATGTGTCATCCTGGTAAGAAGCCCCACCATCTCAACTTCGGCGGTTGTGAGTATGCGAGCGTTGAACAAAGCATCTTCAAATTCTTTCAGGACTTTCTTTGAGGCCAGTTCGCCTGTTAAAACCAGATGGACTACTTTTGTAAAAGACCATTCCACCAGTTCTTCGATGGCTACGCCACGATAACTGAGTCTTCCAATATCTCCTTCTACCAGTGAAACCGCGCTTTCTCCAACCTCTACCTGGGCCAGTCCCGGATTAACGCTAATCATGCTTTTTTCCTCTTGTAGTTTTGTTATCAGCCTAATAGGTAGGCAGCGCATTGCCTATTCATGTTTGCTTGCAAGCGCTTAAGCTGTACTTATGGTCCATTTTTGGGCACGTATTACTCGTACTGATAAATGCATAAGTGGATGCCCCGGCTCGGGGCAGGTACTCTTGTGTATCGGGTGGTCAGGTGCATAGCTTCAGGAGCAAAACATGCATATAGAGCGCAGTGAAGCGCGCATTCTTGGTACGGTAGTGGAAGCGGGCGGCTTTAGTCGCGCTGCAGAAAAACTGGGCGTAAGCCAGTCTGCGGTGAGCCAGAGTATCGCTAATCTCGAACACAAACTAAATACGGCCTTGCTTACGCGCACCACACCGCCCGAGCTCACCGAAGCGGGATTACGTTTGTACCGCTATTCCCGCATGGTACTTGATGAGGAACACCAGGCACTGGATGATATTGCCAAAATCAAAAGTGGTGCACTTAGTACTTTAAGCCTTGCCGTGAACAGCACTGTGAATCGGTGTTATGCCCAAAAACTCCTGTTGGATTTTTGCGCCCTTAATCCACTCACCCGTTTAAAACTGGATGTAGCGCCCAGCATGGAACTGATTAAAGGCGTGGATGCGGATCGCTGGGAGATGGGATTCGGTCCCTTTTTGAATGTCATGCCCGGGCATTTTGCCTGCCAGCGTTTTTTTACGGAAAAACGCTATCTTATTGTGCATAAACAGCACGAGCAGATTGACGCTTTGCTGAGTGAGCCCTTGCAAGCCCTGCGGGAGATACCCCTGTTAACTTCGTATCTGGATTCGTCTACAAAAAAGAAAGCCGGTGAGCGCCTGCGCGATAATTTTTCCAGCATCTGGGAGGTCAGCCATCTGGGTTTGCGTATTGAGCTTGCCCGTGCAGGCATGGGTGTGTTTTATCTTTCAGATTTGTTGCTGGATGATCTTGATGATTTTGTGGTGATTGAAGGCCTGGAATTTTCCATCATTGAACGGCAGGTAGGTTTGTACTTTAAAAAGCACAAACCCCTGTCGGAAGGAGCCAAGCGCTTTCGCGCGATTTGCCAGGCGCATTTTGTTAAGTGATTAACAGGATCAGGTATTGTCCACCCGGGCAGCGCGCCCAAGGTAACCCCCGTGGTGTCGCAGGCCATATTCTTCACGGCTTACACCCTTTGCTTCCATCAGGGCGAGCGCCAGGGCGTCGCTGATCGCATTCATCACTGCCATGCTTGCGCTGGGAGTTAAGCCCAGGGGGCAGGGTTCATCCATTATGCCCATGTCCAGCACCAGATCTGAAAGCTCGCGCAGTTCGGAATCCGGGTGTGAGGTAATGCCGATAATATTGGCTACACCTACGTGACGGGTCAGTTCAAGCATTTCCAATACTTCAACACTTTTGCCGCTCGTAGAAAAGGCCACGATGACATCGTTTTTGCCTACCAGGCCGAGGTCCCCGTGGGCGGCTTCTGCTGGATGTAAAAAGTCTGCAGGGGTGGCAGTGGAGCACAGGGTTGCGGCAAATTTTCTGGCGATGTGTCCGGCTTTACCGATTCCGGTGGTTATTACTTTACCGTCGCAATTTTTGAGCAGTAAAACGGCTTGCTCAAATGCGTCGGTAATGTTCACCGCAAGAATGGCTTCTGCTTCTGCGCGCAAAACTGCGCGCAACCTGCTCATAATATCCATAGAATGCACATACCTGTGAAAACGGAAACTATACTAAACCAGCGTGCAGAAAGATAAACCGCCAATTCAGGTCTTTAAGGGCTTTGATACACCTTGCCCTGATACTTCAAGCATACAATTTACGCGCCTGGATTCGGGCAATATTAATATCACCTGGCTGGTTTCGAGTAGTAGTGACCCACAAAATCCCGATGGTCCCGACTTTGTACTGCAACAAATTAACAGTCATGTGTTTGTTGAGCCACGCAACATCGCTGAACAGATCCGTGCGGTAAGTACATTTATTAACGAGAAGAAGGCGGGGTTTGTGCCGCGATGGGTGCCTTCGCTTACGGGTGATCCCTACGTGCAGGATGCGGTGGGTGGTGTGTGGAAAATGTCGTGGTATGTACACGACACCCAAGCGCTTAACAGTATCAGCAGTGCCACCCAGGCTGAATGCATTGCCCGGGCATATGGCCAGTTTCAGTATTTGCTGCGCGATTTTAAACTGCCGGTTACAGATCCGCCAGTAAGTGGTTTTCACGAATTGGCACCCCAACTTGAAGCCTTTCACTATCTGGCTTTGATTTCTGACAGGGCTGAAAGAGCACAAAATCTTTCCGGCTCTATTTCCCGACTGGTAAGTGACTGGGTGCCTTCTATTGAAGCTGAGTTAATGCATGGAAAAAAAACGGCGGTTATTCATGGAGACTGCAAGGTAAACAATGTTCTGCTCTCAAGTGGGGGTGATAAGGTACGCTCGATTGTCGACCTGGATACCGTGATGTATGGAGAGCGTGGCTGGGATTTTGGTGATCTGGTGCGATCCGGGGCTAATGTTTTGAGCGAGGAATCCGACAACCCGGCTTACTCTGTCGATTATTTCAAGGCCATCACCAGGGGTTTTGTAGGTGCGCTGCAGGATGTGTTAAGCAGCCGTGAAAAAGAGCAGTTGGTGTGTAGCTGCCAGTACATGACCTTCATGCTCGCAGTTCGGTTTTTGGTGGATTATCTGGATGGCGATAAATATTTTACGGTGCAGGACAGCGAGCAGAATTTGCGCAGGGCAACAGCCCAGTACAGGCTTTTTGAACAGATGCGCACATTTGAGGCAGACATGTTGCGTTATGTGCGATCACTGTAACTTCTATACCGAGCCCAGCACAAGGTTCACTACGACTACGATAAGCACCACAAAAAACACCGTAAACAGAATTCCAGCCACAACAAACTGGCCGGGTTTGCCCCTGGCAAAATCTCTTTCCCGGTTGGCGCGTTTTTGTACGCCAAGTGCTGCATACAGGGTTGAGCTGACTAACTGCAGAAAGCTGATCCCTTCATTTGATGAGTCTTCTGAAGCGTCTTTTGCGGGGAGTGAATTTTTGTTGGAATCTGACATACTTTGCAGCTCATGCCTTCGGGCTTAATGGTTTGGATAATATCATGAAAAGCGTCACCTGGATTTTTTTGAGTAAGTGTACTCGTGTGCTTATTCTGGGGATGCTGGTATTGGGCCTGTCGGGCTGTATGAGCGGTGGTAACCGTCCCGTGCAGTTATTGTCGTCTAACGATCCCGTTTATCCGCCGCTTGCCAAAAGTCAGGGTGTGCAGGGTTACGTAATTATTGAATACACGGTGTCTACGGATGGCCAGGTACTCAATCCGGTGATAGTGGAATCCAGGCCCCCTGGCGTTTTTGACAGCTCCGCGATGATTTCCATTGCTTCATGGGTGTATAAACCCATGATCAAAAACGGTGAGGTATTAGCAGCCGAAAAGATTCGCAGCCGGCTTGAATACCGGCTGGGCGAATCTGAACGTTACGAGGGTTTGTAACTGTTTGGGCTACCACTGGTTCCAGTGGGTAATGGTATCAACGGAAGGCCGCTTGGCGCGCTTAAAATCCAGACCCTTGGTGTAGGCGACGGGAAGCAGGGCTACCTGTAATACGTCATCAGGAATGCCAAGTATTTTGGCGGCTTCCGCTTCATAAATCAGGTGCAGGGTAGTAAGTACCGAGCCCAGGCCCCTGGATCGCAGTGCGAGTTGAAAATTCCATACTGCTGGAAAAATGGAGCCGTACAAACCGGCAAGACCAGCCACGGGTGCACCATCTTCGGGGCGACCGTAGATACAGGGGATAACATGCACCGGTACTTTTTGCAGGTTATCCAGCAAATACATCGCGCTGTCATACACGCGCGTAGTTTGTTCATCTGTCGTGGTTTCCTTGGCCGCGGAAAGATATTCGGTGCCACCTTTGCGATACAAATCGGCAAGTTGCGTGCGTATTTCAGGATCGTCCACTACCAGCCAGCGCCAACCCTGTGAGTTGGATCCAGTAGGCGCTTGTACAGCCAGTTCCAGGCATTCCTGAATGATGTCTCTGGGTACGGGTTTGTCCAGATCCAGTCGTTTACGCACTGCGCGCGTAGTAGCTAATAACTCGTCTGTTACCTGTGTATCAAATTGCATAATGTTGTTCCCTGTTTTTTGAAAGTGGTTTTTATGTGTAATCGTTGTGTTTTTACAAACCCCAGCACTCAAGATCGCTGGCGAACAGTAGTGGCCCTGCATAGTTAAGTTCTACCGCTTCCCGGGTTTGTGTTTCGCGCCCGCGCGTTCGATTCATGCGATGTCCGAGCACTACCATACGTGCATTGGCACGCTTGGCGATTTTCCCGATCTGGGAGGGTATGACGTGTAAATCACGCGCATTACCTCTCGCGGTTTCGGGGATAGCATGGTGGGTAACTAGCGCATCGGTATCTTTGGCAAATTTTGCTACCAGATCTTTTTCGTTGTTAAAATCCCCGGTAAATACGATCGATTGATCCGCAATCTTTACGCGCCAGGCCAGCGCCGGAATAGGCCCGTGTTTTACCGGAATAGCCGAAAGTTGTAAATTATCTGTACCAAAACCTGCCCAACGACGACGGCCGGTGGCAGGAATATTGCGAGCAGTCACCCTGTAGCCGCCACTACTTTTAAATGTGAGAAAATCCTTCATATAGGGGTAAGCACCTTCGGGACCTATCATGCGGTCTACAAAAGTTTCGGTAGAGGGCATCAGGTCATTGCCGTCAGGTCCAAAAATACGTAATGCCGTCTTCCGTTCTGCGAAATAGGAGCCTTTTATAAATGCTGGAAAGTCGCTGGTATGATCAACGTGCAAATGGGTAAATACGATGGCGTCCAGGTCCTCAAATTTGGCACCCGCCTGGTCAAACAATACCGAAGCGCCAGGCCCTGTATCCACCAGCAGGCGTGCCTTGTTGTCTATCCATACGATATAGCTGGCTGAAGCGCTTTTATCATTTATCTCGGGTCCGCCGGAACCCAGTATTTGAATCCACACACCGGTATCACCACACATGGGTGGATCGTCCTCAAAACTTTCTGCATGGCTCACATTTGAGCACAAAAATAGCAACAGGCTTGCTAGGACAGCGGTACTTCTGCGCATATGGGCTCCTTGTTCCTGAGTCGTGTGTTTATTGACTATAACGACTCGAGTTCTGAAAGCAACGCATCTGCACTCGCCTCGTCCGGCATTCGCCAATCCCCTCTGGGTGACAGGCTTACGGATCCGATCTTTGGTCCGGCGGGCAGGGTCGTGCGCTTAAACTGCTGGGAGAAAAATCGTTTGAAAAACACCAGTAACCACTTCTTGATATCTGCCGTGCTGTAATTTTCTGTAAAACACAAACCAGCCAGATAGAAAATTTTTACGGGGCTGAAGCCGTTGCGGACATAGTGATAGAGAAAAAAATCATGTAACTCATAGGGGCCAATTATTGCTTCGGTGAGGTGGTTAATTTCTGCGCCCGGGGTATCGGGTGCGCCCTCCCGGTTTTTGTGCACCGGCAGTAGTTCAGGAGAAATGGGTGTTTGAAGTACGCGTTGGATAACTTTGGCAAGTTCCGGGCTTGCGCGATGCTGCTCATACCAGCGCATCAGATAAGAGATTAGTGTTTTGGGTACACCCGCATTTACGTTGTAGCTGGACATCTGGTCGGCATTAAAAGTACACCACCCCAGCGCCAGTTCGGACATATCTCCAGTGCCTACTACCAGGCCATTCACTTTGTTTGCATAATCGAAAAGTATCTGCGTGCGTTCCCTGGCCTGGGCGTTTTCGTACACGCGATCATAGTTGTCCGCTGCCTGCCCAATATCTGCAAGGTGGTTTTCAACGGCCTGATAAATTGGAATTTCCTTAAGGTTTATACCGCTGGCTTTTGCCAGCTCACGCACGGATTTCAGGGTATGCGCACTGGTGCCTGGGCCGGGCAGGGTTAAGGCCATGATGCAGTTCAGTGGCAAATTGAGTTTATTTACCGTGTCCAGACAAACCAGGAGCGCAAGTGTGGAGTCCAGCCCGCCAGATACGCCAATAACCAGATGCTCAAATTTAGAAGAAAGCAATCGGCGCGCCAGTCCGCTTGCCTGAATAGATAGTATCTCCAGGGCCCGGGCGTCCGCTTCACGCTCATCATCCGGCACAAAGGGGTGGGGTGATACGGATCTGCTCAGGCTACTAAAGCTTGTGATGTGTTTGCATACGCGTACCGAATGGTAACCATGTGGTCTGTCCGACTGTGCAAAAGTAGAGTTCTGGGTGCGATCCCTGCGCAATTTTTGCCAGTCGAATTCTGTGCAAATAATGCTCGCCTCAAATCCAAAACGCTGGTTTTCACAAAGCTGTTGCCCGTTTTCAGCGGCGATCAGGTGGCCTCCAAAAACCAGGTCCTTGGTGCTTTCCAGTACTCCGCTTGAGGCATAAAGGTAGGCACATATTCTTTGGGCGCTGGTCATCCGAATGAGATCGCGGCGATAGTCTGCCTTTGAGACAATATCCGGGCTGGCGGAAGGGTTTAGAATGAGCTCGGCCCCGGCAAGCGCATGGTTTATCCCCACTGCCATAGGCGCCCAAAGGTCCTCGCACAGTTCTATGGCAAAGCGGGTTTCGCCTACCTCAAAAAGCTGTTCGGTACACAATTTGAACCTACCCAGTTCATTGTCTATATCAAGGTCTACACCAGTACCCGATACAAACCAGCGCCGGTCGTAAAATTCCCCATAGTTGGGTTGTGCAGATTTTGGCACTGCACCCTGAATCACGCCATGTGCAACCACAAAGGCGCAGTTAAACAGTCGACCATCTTCCAGCAACAAGGGCGCACCCACTACCAGAACCGTTTTACTTGATTTGGAATAAGCAGTTATCGACGCAAGCGCCTTTCGGGTGTCTGACTGTAACTGGCTGGTAAAAAACAAATCCTCACAGGTATATCCTGTAAGGCACAATTCCGGAAACAATATTATCTGGGCCTGTTCAGCCGCAAGCAAGTCTGCCTGTGCGCATATACGCTGGGCATTTTCCAGTGGGTTGGCCAGACTTAGCTCGGGCGTGCAGGCCGCTACACGAATAAAGCCAAATTCATCTGGGTTCATAACACATCCTAATCCGCGCGGGTTTTACAGGTACCGCAGCGAGAACAACGGTAAATAGTAATCAGCTTGCCCTGTTTAACATCAAACTGCTTGTCAGTATTAATTTTCCATTTGTGAAAGCCACTCTTGCACAGGGTCTTGCCTCTGGCTTTGTCTTTGAGAGAGGGGCGCTTGAATTTGAGAATGTCAGCCATCGCAATGCCCTAACCGTTAAGGGTATAGGGTTTCAGGCCCATATTTTATTTCCAGCGCCATACGCTCTGCTTTCTTCAGGGATTTGACAACCAGCGCGTAGGAATTATCAATCATACGCTCAATCTCTCCCCTCGGGATTGAGCCATCAAGAATTACGGTGTTCCAGTGCGCCTTGTTCATATGATAACCGGGAATCACCGCCTCAAAAATATCCCTCAAGGCCATGGCTTCTTCCGGATCACACTTCAGGTTCATGTTTGCAATGTCCTTGTTATGGCCCAACGTGGCAAACATCTTTTTGTGTACCTTATACACCGCTACATCCGGGCCAAAGGGATAGTCCTTGAATGCGGCAGGTCGTTGCAGTAAATACTTGTGACATTGTTCAAAATCCATGTCAGTTGACTTCTTCCATATTGGCCTTGATAGGAGCCCGGTTAGTTTTGGGACGCACAAAAATTATTCGGGTGAATTGGACTGTTGCTATAAACAGTTGGGCTATCAAGCCAAAATAGAAAATGCTGAACAGGTAATCCGCAAACAAACCTGCCATGGAAAGTAGCTGAAAGATAAACGCGATGAGAGCTATAGCGCGCTGGATGGTAAAAACCCGAATACTGATTAGCTTACGCTCTTCCCTGGGTAATTTTCTGCGCCCGTAAATGGTAACAAACATGCCATACGCCAGCACAAGGGCTAACAAGCCGGAACTGAATTTCCAGACAGTGGCCGGTTGCTCGATATTTGCCAGAAGCCCAAGTGCAATAAACGCCAGAAACCCTGGCGTTAATCCGGAATACAACAGGTTTCCTATGCGGTACTTGTCTACCTGCACCCAGCTACCGGTTCGATGCGCAAGGGCAGCAACGATACCGGAAAACCCAGCCAGGCCGATTGAGAATTCCGTTATGCCAAGTAACAAATCGGAGTTTGGAATGTCCATAAACACCTTGCTGTGTTCACAAAAAAACGCATTGTAACTGAATCAGTGCGAGAGTACTTTTGTCAATTCCATTGGTGATGTACACAGCCGGTGGGCGCCGCTGTTTAGTAATTCGTCCCTGCTGCCATAACCCCAGAGAACCCCAACGGCCCGTAAGGCGTTGTTTCGAGCGCCGTGCATGTCAAATTTGCGATCTCCAATCATTATCGTTTCTGCGCTGGATAGATTCTCTTTTTGCATAAGCATGGCAATGAGCGCTGATTTGTCAGAGTTACGACCATCCATCTCACTTCCGTAGATGCCCTTAAAGAATCCCGCAAGTTTAAAGTGTGCAATTATTATGTTGGCGTAGTGCACGGGTTTTGAAGTGGCCACAAAAAGCCTGTGGGAATCCTGGCTAAGTTGTGCAAGGACTTGGGTGATCTGCGGGTAGAGCGTGTTTTCATACAGCCCTTTTACTCTATAACGGTCTCGGTAGTAAGAGATGGCCTGTTCGATAAGAACACCATCATCTGTCCGGAGAAATTCGGAGAAGCTGTCCCGAAGGGGAGGACCGATACACAGGTTCAGTTGTTCTTCGTCAGGGATGGGAGCACCCAGTTTTTTCAGCGCGTGTATTACGCTTGATACAATACCTGTTTTGGGGTCTGTGAGTGTGCCGTCCAGATCAAAAAGTATATTCAGTTTGCGGTTTTCCTATTGGGGTAATCATTATTCTGGATTGGGCTTGCTCCAGAAGGACTCGGGAGGTAAGCCGGCAAAGCGCGGGAGTGTATCGCTTAGCTCATCCCAGGCCGGTTTTGATGCGCAATATACATGCACCACCGGTTTTACACCCACCTTGGTATCCAGGGTTCCGGCGGGAATGGTAATATGCGCGCCGCGCACCACTGGCATGTTTGATCCACAGCGGGCACAAAAAAACCTTTCGATTCCCGGGGTAGATTCGTAGGCGTTAAGGTATTGTTCTCCGCCTATCCATTGAAACCCGCTGCTACCGGTATGGAGTGCTGCGAGCATTACCGAGCCGGAAGCCTTCTGGCACAGGGAACAATGACAATAGCTAAGAAACAGCGGTGGGCCGTTAAGCGCATATTTTATGCTACCGCAAAGGCAGGATCCTTTAAGCATTGTTTATCCATAAGGCAAAGCGTGGGCGCATTATTACCGCCCAGCGCCTATGTTCAAGAGTCACGATTTACAGGGAATCATACGAAGCGAAAATCGAATCGTCCACACGATAGCGGGTGAATCGCGTATTTATATGTACCTTGTTGGGGCCGGAATGGACAATGTTTCGGTGCGTCCATGCGCTATCGTGCCAGCCCGACTGCCCTGGAGCGAGTAGCGAGGTTTTTGATTGCTCCAGAGTTTCATTGCCTGATTGTAGAACCATCCTCTTCCCGGTTGCTGCCTATTTGTCGGAGGGCCATTCCTGCCCATCGTAGTACCGTGTGCCGCGATGTCCCTTTTTGGGGATCGGAATTTTAAGGCGTGTCCCCGGAGCGTGCACAAAAATTAGCGTGCGAGCTTTACCGGAACGCGGGTGAAATGCCCCTCCCTGCAACTGGCTTATTTGCAGCCGGCCGTAAAGCAGGTCGCCATAAATGGTGTACACATAGTCACCTACAGACAACTTTGAGGGTTTACCCGCCATATGAAATTCGTATTCAGAAATTGATCCGTCATACAGTTTATCGATCGTTTCAATTCCCTGGTTTGCAGGAATGGTCTTGGTTATTCCAAAGCTCATGTTTTCACCCTAATTGGTTCTGCTTGGCATTATACTGCGGTGTATGAAGAAGGATATCAGCACGGTTTTTAAAACTTATCCAGTGACCTTGCGCCGGCATTTGCAAGAATTGCGCACGTTAATTCTTGAAACTGCAAGCGATACACCGGGTGTGGAAGCGCTTTCCGAAACGCTTAAATGGGGACAACCCAGCTACCTTGCGGTGGACGGCAGTCCCATCCGTCTGGGTTGTGTGAAATCCAACCCACGCCAGTATGCGATGTACTTTCACTGCCAGACGCTTTTAATCGAAACCTTCCGTGAGGTGTATGGCGACCGCTTTACCTTTGAAGGCAAGCGCGCCATTTTATTTGACGTGGATGAAAGGATAGACATGAATGCGCTCAAACATTGTATTTCGCTGGCGCTGCGGTATCACAAGTTAAAGTCACTACCCCTGCTTGGTTTATGAAGAGGGGTTTATAAAAAGAGGGCTTAAAGTTTGTGCGTCAGCGGGGCTAATTCCTTTTGCTGGCAGCAAGGGTTGCAAGCACCTGCTCGGTATGTTCTCCCAACATGGGCGGGTGCGTTGTATATCGCACGGGAGTGCGTGACAGTTTGATCGGATTACCAGCCAGCTCAAGATCCGGATTGAGTGGGTGAGGGATATTTATTCTCATTTCTCTGGCAAGAATTTGTGGATCGTTGAAAACCTGGTCCAGGCTGTTGATTGGGGCTGCAGGCACACCGGCAGCTTCAAATTCGCGTAACCATTCATCGCGTGGTTTGAGTAACATCTGGCGCTGAATCTGTTCAGCAAGCGCTTTTTTGTTGGCGACCCGTTGCGCATTGGTGCGGTATAACGCATCACCAGCCAGTTCCGGAATACCAAGTACAGCGCACATGTTTTGAAACTGCACATCGTTTCCCACAGCAATAATGCAGTGGCTGTCCAGGGTACTAAATGCTTCATAGGGTGCAACATTGGGATGCGAATTGCCCAGTGCTTTGGGTACCTGTTTGCCAATCAGGTAATTGCTTGCCTGGTTGGCCATAGTGGCGGCTGTTACGTCCAGTAGTGATAGATCGATGTGTTGTCCAAGGCCTGAATTGGAGCGTTCTGTGAGAGCCGCAAGTATTGCGATGCTGGCGTAAAGTCCAGTCATAATGTCGCAGATGGCTACACCTACTTTTTGTGGCTCACCGTCTTCGGGCCCGGTAACACTCATCACGCCGCCCATAGCCTGCATTAAAAAATCATATCCGGGCCGATCCTTGTAAGGGCCGGTTTGTCCAAAACCGGTAATAGAACAATAGATAAGTCCGGGATTTGGCTCGGATAAGGTTGTGTAATCCAGGTGATATTTCGCCAACTGGCCCACCTTGAAATTTTCAATGACAATATCGCTGCTACTGGAGAGCTCCTGTATCTGTGCCTGGCCCTGAGCCGTGCCCATGTCAACGCAAACCGATCTTTTGCCGCGATTGGCACACATATAATAGGCACTTTCACCTTGCATGTAAGGTGGCCCCCACTGACGGGTATCGTCACCGCTACCCGGTCGTTCTATTTTGATGACGTCAGCACCCAGGTCTGCAAGCATTTGGCTTGCCCATGGGCCGGCCAGAATCCTGGACAGGTCGAGCACTTTGATGTTGGAAAGCGCACCTTCTATGTGTTGTTGTGACATATTACCTCTATATTACAGTTCAGAAATCAGCTGTCTTGCGAAGCGTTTTTTTCTGCGATAGGGGAATATATCCGCAACCACGCCGTCCTCTATAGCCTGCTGCAATTGTTGCCAGTATTCGGCGGTAAATAATTCACCGTGCATTTCGGTGAACATCTTTTTGATGTTTGGGCGAGCGAAAAGAAAGCTTACAAACTCTTCGGGAAATACATCGTGGGGCCCCACCGTGTACCAGATTTCTGCGGACATTTCTTCTTCCGGGGTGCGTGGTTCCGGAATTGTGCGAAAATTAACTTCTTCCAGATAACAAATTTCGTCATAGTCATAAAACACTACGCGGCCATGCCGGGTAATGCCAAAGTTTTTTAACAGCAGGTCGCCGGGGAATATATTGGCCGCGGCCAAATCCTTTATTGCATTACCGTATTCGTCCAGCGCATTTTTTAGGGCTTCTTCATTGTCCCGCTCATTTTCTATGTAGAGGTTGAGCGGTGTCATTAACCTTTCGGTGTAGAGATGTTTTATCACCACGTGTTCGTCGGTGAGGGTAACGGAGCATGCGGCGACGTTTCGCAATTCGTTCAGTAGATCTTCTGAAAATCGCGCACGCGGCAGTTTCAGGTTGGTAAACTCCTGTGTGTCAGCCATGCGTCCCACGCGGTCATGGCGTTTCACCAGGGTGTAACTTTGTTTCACCTCTTCGGGCGTGGATTTTTTGGGTGGCTCAAAACGGTCTTTAATAATTTTGAACACCGTTTTGTACGAAGGCAGTATAAATACGCACATCACCATGCCCTTGATACCAGGTGCGGTTACAAACTGGTCATCCGAGTTTTCCAGATGTACGACGAAGTCCCGGTAGAACTCGGTTTTACCGTGTTTGTGGAAGCCCAGTGCTGAATACAATTCCGCGCGGGTTTTTTGCGGAAGCAGCGTATGCAGGTAGGCAACCAGATGCGCCGGCGAGGGTGTATCCGCCATAAAGTAGGATCTTGAAAAACTGAAGATCACTGATAATTCATCCGCATCACACACTATGGTGTCTACATACAGCAGGCCGTTAGCGTTTATTAATACAGGCAGCGCCACCGGCCAGATACCTTTTGACGTAATTATCTTTCCGATCAGATAGGCCGATTTATTACGGTAAAAAACCGTCTTCAACATTTGTACTTCAAGATCATCCGAGACGCGAATCTCCGGCCGATCTTCAACCAGACAACGCAGGATATTGCCAGCGTCGCGTAACAAATCCTTCCAGTGAAGATAAAAGTTGAATGAATTCAATAGCTCTTCAATCATTTGCACGATGTCGCCGGAAGAGCGGTAGGTGTAATAGATGTCAGTAGTCAGTGGTAGCGCTGCCTCCGCAAATGCGCTCTCGACAAACATGTGCGCGTTATTCACATACTTGTCCTTTGATACCTGACGTTGAACGGAGTTGAAAAAAGTCTCGTACAATTCCCGATCAGGCAGGTTCTCGATCAATTTCAGATAACAGTGTTTTATCTGCGGCCAGTTGAATGCCTCGCCCTCGGGATAGGGGTCTTCATGAAGCCCCTCAAGAGTCACTTCTGCATGGGTAAGGTGTAAGACCACCGAGCGCAGGTGTTCTTTGTAAAGCAACAAACGATAGTGCCCTGCTTCTCTCGCATCCAACCATGCGGCACGTTCAAATCGTTTTTTAGCACCCACCGTGATTTCCTGATAGCGGGTTCGATATATCTGGAAACCAGAGCTGATAATTACAGCCGTGTCTTCGGAGGATCGATGGGTGTTCGCTTGTTCCTGCACGGTCTGGATGATATTCCTAACCCTGTGGTGGCTGTAGGCTGGTAAAAAAACTGGAAATGATAAACAGCAGACTCACTACCATAAAGATAATGTTGGCATTGGCTCCACCCCGGCCGGACAAGTGTTCCAGTTGCTTGTCTTTCTGACCTGGAAACAATTGCATTGCATTGTCTACTTCCTTTCTCGCCCACCTGTAATAGATACCATTGGCGTTGAGGGGAAAATACACGTTCTGAAAAAGTAACATACAGGTGTATAACACAAGGGTTGCGGTTGCCGGTTCGACAATACCGTGCAGTAGCGATGTAACGAAAATTATCGCGAGTGTGATACCAAAGTACATTGCTCCCCAGCTATATTGGCGCCGGTAGAGCAGCCAGATAAGGCCCGCTAAAAATCCGGGCCAGTTCCATGAAACAGGCGGATAACCGCGCGCCTCAGCGCGCTGGAAGTACACCATGTAATAGTCGGTGTTTTTGTGCCCGATCAGAGCCTCGAACAACTCTTCCCGGTCGGTCATTGCGTGAACCGTAAATCAGGAGCTTTGTGGCACCTCATTGAAAGGCACCTGTTTGTCCAGGCGAATATCCTGGGGTAAGCCCAGTACGCGTTCAGCAATAATGTTGCGTAGTATTTCATCGGTTCCACCAGCTATTCTGTAACCTGGCGCACCCATATAGGAGTTCAGGAATTTATCTTCTACATCTTCGCGCAATATACCACCCATATCCATCAGGTCCATGGCAAAAGAAGCCAGGTCCTGTTGTTTGGCTGCACTCACCACTTTGGTTATGGAATTTTCCGGCCCCGGCACACCACCGCGTGACAGCGCGCTTATAGTACGGTAGTTGGTGTATTTTAGTCCGCTGCGCTGGCAATGCCAGGTAGCGATTTTTTCTCTAACTGCTGCATTATTCAAGGCTGGCTCACCATCAATGTCTGTGGTTGCCGCCAGACGCAGCAGGTCGGGCACATCAGGCCCCCCCGCATTACCCACAGCCAGGCGTTCGTTCATGAGTGTGGTGATGGAAACCTTCCACCCCTCACCCACTGCACCCAAACGCTGTGCATCAGGAATGCGAACGTCGGTAAAATAGATTTCGTTGAAATTGGATGCACCACTAATCTGTTTAATGGGTTTTACTTCAACGCCGGGACTTTTCATATCCAGAAAGAAAAAAGTCAGGCCTTTGTGCTTGAGTTGGGTAGGGTCGCTGCGGGTTACCAGGATGCCCCAATCTGAATAGTGGGCACCCGAAGTCCATATTTTTTGGCCGTTTATTACCCAGTCATCTCCATCGCGAACCGCTTTTGTGCGCAGGTTGGCCAAATCGGAACCCGCAGATGGTTCACTAAATAATTGGCACCAGATACGCTCACCAGAGGCCATTATCGGCAGGTGTTCGCGTTTTTGTTCTTCGCTTGCATAGGCGATCATGGTGGGGCCGCACATACCCAGGCCGATTGCATATGGACCGGTAGGCACTTCAAATTTGCCTTCTTCCTGGCCCCAGATGATACGCTCCATGGGTGTGGATGCCCTGCCACCATATTCGGTGGGCCAGTTTAAACAGGCCCAGCCATTTTCTGCTTTGAGTTTTTGCCAGGCTCTTGCCCGTACAAGATACTCGGCCTCGGTTTCCTGTTGCACTACAGATTCGGATTTTAGTGTCGCGTTCGCGCTAAGGAATGCGCGGGCTTCTGATCGGAATGCAGCTTGTTCTGGTGTGTCGTTAAAGTCCATGGTGTGCTGCCCCTAGTTAGTATTGGCTAATTTGTTGGATTCTTCGAGCTGGGTAACCAGTTTGTCTTTCCAGCGTGTGAGACTGCCCAGGTTAAGTGCAAGGGCCTTGGCGCGACGGTAGTAAAGGTGGCAGTTGAACTCCCAGGTAAAACCCATCCCGCCGTGCGTCTGGATATTTTCTTTTGAGCATTCATGAAATGCTTCGGTTGCACTAACCCGTGCGGTAGCAGCAGCGAGCGACAGTTCCGAGGCATCTGTCGAGAGCGCCCATGCACCGTAGTAGCAGTTTGAGTGTGCCAGGGTAAGTGCAATATACATATCGGCCAGCTTGTGTTTTATCGCCTGAAAGGACGCAATCGGGCGCCCAAATGCATACCGCTCCAGGGCGTATGCTTTGGCCATCTCAAGGCTTGCGTGTGCACCGCCCACCTGCTCAAAGGCAAACAATATTGCCGCCCGGTCAAACAGGGCATCTGTGAGCGCAAATCCAGCGCCAGCCTCACCCAGTAATTCTGCACCTGCTGAATCAAAGTTCAGCTCTGCATATGACCTGCTGGGGTCGATGCTTTTTAATACACGTTTCGTTACACCCGGGTCTTTAAGGTCCACCAGAAACAGTGAGTGTTGGTCTCCATCACAGGCCAGTACTACGCTAAAATCGGCCACATCCCCATCAGGAACCGGAATCTTGCAGCCGCTTATTCTGTCGTCGGCAACCCGGGTTTCTATGTTGTGCCTTGAAGGGGCTTTACCCCCTTCGGCTATTGCAAAGGTGCCGATGATGGACCCGTCAGCCAGGCCCGGTAGCCAGGCTTGCTTCTGGGCCTCATTTGCGCACATAAGTAGTACTTCTGTTGCAAGGTATACCGATGAAGAAAAAGGTACCGGAGCCAATGAGCGACCCAGTTCTTCTGCAAGTACGCACAACTCCAGATGTCCCAGTCCGATACCGCCATAAGCCTCTGGTATGGTCGTTGCGGTCCAGCCCATTTCTGTTATGCCTTTCCACAGCGCTGTGTCATAGGCCTGGTCGCCTTCCAGCACGGCTCGTACCGTTTCCAGTGGGCATTTGCTTTGCAAAAAGCCCTGTGCCTGCTCCCTTAGAAGATTTTGGTCATCGGAAAATTCGAAATTCATTATTTACAGGGTCCCGTAACTTTTATAGTTGAATTGATTCAAGCGCATTAATCCCGGTTTGTCCAGATAATCAATATGCAGGAGCGCCTGTGCCCGGCATGACAGTTATTATTTTTGCTCCTGCTTTTGTTCCTGTTTACGGGGCGCCCATCGCTGCGCATGGCTGTTTTTGATTCGGTCTCTAAATCGCCGGGCCAGTTCAAGCGTTACTACCAAAAACGCTACGAGTGCGAGCGCCGGGTAAACCCGCGCCTGGTAGACATCGCCACTGAAGTTTATGGCCAGTACCGCAAGGGTTGCGCTCGCAAGTGCTATTGCCAGCACGCTGCGAAGTATGAGTGCACAGCCAAGCATGGCCATGAGCGGAAATAACAGGCGATGCACAATGTCTGCCTTGAGGGGGTTTAGCAGAACCAGCACCCCCAACACGAGTAATAAACCCGTTACGCGCTGAATAATCAGGGACCGGCTCATTCTGGTTAAAGTCCTTTTTCCATCCAGACCACGTCCCAGTATTGTTCGAATTTCCATCCCACTTCTTTATAGTGGCCGGCTTTTTTAAAGCCAAATTTTTCATGCAGGTTTACAGAAGCAGGATTTGGTTGGGCAATACCGGCATAACACCTGTGCAGGTCTGTTTTGCTGAGCTCAGTGAACAGCTTCTTATAGAGCAGACGTCCCAGGCCCTGATTTGCGTAGTCCGGATGCACGTAGATACTTGTTTCGACAGAAAGTTCGTAGGCCTTTTTTACTTTGAAGGGCAGGCTACAAGCGTAGGCCACGCAGCAAGAGGGCTCGCCGTCCTGTGTGGATGCTACCCAACACTGGTGGCGCTGGTTATTAAACTGGCTTAACCACGCTGCACGTTGCACAACAGTAAAAGTGTCAATATCGAATGTTGCATTGCTGGTCGACACGTAGTGGTTGTAGATATCTGTCAGGGCAGGTAAATCATCCTCCTGAACCGGCCTTAATGTAAAGTTCACCGGCGCTCGCGGTGAACTGTTGCCATCATGCCAAACAGCTCTGTCATATTGTTAGGCTCATGGGACCCGGAAAACTCCTTGTACAGTACCGAAGTATTTACCACTATACGTTCAGCATCACCCCAGGATTCATAGTCACTCAGCGATATATCCATCGCTGCATCAAAAACCGACATTCCTGCGTCATAACGCTTACGGGCTTCGTCCCTGATATAGTTAAGGTAGGCCTTCACCGCACGGATACCTTTTTTATCTGTAATGGGGCCATGGCCCGGAACTACGGTTTCCAGGTCCAGATTTAGCATATAGTCGCAAGCCTCTATCCAGTTGTTAACCGGTCCTTCCCACAAAATGGGGTGGCCTTCAATAAACAGAATATCCCCGGTAAAAACCAGTTTGTCCTCGGGCACATAAACCAGGGTATCCCCGAGTGTGTGCGCCGGTCCGACCTGTTTCAATAGTACGGATTTATCTCCCACTTTCAGTTCCAGCTGATCTTCAAAGGTGCGTGTGGGTAATGTCTGGTTGATATTGCTAAAGTTAAATTTGCCGAAACAGTGGACAAAAAATTGCCCCACCTCACCCATGTTCTCAGCATTCTCCAGCAGCTTTGTCATCATCGCAGGATTTTCCCGGCCCAACTCTTCAGCGGTTGCGCGGGAACTTATGATTTCTGCATGGCTCACCAATTCGTTACCGTTGCAGTGATCGCCGTTGGAATGGGTATTTACCAGGGTGTTAAAGTTCACGCCGGCCTCTGCATCGCGCATGGCTTTTAACATGGCCTCCGTTAATGAAAGATCATACAGGGTGTCGATTAACAGGCTCTCATCCCCGTCAACCACCAGGCCTGCATTACTCCAACCCCAGCCACCGTCTGGTTGCAGCCAGGCGTAAGCGTTGTTGCCCAGACTGTGCAGTCCTTTTGTGTAGGGTTTTGTTCCCAGATTTGCGTACATAACAGAATTCCCATGTCGCCATTGTGCTGATGAGTGTAAACCAGAGTGTTCGCCAAATTAACCTCTGTTTTCTTGCAGTTTCTCGTGGTTTATCGTGGTTTCTCGTAGAGGCTTGGTGGATACTCATTTGCATGAGCGAGTTTAATGATATACGTCCGTACACGGATTCCGAGGTTCCGCAAGTACTGCAAGGTCTTGCGCAGAACCCCCAGCTGATTGCTGCACTGGCACATTATCGACAACCGAAACTGTCTGCCTGGTTACCCCGGCTGGCAAGGGTTTTGGTGGGTCATATGCTTGCTGCGGAGTTCAGGCAGATCCAGAACATTGCTGGTTTCCAGGACATGATGGAACAGTACTTTGAGCTTATGCTGAAGGCCTCGGTTAAGCAGTTTACCTGTGATGGCCTGCAAAGGCTTGATCCCAACAAGGGTTACGTATTTGTATCCAATCATCGCGACATTGCGCTGGATTCTGCTTTTTTGCATTACGCCCTTTTGCAAAGCGAAATTAATACCTGCCATATAGCGATTGGTGACAATCTGCTGGGCAACGGGTTTGTGTCTGATGTCATGCGGCTGAACAAGAGTTTTATTATTCCGCGCAATGTTAAAGGTATTAAAAAAGCCTACGCTGGCATGATGAAAACCTCTCGGTATATTCGACATTGCATAGAACAGGGAGAGTCGGTGTGGATAGCCCAACGCGAGGGTCGCTCAAAGGACGGCTACGACAGAACCGATGTAGCGCTGGTAAAAATGCTGGGGCTGGCTTATCGCAAGGAGGCGGGCACTTTTAGTGAAGTCGTAAAGTTGTTAAATATTGTCCCGGTAGCTATTTCCTATGAGCTGGACCCCTGTGATTTGCAGAAGGCACGCGAATTGTATGCAGCGGGACAAAGTGATTATGTGAAACCCGGGGGTGCCGATCTTGAGAGCATCGTCACGGGCATTACCGGATTAAAGGGCTGTGTGCATCTTGAGGTGTCCCAGCCGCTCTCTTCGGGTTGCGATGATGCAGACCAAACCAAGCACACGCTCGACAAGGCCATCGTAGGCGGGTTAAAGGTATTTGCTACGCATCGTTATGCAGCAGAGGTGCTGGAAGGTACAGGTGCAAAGAGTGGAGTGGGTGTTCCGGAACAATTTTTAAGCAGGCTGGAGAACTGCCCTGTTACAGAAAAGCCCTATCTGTTGGCTCAGTACGCTAATGTTATTCGTAATAAACGCGACCTGAACCTGAGCTTTTAGAGCGCTGTTAATAAACCCGCAACACAGGCTCATCGAGGGCCGCCAATTGTTCACGTAATTCCAGAACGTGGTCAGACCAGTACCGCATGGTATTAAACCATGGGAAGGCCAGAGGAAAGGCCGGATCGTTCCAGCGCCTGGCAAGCCATGCTGCATGGTGAATTATGCGCAGGCTGCGCAGGGCCTCGATTAAGTGCAGCTCCTGAAGGTCAAAATCATGAAACTCGGAATAAGCCTCCAGCAGCTCACTCATTTGTCGGCTGCGGTCCGCATGACTGCCCGAAAGAAGCATCCACAAATCCTGGATACAGGGACCCATTAAAGCATCATCAAAGTCAACGAAGTGGGCAGCGTCGTTGCGCCAGAGTACATTGCCAAGATGGCAATCCCCGTGTATGCGCGTGTTTACCGGAATATCGAAGGACGCAAGTCGCTCCATTAGATCCTTGCTTGTACTCTCATAGGCAGGGATAAGCTCTGTTGGGATAAAGTTGTTATCCAGAACAAATGCCGCACTTTCGGCACCCATGCGCCCGGTACGAAGGCTAATGCGATGGACAAATTTTTTGTGCGCGCCTGCCGCGTGAATACGTGCGATGCAGCGGGCCAGAATTTGCAGGTTATCCGGATTTTCTATATCCGGGGAATAACCGCCCTGGCGGGGAAAGAGTGCAATGCGAAAACCATTTTCATGAAACAGGCTTTGTCCGTTCGCAGAACTCAGGGGTGCTACACAGGGTAGTTCCAGTTCGACCAGCTCTTGCAAAAACTCGTGTTCCTCTTCAATTTGTGCGTTGCTCCAGCGATTTGGACGATAAAACTTAACGACCACCGGTGCCTCTTCTTGTATGCCTACCTGATAGACCCGATTTTCATAACTATTGAGGGCAACGAGCGTGCCATCGGGTATCCAGCCACATTGCTCTACTGCGTCGAGTAAGTTATCGGGTGTGAGGTTGGCATAAGGCGTTTCTGAAATACCGGACACAGGGGCTACTTGTCCGGGGCGGCAAGTGAAACGGTTTTTATAAGTGCAAACACTGTCTGCCCAATCTCCAGATTAAGTTGACTTGCGGAATATGCAGTAATGCGGGACAGCATTTTTTGCCCCTGACAGTCTAACGTAAATAAGCGGGTATGGGGCGTATCTGTTTCCACAGCCAGTATTTTTACCGGTAACTGGTTTAGCAGGCTTACGTCCGCAACCTTTGCCAGAGACAGGCTGACATCGCGGGCAGGTATAAACACCTTAATCTTACTGTTAGTATCGTGAGGGTTGTCCAAAACTTGCGTATTCTGCAAAACGTCGCCAGGAAGGAAAACGCTGGCGGTGGATAAGGCAAGTTCGCTTAATCCGTAGTCAGCGTGGTAAGCCTTCCACGCACACTCCAGTACACCGCCAATGTCTTCATCCACGGCCAGATGAGAAGGAAATTGCCGGGTAAGTTCGCTGTCCGAACCCAGGCTCTTAAGATTACCTGCATCCATTAACCAGGCATTGTCCGCAATTTGCAATACTTCCTGTAAGTTATGCGTTACATACAAAACGGGGATCGCGTGCCTTTTACACAACATTTGAATGTAGGGTGCTATTTCCGTTCGGGCTTGTGCATCCAGGCTTGCCAGCGGTTCATCAAATATCCATAACCTTGCAGGGCGGAGCAGCGCGCGGGCCAGTGCCACACGTTGTGTTTCACCGCCGGAAAGTTCATTGCTTGATCGGGATAACAGATAATCAAGTGACAAGGATTCTATTACCTCTTCCAGAGGCAGGCAGAAGTTCTGCAGGCTATGATCCAGCGCTTCAATTTTGTGTGCCGTTGGGAAGCGACGGGTAACAAATTTCAGGTTTTCCATTACCGTAAGATGGGGAAACAGGCGGGCTTCCTGAAAAACGGTACTGATCGGCCGGTTTTCGGGAGGAACAAAGATGCTTGAGTTTTGCCAGACCTCTCCATCCACACTCAGGTGAAGGTCGGTGTTCTTTTCAAAACCCGCGATACATCGTGTAAGGCTCGTTTTGCCTGAGCCGGAATGCCCGATAATCGCCGTAACGCCGCTAATGGTTTCCTTAAGGTTGAGAGACAGGGAAAAGCCGGATGCGCGTTTAAGCTTACCCTGCAGTGAAATTTCCACGCCCGGGAGGCCCGGGAGGAATGACGCTTGTGCCTGCTCAAGCATGTTTTATCCTACCTTGCAGTCGGTAGACGAGCGTAAGCATCACCAGTGCAAGCGCCAACATAAACAGGGCTGTTGAGTGTGCGTCCTGATAACGCAGTGACTCCACCTGGTCAAAAAGCACGATGGATAACACTCGGGTCTCTCCCTCCAGATTTCCACCAATCATAAGCACGATGCCAAACTCTCCGAGTGTGTGCGCAAAACCCAGGCTTGCGGCAGCAATCAGGGCTCTTTTTTGCATCGGCAGAATAAGGGATAAAAAACGCGTTGCCGGTGGTGCGCCGAGCGAAGCTGCGGCTTCAAGCAATCCCTCGTCGACGTTTCTAAAACTGATTACCAAAGGTTGCAGAACAAAGGGCAGGGAATAGATAAATGAACCTATTACCAGCCCACTAAATGAAAATGCCAGATTATTCCCGGTTAATGCCGACCATGGTTGCCCGATAAATCCGCCGGGACTAATGCTGATGAGTAAATAAAATCCTATTACCGTGGGCGGCAGTACCAGGGGCAGGGACATAATAGCCTCGAAAAAAGGACGGGTGCGGCTTTGTGAGCGGGCAATCCACCATGCTATAAACGGGCACACACAAATTAGCAACAGTGTGCTGGTTGCCGCCAGACTCAGTGTTACCTGAGTTGCTGTAAACAGCTCTGACCAGTAGTTATCACTATTCACCCGGGTACCCCCTCAGGTATCCGGCTTCTTCTATCAGGGATTGAGCGGGCTTGCTTTTCAGAAACTCCATAAACGCCTTAATTTTTATTCTTGTTGTCGAACCTTCCACCCGGTATGGGGGAGAATCAATAACTACTGCCAGTTGTTCGATCGGAGCGTAGCAGTCCGCAGGTACCAGATAGTAGTGATCCTCGGCTACACCATAATCAAGAATCTGGGATTTGGCGACCAGACCTGCAGTTGCTGCCCCACTGGCGACAAAATGAAATGCCTGTGCAACACTTGAGCCCAATACCAGCTGGTAGGCAGGTGTGTGACCTGCCTGTTTGTTTAGGCAGCTTAAGGCTGCCTGCCCGTAGGGCGCCAGTTCCGGATTGGCTATAGCGACGGATCCCTGGTGTTGCTGCAGCCATTCAAATTCCGGATTTTCAATTCCAGGTGCCCATAAAACCAACTGACCATAGGCGTAAGTGAAAATCCCGGTATCCGGGTTCTGCTGTTTCCAGATATTTTGGGCGCGGGTGCGATCGGCTGAAAGAAAAATGTGGTAGGGCGCGCCATTGTTAATTTGTGCATACAATAATCCGGAAGAAGCGTAGTGCGCAGAAATAGTGACCAGGCTGTGCTGACTGAGAAACAGTTTGCTCAGGCGCTCAAAAGCAGGCTTAAAATTTGTCGCAACAGCAATTCGCAGCGCGGTCTTGTCCGGTGTTTGCTTTGGAGAGTCCCCGCATCCCTTTGAGATGAATATCACCATCAAGAGTAAAAGTGCGGTGGCCGGAAAGCGCGGCTTGATTGCAGACATGGCTTTCCCTATCGCCTTTGCAAAATGTAGATAACAATAGTTTAGCAGTATTAGGCCGGGCTGATTCGGGCTTTTTGGTGTGGCGTGCGTGCGAGTACCCAGGCTTGAACGCTCTCCGCACCGGCATTGAGCAGGCAGTAAGCCTGGGCATGGAGGGTGGCGCCTGAGGTCATGACATCGTCCACCAGCACTATGTGCTTGTAAGTAACCTTGCCTTTCACCCTGAATGCCTGGGTCATTGCATGCCGGCGTTCTGATCGGGTGAGTTCGGTCTGTGGTCTGGTGTTAAGTACCCGTTTCAACAGACGATAGTTAACGGGTAAACCCAGCTCCTTGCCGAGTTGTCTGGCGATGCCCGCAGATTGATTAAAGCCACGTCGCACCAAACGGGGAAGTGCAAGCGGGGTGGGCAGTATGACCTCTGGAAGTTGCAGATCAGCCGCTTTGTCCTGGTACAGTTTCGACAATTGTTCTGCCAGCAAGTGGCTAAGCAAAAAACTGTCCAGCGTACCCTGCTTAAACTTAATACGATGCAGCATGGATTTTATCAGTGGTGAATACACAAACCCTGCGTGCGCAAGCGCAAGAGGTGGTGGCGAGAGCGTGCATTCCGCACAAATGTCATGTTGCAAAACGTGTGAACCCTGTCCAAGAGCACAGGTAAGGCATGCAAACGTATTGGCGGGCAGAGCGGCCTCACACTGCAAACAGAGATCAAAATCCCGATTGGCAGGCAAAGTGCAAAGGTGGCAGGTTGCGGGAATCAACTTGAAGGACAGGGTGCGTAACACAGCGTATAGCGTGACCCTGGTGCCGCATTGCGGCCAGACGGAAATATCTGGCTGAAATGTAGGCTATACGCCTCTACCTGCTTTGACAGTATTCTCGCTGCACAGTAAGGTTTGATAATAAAAAGAGGGCTTGCGCCTTCGCACACACTATGAGGATTACCCCCAATGTCTGAGTACCGGGTCCCGTTGAGGGAGATTCGCTTTCTTTGTCATGAAGTACTGGCTCTGGACGATCATCGTCTTACTTTGGACGGAAGTGAGGAAGTAAGTGCTGAAGAGGTAGATGCGATTCTGGAGGAGGCGGCAAAGTTTGCCGAGAATGAACTGGCCACTGTCAATGCCGAGGGAGATGCGCGGGGCTGTAAACTGGAAAATGGCAAAGTCACCCTACCGGACGGATTTGTGGAAGCTTACAAGTCTTATGTGGAAGCAGGTTGGACCGGCATCAGTTCAGACCCTGCCTATGGAGGCCAGGGCTTACCCATTTCGATTGCCGTGTCTGTGCTGGAAATGATGACCACCGCTAATATGGCATGGACTTTATACCCCGAACTTTCCCATGGCACCGTGATTGCTATTGGTGCCCATGGAGATGAAACCCAGAAACAAACCTATCTAACCAAACTAATAAGTGGCGAGTGGACCGGGACCATGTGCCTGACGGAGTCTCATGCAGGGTCAGATGTTGGCCTACTTCGTACCAAGGCAACACCCAGGGCCGATGGTAGCTATGACATAAGCGGCACCAAAATTTTCATTTCTGCCGGGGAGCACGAGATGGCCGATAATATTGTGCATCTGGTATTGGCACGATTGCCCGATGCTCCGGGCGGCACGAGAGGCATTTCACTATTTCTGGTACCCAAGTTCGATCTCACCGAGTCGGGTGAAGTAGGCGAGCGAAACTCTCTGGAATGCAGCGCGCTGGAAGAAAAAATGGGTATTCACGGATGTTCCACCTGTGTCATGAACTTTGATGGCGCCAGGGGTTATTTGCTGGGTGAGGAAAATAAGGGCATGAGCCACATGTTCACGATGATGAATGCTGCCCGGATCTATGTGGGTACGCAGGGTCTTGGCTTGATGGAAGCGGCCTATCAACGCTCCCTGGAATACGCAAAGGAACGCGTTCAAATGCGTTCGCTGGATGGCCCTAAAAATCCTGACCAAATTGCAGACCCGATAATCGTGCATCCGGATGTGCGCAAAATGCTGCTCACGCAAAAAGCCTTAACGGAAGGTTGTCGTGCCATGGTTTACGAAACAGGGCGTTATCAGGACAACCTTAAATACGGGGCATCTGAAGCGGTGCGCCAGCATGCATCGCTCATGGTGGATTTCTACACGCCCATTGTTAAAGCATTTATTACTGAAGTAGCTCAGGAATGTACGAGTCATGCCTTACAGGTTTTTGGCGGCCATGGCTTCATCAGGGAGACCGGAATAGAACAGTATGTACGCGATGCACGTATTACTACTCTGTATGAAGGAACTACGGGCATTCAGGCGCTTGATCTGATTGGGCGCAAAACCCTTATGACGCAAGGCAAGGCCATGACAGTGTTGATTGGCGAGATGCGCGATACCGCCGATGAGTTGAGCAAGGCGGGCTTTGGTTTTGCAGACAGGTTGCAGAATCTATCTACCGAATGGGGAGAGCTGACCATGAGCATCTCGGAAAAAGTTGCAAGCGATGCAAATGAGATGGGTGCTGCGGCGGTGGACTACCTCATGTATTCCGGCTATGCCGTGTTGGCGCAGATGTGGGGCAAGATGGCGCTCACGGCGAAAGCTGCACTTGCTGATTCTGGAAATGCGGGGGATGCTTTTTATGAAGGAAAACTTGCCGCTGCAGATTTTTACTTTAAGCGCATTTTACCGCGAACGCTCATGCATGCTGCGGTGATAGGTTCCGGTGCAGAATCCCTGATGCAGATGTCTGACGCGGGGTTTGCTGAAGCCTGAAGAACACACGCGCTGAGCCAGGAACTAATCAGGGCAGGGATGTTGTGAGTTAATGGAATCGCAAACGCTGGTAGTTGAAAGATAAGCAGCCCAACGGGCAATGGTCTGCTGAATTTCATCTTCGGATATATTTTGCTGTTGTTCGCCCAGTCGCATCTCGCGTGAGACAACATAGACATGCTGGTTACCCTGAATCGCCTTCACCAGAACAATCTTTTGCATCTGCGTGAGTTTATCCTTATTGCAATTAAACAGGCGAATTGAGGTGGGATAGTTGTTTTCGTAGCCCGAGTAGGTAACCCGGCTGTTCAGTTGCGTGCAGTCATGTTTCAGGTTTTGCTGCATCGTGTCCAGCAATTGAATGGGATCAGGCAAAGGCCTGGTGTTGAATGACTCAATGCCCAGTTTTTCGGTCCAGCTTGAAACATCTGAATCCGGTGGAACCAGTTCTACAATGCGCATGCTGGTGTATTGTTGGGTGTTAATTGCCGTCCATGCTTCTGGAACTGCTGCCAGCAGTTGTTCAGTTTCAGCAAAAACTGCGCTTGAAACAAGGATGCTGAAGCTGATATAGATTTTGCGCAACATGATTTGCCTGCCTAGCCGGATCGTGCTGTGAAAGCAGCAACAAGCTTTTTGTGTACGCCGTCAAAGCCACCATTACTCATGATAACGATATGCCGCCTTGGCTGGTTTGCGGAGTGGGTATTCCTCTGTACTTCCTTTTTGTAAGTGTTATTCACCAGCTGTTTTACCAGTTTGTTCGTATTGTCCATGATAGTGGCGGGAATAACGCAATCTTTTGCCACTTTTTGCAGATCCCACCTAATATTTTTACCTCTGAACCAGATCACCTGGTCAGCGGCAGCACAGCAGGTTGCGAGATCACTTTGGTGGGTGCCCAGTGACATGGTGTGCGTACGAGGTTCGACAACCGCTACAATCTCATCTGCCGGGTAGCGCGTTCGGAGTCCCTGCAGGGTTGTACGAATGGCGGTGGGGTGGTGGGCAAAATCATCATAAATAATACAGTCGGGTTGGTCGTATAATATTTCCAGACGGCGTTTCACGCCCTTGAAATCTGCCAGGGCTTCGATGGATTGTTCTGCTATTACACCGGCGTGTCGGGCGGCAGCAATCACGTTCAGGGCATTGCTCACGTTGTGCACACCGATACTATCCCACTGCACCTCTCCCAGAAGCTGGTCGTTACCATTACTTTGTAAGTAAACATTGAAACTGGAGCCGTCGTCCGAAGTGAGTTCAGCGTGCCAGACTTCGCCTTCTGCATTTTTATTATCCTGTTTACCCGATGATTTTTTAAGTACATCGCGAACGCGGGCAAGCGGTGTCCAGCAACCCTGTTTGATTACAGAGTCAACGCTCTCGTGGTTTTCCGGTGTAATAATCAGTCCACTCGCCGGTACAGTGCGCACCAGATGGTGAAACTGGGTTTGAATCGCTGCCAGATCGGGAAAAATATCTGCGTGGTCGTATTCGAGATTATTTATGATGAGGGTGCGTGGTCGATAGTGCACAAATTTGCTACGCCGATCGAAGTAGGATGTGTCGTATTCATCTGCTTCCACAACAAAAAAAGGCGAATCGCCCAGGCGGGCTGAAACATCAAAATTGTTGGGTACACCACCAATTAAAAAGCCCGGTTTAAGACCGGCATATTCAAGTATCCAGGCCAACATGCTACTGGTTGTGGTTTTGCCATGGGTTCCGGCTGAGGCGAGCACCCACCGGCCTCGCAGAATATCGCTACCCAGCCACTGAGCGCCGGAAACATAGGGGATGCCACTTTCAAGCACATATTCCAGACTGGGTTTGCCGCGGGGCAAATTGGCATTTCCGACTACAATAAGATCGGGAGCAGGTTTTAATTGAGCAGAATCGAATCCCTCGAAAACCTTAATATCAGCAGCTGCCAACTGGTCACTCATTGGTGGGTAAATGGGGCCATCAGATCCGCTCACCATGAAGCCCTGTTGCCTGGCAAGAATCGCGAGACTGCCCATCAGGGTGCCGCCTATACCAAGAAAGTAAACATGTTTAGCCATGTAGGATCCGTTTAAAGAAAAAGCTCATATGAGCGAGGAGGTTAGATAACCAGCGGTTAATCGACTGACAAATACCATAGCCATGGAGAGTGAAATACCCTGCAGCACACTGATATTGAGCGCGTGGTGTAACACGTATCCCCACACAGCGAAAGTCCAGATTGCAAACAATACTGCTATGCCCTGCGTGAGTTGATCATTGCTGCTACCCGCAGATGAAAACGCGATGGCAAATGCGCCTGTTAGTGTAATCAGTAAATCACAGCCCACTATTGCAGAAATGGTTTGCGGAAACCTGTTGAGCAGTTTTTTCAGGTGTAGTGCTATCCACACAAGAACACAGGTGATAGCAAGGCTCACAAGCATAAATGAGAATACGGATAACGGGGTCTCGGTTTCGATGAAGCTTAACTGTAAAATGGTATTGGCCAGCAGATTTGCGCTTACCAGTAAAATGAAGAACATAGTTTGGCTCGGGACGTATTGCGGTCCCTGTTTGAGCAGGCAGATGTTCCAGTACATGGAAAGAATGGCGATCATGGTATTATGAATTGTCTCATACTCTGAACCGGGTAACCAAAACAGGATTGCACCCGGCCAGCAAATTTAAATAAGAGATAAACAGGGACTATTTGTCTATGTCAAAAACGCCAAGAAATGCGTTCTATGCCCAGTCCGGTGGGGTAACGGCAGTTATCAATGCATCCGCATGCGGGCTAATCGAAACAGCGCGAAAGAATCCCACACGAATTGGCAAAGTATACGCTGGCCGCAACGGTATTATTGGTGCTCTTAAGGAGGAATTGATAGATACCAGCAAGGAATCCAAACGGGCGATTGCAGGATTACTAACCACCCCAAGCGGTGCTTTTGGCAGTTGCCGATACAAACTAAAATCCCTGCAAGAAAATGCCCGTGAATATCAGCGTCTTATTGATGTTTTTGAGGCGCACGATATTGGCTATTTCTTTTATAACGGGGGTGGTGATTCCCAGGATACCGCGCATAAGGTTGCACAGCTTAGCCAGAAGCTGGCTTATCCCATTACCTGTATTGGGGTCCCCAAAACGGTTGATAACGACCTGCCTTTTACGGATACCTGTCCGGGCTTTGGGTCTGTTGCCAAGTACGTGGCGGTGTCTACGAGGGAGGCTGCACTGGATGTGGAGTCTATGTGTGAAACCTCCACCAAGGTATTTGTACTTGAAGTGATGGGAAGACACGCAGGCTGGATTGCAGCCGCGTCCGGTTTGGCGGGACAGTTCCCGGATGAAGCACCGCATATTATTTTGTTTCCCGAAGTGAACTTTAACCGGGAAAAATTTCTTGCCCGGGTAAAGCGCACCGTCAAAAAATCAGGTTTCTGTGTAGTGGTTGCCTCCGAAGGCGCACATTATGCGAATGGCCAGTTCATAGCGGATGCAGGTTCAAAAGACGCATTTGGACACACCCAGCTGGGTGGTTTAGCTCCGGTACTTGCCAACATGGTAAGGGAAGAATTGGGATATAAATATCACTGGGCGGTGGCCGATTACCTGCAACGATCTGCCAGGCATATCGCATCCGCTATTGATGTCAAACAGGCCTACGCTGTTGGCAAGGCTGCTGTAGATTTTGCGCTGGAGGGCCAGAATTCGGTGATGCCGATAATAGTGCGCAAGTCTGACAAACCCTACCGCTGGACTGTTGGGCATACTCCACTCGCCGGTGTAGCCAATGTTGAAAAAGCCATGCCTCGCTCGTACATCACGCGGGATGGTTTTGGTATTACCGATGCAGCCCGCACATACCTTTCCCCCTTAATCAGGGGCGAGGATTATCCAGCCTATAAAGATGGCTTGCCCCGGTATGTTAGACTGAAGAACACCCTGATAGCCCCCAAACTTAAAAAATTCAAATTGAATACATAAGGGCTCTTCCTCCAAAAATAATTGCTCATATTCCTGAGCTGTGCCTGCATATCATCGATTCTCTAACCCGGTAATACTCAACAGTTCAATCGAATTTTTTTAACTGTATTTGTCACGACCCGGGATACGACCTTACCTGCAACGATAATTCAAAAATTATAGTAATTGTTGAATTACTCTAAAAATGTGTCATTATTGTGCTGTATAGAGAAAAGCTTTCGCTGTTTATACACGTGCACACTTTCTGTCATGTTAGTTAAAAGGCTTGGGAAACTTATGAGAATCAGTATCATGTTTAGCGGGTTTGGTGGCCTTGCGGAGACTTTGCAGGCTGTCCAGTCAGCTGATGCAGAGGGCTTTGACGGAGTGTGGTCAGCAGAGCACCTCGGTTTTCATGACGCCGTTGTGCCGAGTGCTACTTATCTTGCCACCACCAAAAACCTGGATGTGGGCCTGGTTGGATTGAGTACAGCAGGCAGGCACCCGGGATTGTTAGCAATGGAACTGATGTCGCTTTCCGAACTTGGACCTGGTCGCATAAGGGTTCAAGTGGGAACCGGAGCAGCAGAGTTGGCAGCGAAGTTAGGACACAAGATTGTAAAACCCGTAGCTTCCACGCGCGCTTTTATTAGAAGCTTACGAGAAACGTGTTCCGGAAGTGACATGCGCGTTGACCAGCCCGACTTCAAGTTTGAGGGCTTCAGAATTACACCGCTTGGTCCAACACCGCCTATCGATGTAATGGCTATTCGTCCCAAAATGATAGCGCTGGCTTCACAAGAAGGTGACGGTTTATCTATAAGTATCGGGGCTTCGCATGACTACCTCCGTAGTACTGTTAGAACTGTGGAGCAAGGGCTTCAGTCTACAGGCCGGGATCGCTCAAAGTTCAGAATTACAGCACATGTAATTGCTGCGGTGGCTGATGATCTTGAACCCTATTTTGCATCGCTTCCGACCATGATGGCATCTTTTCCGCAAGAAATGGCCGCGATATTGGCGCAGGGGGTAATTGATAGTGAAGTTGCTTCGCGCATCGAACGTGAAGAAGGGCTGAGCGGCTTGGTAAAAATGTGGACGGCTGACGCCATTAGCAAAATCACGATGTTGTCCACGCCTGCGCAGTTGCGCGAAAAACTTGCCGCTTATGCCGAGATTGGCATTGATGAAGTAGCTTTTATGCTACTCAATCCAGCTGATCAGCAGCCGGATATTATTCGCCAGATAGCACTGGCTCGGCCCTAATCCAGTAGTAATCAGGAAAATATAAAATGAGTGATTTTGACGTACAAAAAGACACAGCCGACATTAAGAAGCTTCACGAAGATTTTTGTGAAGCTAACACCTGCGCTGATTGGCCGTTTTTAGAGAAGAATGTAGCACCGGGGGATGTCCTGGTGTGGTACAACCTGAATCAAAGCAATTATCATGGCCTCGATCACATTGTCGAGCTGTGGAAGATGCTTGATTCGAAGGCAGGGGGTGGGGTACATGCCCTTGTAGAGCCGCGTGACGATGAAATTACCATCTTTAGCGATTCTGCACTTGTTACCTATCTTCTGCATTTTGAAGCAGATTTCGGTAAGCTCGGAAAGGTATCTCAGGATGCGCGATGTACAGAAGTCTGGCGGCGAAGTGAAGACAGCTGGCAGATGATTCACTTCCACTGTTCCAATTACGAGCCAGGGATAATGGGTGGAAAGTAGCAATTAAGCCTTTTACAGTCCAGGGTGCAGCGGGGCAGATTTTCGGTTTTGAGACCGGTCCTGACCGCCCACAAGGTCGACCAATATAGCTCATTCATGGAGTGAACATGAGTCTGGATGCATGGGCTGAAGTTCAACCGGCGATGGGTACCAGACTACGGGTAATCAGCTTCGATTTGCGCAGGCATGGTGCTTCTGAAAAATCTGGTCCATTTGAGCTTGATGACTATGTTTTGTCAGGAGACTTCAAATACACCAGAAACTGCGCACTTAACCTGCCGATCCAAATCGGACAGGCTTAGTAATCCATCCTTGTAGGCAATATCGACATCATCTGTTAACAGCATTTTTTTCAAATGGTACTGGAACAGGCTTAATATGATAACGACAACGTCTTCTTCATTAACACGCTTACTCAGCGTGCCCTGGTCCTTATAGAATTTAACAAGTTTCAATATGTCCCGGGTCTTTGCTTTGACAGCTATATTCAGAGGGTTTTCAATCGCATCCTTCGAAAAGAAAAATTCTTCTGCGAAAGGCATTAGAAGGTCGCGATTTATCCATTCCGGACTCAGTTGATAGCAGTGACTTAGTGCCACTATGCCAGCAATAGGCGATTCAGGTAAATTTGCCAAAACTGCGGCAGCTGATTGACGAACTCTCGTTAGATCAGGTTCGATCAGTGCATTTAGTATGGCGATTTTGGTGCCAAAATAGTTGTAGACGGTAGCGGGGGATACCTCGGCCTCTTCTGCAACCTCCTGAATACTTGTATAGCCATAACCTTGAGATCGAAAAAGCTTGTTCGCCGCTCGAGTGATGGCGTTAAATCGTTGCATCTTTCCTGATGAACGCCGCAATCCTTTCTCCGGTCGTTTTTGTATCAATAACTCTGCCATGGTAACTCTGAATATAGTAAATCACAGACATTACTACATTTGTGATTCTGGAAATAGTAGTTAAGTTATTGGCAGAAACTTCAATTAGTAACTGATACAGGATAACTTTCTGCTTAAAATTAGAGTAAAAATTGTATTACTCTATTTAGCGTGTAATATGGTTAAACTTGGAGTTCGCGAGTCGGTAAACACAGCGACCAGCGAGATGTATTGTCAGGGTATGTAATAAGTCTTTGTATTCGAGATTCTCTAATAAGGGGGACGTATGTTTTTTAGCCTTAGGTATCGATCCACAGGATTAATGGCAATCGTTGCCATTTGTTTTCCAGTTTTGTCCTGGTCTCCCCAGGTACTGGCTGCTCAAAGATCCACCGCTGCAATCGAGGAAATAGTCGTCACGGCCAGAAAAAGAGAGGAGACGCTGCAGGAGACACCGGTAGCAATTACTGCTTTTTCCAGCGAAGCGCTGGTTGCGCGCAATATTTCCAATTTGTCTGAAATAGCGCCCCACACGCCGGGTCTTAGTTTTGATCTTGGTGCGGGAAATACGGGAGGTGCGTTTAATGCTCAAGTCTGGATGAGGGGAATCGGTCAATCCGACTTTCTGTTTACAACCGACCCTGGTGTGGGGATTTATGTAGATGATGTGTTCTACCCCCGCCAGCTTGGGTCTGTGCTTGACCTGTTAAAACTCGAGAGAGTCGAAGTATTGAGGGGCCCCCAGGGAACGCTCTATGGCAAAAACACCATTGGTGGGGCAATTCGACTGATATCCGAAGCACCTTCCGATAAACTTCAGGGAGAAGTCAGTCTCACCGCAGGCCGATATGATCGGATGGATGTTAGCGGAAGTATTGATGTTCCATTACTTGAAGGCAAGTTGCGCACTCGATTGTCTGTTGCTGTCAACAATCGGGACGGTTACGTCGAGCGAGTACTTGGTGAGGGTGACCAGGGAGATATTGACAGTAAAGCCGTCCGGTTCATGGCAGATTGGGAAGTCGCAGACAATGTTCAGGTTGTAGTGATCGCCGACGCCACTCGAAAGCGACAGAATGCTATTGCCAATTTTGCGGTGGATGCAAACCCATCCGCGTTGTTCACCGCACTCTGGAATGTTGCTACCGGTGGTGATTATGGCCCAGCTAGTCTTACCGGAGATATGTTTAAGACCAATGCTAGAGGTGCGAATGCAAGTGAACTTGATAATTGGGGAATTAGTACAACTGTTACATGGGACCTTGACGACATAACTGTAAAATCGGTCACCGCGTATCGAGACACCGATGCCTTCTTCGGTGGTGACCAGGATAACTCGGCGCTTGATTTTCTAGAGACTACCAATGATAACGAACATGACCAGTTTAGTCAGGAGCTTCAACTATCCGGTAGAAGCTTTGACGATAAGTTCGACTGGGTAACGGGTCTTTTCTATTTACGTGAAAATGGTGCCGATACTTTTGACGCTGCACTTGGAATTGGCTTGTTTGAAGGCTTGGAAGCTCTGCCCGGAGCAATCCCCGGCACCCCTTTTGGTGGGCTGGGTAACCCATTCAATGCTCTTCTCGATATTAACACTATCCGCGATACGGAAATAAAAATTGAAAGTTTTGCAGCTTACGGGCAAGGCTCTTATGCACTCACAGATCGGCTATCAGCCACGGCAGGGATACGCTACTCACACGAAAAGAAAAACTTCAAGGTAACCGTTTTGCGTAAGAGTGTTAACGTCTTCACCATCGCTCCGGGTGCCGCGGAACCGGATGATAGCTGGACAGAATGGTTGCCTCGGGTGGGCCTGGACTACAAAGTGGCCGAGGATATGCTCGTATACTTTTCCGTGGCGCGAGGGTTCAAGTCTGGTGGCTTTAATGGCCGTCCTTCCGCCCTTGCAGTTGCTGTAGATTCATTTGATCCGGAATATGTCTGGTCTTACGAGGTTGGTGTCAAGTCTGCATGGTTTGACAATCGATTAATCGTCAACGCCGCAGCCTATTTTAACGATTACGATGACATTCAGTTTACGGCAGTTTGTAACGATTGCGGAGAACTGGTGGTCGTGGTCGACAATGCCGGTAAAGCGGAAATAAAGGGTTTCGAACTCGAGATGACCGCAGCACTTAGTGAAAATTTCCTAGTCAATGCATCTACCAGCTACATCGACGCGAAATATAATAAACTGGATAGTGGTGTTCAAGGTGGAATTACCGTGGACAGCAATTTTCCCAAAACACCGGAATGGACCTATAGTTTTGGAGCGATGTATACGGCTGCTATGGGTGACGGATCTATAATGTTGCGATCTGATTGGTCGCATCAAAGCAAAATAGACCATGTGGTTAATAACTCACCGCTGCTCAAGCAGGCAGGATACGGATTATTAGGCGCCAGAGCATCGTATATTTCCGCTGACGAAACCTGGGAGCTGGCTGTTTTTGGAACCAATCTGACAAACGAGAAATATACTACCAATGGTCTCGAATCTATTGGTTTCGTAGGTACAGCGGATGCCAACCCCGGGCGTCCACGCGAATGGGGTGTTTCGTTAAGCTACAGGTTTCAGTAAATAGATGACGGCATTGAAAGCCGGGGACGAAGAACAGGAAACTGATTCTTCGCCCCCCTGGCCGGGTGGGGTCTATTCCTGGTACGTTCTCATACTGTTATTTTTTGGTTATACCATAGCCTTTCTGGATCGAATGATTCTAAATCTGTTGATTGAACCCATTCGCCTGGATCTATCATTATCAGATACGCAGATGGGGCTGTTATCGGGTGCCAGTTTTGCACTTTTTTATGTAACGCTTGGATTACCAATCGGGCGTCTCGCAGACAAAACCAACCGTCGTACAATGATTGCTGCCGGTATGGCCTTGTGGAGTTTAATGACAGCCTTGTGCGGGCTTGCCCAGGGCTTTTGGCAACTGTTTCTGGCGCGTATGGGTGTGGGTATTGGCGAGGCAACGCTTTCACCCTGTGCCACATCACTAATAAGTGACTATTTTCCCCCTTCAAAACGCGCGCGGGCAATGGCCGTCTACGCCAGTGGAATTTCTTTTGGTCTTGGCTTGTCATTGATCATTGGTGGTCAGGTTTTCACAGCGGTGAGTGATATGGATTTACCATCCATTTGGATGGTGGGAGTCATTCGACCCTGGCAAGCTGCTTTTCTCGTAGTGAGTGTTCCAGGTATTCTCCTGGCAATGCTGGTGTTTTCTATTCGTGAACCTGTACGAAGGGGCGTACAGAACACTACGAATGATGTTAGCTTGCGTGATGTTTTTGCTTTTGTTGGAGAAAATCGCCGAACGTTCAACACGCTGTTTGCCACCTTCGCGGCAACATCCGCTCTAACATATGGGGTTAGTGCATGGATGGCGCCCTATTTTATGCGCACGCATGATTGGACGGTGGGAGAAGTTGGCTGGACATACGGTTGGATTATGCTGTTGTGCGGCCCTTTGGGAACATTGGCTGGAGGATGGTTTGCGGATTGGTTGCGTAAAAAAGGACATAAGGATGCCAACCTGCGTACAACCTGTATTGCAATGTTTGTGCTTGCGCCAATAGGATTCTTTGCGCCAATTGCACCAAACATTGAAGTTACAGTGGCGGCATTTTCACTCTTTTGGTTTGTTGCTTCTGTTCCGCTTTCCCTGGGATATGCAACCTTGCAGGAAATTGTTCCAAACGAAATGCGGGGCACTGCATCAGCTCTGCTGTTATTCGCTACAACCATTTCCGGGATGGGTTTGGGTCCTACTGTTATTGCCCTGCTTACAGACTACGCATTTTCCGGGCCAGCAGATTTAAAGTTTTCCATTTCTATTGTAGCTGGAGTCATGGCACTGATAGCCGCTGGCACTGCCTTGTCAGGATGTTCAAGTTTAAGGTCCAGTGTCAGGAATGCGGCGGTTTGGCAAAACCAGGTAAGACAGGTAATTGAAAAACCTGGACTAGGTTAAATTCTGGACCTGGATTGGGGTATCCTTCAAAAGCATCTCGCATGATGTGATTGCACTAAAAGATTCTGCGCACTGTTGAAATTCCAGCTCATACGCTCCAAACTCGCGAAGTTCAGATCGGATAGATAAATCCTCAATTGCGAAGGATGCGGAAAAGGCATGGACAAGTTAATAAGCACTGCAGAGTTCAACCCAAGGGTTAAACCCTATTGGATGACGGTGTATGCAATAGTTTTGTTTGTGACAGTCGCAGGTATTCCCTTTCTTATAGTGTTGTTTCTTATTGGTGGCTGGCTTACACAGAAACACCTGAGTCGAATGAAGTGTGAGCTGACAGAGAAGTTTCTGAAAGTGGAAAAGGGCGTGATGATAAAAGTGGAAAAAAATATCCCGTTGGACCAGATTACCGATTTGGGGCTTGTGGAAGGTCCGGTGATGCGCTTTTTTGGTTTAAAGGAAATATCTGTAGAGACCGCAGGTCAATCAGCGACTGGAGCGCTGGTAAAATTGATCGGAATAGTCGACGTGGAGACTTTTCGCGATAGTGTACTAAAGCAGAGGGACCTGTTGATACTTCAACGTAATAAATCCCGGGCTGACGTACCGGTCGCTGAGCATGGCAGTCCAGACGTGCTTGCCGATATTCTGGAAACGCTGAAAAAAATTGAAGCCAAGCTATAGTCTTGACCTACTCAAGTGCATAGGCAACCAGATAATCCCCCATGGTGGTACCTGCACCCTGGTGTCCGCCTGCTGCGATAACGACATATTGTTTGTTGTTTGCTGTGTAACTCATGGGGGTCGCCTGTCCACCGGCTGGTAGACGGCCTTTCCACAATTCTTTGCCGGTTGAGATATCCAGAGCTCTTAGATAGTTATCCAGGGCAGCCGCAACAAAAATAAGATCACCCGCAGTGGTCATTGGGCCGCCTATGCCCGGGATGCCCAATGCAAGATTTGGGATAGGTGCCGGAACAAGGTCTTCGATGGTTCCGTGGGGCACCTGCCACAAAATATTCCCTTGTGTCATGTCTATTGCTTTTATCCATCCCCAGGGCGGCTTTGTGCAGGGTGTACCAAGTGGTGAAGTGAGTAACTCCCGCCGCATACCGTAAGGGGTACCGGATTGTGCGGTATATTGCGACTCGGGATGTTTGTCAGACGCTGCTTCACGTAAAAAGTCTTCCCGTTTTATAAGCTGAATGACATTTGCAGCTTCAGTTACCCTGACAACCGCGATCTGTTTTTCCGGATTAAATGCAACACCCCCCCAATTTACGCCGCCAATATAGGACGGTAGCATTATTGTGCCCTCCAGGCTTGGTGGGGTGTAGATGCCCTCTGAACGCAACTCGCCAAATTGTTTTGCACAATTCCATTTATCAAATAGCAACATGCCCCAGGCATCCTCAGAGCCCAGCCTTGCGTGACTGAGCAGCGGGGGTGGAGCAAGGGGGAAAGGTTGGGTTTTGGAAAGATGTTCGCCCGGCACGCCCCCCTGTGGAACGGGTCTTTCCTCAATGTCAAAGATGGGCACACCGTTTACTCTGTTAAAGGTAAAAATCAGACCTGTTTTGGTAGCCTGAATAACAGCAGGGATGGTGGTGCCGTCCCGTTCCAGTTCTACCAGTGTAGGTTGTGACGGTAGGTCGTAGTCCCATACATCGTGATGCACAAGTTGTTGGTGCCATCTTACCGCACCGGTTTTTACTTCCAGTGCCACCAGGGAGTTGGCGTAAAGATTATCTCCCTCTCGCTCACCCCCGTAAAAGTCGGGGCTGGCCGAACCGGTAGGTACGTACACCAGGCCAAGTTCACTGTCGGCAGATAAGGGTGCCCAGGCATTTGCCGCACCATTTTTTTTCGCTTCTTCCGGATTCCAGTTAGCGAAGGCGGGATCACTTTCATTGCGCGGGATGGGGTCGAAACTCCACAGTAGAACCCCTGTTCGCGCATTAAATCCTCGCACAATACCGCGTTCAAGCTCCACTGCAGAGTTGTCCCCGATGGAAGAACCGGTGACAAGAGTATCGCCTACTATCACGGGTGGAGAGGTGACGGAATAATGATAGCCGCCACGATCTACCAGGCGCACATCCTTACTCAGGTCTACTTCACCGTTAACGCCAAAATCTGCACAGGGCTTTCCATTGGACCCGTCTACAGAGATGAGTCGGCTATCCAGCGTGCCTATATAAATTCTGTGGTAACAGGCATCACCATCCTGGGCCTTTGGATCTATCCAGGAGCTGACACCCCGGTTAGCGGTCTCTGAGGTAGATTGGCTTCGATCCAGCTCGGGGTCGTGCCGCCATTTTTCAGTACCCAGAACAGGGTCAAGCGCGATAATGATTCCACTGCCGGTTGAGAGATAGAGTGTACTTCGAACCAGAATAGGGTTGGTCTGGAATGAATATCCACTGCGCGCGCCCTGACTTAATTCGCCGGTTCGATAACGCCAGACTTCCCTGAGTTCGTGTACGTTGGCTTTATTGATGTGGCTGAGTGGTGAATGCTGTAGTCCTTTTTCACTACCACCGTAGTGTGACCAGTCAGCTTCATTGGCATATAGTCCAACGCTTGCAAGGCTCTCTAGAAACATGCCTGCTAATACCGCACAGACCCGGATATTCATCATTAAGCTCCCGAACTGATTATGGCGCATATATTACAGGGCTGCTTCGGAAAGCTTGAGCCTTTTGTGGAAGAGTATTCAAGTGCCATCGTTGTTTTGCTACTTATCCCCGGCATTTTGTGTATAGATCGTCGTAGCCTATAGCTACCAGTGAGTGGGGAAAACGCTTACTGCTACATATTCCGCCTAGCATGCTCTTGTCTCTGGTGCACATTGCAGGCATGTTTGGAATTCGCAAAGGTGTATATTATCTGCTGTTGTTTAACAATACTGCAGAGTTTCGTTTTTCACGCAGGGACAGAAAGAATATTGAAGCAAAGTAATCACTTCACCGGCACACAACAGGAGTTTGGTTAACATGGCAAATATCGAAGCACTCCCCAGAGAAGACCTGAGTGACTTAACAGAACTTTTAGGGATGGTTGAAGCGTCAATGGGTTTTGTACCCAACAGTTTTCTGATAATGGCGCGTTGGCCTGAACTACTGAAATCCTTTGCCGGGATGGCAGGTCTTATACTATCCGGGGGGTCTGTTGAGCCCGGCCTGAAACAACTGGTGGCCTTCGTATCAAGCACTGCCTCGGGATGTCGGTACTGCCAGGCACACACCTCGCACTCTGCGACCCACCGGGGAGTGAGTGAAGAAAAAATAGCCGCCGCTTTTGAGTTTGAATCCAGCGACCTGTTTTGTGAAGCAGAGCGGTGTGCGCTGCGTCTGGCTGCCCATGCGGGCATGACTCCCAATGCCAGTGAGGATGCGCACTTTGATGCCCTTAAAGAACACTTTAGTGCGGCTGAAATAGTAGAAATTGTGGGTGTTATCTCGCTGTTCGGATTTCTGAATCGTTGGAACGATACCCTGGCAACTGAACTGGAAGAGGCGCCATTCAAATTTGGCCAGGCAGTATTGTCTACACAGGGCTGGGATGCAGGAAAACACACACCTGTAAGCATGGGGTCGGAGTAAAGTGCCAGAGTAAAATTGTTTGTACGGGGTCATTCAGATGATTTTACTCTGGCACTTTACTCCGACCCCGTACTCAAGCTTTAACAGATCTCCCGGTTGGCATTGTAGTGCCTCGCAAATGGCGACCAGAGTGGTAAAGCGTATAGCCTTTGCTTTGCCGCGCTTGAGAATCGACAGGTTGGCGAGTGTTACGCCCACTGTTTCGGACAGGTCCGTTAAAGTCATTTTGCGCTGCACAAGCAACAAATCCAGATGTACCTTGATTTCGGCACTCATCAGATGGTCAACTCATGTTCTTTGCTAAGTGCAGCAGCTTCGCGCAGGACGCCGGAAAGTACGATGAGAAGTGTTGCCAAAAATAGTCCGCCGCCGTTGATCTCGAATGCCGGATATAATTGGACGCCGCCCGTGGTGAAGGAGAAATCCTGAATTACACGCCCCCAACCAAAATACTGCATCAGGGGATTGGCCAGATTCCAGGCCAGCACCACATAACCAATTCGTTTGATGCGTATGGCATTCTCTGCCGTGAATGACAATCCCTTCCTCAGGGATAGTATCAGAGCTCTTAATTGCACCACGCCGTAAAATGCAGTAATAGCTGCGATAAGCTGACTACTGGCAAAAAGGTAAAAGGCGAACAGGTTGGAAGTGTCGAGATTTACAGAAGTTTTGCCACTGATTTCCGGGTTTCGAAGACCCGTGAACTCCACTCCGGCAAGCGCATTGATATCTATATTGAAGCCAGAGAAAGCGATAATATCGAATCCCCAGCCCGGATTGCCGGCTTGTGACAGCGCCATGACGACGATAAAGGGCAACCACATGACGATCAGAAATAAATACAGTACCAGAAAAAAATCCAGTAGCCGTTTAACCACGCCGGTTAAACTTGCACCTGCAGCAGTCGGTGTCGGGCTGCCATTATCCTGCCAAAGCGCCTTGAAGTTGAATCGAAGCAGTAACCAGTAAACAAGCCCGGCGTACAAAAAAGCCGCGGGAATGAGAAGAGTAGCGATACTCATTAGTGAAAATTCCTGAATAATTTATCGTAATTCGACTATAATATATCGATAAACGATAAAATCAACTAATAATTCAGGATTTTGATGGTCACTGAAGTATTCTGTGCGAGCGCTTTTGCAAGATGAATGGCTATCAGTTTAAGAGAAATCGCAATGAAATTGTCCCGCCAAATGCGTCGGATATATTGGAAGATTCGCAAACCCCTGCACATTCCCCTGGCGTATGTCTGGCGACGATTATTGGTGAACAGTACGGTCATCGGTATTACTGGCAGTGTTGGCAAATCCACCACGATGGAATTGTTGTACGCGATTCTGTCCACGCAAGCTGCAACAGTGAGTACAGTGCTAAACCAGAATGATAGAGCTGGAGTTGCCAGAACGCTTCTCAGGGCCCGGCCGGGTACTCGATTTGTGATTGTCGAATATGGCACCAGCGGCCCCGGCGCAATTGCGCGAGTGGGACGATTGGTAAAACCCGATATCGGAGTCGTGCTTTCTATTGCCAGAACCCATACCCGCAGCTTTAACACGCTGGATGATACTGCTGCAGAAAAGGCCGAGATATTTAATCATATGGCCCGAGGAGCCACAGCCTTGGTCAATGCAGATGACCCGTATGTATGTGAGATGGCGAAGGACTTCCCGGGAGAGGTATTAAGTTTTGGCAGCAATGCCGGGTGTGACATTCAACATTCAGATGCTGCGTCAATCTGGCCAAAGCGTCTGGGAATACGTGTTAAATCTGGCGGTCAGGAAGCCTTTGTTCAGACGCAGCTGGTTGGCACACATTGGGCCAGTTCCATTGCCGCAGCAATATCGATTGCCAGGATCTGTGGTGTATCACTTGAGGATTCTGCAAAGGCCATTGCACAAGTTTCGCCCTTTATGGCACGTATGCAGCCGGTGAGATTGCCTAATGGTGCCATAGTGATTCGGGACGAATATAACGGATCCCAGGATACTTTCGAGAAAATGATCGATGTGCTAAAACAGGCACAGGCGGAGCGTCTGGTGTTAATCATCAGCGATGTGACGGATAGAAAGGGCACTTCCAGAAAACGCCAGGTAGAAATTGGCCGGGTGGCGGCAGAACTTGCCCATATGGCCATTTTTTGTGGTGATCATGGCCATCATGCTAAAAAAGCAGCAATCAAAGCAGGTATGGACCCTGAACATTGCCACCATGTAATGGGTTTACGTGCAACTTCCGAGCTAATGAAAAAGCACTTGCGTGCAGGGGATCTGGTGTTTTTGAAGGGCAGGACTACGGATCATTTGTCCAGGTTGGTGTTTGCCCAGTATGGAGAGTTTGCTTGCTGGAATGAAAATTGCCGTTTCACCATCACGTGTGATGTGTGTGCCGAGTTGCGCGCGCAGTTTGACCTTACAGGAATGCCGTTCTAGTCTGGCACCCGTGCAAGAGATTTGCGGAGCTGGAAACCATTAACCATCAATGTGCAAACTGCGGGGCTGAAAAGATAGGCCAGTTTTGTTCGCACTGTGGCCAGAACAGTCGCAACTATTTGCGCAGCGCACATAGAATTCTTGTCGAGTTGATTGTTGAGATATTTGATCTCGAGTCCCGCCTCTTCCGCACCTTAAAGTATCTGGTTGTTCGCCCCGGTTTTCTCACCACAGAGTTTGTGGAAGGTCGTCGCGCGTCCTACCTGTCTCCGGGTCGATTGTACCTCGTAATGAGTGTGATCTTCTTTTTTCTGCTGTCGAGCATCGCTGAAATATTGTCAGGCGATATGAATTTGAAAGTGAGCGAGGATGGTAAGAATATAGAGATTGTGAGTCTGTCTGAATCCGATGTTGAATCGAATGAGGATGCCATTTCTACCCAGCCGATTTCTGTACAGAACCCTGATAACACTGAGCAAAGTGAATGGGAAATTGTATTGGAGCAGAAGATAGAGCAAATGGTTGCCGACCCCGGTGCTGGGCTGGCAGAGTTAATTGATAACCTGCCCTTAATGATGTTTTTGTTGTTGCCTGTCTATGCCATGTTGCTGCAGTTATTTTATTTGCGCAATTTTTACACCCAGCATCTGGTCTTTTTGTTGCACATTCATTCATTCCTGTTTTTGGTGTTTTCAATCGAGCTGCTAATTCCCGACCAGAGCACCGGGTTGGTGGTTGGTGAAAAATCCGATTGGGTAGCGGATGGCTGGAGTGTTTTGCAATCGCTATTAACAATGGGAAGTTTTCTGTACTGCTATCTTGCGCTTAAACGTGTGTACGCGCAGTCCTACCTCAAAACCGGGGTAAAATTTCTGGCGCTTGGTATCGGGTATTTCCTGTTGTCAGCGTTTGGACTTGTTGTAGCGCTGGTGTTAACGCTGTATTACATGTGAAAAAACCCGGCATAAAGCCGGGTTTTTAGTTTTTCTTTCAGCTTGGCTGCCTTTTAGGCGATTAGCGGAGCGATCACCAGGCTTACAATTGCCATCACGTTAATCAGAATGTTCATGGAAGGCCCGGAAGTATCCTTGAAGGGGTCACCAACCGTATCTCCCACAACTGTCGCTGTGTGAACATCAGATCCCTTGCCACCCAGGTTGCCTTTCTCAACGTGTTTTTTGGCGTTGTCCCATGCACCACCTGCGTTGGCCATCATCAGGGCCATGAGCACGCAACCCAGCAGGCCACCGGCTAATACACCGCCTAACGCTTCTGCTCCCAGTATAAAACCCGCTGCCGGAGGCACAAATATAGCGATAACACCCGGCACAATCATGCGTTTGAGTGCGGCTGTAGTTGCTATATCCACACATTTGGCGTTATCAGGATCTGCATTACCTTCTAAAAGTCCGGGAATTTCGCGGAACTGGCGGCGAATTTCCTCGATCATCTCCATTGCGGCCTCACCAACCGCAGTCATGGTAATCGCAGCTATCAAAAAAGGCACAATTCCACCGATAAACAGACCAATAAGTACCATGGGGTCACCCAGATGCAAAACAAAGGACTCGCCACGTACATATGCAATGGTTTCTACATAGGCAGCTATGATGGCCAGTGCTGCAAGGGCTGCTGCTCCAATAGCGAAACCCTTACCCATTGCAGCGGTAGTATTTCCCAACTCATCGAGAGAGTCGGTGATTGCGCGGGTTTCTTCTCCCAGGCCGCCCATCTCTGCAATTCCACCAGCGTTATCCGCTACGGGACCATAGGCGTCCACAGCCATTGTCATTCCAACCGTTGCCAGGAGGCCAACGGCAGCTATACCCACACCGTACAGGCCGGCCAGTTCTGTCGACACAAATATGATGCCGCAAATGGCCAGAAGTGGTACCACTACCGATTCCATTCCAACCGCAAGACCGGTGATAATTACCGTTGCAGCCCCGGTTTTACCGGCTTCTGCAATGCGTACAACCGGTGAAGAGGATGTGTAATATTCGGTGACCAGACCAATTACCACGCCACCAATGGCGCCACTTACTACGGCCCACCAGACGTTTACCGAGATACCCATGTTGGTAATACCCCAGTAGGCGGCTGCAATAAACATGGTGGGTGTCACCATCATGCCTATTCTCAGAGCCACTGCAGGATTGGAACCGGAGCGGCTGCGCACAATAGCGATACCGATCAGGGAACACACGAGGCCGATAGATGACATTGCCAGCGGTAGAAACATGAGTGCACTGCGGGAGTCGGCTTCTGTCATGCCTCCTGGAATCAAATTGCCAAGATTAGCCACGCTCAGGGTAGATGCCATCGCAATGGTCGCAATCATCGCACCACAATAGGATTCGAATATATCGGAGCCCATTCCAGCAACATCACCCACATTGTCTCCCACGTTATCGGCAATTACACCAGGGTTGCGCGGATCGTCCTCTGGAATGCCAGCTTCCAATTTACCTACAAGATCGGCGCCGATGTCTGCACTTTTAGTGAAGATACCGCCACCTACCCTTGAAAACAGGGCTACAGTGGAGGCGCCCATGCCAAATCCGTGGATGTTGTGCACGGTTCCGGGGTCGGCTCCGTAAAGAAAATAAACCAGCCCCAGACCGATTAGTCCAAGTGAGGCTACTGCCAGCCCCATAACCGAACCACCAAAAAACGCGACTGTAAGTGCCGCAGCGGCACCTTCGGTGTGTGCGGCAGTGGTGGTGCGTACGTTAGCTCGTGTAGCTGCATACATTCCAATCCAACCGGCAGTAGCAGAACTTAACGCACCCGCAGTAAATGCTATTGCGGTACCGGTGCCCAGAAAAAAGAACAGCAATATCAGCAGTACTCCGGCGAACATGGCGAGCATGGTGTACTCACGGCGCATGAAGACCATCGCACCTTCGTGAATGTCGTCTGCTATTTTTTTGATTTTGTCTTCGCCGTCTGGAAATTTCTTCACAAGTGTGTAGATGAAGAACGCAGCTATCAGCCCCACCAGGCCAAAAACAGGCGGTAAAAGTGTCATATCATTCATTTATGGTTCCAACCCAATCGGTTAATTTTTGAATTATTTTCAAAATTCTTATGTGCTTAAAACGCGATTCTATTTACTTAAAGTGCGATTCTATCGGAAAAAGTGAGACAGAGGCTGCAAATTCTCCGACAAAACCCGCCGTATGATACCGAAGCATTGAACGAATGCGAATACCAGATACAATTTGATAACAACCTTGTTAACCGGCAATTTCCGCTTTTCGGTTCAAGACAGTGACGTTTTGATTAAAAGGAGAGCGCTCTTGGGTTTGAGTAACGTAAAAGCAGGCAACAACCTACCTGAAGAAGTAAATGTAATTATCGAGATACCTGCACAAAGCGGACCGGTAAAATATGAAGTGGACAAGGACACAGGTGCGGTATTTGTTGACCGCTTTCTGGCCACGGCCATGTTTTACCCCTGTAACTATGGTTACGTGCCCGAGACCCTTGCCCTGGACAGTGATCCATTGGACGTATTAGTGGTAACACCCACACCATTGATCAGCGGTACAGTTATTCCCTGTCGTCTGGTTGGTGTTCTGGAAATGGAAGACGAAGCGGGTGACGATGCCAAGCTGTTGGGTGTGCCCATCGATAAACTTTCGAGCCTGTATACCGAAATATGCGACGTAACGGAACTGCCAGAGCAGCTTCTGCACAGCATTCAGCACTTTTTTGAGCATTATAAAGATCTTGAAGCGGGTAAATGGGTGAAAGTGCGCGGCTGGGCAGACGCCAACATTGCGCGAAAAGAATTGGTGGACTCTATTCGTCGTTATGATGAGTATCTGGTTTCCACGCGAAAGTAACTAGTCAGAACGTTCTTCAACTGCCCGGCTTTCTCCCGGCAGCAGTCCGTCCAGTGTCCAGGAGCCAACCCGATAGCGGATAAGCCGTAATACCGGAAACCCGCACTTTGCGCACATGCGTCGCACCTGTCGGTTACGTCCCTCGCTTAGCGTGAGCTCCAGCCAGGTATCGGGAATACTCTTTCGAGTACGTATTGGCGGTTCGCGCGGAGTTAACAGGTAGGGCGGGCTGATGCGTTTACATTTTGTCGGCAGTGTTAAACCGTCCTTTAATAACACCCCTTCGCACAGGGGTAAGAGGTCTGATTCCTGCGGGTCTCCCTCGACCTGAACCCAATAGGTTTTGCCCAGTTTATTTTGCGGGTGCGCAATTTTATGCTGTAGTTTTCCGTCATTGGTTAACACCACAAGACCTTCGCTGTCCCTGTCCAGTCGACCTGCAGGGTAGTAGCCGCCAGCGTGAATGTAGTGGCCAAGGGTTTGCCTGCCAACAGCGTCGGTGAACTGACACAAAACATTGTAAGGTTTGTGAAACAGGATGAGCCGGTTCGAAGACATGCTGTAGCGTTACTCCGGTTCTACAATCAATGTCCGCTAACCCTGCTCCAGCAGTCTGCGTAAATCACTCAGGGCTGCGTTCGCACGGGACACATGTGACGCCATTACCAGTGAGTGATTGGCAACAAAACCCATCCCACTGCCATTCAGGATTATCGGACTCCAAACGGTGTCCTGCGTGGATTCCAGCTCTCTAACAATTTGACGCAAGCCGACGCGTGCATTCTTCTTTTCCAGGATGTCGGCAAAATCCTGATCGATGGCTCTCAGTAGATGCAGCAGTGCCCAGGTCTGGCCACGTGCTTCGTAAAAAACATCATCCAGCTTGGTCCAGGGTGTTTTGAGCTCCACGTCATCTGGCACCTCCGTAGACTGTGCTGCCAGGTTGTCTCCTGTCAGGTCTGTATTAAGCTGGCGTTTCCCAACACTTTGACTGAGCCGCTGCGACAGGCTACCCAGTCGGGTTTCAACGCCGCTTAACCAGTTGCGCAGGTTATCCGCCCGTGCATAAAACTGCGCAGTGGTCTGGTTTGGGTCACTAAGGCGGGCGAGATAACCTGCAAGAAACTTTCTACCATCGCGATATTCATCTTCAGACTGGGGGAGCAACCAGCTGGAGTTATCAAAAAAGAACTTTCCCTCGGCTTGTGATAAATCCTCATCTTCTGAGGACTGGCTCTGTGAGCGAGAGAAATCCACACGCATGGCACGAGCCACGTCCCTGATCTGTACGAGCACTCCAAACTCCCAATTGGGAACATTGTCAGCCCATACGCCGGGTGGAAAAACATCATTGGACAGATACCCACCACGTTTTTCGAGCAATGTTGCTGCAAGTCGATCAAGTGTGGCAGTGGTGACATACCCGACAACAATAGTCTGGTTGTTCCTTGCAGCAGTATTTGATGCATTTTCCAGAACATCAAACATGTCCGGCTTATGATTCCACCACCAGCCGAGAATAAGGCAAACCAGAAGGTAAGCAAGCACAATGCCACCCGCAACGCGTCGGAGCACGCTGGAGTTCTCGTTGAGTTCGCTGCTCTGCCAAAATTTCCAATTCATTGCGACTGCTCCTGCCGGATTATTGATAGCAATTTGGTGTCATGATACGGGTACGCGCGCTGTATCAATAGTCCTCAATGGAAAATTCCACTGCATAAGTGCTGTCATCGCTAAAGTAAAATTCAAGTATCGCTCCTGTCGCATTCAACTCTGCCACCCTGAACAACATCAGGTGCTTGCCTCCCGGTGAGAAGCTAACGCTGGAATGTGCGGGAATGATGAGTTCGCTGAGTCGCTGCATGCGCAGGGTGCTGCCAGATTTTATGGTGGTGTGCAGTTCGATTGTACCTGCGATCTGTGAGCGGACCTGTTTAAGGGTCTTTTGTTTCGTGGAGTTATTATGCAGTTCGAAGTACGCCACGGTTTGGGTTTTGCCGGTGAGTGGGCGTTTCACGACTGCCTGGCTAACGCTGATCTCTGCAATCGGACCTGCGCTACAACTGGCCATAAAGCCTGACAGCACGACCAACACTGCTAATTTCACCATAGTGAAGGGATAGTTAACTTTTGACACCCATAACTCCTACTCTGTGCCATTTAGCTGGATGAGTTCTACACGCGCCGGTGAACCAATATTGATTTCTCCACGAATGCGAAATTCGCCTGGCGCCTTTCGCAATTGTTGGTACACCCAGCGACCGTCCGCGTCATTGCGCACAGTGATTACGACCCGCGTATCAGGTTTTTTGGCAAGGCTGCCAAGCGCCTTTAAGCGACTAATCAGTACGCTGTCGCGATTTTTGATTTGCGCGCTATTCAGCCGCAGGCGTGTCGATTGCGCGCCAGACAGAACATCTATTTGTGCTGCAATACTCTCAAAATCCGGACTTGCAAAGTCTGGATTGTTAACACGCACACTTTCGAACACTATTTTTGCGCGCCCCAGCATCGATCGAGCACCTGCAAAGCTCGACCGATCTGCTGCTTGCAAAGCCAGGGCCAGATAACGTTCGGTAATGCGCTCCAGGCCCCTTGCGGCCCGAGGGTCTTGTGGGTCCAACTTCTGTGCCAGAGTGTAATATTTAAATGCGTTGTCCTGCTCGGGTGTTAATAGCTGGTCTTTGTTGTAGGCAGCAAGTGCGAGTTTCAGATACCGTTCGAGCTCAACATTTTCCGCCACAACTTGATTTGTGGTGCTTTGGGGGCTACCTGTCGGGATTGCTTCGGGAGGCTGTTTTACAGGCGTACAGGCGACTAACAGTGATACTATCAACAATACGGAGCGTTTCATGCGCACGGTTGTCTATTTTTAGTGATAATGGTCATAAACTCGTTCAATTTGGTGTTTACAATAGCGTAACGCCCGGTAGAACTATTACAGGAATAACTCGAGGGACAATGGATATTGAAGTGAACATGCAAAGTACAGGTGCCAGGCTTTCGAAAATAGATTTATCCGGATGCAAATTATTCGGAATATGCCTGGCGTTGCTGTTTATCATTGCAAGGCCAGCGACGCTCTTCGCAGAAGAGTACCAGAAAGTTGACATTGATCAATTTTTGAGTGGTGGCCCCACATTTTTGAAGGTGGATGAAGCCTTCAGGTTGAACGCCGAAATAGATGCGCAAGGGCAGGTGCATGCTTCCTGGCAGATGGTGGACGGCTACTACCTGTATCAGCATCGATTTGATCTTGAACTGCGTGAGGCTAGCCCCTGGTCGCTGGGTAAAATTTCGACCTCGCAAGGCAAACACAAAGTAGACGAATATTTCGGTGAGGTAGTTGTGCACTACCATGATGCGGATGTGCGCGCGAAACTGTCCACTACCGAAACACCTTCACCCGAAGTGGAAGTAGGCGTGTCCTACCAGGGCTGCGCAGATGCAGGATTGTGTTACCCCCCTGAAACCAAATGGGTAACCCTGTCTACGGCAGGTATTGCACCGGCACTGTTCAGTGCGGATTTGTCGGCCGCCTCAGTTAAACCCGCAGCTAGCGAACTATCAGCGGAACAAAAGCCTTCGTCCACCGCCGGGGGCCTACAAACAGCCGGGGGCCTACAAACAGCCGTGAGCCTGCAAACAGCCGTGAGCCTGCAAACAGAAGAACGGCGTCTGGCAGGCATGTTAAGCACCGACAGCATGTGGAAATCTTTACTGTTCTTCTTTCTCGCAGGCATCGGCCTGGCATTTACGCCGTGTGTATTACCCATGGTGCCCATTCTCTCCAGTATTATTGTGGGCCAGGGTGAGGGTATTGCCCGTAGCAGGGCGTTTGGCCTGTCCCTGTCCTACGTCCTGGGTATGGCATTAACCTATGCCTTTGTCGGCGTGCTTATGGGGTACTTCGGGGCCAGTATGAATCTGCAAGCAGCGTTGCAAGCGCCGTCATTGCTGATCTTTTTTGCGCTTGTCTTTGTAGCCCTTTCATTTTCGATGTTCGGCTTTTACGAATTACAGTTACCACGCGTATTGCAGGATAAGCTGAATTCTGCCAGCCAGGGACAAAGTGGTGGAAAATTCACCGGTGTTTTTATTATGGGCTCGCTTTCCAGCCTGGTGGTCTCACCATGTGTTTCAGCGCCTCTGGCGGGTGCGCTCATTTACATCAGCCAGTCTGAGGATGCATTGCTTGGCGGTGGTGTACTGCTGGCTCTTGGCCTGGGTATGGGTGTGCCTTTGATGATTATTGGGTCCAGCGGTGGGCATCTGTTGCCGCGCGCGGGAAAATGGATGGATGGCGTTAAAGCCGTTTTTGGCGTTGGACTACTTGCTGTGGCGGTGTGGTTGCTTGAAAGAATACTGCCCGGGCCAGTCACACTGGTTCTGTGGGCCGGGCTCGCAATTGGCTCCGGTGTGTACCTTGGCGCGCTGGATTTTTCACCCCGAACTGGCTGGAGCCAGTTATGGAAAGCAAGCGGTGCCTTCGCCCTTGTATATGGCATATTGCTGTTGATTGGTGCGGCCAGTGGCGCGAATGATCCATTTCGACCGCTGGCACAGGTGGGTGGTACGTTGCAGGGTGGTGTCGCACACGAAGAACAGCGCTTCATTGATGTGGATAACCTGGATGAGCTTAACAACCAGTTACGCATAGCAAAGGCTGCTGGTAAGCCCGTATTTTTCGATTTTTATGCAGATTGGTGTATCTCCTGCAAGGTAATGGAACGGGAGGTTTTCCCGGACGCCAGGGTAAGCCGGCTGTTGGCACAATTTCACCTGGTCAGGGCTGACGTCACGGAGTACGTGGATGCACACAAGCAACTATTGAGTTTTTATGATTTGCCGGGGCCGCCCAGCATGATTTTTTACTCGTCTGATGGCGTCGAGTTAACCGAACTTAGGATATCCGGCGAAATGAATGCAGCGACTTTCGGGCACCATCTGGAGTATATTCTGGCGATATAACACATGCATAAGTGTTCTAAAATACGTTATAATCGCCCAAAATACCGTTAAATATCAAAAAATTGTTTTGTTTTGCCATTTTTTGAACAGAATCGGTCCAATATAGTCGAGGAGTACAGGAATGGCGAAGTTATTAGTTCTTAATGGGCCCAACCTGAATTTGTTGGGTACGAGAGAACCTGAAATTTACGGTTTTGATACGCTCGAGGATATCGAAGCACAGCTTGTCGCCAGATGTGCTGCAGGTAATCATGATCTGGCCTGTTTTCAAACTAACGCAGAACACGAGATGGTAGATCGGGTACACCGCGCCAAACAGGAAGGTGTTGACTACATAATTATTAATCCCGGTGCCTTTACACATACGAGTATTGCCCTTAGGGATGCGCTTCTGGGGGTACAGATTCCCTTTATCGAGGTACATCTTTCCAATGTGAATGCACGTGAAGAATTTAGACAGCAGTCCTATCTGTCTGATGTTGCGGTAGGCGTTATAACCGGTCTGGGTGCCAGGGGTTATGAATTTGCCGTAGATGCAGCACTTGCAGAGCTTGGCTAGCCACACTACAAACTGGATGAGATTATGGATTTAAGAAAAATTAAAAAACTGATTGAGCTTGTTGAAGAATCCGGGATTACCGAGATTGAAGTGAAATCCGGAGAAGAGGCTGTACGTATTGTTCGACCGGATGGAAGCCAGCCAGTTTCAATGCCCGTATCGTCATCCGCACAAGCACAGCCATCACAGGCGGGTGTTACAGGTACAGGTTCAGCCCCCGGCGTGAGCGCGCAGATGGTAGCGTCGGTAAATCCGGATGCTGCCTGTATTGTAACAGCCCCCTTAACCGGTACATTTTATCGGGCCTCGACACCGGGCGAAGCGCCTTATGTTAGTACGGGTCAAAAAGTAAAAGTCGGCGATGTACTTTGTATAATTGAAAGTATGAAAATGATGAATCACATAGAGGCAGAGCAGGCAGGTACAGTGACCTCGGTTTTGGTAGATGATGGTGTACCCGTTCAGGAAGAACAGGCACTGTTTACCATCGAGTAGCAAATGGCCTGGTTAAATATCTCGCTTGAGTTACCAGAGCGAGAGGCGTCAGCCTGTGTTGAATTGCTGCATGAATTTGGCGCTTTGTCAGTTTCAAGCGTAGATGCTGCAGACACCCCGGTACTGGAACCCCTGCCCGGAACCAACCCGCTGTGGGAACGGGTAAGGGTTTGCGCCCTTTTTGAACTTGCAGCCAACCTGGAAGGCCTGTCCGACCTGCTATCCAGGGAACTTCAGCGCGAAGTTATTCTGGATATAACATTTCTCGAATCCCGGGACTGGTCGCAAACCTGGCGAGAATATGCGGATTCCTACCGATTTGGTAACAGGCTTTGGGTGGTGCCTACGCATTGGGAAAAATCCGAGAACCAGGAACCGGAACAGGGACAGGCCCTGCCTTTTGATGGCGCATTACTCAGGCTGGATCCCGGTCTTGCTTTTGGAACCGGCAATCATGCTACAACCTTTATGTGTCTGGCATGGCTGGCAAAGGCAGAACTTAAAGAAACTACGGTCATAGATTATGGTTGCGGCTCAGGAATTCTGGCGCTTGCTGCGATTCTGTTGGGGGCGCATAAGGCCTTTGCCATTGATTATGATGACCAGGCCCTTACCGCGACTCAATATAATGCCACGATCAACAAAATCGAAAATGAACGCCTGGCGGTGTTGGGTGTGGATGCCTTACGGAATTATGTGCAGGCCAGAGACCAGTTCAAGGTAGATATTGTACTTGCCAACATATTGATGAACCCTCTTCTTACGTTATCGGATCAGTTAGTGCTTTTTATACGAAGCGGTGGTTCCCTGGTATTGTCGGGTATTCTTGAAGCTCAGATCACTCGGGTACAGCATGCCTATCCGGCAATCCGGTTTGAGTCTCCCGTGATAAAAGACGGGTGGGCGTGTCTGGTTGGAACCAAAACCAATGAGTGAACCTGTGCTCGAGCCGCTGGTTACCGGGTGTCCGGATTGTGGCACACGGTTTCGTGTTACGCCGGCGCAGTTGGATGCTGCAGGGGGGCGGGTACGCTGCGGGATATGCAATAGAGTATTTGTAGCAGCGGATTCACTTTGTATTGGTGAGCAATCCGGTTCAATCGAAGAGATGAGTGACTATGATCTGGACCAGCTGCTTGATGAACTGGAGAGCCACAACAGTTTTGAAAGTGAAACAGACTCTCAATTTCTGGAATCGTTTGAGGAAGAAAGAGACCTGGATACAGGACAAGAACCAGATCTGTATACAGACAGCGTAGAAGAAGCGCTCAAAAAGAGAATCCACAGTGCGGCTCTGGGCGCACAGTCCATCACGCTTGAGTCAGACCGGGAAATTGCCCAGAGCGAGCTAACAGCCCAGGACCCGACGGAAGATGAATATTCGCCTGTCGAGTTGCCCCATGTCAAAGCACAAATTCCTGACCTGTTACCGTCAGTTGAGCGCTCTGCCGGACAGCTAATTCGGCCCCTTACCATTGCAACTGCGGCAGTACTGATAAGTGTTCAGGTGTTATGGTTTCAGTTTGATGAGTGGTCAAATAATCCGGATATTCGTCCCTTGTACGCAAGGATTTGTGCGTATACGGGATGCGTTTTGCCTGCGAGAAGATCGCTTGCTGAATTGTATGCAAGGAATGTGGTTATACGGCCCCATGAAAGTAAATCACACTTACTGGTGGTTGATGCCATTATTGTGAATAATGCAGACTTTCCACAGCGCTTTCCCCTTATCGATATGCGCTTTAGTTCTGTTCAGGGTTTGCTTGTAACGGGACGCAAGGTAACACCTGAGGAATATTTGCAGGGAGATGCTGTCGGGTTGCAGAATATTGGTTCAAAATCGCCCGTTCATGTAAGGTTTGAAATAGACAATCCTGGCCCGGAAGGTCCCAATTTCGATTTAAATTTGTTGTAGGCTTATTGAAACCGGGGAGCAACGCAAAGGTCTTTGTAGTTGTATAAACTCCACCTCCATCTACCAACCACTTCCCGGAGAAACAGGAATCAAGATTGATTGTTATTGGTCCTCACAAGTTACATAACCCGGTGATTCTGGCGCCAATGGCTGGAGTGAGTGATGTTCCATTTCGGGAAACCGTATTCAGGCTGGGAGCTGGAATGGTGGTGTCTGAAATGGTGAGCTCGAATCCGAAGTTGTGGAATACTGGTAAATCTCGCATGCGTTTAGAAAAATCCAATGCCTGTGGAATATTCAGCATTCAAATAGAGGGTGCAGAGCCGCGCATGCTGGCTGATGCTGCCCGTTATTGTGAAGCACAGGGTGCTGATATCGTCGATATCAACATGGGTTGTCCCGCGAAAAAAGTTCTCAAAAAATCTGCGGGTTCCGCCCTCTTGAAGGATGAAAGCCTGGTAGCCAGTATTCTGGAGGAGGTGGTGGCTGCGGTGCGTATTCCGGTAACGCTCAAAATCCGTACTGGCTGGTCAGAGGAAAACCGCAACGGTGTTTCTATTTCGCATATTGCGGAAGGTGCGGGCGTTCAGGCTTTGGCGGTACACGGCCGTACACGTACCTGCAAATTTGGCGGGCAGGTAGAATATGAAACGATTCGCCAAATAAAGGAATGCGTCAATATTCCAGTAATAGCCAACGGAGACATCTGCGATGCAGTACAGGCGCAGGCGGTGCTCGACTACACAAAAGCTGACGGGATAATGGTAGGACGCGCCGCGATGGGGGCACCCTGGTTATTGGGTGATATTGCCAGCAGCCTGGCAGGCAAAGCATCGGTATCCAGATCGCCGCAGGATCGGCTGGGTATAGTTCTGGTGCATTTAGCAAGAATCCATAATTTCTATGAACCCATTGTTGCGGTCAGGCTTTCCAGAAAACACATTAAAAGCTATTTACAGTTACTGTGCTTTGATACTGACACTATACGAGGTTTTTTAGGTCTTGAAGAACCGCGACAACAGGTAGCATTTGTCGAATCACTCACCCGGGCATAAATACCATTGAACACAGGAAGCCGAAAAAACACATGACTGAACCAGCAACTGGCGATGACAATCGTACAGTCAAGCGCGCACTGCTTAGTGTGTCGGATAAAAGTGGTATTGTTGCGCTTGCACAGATGCTGATTGAGTGCGGTGTGGAACTGCTCTCCACTGGTGGTACCCATGCGGTAATTAGTGCGGCTGGTCTTGCGGTTATTGAGGTTTCGGATCATACCGGGTTTCCCGAAATGATGGATGGGCGTGTTAAAACGCTGCACCCAAAAATCCACGGAGGCATTCTGGGACGGCGCAATATTGACCAGACGGTTATGCAGGAACAGGATATTGCCCCTATCGATATGGTGGTGGTAAACCTTTACCCCTTTGAAGAAACGGTAGCGAGAGTTGATTGTACGCTTGAGCTTGCGATTGAAAATATCGACATCGGTGGTCCTGCCATGTTGCGATCAGCCGCTAAAAACCATCGTGATGTTGTCGTGCTTGTAGACCCGGCAGATTATTCGCAGTTATTTGAAAGTAGTACTCAGCAGGCTGGTAGCTTCACAACCACCATTGAGCAAAGGTCAAAGCTTGCGCTAAAGGCCTTCCAGCATACCGCTGCATATGATGCAGGTGTTGCGCGATATCTGGCAGTGCAACAGGATGAGAAATTCCCCGACCAGCTGAGCCTTGCTTTCGAGAAACTACAGAATTTGCGTTACGGTGAAAACCCGCATCAACAGGCCGCCTTCTATCGTGAACGGCAGGTGAGTGAGCGCGCTACAATTGCCTCGGCGAAACAGATTCAGGGTAAAGCGCTGTCCTTTAATAATATTGCAGACACGGATGCGGCTCTTGAGTGTGTGAAAAGTTTTTCCGAGCCATGCTGTGTGATTGTTAAACATGCCAATCCGTGTGGGGTAGCCGTGGGGGATACTATCCAGCAGGCCTACGATAAAGCCTTTGCTACGGACCCAACATCTGCGTTTGGGGGTGTTCTGGCCTTTAACCGGGCCCTGGATGCCAGAACTCTATCCGTGGTACTTGAACGGCAGTTTGTTGAAGTTGTAGTAGCACCCGAGATTAGCCGTGAAGCGGAGGAACTTGCGCGTAGCAAAAAAAATGTGCGGCTGTTAAGTGTGGGCCATTTTGGCGCTCGCAATCGCGGTATGGAACTAAAAAGGGTAGGGGGTGGACTTTTGTTACAGAGTGCCGATGAACTGGTACTTGATGAAACCATGTTGCGCTGCGTTACTAAAACGGAGCCAACGGATGTCCAGATGGCGAATTTGTTATTTGCCTGGAACGTGGCCTGGTACGTTAAGTCCAACGCCATAGTGTATGCCAATGATTTGCAAACTGTAGGTGTAGGGGCCGGGCAAATGAGCCGTGTGGTGAGCGCAAGGATAGCCGCACTTAAAGCAGAGGATGCGGGATTTAGCGTACCTGGTTGTGTGATGGCGTCGGATGCTTTTTTTCCATTTCGCGACGGTCTCGATGCAGCCGCAGAGGCAGGAATTGTCGCGGTCATTCAACCCGGTGGAAGTATGCGTGATGAAGAAGTAATTGCAGCTGCAGACGAACATGGACTTGCCATGGTGTTCACGGGAACACGTCATTTTCGACATTAACGGGAGTTGCAAAAAGCCATAGATATGAACTTACTGGTATTGGGAAGCGGCGGGCGTGAGCATGCGCTGGCTTGGAAACTGGCACAAAGCGATAGTGTTAGTTGTGTGTATGTAGCGCCGGGTAATGCGGGCACGGCAATGGAAGATTTCCTGCACAACGTAAATCTGGACATTGCCGATTTTGGGGCCGTCGCCACTTTTGTGCGTCAATTTGATGTAGGGATGGTGGTGGTAGGTCCTGAAGTGCCGCTGGTAAATGGTATTCGGGATTACATGGACCATGAGAACATTGCCTGTTTTGGGCCATCAAAAGCCGCAGCTCAACTGGAAGGTTCAAAAACATTCTCCAAGGAATTTCTGGTACGACACGGCATTCCGACAGCCAGGTTTGAATCTTTCACAGAGCTGGAACCGGCTCTGGCTTATCTGGAACATTCTGCACTACCCGTTGTGATAAAAGCGGACGGTCTGGCGGCAGGAAAGGGGGTAGTAGTTGCCCTGAATGCCAGGCAAGCTCAGCAGGCTGTCACTGACATGCTTGCACACAATACTTTTGGTGAAGCGGGTCACAGGGTACTGATCGAAGAGTTTTTGGAGGGTGAGGAGGCAAGTTTTATTTGTCTATGCGACGGCACGTTTAGTGTGGCATTTGCGAGTTCCCAGGATCATAAGGCACGCGATGATGGCGACAAGGGCCCCAACACCGGGGGAATGGGTGCCTATTCACCGGCTCCGATAGTCAACGAAGAAGTGGCAGCACGCATTATGCGTGAGGTTATTGAACCTACGGTTAAGGGTATGAGTGATGAGGGTATGCCGTACCAGGGTTTTTTATACGCTGGCCTTATGGTTGCCGCCGATGGAAGTGTCAGGGTGATAGAATTTAACTGTCGTTTTGGCGATCCCGAAGCCCAGCCTGTTCTCATGCGCCTGCAGTCTGACCTTTACGATCTTCTACGCAAATCCCTTGCTGGTGAGCTCAAAGACGCCCTGCCCGTGTGGGATGAAAACGTAACACTGGGTGTGGTAATGGCGGCAGGCGGCTATCCGGGTAATTACCAAACGGGTTGTGTCATAACCGGCCTGACGGATACCGATGTGCAGGCTGATACGAAGGTATTTCATGCCGGAACCCGGACCGCGGGTACGGAGGTGTTAACCAATGGTGGCCGTGTGCTGTGTGTTGTGGGCAGGGGCAGATCAACCCTGGAAGCACAGTCGCGCGCGTATGCACGTATTGCATCGATCACATGGAAGGATGCGTACTATCGAACTGATATCGGTTATCGAGCAATCTCGCACGAGAAGAAGTGACATCGCGCACATAAGAGGCAGTTGATTACGCCTTAATGCTTCTGTTGAGGAAACGCATCATGAATACCCTGGATACAGGGTTCATATTTCATGCTTGCAAGATTACTACCACGTTTTTCCCCATTTGATAATCTGGACTGGCCAACCCTGCTTAGCCTTTCCCGCCACTGTCGCTTGATTACCGTACCCAAAGGCAGAAACCTTGCTTCCAAGGGTCGGGGCCGTTATTACCTTCTGCAGGGTTCAGTTGGTTTGGCTGGCTCACAGAAAATTTCCCTGGTCAGCCAGGGACGTTTGGGTCAGGGGCCTCTGCGCGGACTGATATCCCATGGTACCAAGCAGGCGCGTTATCCACTGGATACCGGGGCACATTCCAGGTTGGCCACCCGCAAGGTTTGCCAACTGTTGTGGGTAGACACAGAACCAGTGGCATTTTTGCTGGACAATGCCAGGCAAAATACCGAATACAGCCTGCGCGGGGTTGAAAGTAGCTGGATGCATCGCTTTTTGGGTGGCCACCTTTTTAACTCTGTGTCTGCCATTGGTCTGCAAAAGCTCATCCGCGTGATGTCTGCGCGAAAAGTTTGTAAAGACGAACAGATAATTCGCAAAGGAGATAAGGGCAATACCTTTTATGTATTAAGTTCAGGTTACGCGGAAATCGTTCAGGAGCAACCTCTGGCCAGTTTGGGGCCCGGCGATTTTTTTGGAGAGGATGCGCTCATCTCGGGGATGCACAGAAACGTCGACGTTACCATGACTGCAGATGGTGAACTCAGGTGCATGAGTGCAGAAGCATTTCACGGATTGCTCGCCAACAAAATCATCAAAACGAAAGCCTTGTCCTCCCGTACTACAAGGCTGGATGTTTCGCTGGCTGGAAACTGCGTGGGCGATGATGTACGTAAGGAAATTATTCACATCCCGGTTTCGCTGTTGCGGGATTCCCTGAACCAGCTCAGTTTTGAAAGCAACTATGTAATTACCGGGGATACGATGCCCGAGTGTCGACTGGCTACATTTGTTCTGTTGCATCACGGTTTTAAAGCGAGCTGTTGCCTACCGGCTGAACGTCATCAGGCTGGTACTGTGCGACCCTTTGCCCATGTTCTTAATGCCTGAATAGATTCTGCTCTCAATACAGAAACCGGATACGTGCGGTCAATTGAAGCAATGATGTCCTGGCTTGTTATGCCCTTTTTTTGAGAAACAGCCAGATAACGGGCGGCGACTACCGCTTCTTCTATTTCAGCGCCGGTAAATCCTTCGGCAGCCTCTGATAGCGCTTTGAGGTCAAATTCCGACGGGTTCAGATTACGTTTCTTCAAATGTATACGAAATATTTCCTGCCGCACCTTTTGTTCGGGCAGATCAACAAAGAAAACTTCATCCATTCTGCCTTTACGAATCAGTTCGGGAGGAAGAGAAGTAATGTCGTTTGAGGTAGCAACGATAAAAACTGCTGCAGTGTTTTCTGCCATCCAGGTAAGCAGGGTGCCAAGTATGCGCTTGGAAGTCGCATTGTCCTGATTGCCGGTGGCCAGGCCCTTCTCGATTTCATCCATCCACAAAACACACGGCGCCATCATTTCTGCCTGTCGTAAGGAGTTACGCAAATTGCGCTCGGTTTCGCCAAAAAATTTGTTGTATAGCGTACCAAAATCCAGCCGCAGCAACGGCAGGCCCCAGTTTCCAGCTACCGCCTTGGCTGCAAGGCTTTTACCGCTGCCCTGTACGCCCAGCAATAGAACTCCTCTGGGTCTGTCTTCGGTTGAATTTTTAACAAACTCGTCCCGGCGTATGCGAAGCCAGCTCTTCAGGTTATCCAGACCCGCAACCTGGGAAAATTTCTCCGTGTCATAGTCAAATTGAAGCACACCTTCCGAATCAAGCAGGTCAAACTTCAGGCGGTTCATTTCCGGAATATCTTCGTCTGTAATAGCACCATCTTTAAATATGGCGTGGCGTATTAACAGTTGGGCGTCTGCATGAGTGACGCCCCTGAGATTGGAAATCAGGCTATTAAGCGTTTTGCTGTCGGTTTTAACTTTGTTGCCCTTGTTTACCTGCGACCACTCCTGGGCCTGTTTGCGTACAATGGCCAACAGTTCTTCATCGCTGGGTAGTCTCAGGTTCAGCATGGCAGCCAAACGACCTATTTCTGCCGGGACCTCCAATGCATGGCTGATAAGAATCAGGGTATTGCCCAGTACCTCATAGTTAAGGGCTATGTCTTTCAGGTAACGAATATTTTTGTCTTCATTCTTAAGGTAAGGATGCATATCGCACAGGGCATACAGTGCGGGTCCCGGTTGACTGGAGATGTGCTCCAGCAACTCCTCAGGCTCACAGTGCCCGTTCTCTTCCCCTACCAGCGTATTAAGGCCACCACGCTTTAGCCCCCTCGTTACACTCCATTCGTAAAAACCGAGCCCACGTTTAATTGAAAACTGGAGCAAAAGTGCAAGCACGCGGCGTTCATCGGGGCTCTCCACCACGACAATGGGAATTTTGGCATCCAGAAGTAGCGCCAGGTCTTTGGTATCGCCCATAATTAATCTCCGTACTTCGTTCCTCTGTAATGGTACCCAGGGCCTTTAGTACCTGGTTTCTGCCTCAAACTTCTATCTGTGTATAGTATTGGGTACAGTGGACCGCTCATAGGTTCGCAGGAGAAAGGCATTGAGTCAAAATTTGGAGGACTGTCTATTTTGTAAAATAGCTTCCGGAGCCATACCCGCAGATATTGTGTATGAGGACGATGATCTGATCGCATTTAATGATATTCATCCACAGGCGCCCGTACATATTCTGATAATACCCAAACGGCACGTATCTACATTGAATGACCTGAACGGGGATACGGGGGTGGTTTCTGAATTAAGCCATCGTGCCACAATTCTTGCCAGGGACGCCGGTATAGATGAGGCAGGTTTTCGAATTTTAATGAACTGCAATCCACAAGGCGGGCAAACGGTATATCACATTCATATGCATTTGTTGGGTGGCAAGCAGTTGGGCGCCTTATGTTAGGTGAGAGGCTAACAGCGGGCCCGGGCTTATGAGCGGCTTGGCTGACGAGTTGATCCTGGGCGCTGACCGTTTTTTGCGTACGCTTACGACGCCACCTGTTGCTAAACGCCAATCTCCTGCCAAGGGGGAGGAAATTCCGGTGCTTAGTGAGGAAGAGCGCAGGCATGCCGCTGGATTAATGCGTATTAATCATACCGGCGAAGTGTGTGCTCAGGCGCTGTATGAAGGTCAGGCGGCTACTGCAAAAGAGACTCACGTGCGCGATGCCTTACTAAAAGCCGCATCCGAAGAAGAAGACCATTTGGCATGGTGCAGCGACAGATTGGAACAACTTGCAAGTGAACCCAGCAAACTGAATCCTGCATTTTATATCGCATCCTATTTGATGGGTGTTGTAACCGGGGCAATGGGTGACAGGATTAGCTTGGGTTTTGTCGCCGCAACTGAAGAACAGGTGTGCAGGCATCTTGAGCATCATATGAAAGAGCTACCTGCCGCAGACACTGGCAGCTTGAAGGTGATTCAACAGATGCATGTGGATGAGCAAAGACATGGCACGCAGGCGCTGGACGCGGGTGGCACAAACTTTCCCGCGCCGGTAAAGCGTTTTATGACTGCTATGTCGAAGCTAATGACATCTACTACGTATCGAATATAGACCCGACGTTTTCATTCTCATCAGAGCATAAAACGCAAAGATCAATAAGTGAATTGTAATCACGAGACTAAATTCGAATAACTTTTGTGTTATGCGACCCTTGTCGCAATCAAAATGTACCGCTCATTCATTAGAATTGTGCCGCTTGTCGCATCTGGCTCGTCTAATCGCCAGATGGTGTGCGACAGTTCAATTCGCACAGCAAGTCACGAAGGAGCGTTACAAATGCTAGCACTTAAGAGTACACAAACACAGGGATTGCAGTTAAAGCGACCACTCGGTCACGGTTTTCAACTTAATGTAAGTAATCCAGAAAAAGAATCACACATGGATGCATTTCTAACGGCTTCACACCGCCGAAGATATCCAGCAAAAAGCACACTCATTTATGCCGGTGATAAAAGTGATTCGGTATATTACATATTAAAAGGCTCGGTCACAGTTCTGGTAGAGGACGAATCAGGCCGCGAAATTATAGTTGCCTATAAGAACAAAGGTGACTTTTTTGGAGAAATGCCACTGTTTCTGGATGATAGCCCCCGCTCTGCATGGGTTAAAGCCAAAACCGAATGTGAAGTAGCGGAACTAAGCTACAGCAAATTCAAGGAACTGGCGGATGTGCATACGGACCTGTTGTACGCTGTCAGCAGCCAAATGGCGGAAAGTTTGCAACGCACCACTCAAAAAGTAAGTGACCTGGCATTTCTGGATGTTACCGGTCGGGTGGCTGGAACCTTGCTTGAACTCACCAAGCAACCAGATGCGATGACGCATCCTGATGGCATGCAAATCAAAATTACCCGTCAGGAAATTGGACGCATTGTTGGTTGTTCCAGGGAGATGGTCGGGCGCGTATTAAAGACGCTGGTAGAGCAGGGCCTGGTTGACGTGAAAGGGAAAACCATGGTGGTGTTCGGCACCCGCTAGCAGGATAGGCAAAAACAAAACTGGGCTCGGGTGCGACTAGTTGGACCCAAGCCCTTTTTTTAGCCAGGCAATTATTGCATCAGTTACCTCTGTGCGGTTTGTTTCATTCAAAATTTCGTGACGCGCACCTTCATAATATTGTTTATCTATCGTTTTGAACCCTGCTGCTTTGTATCTTGCTTCCAGTACTTCAAGAAATGCCAATTGACCTGTGACCGGGTCCATGCTTCCAGCAGCAAATAGAACTGGCACTTTGTTGGGTATGGAATTCACATTTTCCTGATCAGCAAGCGCTGCCGCGGCACCCAACATACTCATCGTACTATTCTGGCCCAATTCAAATCCGCATAGCGGATCGGCTATGTATTTATCAACCTGTGCGTTGTCTCTGCTTAACCAGTCAAAATCTGTTCTGGCGGGAGAAAAGGCAGCATTAAACAGATTGAATCCACTCGCCTCCGCACTCAGTGCGGCAATTTGTGCTTCAACCAGTTTTTCAAGCGCTGCAGAACCGGATAAAACGAGCAAACTTATATCCTCTGAGTGTTTGAGCATGAAGGACTGTGCTGCAAATGAACCCATACTGTGTCCGAAAAGGATAAGGGGAAGTCCCGGGTTTTGTGCTGTGGCGATTTTAGCCAGTTGAGCAAGATCAGCAACCAGCCCATCCCATCCAGCAGCATCAAAACACCCCGGTGTATCACCCTTTATGGAAGCGCCGTGACCCCTGTGATCCACGGCATATACAGCTATTCCGGCCTTGTTTAATGCCTGTGCGAATTCTTCATATCGCCTGGCGTGCTCGCCCAGGCCGTGGGAGATAAGCAGTATGGAGTTTGCATTCGCAACCGGCCAGCTGTAAGCCGCCAGGGTGAGTTTGTCCTGAAGTGAATCGAAGGAAAATGTCTGCATACTCATAAAAGTTGTTCCCGGCTCAAGAGCGTCTTTCTGCGCTCGTATTGATAGATATTCAGTTTGTGTCTAAAAGTTGTTTCAGTGCTGCACCCGGATCCGGTTTTCGCATCAGCGATTCGCCAATGAGAAAGACGTTCACACCGTTGTTTCGCAGGTATTTTATGTCTTCCGCCGTGCCAATCCCGCTCTCGGCCACCATCACGATATTATCCGGTATTAAAGCGCGCAAACGCACGCTGGTATCCAGATCCGTAACAAAGGTTTTCAGGTTCCTGTTATTGACACCTATAAGGTGTGCACCAAGCGCCAGCGCAGCCTGTAATTCAATTTCGTTGTGTACTTCTACCAGTACATCCATATTTAGCGACATGGCGAGCTCGTAAAATTCGGCCAGTGTTGAATCACTTAGAGCTGCCGCTATAAGCAATATGGCATCAGCTCCCAATAATCGGGATTCGTATATCTGGTAGGTATCGACGATAAAATCTTTTCGGATAATGGGAAGCTTCACAGCCGTTCGGACTTCCTGTAGAAATTGATCGTGGCCCTGGAAATAATGTTCATCTGTGAGTACTGATAAACAGGTGGCACCACCTAACTGGTAACTTAAGGCTAACTCGGCGGGGTGAAAATCTGCCCGGATAATACCCTTGCTGGGCGAAGCCTTTTTTATTTCCGCAATTACACTGGGCTGGTTTTTGCTGAGTTTATTTTCTATGTTTGCCAGAAATCCTCGGGTATCGGGCTGGCTGAACATTTTTGTCTGCAGTTCAGCTTCGGATAACACGACTTTGCGTTGCGCTACTTCCGCAGCTTTGTGTGCCAGAATTTCTTCCAGAATGTTCACGTCTCATACCCGGCCATAGAAGTAGTGAGTGCAGCCAATGCTTCCCATTTATGCAAAGCCTGCCTGTTGGAGATAGCCTCCAGGGCTAAATCGACTCCCTGGGAGATATCCTTTGCCAGGCCTGAGACGTAAATGCTTGCGCCAGCGTTAAGTGCAACAATGTCTCGCGCGGCGATATTCGACTCGTTGAGCGCTGCAAAAATTAACTGAAGGCTCGACTCGATAGAATCCGCCCTAAGCGAATCAAGCGCATGCTGTTTTAAACCTACATCGTGTGGTTTCAGCGTATAGGTGCGCACTTCGCCATCTATTAGCTCCACCACCCGGGACGAACCACCAACAGATAGCTCATCAAGGCCATTTGCATGCACAGACAGAACCCGATTGCTACCGAGAAGGCGCAAAACATCCACCATGGGTTGCTGCCACTCCTCAGCAAATACGCCAACAACCTGGTTGGGTGCAGAAGCAGGATTGCTAAGGGGGCCTACCAGGTTAAATATGGTTCGAAATCCCAGTTCCCGCCGCGCTGGCATGGCGTGCCGCATTGCACTGTGGTGGGCCTGGGCAAACATAAACCCCACTCCAAGCGTTTGGACACAAAGGGAGATCTGGTCCGGCGAGAGCTTGATATTAATGCCACCCGCTTCCAGCACATCAGCACTTCCACTTTTGCTACTAGCGGCCCGGTTCCCGTGTTTGGCAATATTAACGCCTGCAGCTGCAGCCACAAACGCAGCTGCCGTGGATATGTTAAACAACTTTCCCTTGCCACTTCCCCCGGTACCACAGGTATCGACGACATTGGGTAATTCGACCTCTACCCGGGTTGCCAGCGCACGCATTGCCTGCGTGGCCCCGGCGATTTCTTCGATACTCTCACCCTTGTTTTTAAGGGCAGTCAGCAGGGCGCATATCTGGTCGTGGGTAACCTGACCGGACATTACATCCAAAAATGTAAGGCGCGCTTCATCCTGCGAAAGTGATGCCCCACTTTCCAGTTTTTCCAGTGTTGATACTATTTGTTGAGTCACGCCTTCCCCATCTTTTTACTGTTGGATCAGGCTGCTTTGTTCAGGAAGGTTAAGGAAATTTTGCAACAGCCTGTGACCCACCAGGGTCAGTATAGACTCGGGGTGAAACTGAATGCCATAAACCGGTAGTTCTCTGTGGCGAAAGCCCATAATTTCGTCCTGCCTGCCATCTTCCAATTGCGTCCACGCTGTCACCTCAAGGCAATCCGGCAGACTGGCCCTGTCCACAATCAGGGAGTGATAGCGGGTTGCTGTAAAGGGGTCGGGCAGGTCTGCGAACAGGTCTTCTGCATTATGAAAGATGGGTGATGTTTTGCCGTGCATTACTTCGCGCGCGCGTACCACCTCACCGCCGAATACCTGTCCGATGCTCTGGTGGCCCAGGCATATACCCAGAATTGGAATATTTTTGCCAAAGCTATTCACTACCTGCATTGAAATTCCTGCTTCGTTGGGTGTGCAGGGGCCGGGGGATATTACGATCTTTTGTGGTGCCATTTCTTCGATCTGTTCGATAGAGATCTCATCATTACGATGTACATCAACACATTCGCCAAGTTCCTGCAGATACTGCACCACGTTATAGGTGAAAGAATCGTAATTATCGATCATGAGCAACATAACAGCGAAAAGTTCTCAAATGGAAAATGATTTGGGCTATCGAGGCGTTTATCTTACCGGAAACCGATTCACGCGGGTATGCTTCAGGCCTCTCGACAAAAACCAACAATATCTCTTGCCGTCGCCCGACTGATATCGGGGCAGCACACCGGAAAAATCTCGGTACCGTGAATTGTGCCCATAACCTGACGACATTTGGCACTTACGCCTGCACGCACTAACAGGCGATAAAATTCTATGCCCTCGTCACGCAAGGGATCACATTCATTTACGCTGACTACAGTGGGAGGTAAGCCTTTAACATCTTCCTCCCGGGCAAATGCAGGCCATGCGAGCGGGTTTTTGGCGTTAAATGCTTCAATGCCATAAGTCATGGCACCATTGTTATTGTGCAGATCCAGCAAAATGCCGTTGTTTTCATGTGAAGAAGGGTAGATATCCAGCGGCCAGATACCCGATATGTATGGGCAGAGTGCGTAAATGCCAGCGATAAGCCCAATTTCGCCATCGCTCAGGAGTTTAAGTCCGGTTGCCAGGCTGAGATTTCCGCCCCCGCTTTCACCGGCAACTATCACTTGCTGTGCGTCTATATTCAGCGCTGAAGCATTAGCATGCACCCACTTCAATCCGGAGACACAATCGTTTAGGCCCGCAGGAAAGGGTGCTACTTCTGATGCTGACGAGGGTGTTAATGCATTGCGAAAATCGACCATAGCAACCGCTACTCCCTGGGCGGCAAGCATTTTTCCCCACGCCCTGTAATTGCCGTCGTAACACGACATAACGGCCATACCACCACCGTGGATGTAGTAAATACAGGGTAGGGTGTCACCGGTATCCGGCCGGATGAACTGGATGTTGATGGTGTTGCCGTCGGGTGCAGAGGTGAAGGTTTCCGTTCGTATGCTTAGTCCCGCTGATGGCGCAATGTCTTCGTTGTCGCACATCTCCATAAAACCACGCAGGGCTTCGCGCGCCTGGATTGCTGCCTCTGTATTGGCTGCAGCCAGTAATTGTTCACGACTCTCTACGTCTTTCCCGTCCCCAAGCCCCATGGCCATCGCGCCAAATATTGCCTTGATGCGGGGATCAATTCTTGGGTCATCTGTTATCTTGTTGCTCATGTAGTGTCTCAGCGTGGTTTCAGGATAAGTAAAAATATTCCCGGAGTGCCATACCCCGGAAAACAGTAAGTATGGTAGTTTATTGGGTAACAAACACCAATGAAAAGGACAAGTGCGATGGCGGGTTACTTAATTGCAAACTACAACATTACCAATGCTGAGGGATATCAAAAATACATTGCTGCGGTAGCACCCACTATATTCAGCCACGGTGGTGAAATTTTGGTGGCTGGTGAAGGCAGCGAGGCAATTGAAGGTTCGCCCGGTAGTGTTACCGTGGTACTAAAGTTTCCCTCAAAGGATGCATTACGCGGCTGGTATGATTCCGCAGAATACCAGGCGATTATTCATCTTCGTACAGATAATACCGAAGGTGGAATGGTGTTCGCAGAACAGTTTGTATTGCCTGGCTAAAACAACCGTGACACGGTTTTACACTACGCTTTATATCACTCTTTATACCAGTACAGAGCGCTGAAAAGCCGGACGTGCTTTCAGGCGGTTCCAGTAAGGTAGCAGTTCCCGGGGTACACGATCAGGTATCAACCAATCTGCCAAAAATATTGAATACCCCATCATAATGTCCGCCGCGCTGAATTCAGCACCCATCAGGTAAGCCCGGTTTTGAACGGCTGCACTTACTGCATCTACAGACAGGGCGGCGCGGTCTTTCATTTCCTCCATCACTGCCGGAATACTTTTTGGACCTGGAAACTGTCTGGTGTGATTCACCAGTTCTCCCAGTGGTCGGGCGAAGGTGGATTCGGCAAACCAGCACCATTGAGAATAAATTGCATGCTCCGCTGTGCCCCTTGGCGGCTGCAACTGGCCTTCTGCGTAGCGGTCCAGCAGATACTGCACCATGGCCCCGGACTCCATCATTAACAGCGCACCGTCGCGCAGCGCGGGCACCTTTCCAACCGGGTTTATCTTTCGCCATTCATCGCTGGCGCGATATTTGGCCGAGAAGTCCACTGGAACAATTTCATAGGCCAGGCCAAGTTCTTCGCACAACCAGATAGGACGAAGGGATCTGGTCTGTGGTACATGGTAAATCTGGATCATGGTATTTTCCTAGTTTTCTGGAGCCGATAGTGCGCTTAATATTTCCTGGAATGCGGTGCCATGCGGATCGATGAGATCAAAATGCCCCAGCTCGGGTAGCGTGCGTAAGGCTGCCATTTTAGATGCAGTTACATACTCCCGGGATTGCTCAACAGGCACAATAGGGTCTGCCGCACCATGGATAATTATCGCAGGTGTATCCAGGTGCAATAGGTGCGGTGAGACCAGTTGATAGCGTCGAGGATGGTCTGTTGGCAAACCTCCCAAAAGTTGCGGGGTTGCGCGCTCACAGGAACTGTTGCCTTCGGCATAGGTGACCAGGTTTGAAATAGGTGCAAGGGCGATAACCCGCTTTAGTTTCACCGTTAATCGATCAACAAAGGGAGAATTTGCTGGAAAATGACTCGCCGCCCAAAGTGCCAGGTGACCGCCTGCGCTATGGCCCATTAGATAGACGTGGTCCGGGTTTATGTTTGTTAAGGCTGTAGTGCTGTTTATGGCTTGTAGTACGTCGTCGAATGATCCTGTCCACCCACCACCGACATCACCGATGCGCCGGTATTCAATAGAGGCTACGGCATAACCCTGATTTTGTAGCTTGCTGGCGAGCGGCCGGATATGTTCTGTTGAATAGGCATTGAGCCAACAGCCACCATGAATAAGGATTACCAGAGAAGCCGCATTGTCCTGGTCCGGGTACCAGTATTCGATGGTTTGCTGGCTGGAATTACCGTAGGAGATAACTTGCCCAGGGGGCTGATACGAAAGCCTGAGAATCTGGCTGAAACTGATATCACCCATGGTTGTCACGTTGATAAGTATGATTGCAAAAATCACAGTTGACTGAATTAGGCGCACTGAAGGTTTCAAAATGTTCTGTCCTGCTCAATACACATATTGCCTTTGATTATGAGTGTGCCACAACTAAACTGTATAACGATGAAAAACTTATTCTGCACTCAAAAGGTATGTCTGTTGTTGACAGTATGTGTGTGGCTATCGGCATGTAAAAGTTACCAGTCGCTCACTGATAATCTCCTGCCCGGGTATCCGGATACAATTGCAAGCAATGCATTTCTGTATTACCGGGACCTGGACAAGGCAGTACATTTTTACACCTACACTCTGGGCTTCAGGCTGGTTTTCGAGTTCCCCCAGGCTGCTGCAATCGTGCAGACCTCACCCACCACTTTTTTAACTTTGGTGCAGGAAGACAGCGGCATGCATTCCGCGGATGAGCCCAAAACATTCGCGGTTTCCTTTGTGACAGATGAAATTGAAGCCTGGTATGACTATCTGGTGGTCCGAGGTGTAAAATTTGAACATCACATCGCCCCATTGTCAGGTCGCCCGCACCGGGGTTTTGTGGTAAGCGATCCGGAAGGGTATTTTCTGGAATTTAAATTGTTTGGTGTGCATCCACAAAATGATAGCCTAATGCCACGTCTGAATGGCAGCAAACCCCTCTATACGATCGCTGGGCAGAATACCAGTCGCCCGCCATCACTGGGAGTTAAAGCAAGTGTGTACTGGCTGTATCATGAAAAACCGGAACAAAGTCAGTATTTTTACCAAAATACCTTTGGTTTCAGGATGCTGGTAGACCAGGGTGCTGCCAAAATATACCCGACATCGGCTAGCGGGTATCTGGGATTGGTGGAGTCAGGCAAGGGTATGTTTATAGCCACGCCGGAGAAGGCAGTTAATATTTCCTTTTTTACTACCAATATAGTGGCCTGGTTTGCACACTTACATACCAAACCTGATTTTACCTTTCGCAAGGACACCATTTTTGAAGAGGAAGGCGTGGTAAGAGTAATTGTTGGATATGATCCGGAAAATTATTTTATAGAAATAGATGAATTTCCGAATGTTGAAAAAAACCGGCTGTTACGTGGAGCTCTTATGATGTCCACGAATTAGCTTCCGCAGAAGCTGCCGCCGTGAAGATTGCCCGGCCTTTGTTCATACTCTCTTCCCACTCAAGTTGTGGAACAGAATCTGCTACGACTCCCCCTCCGGCCTGAATGAACATGAGGCCATCCTTCACGATTGCGGTCCTTATGGCGATTGCCATGTCCATATTCCCGTTCCATGCCAGGTATCCCACAGCACCTCCGTATATACCGCGTTTGGACGGCTCCAGCTCATCTATTATTTCCATGGCTCGAATTTTTGGAGCGCCCGACAGGGTTCCTACCGGCAGGCTCGCACGCAGCACATCGATGGCTGTGTAGCCGGGTTTTAGCTCACCTGTGATGTTGCTGGATATGTGCATGACGTGTGAATAACGCTCTATCGTGAACTGCTCGGATACTTCAACGGTACCGGTTTTGGCAATGCGACCAACATCGTTTCTACCCAGGTCTATCAACATAAGGTGTTCAGCCAGGTCTTTAGGGTCGGACAACAAATCCATTTCCAGTTGCAGATCTTCTTCCGCGGTTTTACCGCGATGCCGGGTTCCAGCGAGGGGGCGGTTAACAACTTTACCGTCTTCCACCCGTGCAAGAATTTCAGGAGACGAGCTGACTATGTGAAAATCGCCTAAATCCATAAAATACATGTAGGGAGATGGATTCAGGCTGCGCAAAGCGCGGTACAGATTGATGGGGTCTGAAGTGAATGGGACCGACATGCGCTGCGATGGCACTACCTGCATGACGTCACCGGCAATAATGTAGTCCTTGATTTTATCTACAACCTGCAGGTAGGTTTCGTGACCAAACTCTGACACAAAATCACTTTCTTTTATTGCTGCGTTAGATCGACTCTTGCCAATTTCAGGAGTTTTAGCAGCCATTTTTTTTGTCAGCACAGTCAGGCGGGACTGTGCCTGATCAAGTGCATTCGCCTCCGCAGGATCGCTCAGGTAAACGATGTGCATGCGCCCCTTGATATTGTCAAACACAATCACTTCGTTAGACACCATGAGCAAAATATCGGGTGTATTCATGGTGTCGGGTGGAGTACTTGCCGCGAGTCTCTTCTCTGAATAGCGTACGGTATCGTATGCAAAGTATCCCACCAGCCCGCCATAAAAACGTGGCAAACCTTCCACTGGCGCGACTTTAAAACGTTTTTGGTATTGCTCCACAAAAGCCAATGGATCCTGGTGCTGCGCAGTTTCGATAAGTGCGCCCTTATGGTGGATCTGGATGTTGTTTCCCCGCACTGTCAGGATAGTCTGGGCAGGCAAGCCAATAATGGAATACCGTCCCCATTTTTCCCCTCCTTGTGAAGACTCCAGCAAATAGGAGTATTGAGACTCTGTTTGCGTTCGTACCAGTTTAAGGTACGTAGACAGGGGGGTATCCAGATCAGCGAGTGCGGTTCGTACTACCGGAATGCGGTTGTAGCCGGCGTCTGCGTATTTTTTGTAGCTTTGCGCGTCCACTAGTTGGGTGCTGTTGTGTTGTTCATGGGTAATAACTGCTGAAAGGTGTCGAACACAAAATCTGCTCCCAATGTTTCTGCTGGAGTACCATGATTATAGCCATGCCGAAAACAGGCTACGTCACAACCAGCCGCTCTGGCGCAATTCACGTCGGTAATTGAATCACCGACAAATAGTGTTTCTGCTGGCGATACCTTCAGCAATTCGCATGCGTGCAGGGCGGGCTCTGGTGAAGGTTTGTTAACCGCGAGTGTATCGCCGCTCACGATGGCTTGAAAAAATTGACCCACATTTAGCGCAACAAGCAGGGGTCTGGTAAACACAGCGGCCTTGTTGGTAACGAGGCCCAGTGGAATATTGTGTTGTCTCATTTGCTGAAGTGCTTCAACAACTCCCGAATAGGGTTTGCTGAGTTTTGCAAGATTTGCGCTGTAGTACTGACGAAAGCATGAGAACATATCATCGATCAGCCCACTATCCCGTGTCTGTTTTTGCAGACCATAGTACTCAAAAGCCTGCACAATCATTACGCGCGCGCCGAAGCCCACCCAATTTCTGATTTCTGCCTCACTGGATTCGGGAAAACCGTAGCTATACATCGCGTGATTAAACGCCACGGCGATATCAGGCGCGGTATCAACAAGTGTTCCATCCAGATCAAAGAGATAGGCAGCGTATGTTTTCAAAATCGCGACTGGTCAGTTATGTTGTAGCTGGCGGCGCATGGCTGTAATGGTATGTGCGTAATCTGCGCTACCGAAAATCGCGGAACCGGCAACAAAAGTGTCCGCACCTGCCAGGGCAGCCTGCGCTATATTTTCAGTTTTAATCCCGCCGTCAATCTCAAGGCGAATGTCGCGTCCGCTAGCGTCGATGATAGCTCTGGCATCTGCCAGTTTATTTAAACTGGCCGGAATAAAGGCCTGACCGCCAAAACCGGGATTGACCGACATGATGAGTATCATGTCTACCAATTCCATCACGTGATCGAGGTATTCAAGCGAAGTTGCCGGATTAAAGACCAGGCCTGCTTTTGCACCTCCTTCCTTAACCAGAGTCAAGGATCGATGGATATGTTCCGTGGCTTCGGGGTGGAATGTAATGAAGTCCGCACCGGCGTCCAGAAAATCACCAATAAGACGATCTACGGGTTTAACCATCAAATGTACATCCATAAGCGCTTTTCCAGGCCGATTGGACAAATGGCGGGTGAGAGATTCAAGTACCAGCGGCCCAATACTAAGATTAGGGACGTAGTGATTGTCCATCACGTCAAAATGAATAATGTCGGCCCCGGCATCCAGGACATTCTCCACCTCTTCGCCCAGTCGCGCAAAATCTGCAGCCAGAATAGATGGGGCAATCCACGCTTCATTTTGCTCAGTGGTTTTTTGAGTGCTCATGCAGGCATTATACATGGGGTAGTAGACCAGGGCAGTGGTCCGGGTAGTAAGTTTTGTTTCTTTTAGCCGAACTTTTGCCTTTAGGGCAAATTATCGGGTGTATTAGGCGACCCGGCGTAACTAATCTTTTATTATCGCGCCTTATGTTATCAACCAGAACCCCAACCAGTTTTTTACGCCCTTGCATCTTTTCTGTTGTAGCTATATTTGCGCCGGTACTCCTGACTTTCATGCAGGCACATGCTGAGTCGCTGGCTGAGCAGGAGTGGCGGACGCGTGCGGAGCTATTGGGACAACGAAATATTCCGGAGTATTGTACAGGTGCCTACTACCAGCAAGCCTATCCCGAAGACCCGCCCGGGGAGCGTTCACAGCTGCCCGTACATGCCACTGCCGGGAAGTTGACGCGATGGGACAGCGGCAAGGCGGAACTTCGTGAAGGCGTTACCATCGAGCAAGGCAATACTTCGCTCCAGACAGATCGGGCGACGTACTTTGAAGAGGATCGTAATGTAGAACTACCTTCGGAGGTTACTTTGCGAGAACCCGGGGTGGTAATGCGAGGCCAACGCGGTGAGGTCAACATCAAAGATGAAACGGCTCGGCTGGAAAACGCTGAGATCGTACTTCCCGATGATGACTTTCGCGGCACTTCCGATTTGGTACTGCGCAATGAAAATGGAGATTTGAGCCTTACCCGTAGCATTTTTACCCGCTGTGAGCCCGGTAACGATAGCTGGACGCTAGCGAGCAAGTCACTGGTGATTGAGGAAGACTCCAATTACGCGGTTGCTAACAATGCCGTACTTAAAGTGGGTAGTATTCCGGTGTTTTACACGCCCTACATTAAGTTCCCCGTTAACGATGAACGGCAAAGCGGGTTTTTATTTCCGAGTCTGGGTTACTCGGGTGAAGATGGTCTCGATTTCACGCTGCCCTATTATCTGAATCTAGCGCCGGACTACGATGCCCTGTTGGCACCTCGCGTGGTTTCCAATCGGGGACTGGGTGTTGAAGCTGAATTTCGTCACCTCTCTTCCTGGGAGAGCAGCAATATAAACGGTGCGTACCTGCACCGGGACAAGTTGTTTAATGGCGAATTGTCGAAAAAGGATTTTCTGGTACTTAATCCAGGGGGCGATTTTAAGAAAGCGAATCGATGGCTAATTGCAGCTGATCACCGCGGTCAGGTGGGACGCTTTACCACTATCCTTGATTATCAACGTGTGAGTGATGATGAGTATTTTCGCGATCTGGGTTCCAATCTGGGAGTGTCCAGCCAGGCTCAACTGGAACGCCGTGCTGAACTGCGATACCGAAAGGCGGGTCTGTCGGCACGGTTCTGGGCCCAGGCATTCCAGAATCTGGATTCCTTACGCCCTAATGCATACCAGCGCCTGCCGGAGCTTGAATTGTCCTGGCACAAGGGTTTGGGGATTGCAAATTTTACTATCAGCGGAGAGTGGGTGAGTTTTGAGCGCGATAACTCAAACTTCACTGGGCTAAACAGGATTGTTGGTGATCGCCTGCACATTGAACCGAGACTTGAATTACCCTTGCTCTGGAATGCCGGGTTTTTAAAGTTTGCAGCTGCCTATAAGTATACCGGATACAAACTCAAGGACGTGCCGGAAACTGTTGAAACCTCACCCAGGCGCAGCGTTGGTATGGCGAGTGTAGACGGTGGCCTGTATTTTGATCGTACCCTGAATTTATTTGGCATGGATATTCTGCAGACTTTGGAACCCCGTATTTTCTATCTTTACCAGGGATACGAAGACCAGGATTTGTTACCACGTTTTGACTCCAGTGCCTTGACCTTCGGATACAGTCAGCTTTATCGGGATAACCGATTTACCGGACTCGACCGCCTTGGCGATGCCAACCAGATATCAGTGGGAGTCAGCACACGATTTATGGGATTGTCCAGCGGGCGGGAGTATCTTCGTGCAAGTCTGGGCCGCATCCAGTATTTTAGGGACCGGCGTGTGAGTCTGAACACTCCGCTAAGCAGCCCTGATGATCCAGATAACGTGACGAACGCATCTGCCCTGGCAGGCGAAATGTCAGCAGCACTGGGTAGTAAATACCGCATAGGGGTGGCCGTGGTCTGGGATACCAAAAACTCGGAGATAGATGAGAGCAATTTCTATTTACAGTATAGGCGCGATGAGCGGCGCTTGCTTAATTTAGGTTACCGCTCGCGAGACCTGGCAACGGACATAAGCCAGCTGGATTTTTCGGCCTACTGGGCCCTGGGAAAACACTGGAACCTGATCGGACGTTACAACTACGATCTGAATTTTAATCGAACCATCGAGACCTTTGGCGGTCTGGAATATAATAACTGCTGTTGGCGCCTGAGAGTATTGGCGCGCAAATATATTGATAATCCCAGCAACCGCCCTATTGAAGACCTTGATACCGATAAGGGAATATTCTTTCAGGTGGTATTTAAGGGGCTGGCAGGTTTTGGTAGCAAAATAGACAACATAATGGAAAACGGGATCAGAGGATTCCAACGGAGACAGTAGATGGCCTTAAAAAACCTGTTAATTGCAGCAATTTTTGCTTATGCAATTTCCCTTCATGCCCAAAGCAGGGAGCTGGAAGGAATTGTTGCGATCGTTGACGAGGATGTGGTGCTGGCTTCCGAATTGCTCGCGCGTTTAGGTGATGTAGAGACACAGATGAAGATGGCTAATATCGAACTGCCACCCAAAGAGATACTCATGTCCCAACTGGTGGAACGTCTGGTAATGGAGTCCCTGCAGTTACAGATGGGGGAGCGTGCGGGTGTGCGTATTGATGATGAAACCCTGACGCGATCTATCACTGGCATAGCACAACAAAACCAGATGTCGCTGGACGATTTTCGTGCGCGACTGGCTGCGGATGGCATGGATTACAATGAATTTCGCGAAAGTATTCGTCGCGAGATTGTAATTAATCGTGTGCAGCGGGCACAGGTAAACCGTCGGGTATTTATTTCCGAACAGGAGATTGAGGAATTGTTAAATTCTCCGGTTGGACAGCAGACATTTTCCGATGAGTATCGGGTCGGTCATATCTTGTTGGCCCTGGAAGACAGAGCCAGTGCCGAAGTTATTGCCCGGGCGCAGGAAGAAGCCGACAGCATCTACGACAATTTGGTGGAGGGTGCCAATTTTCGCCAGATGGCAATCGCCAAATCAGCCGGGTCGAATGCTCTGGAAGGGGGCGATATGGGGTGGCGTAAAGCCGGAGAGATGCCCAGTTTGTACGGTGAACAGATACTCGGTTTGAAAGTAGGTGATACGCTTGAGCCGATTCGTAGCGCCAGCGGTTTTCATATTGTCCAATTACTGGAAATGCGCGGGGCGGGCTCTGAAACAGCAGAGCAGGTAAATGTGCGGCACATATTGCTGCGTAACTCCGAAATCCAGTCCGAGGAACAGACCCAGGAACTCATTCAAAGTATCTATCAGCGGATTATCGATGGAGAGGAGTTTGCTGCTATGGCGCGTGAATTTTCGGATGATCCTTCAAATGCCCTGACGGGTGGTGATATGGGTTGGAGCGAGCCTGCAACCATGGTGCCGGAGTTTGCAGAAGTAATGCGCACTCAACCCATTGGTGAAGTAAGCAAGCCCTTTAAAACCTCTTTTGGCTGGCACATTGCGGAAATCCTTGAACGCAGAACCCAGGACATGAGCGAAAAAGCGCGCAAAAATATGGCGGTGCAGGTACTGCATAGCCGTCGTTTTGATGAAGAGCTACAGGTATGGCTGAAAGAAATTCGCGATGAGGCTTATGTAGAACTCAGGCTTTGACGCGTCCGCTGGCAATTACTCCGGGAGAACCTGCAGGTATCGGGCCTGATCTGGTAATACAGCTTGCGCAGTCCAAACGCAATACTGACTGGCTAGTAATAGCAGACCCGGAACTGCTCGGGCAACGTGCCAACATTCTGGGGCTGAAACTGCATATTTCTATGGGGGCAGGTGTTACACGTGAGGCTGGTGAGCTATCCATGGTTCCAGTGCCCCTGTCGGTGCCGGTTACCGCCGGTGTGCTGGACAAGCGCAATTCCGCCTACGTACTCGCAACGCTGGATCTCGCTGTTGAAGGATGTTTAAGCGGTGACTATTCAGCGCTGGTGACCGGACCGGTGCAAAAATCTGTCATTAGTGATGCAGGAGTGGATTTTACCGGTCATACGGATTATCTGGCCCGGGCCTGTAATTGCGAAAACGTTGTAATGATGCTCGCGGCAGGTGATCTGCGCGTAGCGCTGGCGACGGTGCACATTCCCCTTGCCCGGGTTTCTGCCAGCCTAACAATAAACGGGCTCAGAGATACTTTAAGAATAGTTCACGCGGCATTGCGTGACCAGTTTGGGATTAGCAATCCGCGCATCCTTGTCTGTGGATTGAACCCGCATGCCGGTGAACAGGGGCATCTGGGCCGTGAAGAAATAGAAGTAATTCAACCAGTGATTAAAGCCCTTTCCACACAGGGCATGTCCGTAAGCGGGCCATATCCTGCAGATACCGTTTTTACGCCTAACATGCTTGCGCAGGGGGATGTGGTTGTAGCCATGTATCACGATCAGGGTTTGCCCGTGCTCAAGTACAAGGGCTTTGGTTCTGCAGTAAACATCACGCTCGGATTGCCCCTCATAAGAACCTCTGTTGATCATGGAACTGCCCTTGATCTTGCCGGTAGCGGTAGTGCCAGTTCGGCAAGTCTTTCGCAGGCCTTGGGCATGGCAGGTACATTGGTGGCACATGGCTCACAAAGCACGGCGTAGATTTAGCCAGAATTTTCTCACTGACGAAGGGATTCTGCACGGCATTGTTCATAGCCTGAATCTGGGGCCGCGGGATCAATTGCTGGAGATTGGACCCGGACAGGGTGCGCTGACACGGCTCTTGGCGAAACACCTGCCGCGGTTTTATGCGATTGAGATCGACCGCGATCTGGTGCCCCGGTTACGCCAGGAATTCCCGGGTGTGCAGGTGATCGAAGCCGACATACTAAAATTTGATTTTTCTGCCTTATTCGGCAGCACTACAGATAAGTGGCGCGTGGTTGGTAATCTGCCCTACAATATTTCAACACCCTTGCTTGATGTACTGCTGGCCCACGCAGAATGTATTCAGGACATGCATTTTATGTTGCAAAAAGAAGTGGTAGACAGATTGTGTGCGCAGGTGAACACGAAAAGCTGGGGACGCTTGGGAATTATGATGCAGTATCTGTGTGATATAGAAAAAATACTGGATGTCTCACCGCAGAGTTTTACACCGGCGCCCAAGGTGAATTCTGCCTTTGTACGTCTATCTCCCAAAGTCGAACCGCTTCAACTCGCTGACCGGGCGTTGTTTAAAAAAGTGCTTAGAACAGCATTCAGCCAACGTCGCAAAACCCTGCGAAATGCCCTGGCGATCTACCTGGTTGAGCTGCCCGAGAGCACGGTGGATCGTTCAGTGCGGCCTGAAAATCTGGAGGTGTCCGACTGGGTTGCTCTGAGCAATGAACTTAGCGCAGCGGGGATTAGCTAGGTGGCCAGTTATGTGGTTGGCGATATTCAGGGCTGTTTTGCTGAGCTGGAACGGCTGCTCAAGCGCATTAACTTTGACAAAAAAAAGGATTTCCTCTGGTTAACCGGAGATCTGGTAAACCGGGGACCTGAATCCCTGAAAGTACTGCGGTTTGTAAAGTCGCTTGGTGATAGTGCCATTGTAGTTTTGGGTAATCATGACCTGCACCTGTTGGCAATTTATTTTGCCGATCATGACGCACGGCCGAAAGATACTTTTGAGGAAATTCTCTCCGCTTCGGATACGCACGAACTTATGCTGTGGCTGGTATCCAAACCGCTCTTCCATCGTGACCAAAAATTACAGGCCTGTATGAGTCATGCGGGCATCCCGCATATGTGGAGCCTGGACCAGGCAGAAACGTTTGCTGCTGAACTGTGCGAATTTATAAACACGAATACGGAAGAGTATTTTGCAGAAATGTACGGCAATGTTCCTAACCCGTGGAACCCTGGATATAGCGGTATGCAGCGTATGCGTTGTATCACCAATTATCTTACCCGTATGCGTTATATCAGGCCGGATGGAACGCTTGAGTTTGCGGAGAAAGGCCCGCCCGGAAATCAACACCCGGGTTATGAAGCCTGGTATGAATTGCGCTCTCCGGAGGAGACCAGAATCTTTTTTGGGCACTGGGCTTCTTTGGGGGGGCGGACAATAAACGAGGGTATTTTTGCGCTGGATACAGCTTGTGTGTGGGGAGAGAGTCTAACTGCGCAGTGCATCGAAAGTGGTGTTAGAACAAGCGTTGCATGTTTAGCCTAGAAATTCTGCCGGGCGGTCTCACCGGGTTTCTGTTTTTCCGGTTACACTGATGCAACACAGGTTGACGAACAAATTGCAAAGCGGGCAAGCATGCAGGTATATCTAGTAGGGGGGGCGGTTCGGGATGCACTCCTGGGTCTTGCGGTGGATGAAAAGGATTGGGTGGTGGTCGGTTCTTCAGCAGAGGAGCTACTTCAGCTTGGTTATTCGCAGGTAGGCAAGGATTTCCCGGTTTTTTTGCACCCCAAAAGCCATGAGGAATATGCACTGGCGCGAACCGAAAGAAAAACCGGTCCTGGCCATAAGGGTTTTTCGGTAGATGCCAATGTATATGTAAGCCTTGAGGAAGATTTGTTACGTCGTGACCTAAGCATAAACGCCATGGCGCAGGATGAGCATGGCGCCCTCGTAGACCCCTACGGCGGGTTTGATGATTTGCAAGCCAGGGTACTGCGACACGTATCCGTTGCTTTTGCTGAAGACCCTTTAAGGGTTCTTCGCACGGCCCGATTTTATGCGCGTTTCGCCGGGCTTGGTTTTAGCATTGCCCAGAAAACGCAAAAGCTGTTACGCGAAATGTGTGCCAGTGGTACTTTAAAACAGGTTTCAGCAGAGCGCGTATGGCAGGAACTACATAAAACCCTGGCCAGGCCAGGTGCTGAAAAGTTTTTTAGCGTGTTGCAAAGCTGCGCTGGCATGCAGGACTGGTTTTCTGAGCTTGGTTCTATTGATACTGCTAAACTGGGGCTCGTCTGGAATCGAATCGATGCGGATTTCAGCAAGATGCCTGATAACGCGTCAGGCGCTGACACATTGCAGTGGCAGAAATATGCAGCCCTGGGGTGGTTCCTGTTGCCGGATCAAAGTCGGTCCCTGTCTACTCGCCTTAAAGTACCGAAAAAGTTTCAGCGCGGCGTAATGCACCTGGCTGAGTACGGTGTTTTGTTAAGTAGCTGGCAAACAGTATCAGATGAAGATCTGCTTGAAGTGGTGAGTTCCATGGGTGCCTTAAGACAATCGTCAGACTTTGAGGCGCTGCTGAAAGTGATAGGTATTTGTGGGGAGAGCGACCCGGACAAGCTTGTCCAGTTGTGCCGAGCGCTATCGAGGATTGGTGTAGCGGATATTCAACAGATCAAAAAAATGTCTGGTACCCGTCTGGGTGAGGCTATTCAACGTGCAAGGCTGGAATATATTCACAGTCATCGCTAATCAGGGCTTTGCTGGAGCGCCCTTTCAATAATAAGCCCTACTTCACGGGCATCTGGAACCGCCCCGGGTTTTCCCAGTTGCAGGCGAAACCACTTAACCGAAAATTCCTTTTGAAGTACCGTAGTAATTGCTTCAGCCAGAGCTTCAAGCAATAAAAATTCGGAACTTTCTATCATCTCTTCAAGGCGCCTGCACACAGCCCCATAGTCCAGCGTGTCTTCGATGTTTTCAGAATTCGCCGAAGGACTCAGATCCCGAGCCATCCATAAACTCACTGTGAGCGTCTGTTTGCGGATTCGCTCGTGTGCGCGAATTCCGATGATTGCCTGAACCTCCAGCTCGCGTATGTAGATCTGATCAGGATTCATTTGAATTGGGTGGGTTTGAGCGCCTGCAGTGTCGTCATGTCCCAACGCGGATGCACCTCAATATGTAAATCTTCAAATTGACCCGCAACCAGACGTTCATGTCCGGCAAAGGCAATCATTGCACCGTTATCTGTGCACAGGTGGTTGGGGGCGTAAAAGACTTCTGCATTCAGCTTGTTTTCCAGGGTCTTGCGCAGTTTAACATTTGCACTCACGCCCCCTGCCATTACCAGTTGTGTCAGCCCGCTTTGCTCCATCGCCCGTCGGCATTTTATATACAGGGTATCGGCTACTGCGTCTTCAAATGCGCAGGCAATATCCGCCCGGTCCTGTTCACTCAGGTAGTGAAAGTTGGCGAGCGTTTGCTGTTCTCCGCTCGGCAACCCGTTCGGCAATTCCCTGTTACTTTCTGCCAAAGTCTGAATGGCATTCCTGGTATGCGTTTTGAGACCACTAAAGCTAAAATCCAGGCCTGGCCGGTCGGTCATTGGTCGTGGAAAGCGAAAACGTTTACTGTCACCTTTTATCGCCAGGCGTGCGATCTCGGGGCCTCCCGGATATTTTAAGCCGAGCATTTTGGCCGACTTGTCGAAGGCTTCTCCAGCGGCATCGTCAATAGACTCCCCCATTAGTTCATAATCTCCAATACGGTTAGCCTGGATTAGCTGGGTATGCCCGCCAGATACCAGCAATGCGACAAATGGCATTTCAATTTTGCTTTGTGTTGTTTCATTCGCGGGGCCAAGCAGGGGAGCCAGTAGATGCCCTTCCATGTGATGTACACCGATTGCAGGGATTTCCAGACTGAATGCGAGAGCACGACCGAATCCGGCGCCGACCATCAGAGCACCTGCAAGTCCTGGACCGCAGGTATAGGCAATGCCCTGCAGATCTTTAAAGTTCTTACCTGCCTCCTGCAGTACCTGATTTACCAGCGTTGCCACTCGTTTGATATGGTCCCGGGATGCAAGCTCCGGTACTACACCACCGTATTGCGCATGCATCTCTACCTGGCTGTACAGCGCCTCCGCCAATATACCGTGTTCGCCATCAAAGAGTGCGATTCCGGTTTCATCACAAGAAGTTTCTATTCCAAGTACAAGCATAATTGGTTGACGTGTGCAGGGCTTAATGGAAAGACAGTTTACTTAAATAAGCAAAAATAGGTAAACCACGTCGAAAATTGCCGCGCATCTCCAGTCTATGCTTGCTATGCCCTATACATAGCAGTAAAATCGCCGGCTTTTCGGACTCCCTCTGGAGGGAAATTTTTTAAATGCCTAGCGTAAAAGTTAAAGAAAACGAGCCCTTCGATGTGGCCCTCAGACGTTTTAAGAGATCTTGTGAAAAAGCCGGAGTGCTTTCAGAAGTCAGGCGTCGTGAATTTTATGAAAAACCCACAGCAGTTCGTAAACGTAAAGCGGCAGCAGCGGTTAAACGCCATCTGAAAAAGCTGCAGCGCGAGAACAGGCGTTTCGACAAGTCCTACTAGAACACGAGGCCGTCACACGGGCTGTGCAATCTCGGAGCCCGCTATTGAAATTCCAGCCGAAAATTTTTATCTTCCGGGTTTATACCCTGAAGCCCCCGCCTAAGTAGATTGAGGTTAATGGTGTCTGATCTTCAAAACCGAATATCCGAAGAAACAAAAGTGGCGATGAGAGCACGTGACAAGCAGCGTCTGGCTGTCATGCGGCTAGTTAATTCCGAGATTAAGCGTGTGGAAGTTGATGAGCGACGAGTGCTCTCGGATGCGGATGTGCTGGCGATTCTCACGCGTATGCTCAAGCAACGACGCGATTCCGAACAACAGTTCCGCAAAGCAGACCGAATGGACCTCGTAGACCAGGAAGTGTTTGAAATTTCACTTATTCAGGAATTCATGCCCGAACAAATGAGTGCAGCGGAAGTAGATGGCGTCATTAATGCCCTGATAGCCTCCACCGGTGCTAGTTCCATGCAGGATATGGGCAAGGTGATGGGTGGGCTAAAAGCCAAAATCGCCGGTAAGGCGGACATGGGTGCAGCGAGTGCCCGGGTGAAGGAGCTGTTGGCAGCACTCTAGTTTTTCGCTTGTTCTCGCAAGCGCAGCCTATCTCGGATAATCTTCTCCGTAGCGCATTCCCTTAAACTTGGTCGATATTCCAGCATGGCCGGACGTATACCGCAGTCATTTATAAACGATCTACTGGAACGGGTGGACATCCGGGAGGTGGTTGAGGCGCGGGTAAAACTCAAACGCAGTGGCAAAAATTATGTAGGTTTGTGCCCCTTTCACGATGAGAAAACCGGATCCTTCAGTGTGAGCCCGGAAAAACAGTTCTATTACTGCTTCAGCTGCAAGGCTTCCGGAACCGTTCTGACTTTTCTCATGGAATTTGAGGGCCTGGATTTTGTTTCTGCTGTTGAATCACTTGCATCTATAGCTGGTGTTGAAGTACCTCGTGAGGCATTAAAAGACCCTGGGAAGCGAAAGAGCGAGCAAAGCCTGTATCAGGTAATGGAGCGGGCAGCATCGTATTACCAGCAGATGTTAAAAAGTCACGCTGAAGCGGTTAGCGCAGTAAATTACCTGAAAAACCGGGGATTAAGCGGCTTAAGTGCTAAAGATTTCGGGATGGGTTTTGCCCCCGAAGGTTGGAATGGCCTTGGTAACGCCCTTAAGGATGTAAAGCAGGCAGACCTGCTTGCAGCAGGTCTTGTTGTGAAATCTGAAAAAGGCCGGGTCTATGATCGATTTCGCAACAGGATCATGTTCCCGATAAAGGATCTCAGAGGCCGGGTAATCGCTTTTGGCGGACGGGTTCTGGGCGATGAGCAGCCAAAATACATGAATTCTCCTGAAACCCCGATATTTCACAAGGGTCGTGAGTTGTATGGCCTGTATGAGGCCCGCCGGGCAGTACGCCGTCTAAACAGCTTGATACTTGTGGAAGGTTACATGGACGTTATTGCGCTTGCGCAGCATGGTGTGCCTAACACCGTGGCAACGCTGGGGACGGCCACAAGCGCAGATCATCTTGACAAGTTGTACCGGTACGCCAGTGAGGTGGTGTGTTGTTTTGATGGCGATCAAGCCGGACGTGCTGCAGCGTGGAAAACCCTTGAATTGGCCCTGCCGGTGTTAAAGGAAGGCCGACAGCTTAAATTTATGTTTTTGCCCGAAGGGGATGATCCTGACAGCCTGGCGCACAGAGAGGGCAAAGATGCTTTTCACACACGGGTAGATGAGGCCATGCCCTGCATTGAGTACCTGTTCAGAAGACTTACCGAGCAACTGGATTTAAGCCTGATTGATGATCGAGCACGTTTAGGCGAGCTTGCGCTCCCACATATTCGACTGGTTCCGGAAGGATTACTCAGGCAATTGATGATGAGTCGTTTGGCTGAGCTCACTCAATTGTCGCTGCAAGATTTGTATGTAAGCTCGGGGCTCGAAACCCAGGGGCGCAAAACTTCCTCATCTTCAGCCATTCCGGCGGGTGAAACCGTATCAAAACAACCTGGCAAGGGCCTTAAACGCATAAGTAAACACTTACTTACAATAACTCTTAAATACCCAGGTTTTATTGTTAAGCTGCCGGACTCCAGCCAGCAGTTTTTGTTGGAAGATTTACCTCAGGACAGCCTGTTTGGCAAGGTGGTGCGCTTGTTGGTGGCTGATCCGGATATGGACACGCCTACTTTACTTGCTGCCTTAAGTGGTGAAGCACACCATGGCTTATTAGTGGATTTGGCACAAAAACCGTCCGTTCTTGATGAAAAAAGCCTATTGGTCGAATTTTTGGAAGGCGTCGAAAAACTGATGCTTAGCAGCGGTGATGCACATCGCAAATTGCTTATTCAGGAGATCAAAAAAGCCGGTACTTCAGAGGGCCTGGCAGCCTATTGGGCACTGAAGCAGAACCTGAAACACACGGGAAACAGCAAAAATGAAGATTAGGGATGTGCGGTACGGCAAACAATTGCTTGAAAAAAGTGATCCCGGTCCCCAAATATAGTGGAGATTAGCCATAAAGAGTGGTGCTTACCCAATTCAGAAAGTATAATCCGCTGTTTGCCCGCCCCCGTTTTTGGAGACCCAAAAACCGCACTATGGTGCTAACAGAGCAAACGAGATACAAACAAGGCCCCGTGTGTACTAACAAACCCCGTTATACGCTGGCCTTATCAGATACCTAACAAATACCGAGGTGACATGAGCGCTCAAGTTAACAAACAGGAATCTCGCCTGAAAGACCTGATAAAAAAGGGCAAGGAGCAGGGTTTTCTTACCTATGCTGAAGTAAACGATCATCTGCCAGACGATATCAGCGACCCGGAACAGATCGAAGATATTATTCGAATGATTAATGACATGGGCATCACGGTGTATGAAATCGCACCTGACGCTGATGAACTGTCCAATGCCGGAGATAACTCGGCAGATGAACTGGCCGCCGAAGAAGCTGCAGCTGCACTTGCTGCTGTAGAAACGGAAGCGGGCCGTACAACCGATCCCGTACGCATGTACATGCGTGAAATGGGAACGGTTCAGTTGCTTACCCGGGAAGGCGAAATTGCCATTGCCAAACGAATTGAAGAGGGCATTCAGGATATTCTGGCGGCGGCGGCATATTATCCTGGCCCCGTAGAATACTTGTTGGAAGTATATACGGAGATGTCCAAGGAAAATCGCATCGGCGATTTCATGATTGGGTATCTTGACCCAATGGAACACGTACCATCAGCTGCACAAATTGATTTGAGCAAAAAAGATGAAGTTAAAGACGACGATGAAGAAGAGGAAGAGGAAGATCGCGGCCCGGATCCTATAGAGGCTAAAAAGCGATTCTCTACGCTCAAGCGTCAATACAACAAAACCATGAAAACGGTTGCGAACAAAAAACGTGATAGTGACGCTGCCTTAAAAGATCTGGTGAAGCTCGGTGAAGCGTTTAACTCATTTAAACTGGTACCCCGCTTTTACGACAATATTGTCGACCAACCCCGAGTGGGCCTGGCACAGGTAAGACGCCAGGAGCGTGCAATTCTTGCGGCAGTTGTTCGTCGAGCCAAAGTTCCAAGAATGGTGTTTTTAAAGGAATTTCCAGGCAATGAGTTAAGCATTACCTGGCTGAACAAACTGATTAAGGCAAAAAAACCATACAGCGCCGCATTGGAAGAAGAGCGTGAAGAAATTGTACGTCGCCAGAAGAAACTCAAAAAAATCACCACACAAACTGGCCTCACAGTTGGCGAAATAAAAGACATTAACCGACGTATGTCGCTGGGTGAGGCTAAAGCACGCCGCGCCAAGAAGGACATGGTTGAAGCTAACCTGCGCCTTGTGATCTCTATCGCCAAAAAATACACTAACCGCGGATTGCAATTCCTTGATCTGATCCAGGAAGGCAACATTGGCTTAATGAAGGCGGTGGACAAATTTGAATATCGTCGCGGATACAAATTTTCTACCTACGCCACATGGTGGATTCGTCAGGCTATTACGCGTTCTATTGCAGACCAGGCCCGAACCATTCGTATACCCGTGCATATGATAGAGACGATTAATAAACTTAATCGTGTTTCCCGTACCATGATTCAGGAGATGGGTCGCGAACCCACACCGGAAGAACTGGGTGATAGAATGGATATGCCCGAGGATAAGGTTCGCAAGGTATTAAAAATTGCCAAAGAACCTATTTCTATGGAAACGCCGATTGGGGATGATGAAGATTCACATCTGGGCGACTTCATAGAAGACGCAACCATAGGCTCACCCATCGAGCTTGCGACCAGCGAAGGGCTGAAAGAAGCAACCAAGGAAATATTGGGTGGCTTGACGGCACGCGAAGCCAAGGTACTACGCATGCGTTTTGGCATTGATATGAATACTGACCACACGCTGGAAGAAGTAGGCAAGCAGTTTGATGTCACGCGTGAGCGCATTCGCCAGATTGAGGCCAAGGCATTGCGCAAGTTGCGGCATCCCAGTCGCTCTGATCACTTGCGTAGCTTCCTGGATGAAACGGGCATTCACAAGGGCTAACCGACAAAAGAAGGCCGGGGTAAAATCTGCATAGGATTTACCCCGGTTTTTTTGCTAAAAGTAGTATATTGTGCTGCCGCTTTCACATCACAATGATAGAATCACCCTCATCGGGGCCTGTAGCTCAGTTGGTTAGAGCCGTGGACTCATAATCCATTGGTCGTAGGTTCGAGTCCTACCGGGCCCACCATTTAAATCTGTTTCATATTCAGAAATCTGACAAGAAATCTATTTTGATCCTCCAATGAAGGTGGATAGATTGCCCCTCGAGATAGGTACTAACAACCGAGGACCCTTTAATGCAGCCCTCATTTCTTCTATTTCTGGTTCTGGTGTTTTCTCAAAATGGTTCGGATGCATCATACAATCGGGATGAAAGTGCGCAAAGTTGGGACAGTGAAAAACCATCCTGGACCCCTGACGGTAAGTCAATTGTATTCAGCAGCAATCGAGATGGAAATAAAGAGATATACATAATGAACTCTGATGGAAGCCACATCAGAAATCTTACCAACAGCCCTAACCCGGAAATGTTTCCCTCTGTCTCGCCCGACGGAAGCAAAATCGCTTTTGTTTCCGAGGTTGATGGCAACTACGACATATATCTAATGAATAGTGATGGCTCCGGCAATAAACGATTGACCGATCATGAAAAAATTGATGATTGGCCCAGCTGGATTGAAGACGGTAAGAAAATTATTTTTGACTCAGAGCGTGGCGGTACCTGGGGAATATACAGCATGAACGCCGATGGTTCTTCACAGGAAGTTGTAGTGGATACAAGCGATAAGGAAGTAGATCCAGGAACATCCCCTTTTACACAGCAAGTAGTTTACAGTCGTCAACAGGGAGATGTTCGCCAAATATATTCCTACAGCTTTTCAAATGGCGACGTTAGTAATTTGTCCAAAAACAACATTACCGGCAATGGAGTGTTGACTAGCACCAGTCCGTCAATAAGCCCCTCAGGAAATGAGGTTGTGTTTCAATCTGGAGAAGAATACTGGGACATATATGTCATGGACATTGATGGCACCAATTTAGTACGTTTAACGAATAACAATTACGATGACCATTGGCCAGCCTGGTCCCCGGATGGACGTAAAATAGCGTTTACCTCAAATAGGGATGGACCTCGGGAAATATACACGATGTCCCATAAGGGTGAAAACATAAACAGGCTGACGTTTGGAGTGGATGATAAGTAGAAATACTACGCTGAATAAAACTTCCGTATCGAACTGCGTTACGCATTTTTTTAGCCCCGAGCTATCTTCAACGCTTAAAGAACAAGCACTAAAGTCAAGGGCACAACCACAGCCCAAAGTAAAATTCCGTGTATCAATATGCTGCCACGCAGTTTTTTTAGAGTGTGCCGGGTGATTTCAGAACCTATGCAATAGAGTGCGACTACCAGTAATATTTTGCTGGCTATAGAAGCACCCTCCACCAATGCACCCGGTAAGCTTACGAATGAACCAAGGCATGCAGCCACTATAAACAGGCCGATAAACAGCGGCACTTCTATTTTTGCTGACCCGGAATGTTGCATTATGCTGAAAACCAACAGTAGTGGAATCAGCCAAAGCGTACGTCCCAGTTTGACGGTAGTGGCCACTCGGGCTGCTTCCTCACCGTAGATAGAGGCCGTGGCTACCACAGATGATGTGTCGTGGATGGCAAGTGCCACCCAAACACCAAATTGTTCCTGGCTCATTGCCAGATAACTGCCAATCGTTGGAAAGGTAAAAAGAGCAAGCGCGTTAAGCAGAAAAATCAGGGTCAGAGCTACACCGGTTTGTTCAGCCCTGGCATTGATTATTGGTGCCAGACTGGCGATGGCGGTTCCACCGCAAATCGCAGTCGCTGAAGAAACCAGTTGGCTGGACTTGATATCATTACGGATGAGCTTTCCCAACAATAGGCCCGCAGCGAGTGTAAGTGCTACATAAGCAGTGACTATAAGGCTGTAATTAGCACCGATTTGCAGCAACTCACTGGCGTTCAGTTTTAGCCCCAACATGATTATCGCCGATTGCAGAGCAAGCGTACCAATTTTGCTCGCGTGAGGAATTACCAAACGGTTGGATACCAGCGAAAGACCTGCTGCTACGAGTAACGCGATTGCCGGGTTTCCAAGGTAGAGCACGACTGGCAGCAGCAATAGCGCCAGAATAGTTTGGGGTTCACGTAGATACTGCATTGTGAGCAGGATATTACATCCGGTGTTATTCAGGCTGGCAGGTTAGCAAAATAGGACTACTCGCTGCAATCCATGGAGTAACTGACTGGTGCGGTGGAAGATAATATATTGTTATTTATATAAATAGAAATGTATTGTATTGTATGATTATCAATCCAGAAACCGTAGTTGTTATCTTCTATCGAGAGAGATTATGGCGCGCTTGAACAAAAAGGATGTTACTGATCGAATATCCTTTCGCATACACACAGCATCCCGGTTAATTCAACAGATGTCGCGGCGCCGACTGAAAACGCTGGATCTTACCCCCGCACAATGGCGGGCATTGCTTGGGGTGTGTACAGAGCAGGGCATGACGCTCCAAAAACTCACTGAATTTGCCCGGATGAGCCAGCCACTTATAAGCCAGGCCGTTAAAGCGCTGGAACATAAAAAGCTCGTAACGCGCTCTTCTCCGATTGAAGACAAGCGGGTAAGCGTTTTGGCGGCAACTCCAAAAGGCTTGCGCCTGGGTGAAAAGGCATACGTATTGGTAATGGAAGTTGAGGAACAGATTATTGCCAGTCTGGATCAGAACGGCCCGAAACGACTCAATGCCCAACTTGATCGTTTGATTGCAGGGTGTGAGTAATGGTGCAAGGCGCGACGAATAAAGTACACGTGATGTCTGCCAATGAAAGCCCCTACGGACCTTCCCCCATGGCGGTGGAAGCCGTAAAACGGGCTGTGGGTAGCACAAATTATTATCCTCCGCGAACGGATATCCAGCTTACCCGGGCGCTGGCGGAACATTTTGGATGTGGATTGCTGCCAGGTAATTTTATCGCCGCCAATGGTGCGGTTGACGTGATAAGACTGATTGAAGACAGCTACTTTAAAGCCGGGCGCGGTAACAGTGTGGTAGTTTGTCCGCCGTGTTTTGCACCGTATTCTCGTATGGCGCAGGTCAAAGGTGCCAGGGTAATAGAGTGCCCTCTGGATGCTGCGAATTCCTTCGCTGTTAGTGCCAAAGCCATCAGGAAAGCCGTTCGGTGGGATACACGTTTGGTATATGTTTGTAACCCCAATAACCCAACTGGAACCTGGTTTGGCAAAGAGCAGCTAAACCAAATCCTGGATTGCCTGCCGCCAAAAACCATGCTGGTTTATGACAGTGTGTATTATCAATTTGCCAATGAATTCGATCTTCCGAGTGGGCTGGATTGCGTATTAAAGGATAGAAATATTATTGTGCTGCATAGCTTCTCCAAAGCGTATGGCATGGCCGGTATGCGATTGGGATATGGAATAGCGCGTGAGGCCATCATTAAAAAGCTGCGGCGTAACAGCTTACCTTTTCAAACAAGTTCTGTAGGTTTGGCGGCGATGATTGCGGGCTTGAAAGACACAAAGTTTATTGAACAGGTGGTTGCTGGTAACGCAGAACAACGTCGTTGGTTGCAGGGGCAATTGGATAATCTGGGAATTGAGTACTGGCCGAGTCAGGCTAACTTCATTTGTTTTAGGGTGCCTTTTGGTAAAGCAGCAGAATGTCTGGTAGAGCGCTTGGCCTATTTTGGTATTCTGGTACGGACTGCATTTTACCTGCCACAACATGTGCGCGTAACCGTGGGCGTACCCGAAGCAAACCAGCAGTTTATTTGCATACTGCAAGATATTCTGCGCGAGTTCGAGAGGGAGAGTGCGAAATGGAAAAAATGACCGGTGGCGAGGCGGCTGTAAAAAGTATGCTTGCGCACAATATTGACACTCTGTTTTGCATACCAGGTTATCAAAACGACTGGTTGTTTAATGCACTCCACGACCTGGGAAAAGACATACGCGTAATTCATACCAGGCACGAGCAGGGTGCTGGGTACATGGCGTTGGGTTACGCACTTGCAACGGGAGATGTGGGCATGTTTAGTGTTGTTCCGGGTCCGGGGGTATTAAACGCTTCTGCAGCACTGGCGACAGCGTATGCCCTGAATGCAAAGGTATTTTGTTTAAGTGGCCAAATCCCCTCGACCTCAATTGGCAGGGAGTTTGGAGAGCTACACGAGATAAATGATCAGCTTAATATACTGGCGTCCCTCACAAAACATGCGCAACGCGCAAATTCACCGGGTGAAATCCCCCATATGATATCTCAAGGGTTTCACCAGCTGTGTTCCGGCAGGCCTCGTCCGGTGGCGCTGGAAATACCCATGGACATTCTCAAAGCCAGGGGCATGGTTAACCTTCAAACCGAACCGATTGCTGATTTGCATCCCATCCCTGATGCGCAGGTAATTGAACAGGCAGCAGAGTTACTGTCCGGGGCGCAACGCCCGATGATATTTGTAGGCAGCGGCGCTCAGCGCGCAGGCCGGGAAATCAGAGCGCTTGCCGAGCGATTACAGGCTCCTGTTGTGGCCTATAGAACAGGCAAGGGCGTTATCGATGCAAGGCATTATTTGTCTTTGCCTCAGCCTGCTGCGAAAGCGTACTGGATGCAGGCTGATGCAGTTATTGCGGTGGGTACCAATATGCGCGTGCCTTCCCAGAACTGGGCAAAAGAACATAAACCGGCCGTAATCAGAATTGATGTTGACCCGAAAAGCCATAGCAGGTTTCTGGATCCGAATATCTCCATAACCGCCCGCGCAGAGGATGCGCTACCTGTCCTTCTGGATATTCTGAGCCATAAAAAAATCCAGCGCTCCTCACGCAAGGCAGAGATTACTGCGATGAGTAAGGCGTGGGAGGAAAAAGTCTCGGTTTTGCAGCCTCAGGTAAGTTATCTGAAGATAATCCGGGAAGAGCTCGGGGAAGATGGCATTTTTGTCGATGAACTCACTCAGGTCGGGTTTGCCAGTCGAATAGCCTATCCGGTTTACAAGCCACGCACATACATCACTACGGGTTATCAGGGAACATTGGGTTACGGCTTTCCCACCGCCCTGGGTGTGAAAATTGCGCGTCCTGACGTGCCGGTAATTTCCATTTGTGGGGACGGTGGTTTCATGTTTTCTGTACAGGAACTGGCCACGGCGGTCCAACAGAAAATTGCTGTCTGTGTTCTACTCTTCAATAACAACCAGTACGGAAACGTGCAGGAAATGCAAAAGAACGATTACGGGGGTCGTGTGATCGCTACGGATTTGCACAATCCGGATTTTGTTAAAATGGCAGAATCATTTGGTGCACTGGGGATTCGTGCCAATTCTTTTGACGAGGTAAGGGCTGCAATCAGGAAAAGCTACACAGTAGATGTGCCCACAATCGTTGAAATTCCGGTGGGAGATATGCCCAGCGCCAATCGATTTCGATAGCAGAAAATTATGGGCGAAGAGAACAACAGCGACATTATCCTGCCGACAGGATCTGCCATTCATAAGGCATTAATGGAGGCAAGCAATAAGCGGATTGTTTTTTTTGCAGGCTTGTCGGGTGTCGGAAAAAGCTTGTATATACAGCAACTTGCAAAAATTTCAGCAAGTAGGGGTCGGGTAGTGCATTTGTTGCAGTGGGACCTTACCCGCGAAGCATTCCAGACACCCGAGATTATGCACAAGTACCCAGAGATTAATGGGCTTACCCATGCAGTCATTCGTAAAGCGGTTGGGCTATGGGCGCGCAGGGGTATTGCAAAATGGAATGAAGAATATTGCGCAGAAGAAAATATACTAATCGGTGAGTTACCCCTGGTGGGTAACCGGTTAATTGAAGTGGTTCAGAGCATCGATGATGCAATAGAAGCTCTGCTGGCAAGTGAGTTGACCCGCTTTATTGTTCCCGTACCCTCCGTTGAACTACGACAATACATTGTCTCCCGCAGATCTAACAGTATTTCGAAGCCGCAGCATGAACGGGAATTACATGATGCGCCACCAGCTATGGTGGAGCTGAACTGGCAACAAATACTGGATATGTCTCAATTGCTGGGGTTGTGTGAAGCTAGCAGTGGTGCTTATGACCCGGATATATATGCTCGGGCGTATGCCTATCTATTACAGAACCGGCAATTCCGGTGTCTGCGAATTGACGCAGCCTTACCCGTTGTGGGTTCCGTGTATGAGCTTGGCGTAGTGCGTTCGGAGTTGTCTGCCACAGCCGCTGATGTGGCTGATATATTTGCACAGCTTGAACGGGACTTCACGCGTGAGCAATTACAACAGGACGTTGAGCATTGGTACAGGATATGAACTTGGACGGAAGGTATATAATGCGCCGGATACGATTTGATTATTCACCAGCGTGTTATATTGGTGCGAGTAGAAATCAAAGGTAGAAAATCGTATGGCGCACTTTATTCTGGAATATTCCGCCAATCTGGGGCAGCAGGAACTGGATCTGAATACGCTGTTTGAAAAACTGCATCAGGCCGCAATTGATACACAATTGTTACCCCTGGCGGGGATTCGTAGTCGAGCACACAGATGTGAACATTTTCGTGTTGCCGATGGGAATGCAAATCATGGATTTGTCCATCTTCAGGTGAAGCTGGGAGCTGGACGGAGTGATGCGGAAAAAAAAGCCGCAGCCGAATCATTTTTTGAGGTGCTTGGTACCCATCTGGATCCGATTTATGTGCGGCAGGGCCTGGCTATCTCATTTGAGATGACCGAACTGCCTCCGACATTAAAGTATAATAAAAATAACCTGCGCAACTACGTGTCTGCATAGAGAGGGTTCTGCTTCATGTTAAACGAAAAGCAAATTCGCCAGGCAGCGGATGATCTGTATCAGGCAGAGAATAATCGCCAGGCCATCGATCCTGTAACACTTTCGCATCCGGATATAACAATGGATGAGGCCTATGCGGTACAAAAATGTTGGGTGGACAGAAAAATATCTGAAGGACAGCGAATTGTAGGGTACAAAATCGGCCTTACTTCGCGTGCTATGCAAAGCGTTATGAAAATTGATGAACCGGATTATGGCGTGTTACTGGACGAGATGGTTTTTGCCGATGGCGCGGATATCGATGCTGCGCAGTTCTGCGATCCACGCGTTGAAGTAGAGTTGGCCTTTGTCTTGAAAGACAGGCTGGAAGGTGAAAACGTAAGTTTGTTTGATGTGCTTAATGCAACGGACTATGTGATACCAGCTCTTGAAATAATTGCTGCGCGAAGCCACAGAGTGCATCCCGATACGGGATATAGCCGAAAGATTTGCGATACCATTGCTGATAACGCAGCTAATGCGGGCATAATCATGGGAGGCCGCCCCGTTAAACCGGAAGCTGTGGATTTGCGCTGGTGTGGTGCCTTGTTTTATCTCAATGGTGTACTGGAAGAAACTGGTCTTGCTGCCGGGGTGCTGAATCATCCAGCGAATGGAATATGTTGGGTCGCCAAAAGATTCGCGCCCCATGGCGTCGCCCTGCTTCCCGGCCAGGTGATATTGTCAGGTTCGTTTACCAGGCCAGTAAGTATTGAGGCGGGGGACACGGTGCATGCAGATTATGGCCCGCTTGGCGGAATTTCCTGTCGTTTCGTATAAGAGAATTGAGGGTGCTGGTAAATGATTACAGGTGAGGTGGCTACACAGGAAAAGATTACAGAGCTCCTGCCGTTTTTGCTCAGGCCGGAGAATATTGCGCGATATGAAGACGGCTCTGTTTATATTTGTGATCGGCGCAAGTATCCATTTTCGAGAGAATTTGTTCGCTGTAACAGCGTTGAAGAAGTAGCAATGGCCATTGAGCAGATGGTTACCCAGGGGGGCGGCCCCTGGATGGCTGCTGCGCAGGCAATGATGCTGGCGGCTTGCGAAGTAAAGGGTGAAGCACAGCAAAAAGTGTGCGCACATCTCTCCGGGGCGCGGGATCGCCTTGTTGTGACAAGACCAACCAATACCGCCATGGCAAGGCGTCTTGAACTGTTACTGGAATCTGCTGTGAGAGCGCTTGAGTCAGGTGATTCGGTAGAGAACGCTATTGCCGAATGGATTGAGCGTGCTATAAGTGCGCTGTACGAAAACTATGCAATTCGTGCCCGTCATGCTGCCTCACTCATCGAGGATGGTGACGGAATTCTGACAAACTGTTTCGCCGAAACCGGGTTTATTGTCGCAGTTGCAATGGCTGTTCGTGACGGTAAACGGGTACAGGTCTTTACTCCTGAAACCCGGCCCTATTTTCAGGGTGCAAAACTTACCTCGCCCTGTTTGCACGAACTTGGTATCAGGGTGAAACTTTTAACCGACAACATGCCTGCCTACGTTATGTCAGAGGGTCTTATTCACAAGTACATTACGGCTGCAGACCTGATAACGGTGGATGGTCATGTGGTAAACAAAATAGGCACTTTCCAGCTCGCCCTTGCCGCTCAATATCACAATATTCCGTTCTATGCTTTTGCATGGGGCAAGGATGAAGATAGCCAAACACGGAGTGATATTAAGATGGAATACCGTGATGCAGCCGAAATACGGCAGGCCATGGGGCAGCCCACCACTGTAGAATCTATCGATGCATGGTATCCAGCATTTGATATATGCCCACCGCAACTGGTAGCTGGTGTGGTTACGGTGCACGGAGTACTAAAACCCGAAGCGCTTGTTAACTATTCGGTGTGGTAATCAATCCGGCAGCTAGCCCTCGGTTCTTTCAACTACAAATCTCTGTCTCGCCAAACAACTATCTATCAGGATCCAGCCAGAGTAGCGAGGGCTTCCAGCGATACGGTTATGGCTGTTTTGATTCCCCGATTACGAGCTTCTGAATCTGGTCTGGTATTACCACTTGCTACGTTTTGTACATAGCCATCTATGCTGAATATACACCCCACTGGTATGTTATTGAGCTGTGCCAGTATCATTACTGCACTCGCTTCCATTTCAAATGCCAGAACACCGGCATTGCTGTAAAGCATCTGCTCATCTGCCAGATTGGGGTGTTTGAATGCATCCGACGTATGCACAATGCCACAGTGGACATTTGCGTTACTTTCCCTGGCCGCAGCGTTTAGTGCATTACTCACTTGCAGGTTAGCCTGCGCCGGAAAATTTGCCGGTATGAATTTGTGCGAGACACCCTCATCCCGCACTGCTCCGGTGCCAATAATCACGTCTCCAGGTGCAACTTCTTTTTTTGCCGAGCCTGCTGTGCCGACACGAATAGCAGCCTTTACCCCAAGGCGGGGCAGGTCCTGCACCACCATTGCAGCACCAGGGCTACCAAGACCGGTAGAGATTACAGATACGGGGACGCCTTTGTATGATCCCGTGTAAGAATGAAATTCCCGGTTTGCCATTACCAGCTTTCCATCCGTTAACCACTCTTCAGCGATCCGGGCGGCCCGTCCCGGGTCACCGGGCAAAAGTACGTAAGGTGCAATCTCTCCGGGAAGGCAGCGGGTAGCCCGGCATGCGGACCGTTCAGGCGTATCAATTTCAGGCAGATCGTTTGTTTCCCAGGGACTCTTCATGGTTATCCTTTTTTGTGAATAAAAGTGTGATAGAACGTATTCTGCACAATTCATTTGTTATGGTTATACAGAGCCGTTAAAAGATCAATCAGGAGTGTAGTTTGAAATCCGTAAATCCAGGGCAGGGAACAGGGACGCTGCTTAATCATGTTGGCGAACATCATCATGCACTTTCGGCGCACGTGATGCCTATATTTCAAACCTCGACTTTTTCTTTCGACACTGTGCAGGCAGCCGTCGATTCATTTACCGGAGTAGACAGGGACAGTTACGTGTATACCCGAGGACGCAATCCTAATTCTGCGCTGCTTGCACAAAAGATAGCCTATCTGGAAGGAATAGACCTGATCCGCGCTGCGCCAGAAAAGGACGTTTGCGACATAGTAGACGCCTATGTAACCGGTTCCGGTATGGGGGCTATTACCGCGGCGGTGTTATCGAGAATGAAAAGCGGGGACAAGGCACTCGTACAGGCGAGTATATATGGAGGCACGCATACCTTCTGGTCTGAAATTGCACCCAGATATGGAATGTCAGCGGGATTTGTCGAGGGCTTTGATCTTGAGGATTGGCAACAGGCCTTTGTGGATGCCGGAGATATTTCCGTTGTATATGTTGAGAGCCCTGCCAACCCTACAATGGAAGTGCAGGATCTGGGAGGCCTCGCCGACCTGGCACATGAGCACGGTGCCTGGCTGATTGTGGATAATACCTTTGCGACACCTTATCACCAGAAACCCTTGTCTTTTGGTGCGGATATGGTTGTGCACTCCTCAACGAAATACATAGGAGGGCATGGCGTTGCCACTGGAGGCATTATTGTCTGCAGACATCCTGAATTTGTGAATCTGTTTAGTGAATTATGGCAACTCGCATCTGAATTAGGCGCCAGTCCCAGCCCCAACGATAGTTGGTTAATGGCAATGGGGCTCAAGACGCTGGAGTTACGTATGCAACGCCACTCCTCAAACGCAATGCAGATAGCTCAGTATCTGGATACAAACAAACTAATTCAGAAGGTGCTGTATCCTGGGCTGCCGGATTTTCGTTATCACGAGATGGCAAAAAAACAGATGGAAAACGGATTTGGTGGCCTGGTTTCATTTGAGCTGGTGGGTGGTGCCAACAGTGCGACAAGATTTATCGACGCACTCACACTTCCCGCCATCGCAATCAGTCTGGGGTCTACCGACAGCCTCATTCAATGTCCTGCGAGTATGACCCATAGAAATATGTCCAGACCGGAACGAGAAGCTGTGGGAATAACGGATGGCCTCATCCGGTTTTCGGTTGGTATTGAAAATGTTGAAGACCTGATTGCCGATATTGAACAGGCACTGGGCAAAATATAGGAAATAGTTTTATGGCTCGACTCACCGACCGTTATGGATTGCACTTAAACGGGGATCAGAAGGCCTTTGATTACTGGATGCAAGGCCTTGACATGGCTTTGGCATTTGACGAAAGCGGTATTGAACCCTTGCGAAAATCGATACAGATAGACCCGGATTTTGCCCTGGCACATCTTACCCTTGGCCATCAACTCGTTGTTCACGGTTTTGGCAAGCAGGGGAGGGAACATATATCTATTGCTAAATCACTTATCGAAACTGTTAGTGAACGGGAAGCATCACAAATCGAATTTGTTTATGCCTCGGCAAATTTCGATGACAGTGCCCTAAACAGGGCTTTAGGTCACCTGGAGCGCTGGCCAACAGATATATTTGTATTTTCTCATGTTGTCGGTCCTTTTGGTTTATTGGCATTTAGTGGAAACAGGGACTGGCGTCAGGCCAATGTAGATTTATTGTTGCGCTACAGGGATAGCTGGCCAGTTGATGACTGGTGGTTTCTGACAACCCTGGGTTTTATGCGCAGCGATACGGGTGATACCGTTTCAGCCAGGCGGGACGCGGAAAAAGCGTGGGAATTGATGCCGAATGGGAACTGTGCGCATGCGCTTAGCCACGTGCACATAGAGGAAGGTGCACTTGAAGAGGCCAGGGGTTTTATTGAGGATTGGCTTGGTGGAATCGGCAAAAATTCCGATATTCGGCATCACCTTTGTTGGCATGGTTTTGTGATCGATAGCTTATCCGGAAATGCCAGTGCTGAAAAAATGGATACGTTGTACAGACAGGAACTGGATAGCAAGGTTGCTGATCCGATGCCACTGAGTACTTTTTCTGATAACGCATCATTTTTGTGGCGAGGAAAACTCAGGGGTTTTGAAGCCCCCCCGGACGCCGTTGAAGATACCATTGCCTATATGGAACATCGTTTCCCTAAAAGTGGTTTTGCTTTTGCCGATATACACAGAATTATGATAGTAGCCTTATCAGACTCTAATGAGCGAAAACAAAAACTTAGAAACGAGTTGCTGGAGGCAAAAAGCCGCGATAATGATGTTGAATCGGCATCCCACGCCCTGCTTGGAATGATGGACGGCTTTGTTGCTTTTTCAGAGGGGGAGTACACGCAAAGTGCTGAAACTCTGTCTAAAGTGGTAGACGCAGCAGTATTGTTGGGCGGGAGTAATCCCCAGCGTCACGTCGTCGAAGAGACATACCAAACAGCCCGCTACAGGGCAGGCATTGGAGAGGCAGAGTTTTCCGGAATGGGTCCCGATTGATGGCCATCGCGCAATTGGGCCTGGAAGGCGTATTCGAAGAACAAGCCATTCCCCTGCCCATGCGGCGTGCAGGAATGGCGGAGTGGCATGGAGATCATGTAAGAATTCTGGATCGTCGTGTTTTACCACTAACGGAACGCTACGTGGATTGTTACGCAGCTGCGGATGTTGCCGTAGCAATTAAGGATATGGTGATCCAGGGCGCATACTCTATCTCCATTGCGGCTGGTTATGGCCTGGCTTTGTCTGCACCGGATAATTCGGACGCTGGTTCTTTATCTTCGCTTCAGGCAGATGCTGAGCACTTGATTGCCACCCGACCGACGGGTCTTGCTCTTAAACGGATGATGTTGGCCTGTCTTAATACAGCAAGCGAAGCCATTGATCTGGGAAAAAACATACGTGAAGAATTGGTAGCCCTGGTTAATCAGGGAGCGTCCGCCCTTGCACGTCAGGGTTACGAGACCGGAAAATATGCCTGTGATCAGATTGCAGATGGCGCCAGCATTCTCACGCATTGTTTTCCCGATCGCTCCTTTGTGTATTTGCTATTGGAAACCGCACGGAGAAAAAAATCCCTTAGTGTGATCTGTAGCGAAACGCGACCCTACCTGCAAGGAGCTCGATTATCTGCCTTGTGTTCCCACTTTATCGGATTTCCTACTCGCGTGATCACGGATGGGATGGGTGGCTTTCTCATGCGGGATGGACAAATAGATGTGTTTATTACTGCCGCCGACCGGGTTTGTATGGATGGCACTGTGTGTAACAAAATTGGCACTTATCAATATGCCCTGGCAGCACACGCCAATAATGTGCCCTACTATACCTTGCGCCAGAGTGGGCCGGACAGGGAAAGCAAATCCGAGGCGGATATCAAGGTAGAATACCGTGATGGTGAAGAGATTGTTCAATTTTCAGGAGTACGAACTGCTCCACTGGGAGTCGAGGGTCTTTATCCGGCTTTCGATATTGTCCCGCCAGACCTGGTGAGTCGCATTGTTACCGATCGAGGCGTTTACAGTCCTTCGCGCATCAGGGAATACGTGCATACGCCACCGAGCGTGCGGGACACCGTGGTGTGAATAATGACTTATAGTGAGAGACCCGGTATTGCTGTAATCGTTGTGAACTATAACGGCAGAGAGTATTTGATTCGCTGTTTGACTGCATTAGCCGCGCAATCCTGCATTCCAGATCTTGTTATTGTGGTGGACAACGATAGCCAGGATGGTTCTCTTGAAGCGGCGAGCGCGGGCTTTTCACAGCATCACTATATTCGTAATGCGAGCAACCGCGGTTTTGCAGAAGGCAATAATCAGGCACTGGCTTTGTGTAAAGAACGACAAATGGGATACGTTGCCTTGTTAAATCCGGACGCATTCCCGGAACCAAATTGGCTGGAAGAACTGCTTGATCTAGCGGTCAGGCATCCCGGTCTGGGCTCTGTTGCATCTCGTATGATGGAGGAAGGCAGCCACGATCGTGTGGATGGAACAGGAGATTTCTACCATATTTTTGGGCTTGCCCGGCGTCGCGGTCATGGGCAGTGCCTCAACCCTGAGTGGTTGGTGGAACAGGAGGTTTTTGGGGCCTGTGCCGGTGCTGCCTTATACAGGATGGATGCGCTGACTGAGGTCGGTTTTTTTGATACGGACTTTTTCTGTTATATGGAAGATGTGGATCTGGCCTATCGCTTGCAACTTGCAGGATACGTGTGTTGGTACAACCCGAATGCCGTGGTACAACATATAGGCTCCGCCAGCACAGGCTATCGTTCTGACTTCAGTGTTTATTACGGCCAGAGAAATATGATTTGGGCCTTTTTTAAAAATACCCCGGGAGCATTGTTGGTATTGTTGTTACCTGGTCATATAGTTGTAAATCTTGCTGCCCTGGGTTTAGGCTTGATCAGGGGACAAGGTCGGGTTGTGCTACGCGCGAAAATAGATGGTTTGAAAGGCCTGAAAAATATCTGGAAGAAGCGGGCAAGGGTACAAAAAAACAATTCACTGCCCCTGGCCCACAATTGGCGGATTCTCAGTAAATCTATGACATCGAGATTTGGACAGTGATAGTTTCCATTGGTCTGGTAACTTTTCAATCGAATTCGCGTGATTTGGGCAGAACTGCGTCCAGTCTTATTGGTGCGCTGGAAGTAGCCCGCGTCAAACACGATGTCGAAGCGCGGCTGGTATTTGTAGTCAACGATACGCAAGCTGAACACATACGTCACATTGAAGAGTTTGTAGAGGAATTGCGGCCTAAAATGCCGGATGAAGCACAGATTTCGATTATCAAGGGCCATGGAAATGTTGGCTATGGGAGAGGCCAGAACAAAGCCATTTTAAGTGGTGATTCAGAGTATCACCTGGTAATTAATCCGGATGTAAGTTTTGACGATAATGTGATTTCGGACTGCATAGAGTTTATGAAAACACACCCCGATACTGCGATGGCAGTACCGCAGGGCTATGACCATACAGACCAGTATGCCTATCTTTCCAAGCGGCCACCTTCCATCCTGGTGCTTATTGTGCGGGCCCTGTCGCTTCGTTGGCTAAATCGGGTGTTCAGAAGTCAGCTCTCGCGATATACCTACAGGGAAACTTTACCGGCGATTTCTCCAGTTCCGGTAACGCTTGCCAGCGGTTGTTTCATGTTTTGCAGAACCGGAATCCTGCACAAGGTAAAGGGTTTCAATGAAAAATATTTTTTGTATTTCGAAGATTTTGACCTTTCCATGCGATTGCAAAAACACGGTAAAATCGTAGAGCTGCCGGATGTAAGAATCAGGCATTATGGCGGTCATGCAAACCCAAAAAATTCGAAGCGTATTTTGCACTTTGCTCGCTCGGCGATTCGGTTTTTTAACTGCTATGGATGGAGCTCTCATAAAAACCACCCCGACCCTGAAGAAAGCGATGAAGAAGCAGTTGGTAGTCAGAGAAAACCCACAACTTATTCCAAGTGGTAGCGCGTGAATAAAATCCTCCCCGTTATCCTGGCCGGTGGCACCGGGTCACGATTGTGGCCCTTGTCTCGTGAGGTGTACCCAAAGCAGTTTCTGAAACTGTATGGTGAATTTTCCATGTTTCAACATACTCTAAACCGCATCCAGTCACTTAATCCTGAAGATGCCTACGTGGTGTGTAATGAAGAGCACCGTTTTCTGGTAGCAGAACAATTCAGGGAACAGAAGCAGAAATGGGGTGCGCTAATTCTGGAACCGGAAGGCAGAAATACCGCTCCGGCAATCGCCCTGGCAGCCTTGCACGCACTGGAGCAGGGACAGGATCCGGTAATGCTGGTATTACCTGCTGATCACTATATTGAAGATAAGGACACCTTTTGTACCCAGGTTAGCAAGGCCTGTGAATTTGTTAATAGCGGCGCACTCATGACATTTGGTATCGTGCCGGAACGTGCTGAAACCGGTTATGGCTATATTAAAAAGGGAATGGTGCACGAATCTGATACCGAAGTAAGCACTGTGGACAGTTTTGTAGAAAAGCCGGACGCCCTCAAAGCCCAGTCCTATTTTGAGTCCGGTGAATACTTATGGAACAGCGGCATTTTCATGTTTACAGCCTCATCATACCTTGCTGAGCTGGAGAAGTTTCGTCCCGAAATTTTCAAGGTTTGTAAGGAGGCCATGAAGGGCAGTCAGCTGGATCTGGATTTTCTTCGTCCCTCACCCGTTTTTCTGGATTGTCCTGCCGATTCTGTGGACTACGCGGTGATGGAACAAACCGAACGAAACATTATGTTGCCCCTCGACGTAGGGTGGAATGATCTGGGTTCCTGGGGTGCGTTGTGGGACATATCGGATCAGGACAGCGGGGGTAATGTGTTGCTGGGTGACGTAATAAGCAAGAATTGCAACGGCACATTGGTTTACGCCCAGAGTCGACTTGTCGCAACACTTGGGCTAAAAAATCTGATCGTGGTAGAAACGCCGGATGCCGTTTTGATAGCTGACAAATCCCGGGTGCAGGATGTAAAGGACATAGTCAGCGCGCTAAAACGGGAGAAGCGTACCGAACACGAAACCCATACGCGGGTTTATCGTCCATGGGGTAGTTATGAAACTGTTGAAGTTGGGCAGCGTTACCAGGTAAAACGCATTTCAGTCAATCCCGGCTCAACACTTTCGCTGCAGATGCACCACCATAGAGCAGAACACTGGATAGTTGTTAGGGGTATTGCCGAGGTAGAATGTGACGATAGGAAATTCAACCTGAGTGAAAATGAATCCACCTATATTCCGCTGGGTTCAACACACCGACTGAGCAACCCGGGGAAAATGGAGCTGGACCTGATTGAAGTACAGGTAGGCTCGTATCTCGGAGAAGATGATATTGTACGTTTTGAAGACGATTACGGTCGGGGATAGTCGTACTTGGCCAATGGTAAACTCCGGCGATAGACGTATAATTGCCTGCTGTTCATAATCTGTCACCTTATCAAATGCCACAAGCCATCCTGATACTGGGAATGCATCGCTCTGGAACATCTGCGGTAACCCGGGTGTGCAATGTGCTTGGTGCAGAGCTGGGTCTCTCGGTAATTGACGCAGGCCCAGATAATCCGAAGGGATACTGGGAAAACCAGGAGATAGTAAACCTTCACGGCAAAATATTAGGTGAACTAAATCATCCCTGGGACAGTGTCAGGCCGCTTCCGGAAAATTGGTGGAAGGGTGAAAACCTGGATTGGGCACGTTTCGCGCTGAAGAAAGTTATCCAGGAACATTTTGGTGGCGTAGCGCTATGGGCAGTGAAAGATCCCCGCATGTGTCTATTGCTTCCGCTCTGGCTTGAGGTACTTGATGAACTACATATTGACATCAAATGTCTGCTCGTAAAGCGGGATCCAGAGGACATAGTGCTATCGCTGTCGGCACGTGATGGCTACCAGGCCGATCACGCCTACCTGCTCTACCTGAAAAACCTGTTGGAAGTGGAACATCATTCGCGTGACTGTAATCGTGCGGTAATTTCCTATGATTCCCTGTTGTCAGACTGGTTGCCTGAAGTTCAGCGCGTTACCAAGGAACTTCGGATTGATTGGCCGGCTGAGATAAATTCCAGAAGCGGTGAAGTACGAGCAGAACTGGATCCGGCATTACGCCATCACCATCATTTACGGGAAAAGGAGCAGAAACAGGCGCAAAGTGCTAGCGCTCTATGCTTGCTCAGCGCTGATCTGAATTTGGCCTTACGGAATTTGCGTGATGGTAATGCCTCGGGTGGATTTGAAGAAGTGCGCGAAAAGTTGAAACAGATGGAAACGCATGCATCCACATGGCTGGACGTAATCGGGTATCAGACCAGGTTTGTCTTGGAACACACCAAGCTTGAGAGTATTAGAAAAACCCAGAGTGCTGAAATAACAAAGCTCAACGAATTGCATTCACAGGATCAGACGGAGCTCAAAAAACTGGAAGGCCTGCAAAAAAAACAGGGACGCGAACTGCGCAAGCTTGAAAAACTGCGCAAGGAAAATCGTAAGTTAATAGCTGGCTTAAGCGAAGCTAAAACAGCATTGACAGATAAGTTGAAATTGACCACGGCTGAAAATGCACATCGCAAGGTAGTGCTTGCCTCTCAACTGGAACATATCAATGCATTGGCGGTAGATATTACCCAACTCTCTGATAGCCTGAATGAAATTTATGCATCACGGTCCTGGCGCGTAACTTCGCCTTTAAGGCGTTTTGTAACGCGTGTTATTGTGCTTAAACATGACGTGAGATTGTTGTACCAGGTACTGTTTCGATCTGGCCGCTTGGGTGAACTATTGCAAACGGCTGCGTTGAGTTACAAAAAGCTTGGAGCCAGAGAATTTTTTACGCGTCTGCCTCTTATGTACGAATATTTGAAGGCATTTACCACCCGCAGCATACCGCCGCGTATTGTAGCCACAGACAACACTGTTCGCCTGCTGCCGCCGGAGGAAAGCCTGGCCAGTATAGCGGGAGTCGATGAATCAGAATTTGCAGACCCCGGGATAAGGCTCCACCCCGCTCTGAATGAGAGTAACCCACCCATTGATAGTGGCGTGTCGGTTATTATTCCAACCTTTAATGCTGGAGAAGAATTTTACTGGTTGTTACGCAAGCTGGTAGCGCAAAAAGGTCTCAACAACCTTGAGATAGTTGTTGTGGATTCAGGTTCCACAGACGATACAGTTGAGCTGGCGCGTCAGGCGGGTTGTACAGTAGTGCAGATATCACAGGAAGAATTCAGTCACAGTTATGCTCGAAACCTGGGTGCGGATACGGCAAACAATGAGTATCTTTTATTTATCGTTCAGGATGCGTATCCGATAGGCGATTTGTGGGCTTATGGAATGTTAGCTTACCTGCAGGACCATAAAAAACATAATGTGGTAGCGGTGTCCTGCAGCGAATATTGTCGCAGTGACAGTGACATTATGTACGATTGTAATGTTGATACCCACTACCGTTTTTTGCGCTGTCGCGATGTTGATCGCATAGGTGAATATATGGGCTCGGATCATATGTCCCTGCGTTCATGGGGCCAGCTTAGCGACGTCTCCTGCATGTTGTCGAAAGAGCTATTTGGCCGCTACAAGTATCGTGGTGATTATGCTGAGGATCTGGATCTTGGCATTCGCCTGATTCGGGACAGTTACCGGATTGCCATGTTGGCTTCAGTAAAAACGATTCATTCCCACAACCGGCCCGCCTACTATTATTTAAAACGCTCATTTGTTGATGTAATTTTTTTGGTTCGCCAGTTTAAAGACTTTAACACCCCCCCGGTAGGGTCACTACGCGGGCTTATGTTTGGAATAGTTGTAGTTGCAGAACGGCTGAGCACCACGTTAAGGGAGTTTGATTTTGCCGCCTCAAACACTACTTTGGAAAGCAGCATGCAGCAACTCATCGCTGAAATACGCGGGTTTGAGCTGGACAAGTCATCAATGACCGAGCTTGATCTGGAAGACACGCAATTGGCGGATTATATTATCAGCCTCAGGTCGGACTATCTTGACGACACGCCCCTGCAAGATTATGAGCGGCCAGCAGCGCGGGCGTTTGTAGACGGGTTCATTGGTAGAATGGAACATTTCAGGTCCTTTGCCAACAAGATATATCTGCAACAGGATGCATCTTTGCGACACGAGGTCTATGACATGCTGCGCAAGACTTTTGCTGCGACAGCCGGTTCTTATCTGGGCTTTTTATATCTTGAATATCAGAAGGACGATGGAGCCAACGGTGACGCTGTAAAGCGAATTAAATCGGTGATGGGTGCGGGTATTTGAGAATTCTGTTTGTAGTGCACCAATTTTATCCCGAGTATGCAGGCGGGACCGAAAAAGTATGCTTCCAGCTTGCCAAAGCTGCCCAACGGGCTGGTCATTATGTACGCGTGCTTACCTGTCGAGTAGACAGTTGGAGCGACGATTCCGGTGAGTTGCTCGTGGATAGTGTTTACCAGGGGATACCGCTCAGCATATTTCAGCGAAATGAACTACCAGAAGACGCAGACATTGACTTACCCGTTGTTCCCCAACTTAGTCGTCTCGTTTGGGAACTGTTGGAACAGGAGCAATATGATATTGCCCATGTTTTACACACTATGCGTATGGGCTCTGCCCTGGAAGCTATTGTTTGCAGTGGGTTGCCTTACATTGTCACGATAACCGATTTTTTTGCGCAGTGTTTCCGCATTAACCTGGTTAATGTAAAAAAACAGCTATGCAATGGGGCGAACGGCGGGCAAACCTGTGCAAAGCATTGCAATATTTCTTCATGGACAGAATCACAATTGGTCGAACGCAGCGTAACGTTCCGTAAGGTATTAAGTGGAGCGGCTGAACGTATCTGTCCGTCCGTGCATGTTGAGAATAAATTTTCTGCTGAGTATCCAGAGTTGTCATTTCGTGTCATTGAGCATGGTATTGACCTGAATATGGCTATTCGGCAGAAAGAACAATTTCGTAAGGAATCTGAGGGCTCTTTACCCGCTGAAGGCTCTTTACCCGCTGAAGGCTCTTTACCCGCTGAGGTCTCTTTGCTGGCTGAGGGCTCTTTGCTGGCTGAGAGCTCTTTACCCGCTGAGGGCTCTTCACAAAAACCGCTGAAGGCTCCACCCGCTGAGGGCTCTTTACCCGCTGAAGGCTCTGGCAACCTGGTTTTTGGGTTTGTGGGAAGCTTTGTACCCGAAAAGGGCATTGAGTGTCTCATCAAGGCCTTTCGCGCTGTACCTGCATCCAATGTGCGCCTGCGCCTGTATGGAGGTTTTTTTGGTGCGGACGACTACCGCGAAAAAATTTCCGAATTGGTAAGTGCTGATAAAAGAATCAGCCTGCAGCCTTTTGTGGAAACCGGCAGGATTTTTTCAGTACTCATGGGTTTTGATGTATTTTGTTTACCGTCCATAGTACCGGAAACGTTTTCATTGATTGTGCGGGAGGCTGTTGCTGCTGGCACACCAGTGCTTGTATCTGATCTTGGCGCGCCTGCAGACTATGTGCGCGAACATGCATGCGGCGAAGTATTGCGCGCTGGTGATGCAACGGATTGGACCAGGGCATTCGAACAAATAATAGCCAAGCCGGAAATTCTGGAACAATGGAAGCAAAAGCTGCCCTTACCCGACAGGCTGGAAGAAGAGGCTTTCTACTACCAGGCCCTGTATCGCAAAACTATTTTAGATGCCAAAAACCTGTCTGGCTGATCGTTGATCCTGCCTAATAGTCCACATCGTTTTTGGAAGCGATCAGCACGATTTCAGACAGTTGGTCGAGTTTTCCAATTTGCCGGGTCAAATCACTGGCAGTTTTCTCATCTCTCAGGTTTACGTCGTAGGTAAGACTCAGGCTCTCATTGTTACCGGATGGTTCCATATGTAGCAAATTGTAGCGCTTGCAGTTTTCGTCTATAACCTTCAGGTAGGCTTCGCTGTCACCACTCTGGTCGAATCTGAAGCGCAGAATAAATTCACTTTTATAAACCGCGCCAAAATTTGAAATGCTTAATGCAAAAGCCAGGGCAGAAACAGCCAATGTGCCTATTCCGGCGAGAAAATAATTGCTGGTACCGGCAGCCATACCCAGCGCAAGTGCGGCAAAAACATAGGCCATATCCTTGGTGTCTTTTAGAACGGTTCTAAAACGTATGATGGAAAGAGCGCCCACCAAAGCAAAAGCCCTTGCCAGACTTCCCCCGATCACCATCATTACTATGGCGACAATAAGACATACGAATACAATAGTCTGGCTGAATGATTGCGAGTAAGACAAGCCCTTGTGTGTATAGCGATACACGGCGGACAGAATTACGCCAATAGACAGGGCAGCCAATATGTTAATGATGATTTCTATATTGGAATACACCAGGGAATTCCCCTGGGGGTTCATTAATACATCTTCCATGCGCGCTCTAACCTTCGTGTTGGCATAACTGAAATTTTTCCGATGTCTCTATTATCGGTAGTTTGTAGTCCATAGGAAACCACTTATTTGGTGCTGCGACCAGTCTTTTAGGGTTCGTCCTCTGCCAGGCCCAGCACTTCCATGCCTTTGCAAATTTTGGATACTGATACACGCCCAAGTTCGTGTGTCTGGATAATTCGGTGAAACCAGGAAGGCATATGGTGATGAAATTTGACTTCAAGCACGGTATAACCCGCCAGAATTTTGATGGGTCGGCTAGCGCTTCCCGGATACAAAGTATGCACATGGGTGGCGCTGAGCTGTTCGTCAAAAGTAAGGCGAAAGCCTGCATCATATTTACTGACATAGGGTCTGCGCTTGTAATCGATGAGTGCAACCGGTTTAAGGTTTTTGCGGTATAAGGCATATTCAAACTGATCCAGTACCGGACTTTTTTCCGCGCATTCAAGTATTGCTCTGGCCAGATTATCATCGCTCAGTTGTGCCCAGTCCTTGCCCTTACGGGCTACGGGTGTACGATGTTTAAATACCAGATTGTTGTGGCGACCTTTGATCTCCAGATAAAGCGGGACGTCAGATTGTTCGGATGAGTAGGTGCGCAGCCGAAATTTTGATCTCGAATGCAGGCCTTCTATTTTGTCATAAAACGCTGTGTATTCCGGATCGTCAAAGTAGAGGCTGCGTACTACATATTTGTGCTCAGGCTGTTGCGCTACGAAGGGGTCGTACTGAAGAAAAAACTGTAGGGCCTGTTCTACTTCTGTTCGTTTCTTTTTGTTCAAAATGTACTTGAACTCAAATCTGGCAAAGTGAAGTGGCGAGTGCTCGTCATGCGTGGTGGCTTCAGTTTGCATCATGGACTCTACCACGTGTTTTTGTGTTAATTCTGCCAAGAAACTGTTCTGGCAAGTTTTCCAGAAGGGTGCGGGTTTGTGTTGATGCAGGTTCCTGACCGTACAACTCACTACTTTTAGCGATATCGCCGAGGCTATCTACAAATTCGAGTTTTATTCTGCCCTTGGCTGGTTTTGCTGTTGGTGGTTTGTCCAGATAGGAATCAAATAGAACGATTTGTGAGCGTATGCCAGTGCCAAGACTGGAATTGTTTTTCTTCAGGCTGGACTTTGATGCGAATATTGATCCGCCCCTGTCATAGCGCCAGTTCTTTTTGTAGGCATCCAGAGCTATACCGTTGCCGAACAGGTTTGAGTTGAAAAGATTTGCCTGGGAGGCGTCTTTTGACTGCACGCCGATCAGGTTGTTATTGATAGTCAGGTCGAGCCCTAGAAGCTGGCTGTTTTCTCCAACCGAGATTGCCTTGTCGCCATTATCTGCTAACGTTGAGTTGTAAATTTCTGCATAACTGGTCATCAGGTCAATTGCGTCGTTTCCGCTGCCCTGAAACACACTGTCTTCAATCACCGCTCTGGACATATCTATATCAAGGGCATCCAGATTGGCGTTGGTAAACTGAGTGCGTATAAAACTTACGTCACTGTAAACGATATGCACCATATCGTCCGTCAGGTGACTGTTGGAGAAGGAACAGTCTTCTACCAGCATATTTTCCACATCGTGAACAGACAACATGGCGGTGTATTCAAACAAGTCTCCTTTTGATCCGCTACCGCCATCAAAGGAACAGTGTTTGAAACTTGAATTACTTGCTGATTTTCCGAGCAGAGCAATGGTACCCCACGGTGCCTGGTTCACATCCAGCGCCTGTATGGTAATCGGCAGTTGCGGGGTTCCATTTGCAGTGATGGTGTTTTTGAAAATGAGAGATGCGCCCGGCCCCATCAATAGCCTGGTCCCCGGTTTTAGCGTCAGGGGCTGGTCTATCACGCGTGTATCAAGCACAGTAATGTCACCCTGCCATTGCAGCATAGGGACAACATTTGTGGGTTCAACCGGCTGGTAGATTGCGTTTATTTTCCCCAGTGTTCCATCTGCAATCCTTTCCTGATAACGCGTATGGGGTGTGTAAGCTAACAGTTTAAATGCAAGCGTTATGTCCAGGCTACTCGATTGACTGCCGCTCTGCATAGTCTTTGTATAATTTGCTAACTGAATAGAAAAATAGGGGTCTTCCCCACCATTGGCCCTGATAGATTTTTCGTGTGTTGACATCTGGTTGGTTGAAAGTTCAGATACTGGAATGCTTTGGGTGATGCCATTGATCGTCAGGATAATGTCACTCAATGTGGATTTGCTTTTAGTGGGTAAGTCAATGCGCAAGTTTTTTGCATTTGCGGGAATAGTTTTAGTGAAACTTTTATACTCCGAGTCTGCAGCGACGCTTAACCTGTTAATTTTCCGGCTTGTTGATGCGGTAAAGCCTGATCCTGTATCCCAGAATAGTTGCCAGTTTTGCAAGTCGATATTGTCAATCCGCTTTTGCGATTGCCGGGATATCCCAAATTTTGGTACAAAGGATGTACCCGGTGTAATTCGCTGCAATCCGTTGCCGTGATCGATTAGAACTTGAGCTGGTAGTTGATTATCCACGCCCGTGATATCAATTGTGTAGATAGCCGGGAATGCCAGTACCAGCGGAAAAGTCTCCCCGGTATTGTAGCTGCCCTCGATTTCTGCCAGAAGAGTGGTTTTCAAAACGAGCGTATTTGGTGCGGTGTGACTGAAATTCTGTACGGCCAGGGTATGTTGGTCCTCGCGGGAGGCGTAACTGATTGACGCCCCGATATCACCCTCAAGCGGGTTTGTATATTCCAGCTGAATTGAGCGTATCGGGTTCAGGTCCTGTGCCGCCAGATAGATTTTTCCATCTTCAAACCATAACTGGGCGGCATTTTCCGACGCTTTCAAATGTTGTTCCATATCAAAGAAAGTTTTACCGATGTACGCTTCAAGCGCATTCAGTGCGGTATTAATCTGCACCGGTCGGGGCGGTCGAATGCGCGGATCGTGAAAAATATTTCCGCGAATCTTCGCAACTGTTTCCCTTACCTGATCCAGAAACTCAGTCGATTTCCCCGAGCTGAAAAAATTCCGTAACACCTCGTTGCGCTTGCTAATAAAACCCCCATCCTGAAAGAGCGCCCTGTGCAATGCGGTGGAGATAACATAGCCAGAGACAGATTCATCGCTGGATGCCCGCCACGCTCCGGGCCAACCACCCGGATCCCAGACTATGGGAATAAATTTTTGTCTCCAGGGATCGTAGTACAAACGCCAGTTGTGTTGAGAGTCAAAGTGACGAGTCTGTGCCAGTGTTTCAAATACACTGAATGCTGCCCAGGCATCCATATCCATGAGCTGCGCAAAGGCTTTTCGGGTCACGATCAATTGTTCCGGGTCCGTTCCTTCAGACTCCGATTCCAGCGCATTGATCAGTTTTAACAGACGCGCAAGCGGTGCCATGCTGTTTTCGGGATAGTGATTATTTACGGACATTTTGTCCCACACCGCGGTAGTGTCAAAAAGTTTGTTGATGTTGCTGTCGACAAACCTGTCCTTGCCTAGTAGCTCACCCCTGTATATATCCGCTGGCATCAGGTTTTTACGCCTCAGGGTTTCTTCGCGTAATTGTTCGACGAATATATACACGCCTGCGTTTGCACGATTAAGGACGAGTTCAACAAGACGACTTTCCGGCGCAACAATATCTAGTGCGTTTGCCAGTTGAAGTGCCAGATAGTTATTTAGCTGTTCCGCGGCTTTGGGGGCTTGCAGGTTGAAGGTGCGAATGCCGTTAAACAGGCGGTCCTTGTCGGTCTTAACGCGCCAGGACTTTTTGTTCCAGGCCCAATGCGGCATAAAGTCACCCCTGTACTTCACTTTAACTTTTACCAATCGGTCTTCAATCAGCATCCGGGCATTTACATATTCGAAACCGGATTGGGGTAAGTGTGCGTTCAATCTGGAGATGTTGGCTTCCGGAACGAATAACTCGACGGATTCGAATGCGCCGCGATGTTGAAAATTGAAAAGACCTACTTTGAACGCATGCATTAGTGCATCAATTTCATAATCGGCGCTGGCAACCAACGACAAGTGGAAGGGGGCGGAGTCGTAGCGAATGGTAAAATTACTGTAGCGCTCAATTGCCTTATACGTAATGTAAGAACCAAGCACAGCGAACGGTAAGGTGACTACCCAGGACCAGCGAAATACTCGGAAAAACAGATTCATCATCCAGGGATTATCTCGTCGGCCTGTTTGTATTGGACAAGCTGAACCTGATGCTCAGATTCCGGGGCTGATCAAGAGAGGCCGGAGGGTACTTGATGTTAAAAATTATGTAGGGGTCGCGTTCGCCGTTGCTGATCAGGAGGCCGTTGTTGAAATGCATCATTACCAATTCCAAATTTGCAGTAACAAACGGCAGGGCTTGGTCATCTATCCTGATATCCAGGTCTGATATACCGATCTCTGATTGGGGAGGTAAGTCCAGGCGAAACCTGAGCGTGTTAGCAGGTAGCGTAAACTCAATTGTGAAGCGTGCACCATCATCGGCAGCTTTTACATCCACCGCGCTTTTTTCTATGCCATTAAAGCCCTGGCCTGTGTCCCAGAATAATTCCCAGCCAAGCAGTTGATTGGCGATTTTGGATTTGTGAATCTTGTCGGCTGTTGCGGTATCGCCAGCAGCACGCAGTGTATCTGCGTAAAAGCGGGAGAGACGCGGGTTCGCGGGAAATTGTTGATAGGCACTCGCGATACCCTCTACGCCTTCTGCGTGAAATTCCGGCGTCAGCCGTAAAGCCTCAAAGTAAAAGGCCCTGGCACTGATATCCCGATTATCCAGTGACTGCCATTCACGTGTCCAGGTCAGTAGTTGGGCGATATTGTTTTCTTTGTGTAGAAAGTCGGCCAGTTTAAGAAGAAGAGTGCGTTTTAGAGGAAAAACACGATCCCCTTTTTTTACCTCTTGCCAGTCTTCCAGTGTTCGTATCGCCGGTTCGGCGTTTCCCAGGTTAAGCGATTCCAGCGCCTCGGAATAGTCGTGTTGAAACGGCGCCTGGTGCTTGGCAATCAGATATGTCCCCAGCTTTACGTACAAGGCTTTATTGGAGTCCAGGCTTAAAAACAAATACAGATAGGCGATGGCAAGTACCATAAAAATGCTATTCCAGGCTATTTTGGTACTCGTTCTCAGTCGCACGGTTTGGTCTCTGGTTCTGTTGGGCGCAGGAGTCAGGATGACATATACTGTACCCGCGTATTGCGTGAATATCGCCGGCGGGAATAATACATGAACCAGGTAAGTTTGCAGAGTGGCACAGCACCAAAGGTACTTCTGGGCGAGATGCTGTGTGCCCGGGGTCTGGTCTCCAGCGAAGATGTCGAAAAAGCCCTGAAAATTCAATCCTCCGTTGGAGGACGCCTGGGTACCTTGCTGGTACGCATTGGCGCGGTATCCGAGGATCAATTGCTTCAGGTACTTGCCGAACAATTACAGATTGTGTATCTGAGAAACAGCAATGAACTGCCCGATAACCTGCTGGTATTTCAGTTTATGAGCCAGAGCCCCATCAAACTTGACTGGTTTATAGACCATTCGGTCTTGTTATGGCAACGCGATGAGGAACTTTGCTGCCTGGCTCGTGACATGCAGGATCATGGATTAACTGAAATACTGAATTATTTTTACCCTCAGCAAGCGGTTACATTTTATATCGCGGCCAATCACCAATTGGATAAACTGCTGGAGTTTGTGCGCAGGGAGCGCGCTATAGAACAATTGTTCTCACCAGGAAATGCAAAACAATTGCGCGAGATGGCTGAAGAAGCACCGGTAATTGAGCTGGTGAACAATATTCTCGCCCAGGCCGTCGACGTGAGCGCATCCGACATCCATGTAGAACCCGGTGAAGAAAACTTTACCGTTAGATTACGCGTAGATGGTGTTCTTCATACGCGGCTGACACAACCGTCTGAACGTTTTGCTGCGGTAGCTTCGCGCATAAAGCTGATTTCCGGGATTGACATCGCCGAGCGCCGGCTTCCCCAGGATGGACGGATAACTACCAGAATTTCCGGGCAGGAGTTAGACATACGGGTATCTACGGTACCCTGTGTGCACGGCGAATCCATCGTGCTCAGATTACTACCCAAGGATCGGGATGAGCTGGCCTTGGTCAATCTTGGTATGGAAGAAGACCATCTGAAGATGTTTCGCTCGTGGTTGCAATCCAACAACGGCATTGTGCTTGTAACGGGGCCCACAGGTTCTGGCAAATCCACTACATTGTATTCTGCGCTGGATGATTCCAATGACGGGATTAACAAAATACTAACCGTAGAAGACCCGGTTGAATACCAGATTCCCGGCATTACCCAGATTCAGGCTCACTCTGAAATAGGTTATACCTTTGCCCGTGCACTGCGAGCCATTCTGCGACAGGATCCCGATGTAATTATGATAGGTGAAATACGGGACCTGGAGACAGCAGAGATCGCTGTTCAATCTGCCCTGACGGGCCATCTTGTATTGTCCACCGTGCATACCAACGATGCTGTTTCGAGTTTCACACGACTGGTTGATATGGGTATTGAGCCCTTTCTGGTAGCCGCTCCAATGCGTGGAGTACAGGCTCAGCGGCTGGTACGAAAGGTATGTTCGCACTGTAGCGAAGCGGCGCCGGTGCCTGAGTCAGTACGTGTGGAGTTGTCGAAGTTACCGGCTGGATTAACAGGCAATTCGTGGCGTACCGCAAAGGGATGTACTGTTTGTCACAATAGCGGCTTCAGTGGCAGGATGGGTATATATGAGCTGGTGCCCATGAGTACTGAATTGCAGGACATGATCGTAGCCGGTGCTACCCTGAATGAGATTAAAGCTCTGGTGCAGGCACAGGGACATCGCACTTTGTACCAGGATGGACTCATCAAGGCTTCGCGTGGCGAAACAACGCTTGAAGAAGTAACCCGACTTACGTTGTCTGAGTAACAGGCGCACTCGTGCAGGAATACGACTACGAAATAGCGGATAGAGATGGCCAGATTGTTATTGGTCAGATGCAGGGTGAATCCGAAAAAGAGGTACTGCGGCAGTTGTCCCGGAATGGCCAAACGGTTATTCAGGTTCGACCTCATCTGGCGAACACACGCTCTGTTTTGCGACGCAAACTCAAAACCCAGGAAGTTGTAATTGCATTACACGAACTGGCGACATTGCTGGAGTCGGGCGTCTCGCTTGCTGCGGCCATTGACGCCCAGGCCCGGGGCAGCTATCACCCCTTACTGGTTGATGCCTTTGATATTATTTCCCGAAACCTGATGCGCGGCGAGAGTCTGCTGTCAGCATTGCGTGATTCGGCGCTGCCCTTACCCGAATATTTCTTTAACCTTGTTGAGGCAGGTGAAGTAAGCGGACAACTGGCAAGCAGCCTGCGAGAAGCTGTGGCACAGATGGAGTACGACCTGCGTGTAGCAGGTGAATTTAAAAATGCCCTCACTTATCCGGCCATTCTGGTAGCCACCGGAATAACGGCAGTACTGATGATATTTATATTTGTAGTGCCCAAATTCTCAAACTTGCTGGACGGTCGAACAGATTTACCCTGGCTCGCTGAAGCCGTACTCTCAACCGGAGTGTGGTTCAACAACAATACGTGGCTTTTGTTAGGAGGGCTAATAATTACTGTCGCTGTGCTTATGCAGTTGTTTAGGCAAGCAGAGTTTCGACAAAAGGTGCTCGACGGTATGGCGAGAATGCCGGTTATCGGTGAATGGCTGTCAGAAGCCGACACTGCCAAATGGGCGTCCGTTATGGCAGCTATGTTGTCCAGCCGGGTGGAGTTGATGGACAGCCTTACTCTGGCTGCTAAAGGGGTTCGCATCGGTCGACGTCGACTGAGAATGGAAGCCAGTGCCAACGACGTGCGCAGCGGCAGTTCACTGGCAGAGGCGCTGGAAAAACAAAATGCCCTGTCGGCTACCGGTTATAATCTGATCAGGGTGGGGGAGCAGTCCGGACAACTGGCAGCAATGCTGCGCTCGCTCGCACGCTTGTATGACGAAAACAGCACGCGCAGAATGAAGCAGGCCCTCACCATACTGGAGCCATTGGCAGTACTGTTAATTGGTGCAGTGCTTGGGGTAATAATGGTGGGGATAATTCTGGCTATTACCAGTGTCAATGATGTGAACTTATAGCTCTTGAGTTGAGGATAGTATGTACAATTTAGCGAACAGCACTAAACCTGTGAAAATAGATCGCGGATTTTCACTTATAGAACTTATGGTGGTGCTGGTAATTATGGGACTGCTTGCCGGTTTGGTAGGGCCTCGTTTGTTCGGCAAGGTAGACTCATCCAAAGTGAAAACCACCGAAACACAAATCAAGATGCTAAAAGGCGCACTACAAACTTATCGGCTGGATCTCGGCAGCTACCCAACAACTGCACAAGGTCTTGCTGCATTACAACGTGCGCCTGGTGATTCGTCAAAGTACTGGCAGGGGCCGTACATGGATGATGCGCTTCCGATGGATGCATGGAATACCGCATTTCAATACCAGGCACCCCTGAATACAGATCAGGGGTTTGCCCTGTATTCCTTTGGAGCCGACGGTCAGCGTGGGGGTGAAGGAAATGATGCTGATATCGGTTACCTTCCCCAGTAAGCGCAAGTGCAGGCACAAGGGCAGATACAAGCCTCTTGATTGGGGCTTCAGCCTGCTCGAGTTAATGGTAGTGCTGGTATTGCTGGGTGGAATCACCAGTCTGGCGCTTCCCAATCTTACCCGTCTATATGAAAGCATCAGTTTGAAACTGGAGCGCGACGCTATCTTGGATGAGTTGCAGGACCTCGGAGCATTGGCACTGGCATCCCGAAAAGCACTCATCCTGCCGATGGATTCCCAGTCCGGTCAGCCTCAACTTGGAGAATCCGGAAAGTTTATAAAACATTCGCTAAACCTGCCTGCAAATTGGCACATAGAATTGGACCGGGATCTGGTTGTACGCGCCAATGGCGTTTGTTTAGGCGCCGAAGTATTGATGTTTCACCGCGGCGAGGAATATGCGCGCCTGGATTTGAAAGCACCCTATTGTAATGCATCCATCTGAATTGAATCTGATCCGGCGGCAAGCGTCGCAATGCAAGCGCACTGGCAGGGGTTTCACTTTGCTGGAAACCATCGTGGCCCTGGTTATTTTTTCTGCCACAGCAATGGCATTTGCGGATCTGTTGAATGTTAATCTCAATACACTTGGACGTGTGCAGGAAGTGAGTGCACAGATTCCAGCCGTAAAAAATGCCGCTGCCCAGTTGCGCGCGTTGAACCTCAAAAGTGAGCAGACCGGCGAATTTGAACAAAATGGACACCGCGTTGTGTGGCAGGCGAAACTGCTCGAACCCTATAAAGACTCGCAAACTCGTACGGGATACCAGGGTTATCACAGGGTTGGCCTGTACCACATAGATTTTCAGATGTTAAAAGACGATCTCGTTGTTGGAGAGTATCAACTGCGTGTAGTTGGCTTTGAGACAGTGCGAGTGCCTTCGTTTTGAAAATACCCCTCTCCAGACAGCGTGGTTTGACACTTCTGGAAATGCTTGTGGTGTTTTTGCTGGTTGCACTGTTGTCTACACTGCTTATTCAGGGTATTGGATATTTTTTGGGCCAATATCAGGCCGTTCAGCGATTTCAGGGCCGGCTCAACGCAGGACTTGCCACCTATACCTGGTTTTCGGAGAGCGTGGAAGCGATGATCCCCTATACCCAAAGCGCTAAAAAATTCCAGGGTAATGCACGCTCATTCACAGGTACCAGCATGCAGGCGCTGGGTGTAGAACCCGGTCTGCCGGTTGAAATTAGCTGGACGCTGTCTGAAGACGATAATGGCGAAGTGCTTTTTCAGTACCAGGAAGAGGGTCAGGAAAACTGGAACATTCCTGCTCTGGCAGATGCAGATGTGTTTGAGTATGCCGATACCAGCCTCAATTGGCACGAAAGCTGGCCCCCGGTAAATAATAATCTGGATCTCGTTCCCAGTATGATTCGCTTGCTGAATCGGCGACAGGAAGTCGTCTGGTTGGTAAAGGTGGTTTTATACCCAAGACCGGTTCCGGATTACCGGGTGCCGCGGTGATGGGTGTGCGCAGGATTGATGGTTCCGGATTTATTCTTGTGGCAACGCTTTGGGTGCTGGCGGGTCTTGGTTTGCTCGCAGCATATATCGATGATCTGACAGATCAGAACGTAAAAATCGCCTTGTTACACAAGCAAAATATTCAGGGCGAACTTGACCAGTTAAGCACGCAGGCAACGCTTGTTTATTTGTTTACAACATCGCGTGCCAATGATCGTGCCCTGATTCTGGAAAAAGAGCAGCATTTGTCATCTGCTGGGAGTGAGATTACCTTTCCCCCCCGTTCCGAACAGGATTTGTTGCTGGATGGCACACCTTACCGGGGAGTGGGCGATGTGGTGTTCAGCATCCTGGACGAAGGTAGTCTTGCGTCTGTGAACTCGCACCAGTTTTTGATGTTCTCTGCACTTATGCGCTCTATTGGACTTTCCGATTCCCAGCAAAGCCTGGTGGCAGGTCGCTTGCAGGATTATACAGATGAGGACCAGGTTTTATCCCTGAACGGAGCGGAATTTTTTGAGTATCAACAGAAACAACTGCCACTTCCAGCTAATGGGCTTATGAAAACACCAATAGAGTTGCGCAAGATACTCGGTTTCTCGGAATTATTTACCCGTCAGCAATGGGAAGCAATACGCCCGTATCTTAGTATGCGCCAGTCCACAGGATACAACTTCAATATAATACCCAGAGTGGTGCTGATGGGCATATTTGCCAATAAGGAAACCGTAGTGGATACGATTATGGCATTGCGTAAAGAAAGAGCATTAAGGTCCGTGCGCGAGGTGGAGGCGGTTGTAGGCGAGCAGTTTAATCTGGACAATGAGGATATTGCACAGTTTCCATCGGCAGCCGTTCGCATTAGCTTATGGCAGAAAAACAGCAGTATGCGTACCCTCAGTGGTGTAGAATTTACGCCCTTTGAAGAATTATCTCCCTGGCGAACAGACTACCACTATTCCGAACAGCAGTATGAAGCAACTAATGAACAGGATTCTGACCAGCCTAAAAACGCTCCAACAGCGCTTCTATAACCAGCCGGGGTTTATTCAGACTCGGGAGGGCACCAGAGAGCTACCTGGCAAGCATCAGCAAACACTGCTCGTGATTGGTCGTGGTCTGTGTATGTATCGCTCTCACGATTTTACCCATGTTCCAAAAAACAGACGCGATGATGCGCTTGAAAGTTCTCTGGGTTTATGGAGCCCCTTTGAAAAAACCGGGTGGTACTGCCACTGGTCTTCCGGTATTGCCATGGTGTGGTTCTGGGATAAGTCCGGAATCAGTGAGGATGAGTTGCCCGAAGGTGGGTTTCGCACGCTTCCCGAAACGGTTTTCCTGAGTCGCACAACCCAGGGCGGTGCTATACAACATTGTGAAGCAGGTGTGGAATTGCAGAGTTGGAATAACTCTGTGTTGACCGACTCACTTTGGGTAGCCCTGGAGCCGGATGAGCAGCAGATACAAAAATTTTGTACACAACATTCCTGTACTCCACAATCACTATCCGAACATGCTTCCACACTTTCAACGCAACCGTGGCAGCAGGACCTGAGCCCCCTTGAGTGGTTACAAATTCATGAACGTGATCTGGTCAGTAGTCTAATTCTGTTGCTGGGTGTGTTTCTGGTATGGCAGGAAGTACGTATTTTCAAGGCCGGTTACCAGGAGCGCATAGTAGAGCAACAGTTGCTGGCCCTGGAGGATGCACTAAATCCGGTGCTGACTGCACGCAGCGAGCTCGACAAACTTGAGCGACGCAATAACAATTTAAAACGCCTGGTCCGGATTCCATCCCAGGCTCAACTTATGACGCTCGTTAGCAATGTTTTACCGGTAAAATCAGCACAGTTTCGAGAATGGCACTATCAACAGGGCGGTTTAAGTTTTGTTATTGAGGATGCCGAAGGCAACCCGAACACGGTAGATTACGTAAACGCGCTAAGGGGGGAAGCACTTTTTAGGGACGTGTCCGCGGAGCAGGCACGCGGTAATAATCGCATACAGGTTTCCCTGCGGGTGCAGCAACCATGAGCCCGCAGGAAAATGTGAAAATGGATTCCATGTTATTGGAGCTAAAGCAAAACTTCCGTCTGCGTATGGGAATATGGTTGATAGTATTTATTGTTTTGCTTTATCTCGTGCTGGTCCAGTCAGCGCGGTTTGATGAAGCGTTTTCGCAGTATAACCGTCAGGCGCTGCAACTGGAGCGAGCAGAAACATTGTTAGGACAGGACGATTGGGTAACCCGGGCAGAATTGGAAAACACCTCCTTTTCTGAATTGTCGGGACGATTGTGGCAGGCAGAAACCCTGGGCCTTGCCCAGGCGAGCCTTCAGGGCGCCCTGAATTCGATGGCACAAAGCCTGACACTGCGAAATATAAGGCTGCGTTCTGGAGCAGCACAGGCGATTGATACCATCGAAGGCGTTTGGCAGGTGCAGGTGCAACTGGATGCCCAATATAACGCCGGTGACGAACTTGGCCTGTTGTATAAAATGGCACAGAACTCCCAATTGATGGTAGTCGAACGATTTGATCTGCAACCTAACAATCAACGTCTGTCGATGATTGTTTCAGGCTATTTCACCGGGCTACAGGTTGAAATTCCGTGATGGAAAGCCTGCGCTACATTTTCTCTGCATTCCGGATATGGTGTATTTCGAATAAGGTGCTGCTTGGTGTTGCAGGTATTCTATGGTTAAGCACGTTAGTACTTGGCCTGGTTTGGCCACTACCAGGTACAGAAGGGAGCGAATCACTACAAAGCTTTAAACAAGCCGGAGCGCAGACCAATATAGACATTGAGCCTGAAGACCTGGACGCATTTCTTGAAAATACCCGCTGGGGCGTATCATTGAGGGAAATATTCGAGCAAGGAGACAGCCAGGAACAAAGATCGGTTAATCCTGTTTTGAGAGAAATGGGCTACGTTGGATTGATCTCCACGCTTGAGCGAAACGAGGTATTGCTTTTGATGCCTGAAGGCGGAACCCAGAGGCTAACTATTGGCGACAGTTTGCCCGATGGGCGGGAATTGGTAGCTATCGATGAAAACAGCCTTACACTTAAAGATGCACAACAAAACAGCGAGGTGCTGGTGCTTTTCCCGGAATTGCCCGCAGAATTGCCAGAATATCCCGCCAACAATACTGATATTATAGACGGGCCGTTGAAATGAGTTTTTTGAAAATGCCAGCGAAAGAGAAACCAGCACTACCTGTTGCAGCGTTGTTTCTGGCAATTATGGTACTGCTCTCCAGCTGCGCCACCTTGCAGGTAGATCCGCTTCAGGATCCCATTCGTCCACCCAAGCAGGGTGTTGAAACGAGTGTGGGCACAATTTCCGGGAAAGCTGCTGAGGCCGATGCTGCTAAAAACACCCGGTTTAGCGAGGCGCCCCGGGTCAGAATATCACGCACCAGTGCAGCAGGATTGGCCGATGATTTAGGGGCACAACTAAGCGGGGCGGACATAAGCGTGTCTTTCAATGAAGTGCCCCTGGTTGCATTTATCAACGAAGTATTTGGTAACGAGTTGGGTATGTCGTTTTTCGTTGCCCCCGCGCTGCAGAGCAAGGAAGATCTCGTCACGCTTAGATTGACGGAGCCACTGTCTCCCCGGCAACTATTTGCTACAGCCAGAACAGTTTTAAAAGAATATGGCATCACGCTCAAGGATATGGACGGCGTTCTAACCTTTCAGGCTGGCGATGATGGTGTAACAGCAGATGTGCCGCTGTTAATTAGTGGCAGAACTTTACCGGATGTGCCAGGCAGCCATCGCGAGATATTTCAGTTGGTGCCGCTGCGAATTGTCAGAAACAGTTCGGTTACGGGGTGGATACGACAGGCTTTTGGCCCGAACACTCTAAAAGTACTGGAAGATCCTGTGCGTAACGCCATTGTGCTTAAAGGCAAGCCGGAATTGGTAGCCCAGGCCGTACAAATGATAGATGTACTTGATCAGCCCGTCATGCGCGGTACAAACAGCCTCATAATAGAACCTGTATTTATTGATGTGGGCGATCTGGCAAAGGAGCTGGACAAGATCCTGAAGGCTGAAGGTTATGAAACCAATATCACCAGCCCCGGTGGAAGTACGGTATTACTGCCTCTGGAAGAAGCTAACAAATTGCTGGTCTTTGCCGGTAGTGAAAAGGTTCTGGCGCACATCAGGGACTGGGTAAAAATACTGGACGAGGAACGCCAGGAGAATATTGAGAACGGAATTTTCACTTACCAGGTACAAAACACCCAGGCAGAAGAGTTAAAAACCACCCTGAACCTGATACTGGGACAACCGGGAGATGCTGGAACTGCCGAGGATAATCTGTCCGGCAACACATCGGCAGGACGCACAAATGGCGTAAACATTGGTGGCCGGGGTGCCGCTGGTGGTCGGGGTGGCATTGTCGTTGATAAAAACAGCAATACACTGGTGTTTAGAGGCTCGGGTAAGGAATGGGGTGAAGTGCTCGAAGTTATCCGAAAGCTGGACAAAGCTGTGCCCTCGGTACTTATAGAAGTATTGATTGCAGAAATCACCCTCGGTGCAGACGAAGGCAGTGGATTTGAATTTTTGTTTAATTCCGGAATTGATCGCTTTGGCGTGCAGGGCGGCACGCTAGGCGCACTGGGCTCAAGTTCCAGAGGCTTGTCTTTTACGCTGGATAGCGCCGGTGCGACGCGCGCAGTACTGAATCTGTTTCACGATGATAGTCGGGTCTCTATACGTTCAAGCCCCAAACTGATGGTAAAGAGCGGTGAAACCGCGTTGATAGAAGTGGGCAACGAAATTCCGGTAATAACCCAGAATTCGGTTGATGATTCGACCGTTGGGGGTACCTCCAATATTTTGCAGGAAATCAGCTATCGAAAAACCGGTATTTTGCTTAGCATCAATCCTATCGTTCAGGCTAACGGTCTGGTGGATCTTGACATCTCACAGGAGTTAAGTGAGGCGCGGCCCACGGAAAGCACAAGCCTGGCGGGTTCTCCAACGATATTGAACCGAAAAGTGGAAACCAGCCTGACATTGCGTGACGGGGGCAGCCTGTTGATGGGGGGCATGATTTCCAACTCTCAAAGTACCGGACAGACAGGCGTGCCTGGACTGAGCAAGCTGCCATTGCTTGGCAGATTGTTCCGATCTGACAGTTATGTACAGGACAGGACAGAGCTCATAATTCTCGTTGTTCCCTATGTGATATCCAACCATGAGGAAGGCTGGGAGTTAACGAAACTCTTTAAGGAACAACTGGAGTTACACAAAAAAGCGTACTTGGAATAATTTCTGTCAAGCATGACGTAGTAAATTTTTGCTCGAAATGACAGTTTTGATAGAAATTGGGATGCGTTTGACAAAAAAATATGAATGAATTCCTGTTGTTGGGGACTTATCCTAAGCGTGATTATATTCACAATTAGGCTACAAAGCCCTTGCAGTATCTATTTAAGACGCTAGAATTCCCTCAGTTGTAAGAGTACAACAAGCGATACTTCCGTCATGGGGGTTGATGCATTCATTATATGGAGAATAATTAATGTTCAAGAAGACAATCATAGCGGCGGGCATTATTGCCTCTAGTGTCGCTTTCACAATAAACACGATGGCAGCAACACTGTCACAAACCATAGTAGGCCCTGTTGTTTATGCACAGGAACTGTTTGGTCCTGGTTCCGATGCAGTTGTTCTAACGAACGGTGCAGCGGTAACACTGACCACCGCAGGTACCGTGGTTGATACGGGTGAGATTTCTGACTTCACATTCACACTTTCAAATGGTGTGCTTGGGGCTGCAGTAAATCTGATAACGGATGTCGTACTAACCTCGGGTCTTGGTGAGATTTCTGTAACCATCCTGGCTGGTGGTGCCGCCGGTGATTCCTCTGTTACTTTTCGTATTGAGGTCATCACTGACCTTGCGATCGGTGACACGATCGCTTTCCTGATACCTACCGTAACCGGAGCTTCAGGTTTGGCTGACGTTATAACCCCGACTGTTGTATCTGTTGGCTCTAGCGTTGCAACCTTTGCAACCGGTGGTGTTGGAACTTTCCCAACTACAATTACACAAACCGGAACTGTTATAGCATCTGCTGCTGACGAAGTTGCAGTTGTTGCCGGTGCTGGTACTGATGGAACAATCGACGTAGACGCGCGTGCTGACATCAACGGTGGTGCTACCCAAATAGACCATGATGCTGATGCTGGTGCTGTAACGGCTACTCGCGACGGTCTGAGTCTTGGAACTGTTATGGTTTCCCTTAACGGTGCTGGCGTAGAGTCCGATGGTGCGGTTTTCAGTTTCGCAACTGCCGGAGCGGGTACGCTGGAAGTAACTGCAACTGGTCCTTTTAACGCAGGTGATACCGTATGTGTTGACCTTGACGCCGGACTGGACTGTGACCTTGCTGAAACATGTACCATTGTTGGTATGTCTGCAACCTGTAGTATACCGCTAGCAGCATTGGGTGGAGTGATCTACTACGTAGCTAATGGTACAACTGAACTGGCACCTGCACTGTACAGTGCCTCTTCATCTACCGCATACACGCTGACTACTAATCTGACTGAAACTGTTGGGTCATCTGCTAACACCACTTTCGACGGATTGTTCCCCGATAGCTGGTCTATGGTTGTTCCCAAGAGCACCAGCGCTGACCAGGCTAACATTCGCGTAACCAATGAAACTGCATTGCCTGTTTCTCTATTCGCCCAAGGTTGGGGTCAGGATGGTGTAAATCTGGGTTTCATCGAGATTACTACGATTGCGCCTAACTCAACTGTTGTTATGGGTGCTGCAGACTTCGAAGCCCTTTATGGTTCCTGGAGTGGACGTGCACGCTTTGACTTCTGGGCTAGCGGCAACGTTAGTACTCAGTCGTTCATTCGTTCAGGTGGTGTACTGAACAACATGACCGGAAGTTCTGGTACAAGCAACGCCGGTGCTCAAGAGCTGAGATAGGTCTTGATCAACTAAAGTTGTAAGATAATGAAGACCCTCGATTCGAAAGAATCGGGGGTTTTTTTTTGTGAGTTCGAAAGGTAATAATATGCCACATTGGAGAGCTTGCTATTGCGGTATCTGTTTAAGACGCTAGAATCCCCTCAGTTGTGGATATACAACAAGCGATACTTCCGTCATGGGGGTTGATGCATTCATTATAGGGAGAATAATTGATGTTCAATAAAGCAATCATGGCGGCAGGTATTGTTGCCTGCAGTTTCGCTTTTGCGATAAACACGATGGCAGCAACGCTGTCACAAACTATAACAGGACCCGTAGTTTATGCTCAGGAACTGTTTGGAGCAGGCTCTGACTCGGTAGTTCTTACTAACGGTGCAGCTGTGGTGCTTACCACAGCGGGTACGGTGGTTGATACGGGTGAGATTTCTGACTTCACCTTCACACTTGCAAATGGTGTGCTTGGGACTGCAGTTAATCTGATTAGCGATATCGTACTAACATCCGGTGCTGGTGAGATTTCTGTAACGCTCCGCGCTGGCGGCGCGGCGGGTGACTCTTCTGTTACTTTTCGTATTGAGGTCATCACCGACCTGCAAATCGGAGACACCATCGCTTTCCTCATTCCCACGGTAACTGGTGCATCGGGCCTGGCTGACATCCTTACACCAACGGTTGTGTCTGTCTCCTCTACAGTTGCTACCTTTGCGACCGGTGGTGTTGGTACCTTCCCAACGGTGATTGCACAGACGGGTGTAGTAATTGCATCGGCCGCGAACGATCACGTCCTGGGCGTAGTTGCTGCAGGGGATCATACGCTGGATGTGGATAATCGACCTGATGTCAATTCAGCTACAGACCCGCTTGACCACGATGATGATGGTTCCGCCGTAACGCCTGATCGTGATGGTGTGATCGTTGGCACAGTCTCAACTGCATTGGTTGGAGCCGGCGTACAAAGAGATGGTATGCCTTTCAATTTTGCGGAGGATGGTGCTGGTACGCTGGAACTTACTGTAAGCGGGCCGTTCAATGCCGGAGCAACAGTTTGTGCTGACATTAACGGTGATTTTGCCTGTAATGCCGGTGAGGTTTGCCCAATAGTGGGCACCACCGCGAGCTGTAGCCTGTTGCTTTTCGCCTACCTGCCTTTTTCGGTATACTGGATTCCCGATGGTGTTACCGAGTTATCGCCTGCTACCTATTCACTGACAGCGGCTACTGCGTTCACGCTGGTTACAAACCTGAATGATACGGGTGTGTCATCTGCGTCCACCACCTTTGACGGTTTGTTTCCCGACAGTTGGTCTATGGTGGTGCCCAGGAGCACCAGCGCTGATCAGGCCAACATTCGCATCACTAATGAAAATGCGCTGGCTGTTTCCCTGTTCGCGCAAGGATGGGGTCAGGACGGAACAAACCTGGGATTCATCGAAATAGCAGTGATAGCGCCTAACTCAACACTCGTTTTGGGGGCCACAGACTTTGAAGCGCTGTACCCGGCCTGGAGTGGACGTGCACGCTTTGACTTCTGGGCCAGCGGTAACGTGAGTTCTCAATCGTTCATTCGCTCAAATGGTGTGCTGAACAACATGAGTGGTAGTTCCGGTACAAGCAATGCGGGTGGCCAGGAGCTGAGATAAGGCTCGCCCCTTCGATATTTACTGATAGATTAGGAAGACCCCCGATTCAAAGAGCCGGGGGTTTTTTTATGACTTCCACTTCCAATCCAGATCGGCAGGAAAGAGACCTGTGAATTGATCACGTACGTCGTCCAGCATTTCCAGGGACATTAAATTATCCTGACGCGACAAAACCAGTGTGCCATCAATGGTGGGTGCATCCACTATTCTGAAGCGAAATCGATAAATGCCTTTCTGGAAACTGCATTTCAGTTTCAGGGATAATTGCGGGCTGTCAGAGATGCCCGGAATGGCAATACGTTTACCGGTAAGTTGCAGACCGCTGGCGTCAACCAGGTCCATAATCAGATAGGCATGTTCAATTGCTTCCTGCATTCGTATTTGCAGTACTATTTCAACGGTCTCACCGTAGGCAAGTGTGAGGTGATTGTTGGTAACCGGGTTCGCACTTTGGCCGGGTAGGGCGATTGATGCCGAGCTAATGCCAAAACCTGCTGCTGCAAAGCCAGACGCGGTTTTGAGAATTTGCCTGCTTTGCCCCGAGTCATCCTGTTTGCTTTGTTGTACCTGTAACAAATAGTCCTTTATCACGTCATCGGGCAAGCCCTGATGCGTTATGTGGCCATGGTCAAGCAGGATAGCGCGGTCACAAAAAGCTTTTACCGCCCTCAGGTCGTGTCCGACAAACAGGAGCGTGGTTCCGGTTGCAAGAATAGACTCGATTTTGCTGAGTGCCTTGGCCTGAAATCGCGCATCACCCACGGCCAGTGCCTCATCGACAATTAGGATATCAGGCGCAACATGTACCTGTACCGCAAACGCCAGGCGAAGTACCATGCCTGAGCTATAACTTTTTACCGGATGATCGATGAAAATTCCTATGTCTGCAAAACTGACGATATCGTTATAGCGCGCGTCGATTTCGCTCCTGCTCAGGCCCAGAATAGTGGCATTCAAATAAACATTTTCTCGCCCCGTGAATTCAGGATCAAAACCACTACCCAGTTCTAGCAGGGCGGCGATACGTCCCTCTACTTCCACAGTTCCACTCGTTGCCTGTAATGTTCCGGCGATAATTTGCAATAGCGTGCTCTTGCCACTGCCGTTTAATCCGATAATGCCGAGGCTTTCGCCCCGTGCAAGTTCAAAACTTATATTGGATAGTGCCTGTACCGGTTTGCACCGTTTTGCTTCGAATCGCGCAAACCAGTCCCCTGCCCACGGTCGGATCAGCTTGTGTGCGAGAGGCACGAGGAGTCTTGAGGCAGGGTTGTGCCACAACTGATAGGTCTTGTAAATTTCTGAAACCCGAATCATTTTTCGCTAGATAACATCAGCAAAACCGGGACGCATTTTCTGAAAGAAGTAGTAGGATCCACAGGTAATGAACAAGGCACAGAAAGAATAGTTCGCCAGTGCATAAAAATCGGGTGCCTGACCGTATAACACTACCATACGTGCATTTTCTACAATTACTGCAATAGGATTAAGCCATATAAAAGTTTGAATATTCTCAGGCAAGCGCTCGATGGAAAAAAACACCGGACTCAAAAACAGCATTAACATAGCCAATGTCCCGGTAATATGTTCTATGTCCCGCAGAAATACGCCAAGTGCTGAAAAAAACCAGCCAAGCCCTAACAACAATAGAAAATAGGGTAGAAGCACCAGAGGTAGATAAAATATTTCTACCGGGATGTGTTTTATGCTCACCAGAACGAAAACAAGTAAAAGCATAAAACTGATTAGAAAATGAAACAGAGAACTCAACAAATTGACCAGGCTAAGTATTTCCAGAGGAAACACTACCTTCTTCACAAAATTTGCGTTCTGTAAAATTTGCCGCGGAGATCTGTTTAATGTGTCGGCGATCATGCTGTGAATAATCAGGCCCATGAATAGAACAATTGCGAATGGTATTTGAGTTTCCTCTCCGTCGACAAGAGTCGTAACACCCCACCTGGCCTTGAATACATATTGAAAAACAAAGGTGTAAGTAGCCAGCATCAGCAGCGGCGTGATGACAGACCAGATGAATCCCATGAATGATCCGCGGTATCTGCTTTGTATCTCGCGAATCAGCAATTGCTGTATCAGCGATCTATTTGTCCATAAACTTACAGGCATACGTGCATGATCTACTATTATTCGCGTTTCCCCAACTGTTGCACTTCGTTTTTGGTGTAAAAATTCCAGCAGGCATTGTTATCGTCCTTTAGCAGGGCCGACGAAATACGTGCCAGATATGAGGCATTGTACAGGCTATTCTGGTTGTGGCTGTCCAGTTGCATGCCTGTAGATATCGATAAACCGGAAATTTTTGCCAGTTCCCCGCCATTTGTCTCGATCACGTTTTCGTATTTCAGAATACACTCGGCTTTGAGTTCATTGTGGAATTTATGAAAGTACCAGTTTAGTAATGCGAGTTGACGTCGGGAAGTGGAATCGATCCCTGCCAGTGTTTGATGCAATCCAGGGTCAAATTCCTCCGCCATGGGTGCGTGGCCATCTCGAAGCGGATGATCAAGTGTATTCCAGGAAGCGAGTATCGCGAGAGGGTTCCTGATCAGGGCGTAACAGGAAAAACTGTTCTTTAGCTCACCGATTAAAGCCGAGAACGCGTTAGGGTGTTTAATCACCAGAGTAAAATTGTCTGTAAAACCCTGCGATGGCTTGACCCAGTGTGTTCCCCTTATTGCTGATTTCCTGCCTCGAATACCGGTACGGGCGAAGGTATTTGTGGTTTCATCCTCCAATATCATTGCCGGAATTTCGCCACGCATTTTTACCTGGGCGCGGATGTCGGTAAAAAACCGGGCAAGGTAATCCGTTCGTTGTGTTGCGCCAGATAGGGTGCTAAAGGCAGCCATGTCCAGAGGTTCAACCATAGCCAGGCAATTACCGGATTGGTTCAGCAGATGACAGGCTAGCGTGCTGCCGGAGCGTGGTATTGCTGCAAGCACCACATCGCGATTTACCATAGTTCGTCGACTTCCTGCAACAGAAGCTGGTATTTTCTTGTTTCCTGCTGCATGGAAAACGCACGCGCCGTTTCGACTGCATTATTGAGTATAGTGTTACGCCTTTCTGCTGGAAGTGCCAACGCGGTTTGTATGCTACTCAAGGCACTCTCAACAATATAGTGTGTTAACAGGCAGTTTCGCATGGAAAAACAAAATCCGCGATTGCCAATGCAATCCATAGTCACTACTAATTTTCCTCGTGCCATAGCCTCGAGTGCAGGAAGATAAAAGCCTTCTGTCTTATGTGGTACACACACTATTACCGCGTATTTATCCAGTTGTTCAAGATACTGACTGCGTTCCTGCAGGGTGAGAATTATCTGACAGGCAATATTTTGATCATCCAGCAATTGCGCTAGCTGTTTTGAAAATTCCGGGTTTTTATAGCCTACGATGAGTACATTTTTTCCGGGCTCGGCTACGCGCATTTGATCCAGCTGATTTACATCGGGAATATCGACATCCACACCATTGGGGATGACTTTTACGGGACCATTTACCTTTCCTGTTGACTCAATAGCGTCGGCTACCTCCTGGCTTACACAAATGCGCAGGGCTTTGCGGGACAAATATGCGTTCAGCTCGCTACCTGAATCCGCATGGCGAACGTGCTGGATCAAATTTAGTATCGGGACATCCGGATTTACGGATTTTTGTTGATCCAGGTACTGCCAGTCAAGCCCCGCCAAAAACATCAGGTCCTGTTCGCCGGGTGCCCACCGTTGGACCGGTTTGCCGGGCCATAATTGTGAGCGCTCGGCTACCAGAGCTTCACTCCCAGGTGAAAAACAGATTTGTGCAGACCAACCCGGAAAAGCAAGGGTGTGCTGGTAATAGTGCGCATGCTTTAGATGCCCGCCAGTAAATGACTGGTAGTCACGGTAGAACCAGACTGTTCTGTTTGCAAAATCAGCGGCGCCCATACGCTACCTGAAAAAATTTGTCACGTAATCCACCAGCTCCGCTATAGGCAATCGCGTTTGTTGCATAGTGTCCCGGTCCCTCAGCGTTATCGTGTTGTCCTCTTCTATGGTCTGAAAGTCTACAGTAACGCACAACGGCGTACCCACCTCATCGTGTCGGCGATAAGCCTTGCCAATATTGCCCGTATTTTCATAGAGGATTCGGCCCAGACCCAGTTTTTGCAATGTATGCTTGATTTGCCTGGCCTGATTTACGATACCTTCATGGTTTCTTTTCAGGGGAATTACCGCAACTTTTATTGGGGCCAAATGTGGTCTCAAGGACAGGACTGTACGTTGCTGTCCGTTTTCCAGAGTCTCGACAGTATACGCTTCATTCAGTATCGCCAATACGCCCCTGTCCACGCCAGCAGAAGGTTCAATAACATAAGGCACTACCCAGGATTTTGCTTCCAGATTTTGTAGCGCCAGGCGTGCGTTGGAGTCTGAATTGGGTTCTACCTTTGCTGTAAGATTCAGCGCACTCTGGTTTTTGGAGTGTGATCCCAGGTCGAAATCTGTGCGATTGGCAATGCCTTCCAGTTCTTCCAGTCCGTGGGGAAACCGATACATAACATCCACTGTTGATTTGGAGTAGTGGGCCAGTTCTTCGGCTGGCACGTATAGTAATTCCAGATTTTCAGGTGAAATGCCTTGTGCTTCCCACCAGGCTACTCGGGTTTGCACCCATTGTTTGTGCCACTCTTCATCACTGCCGGGCTCGACAAAAAACTCCAGCTCCATTTGTTCAAATTCACGTACACGGAAAATGAAATTTCGCGGTGTAATCTCGTTTCGAAACGCCTTTCCAATCTGTGCGATGCCAAATGGCATTTTCCGTGCGGTTGAATCAACCACGTTCTTGAAATTGGTGAATATTGCCTGTGCGGTCTCTGGACGCAGATAGGCAAACGAGCTGCCATCGTCTACGGGGCCAACGGCGGTTTTGAACATCAAATTGAAATCCCGGGGTTCGGTCAGGTCTTGTGATCCACAACCCGGACACCTGGCTTCCAGAATATGATCGGCGCGCCAGCGGGCTTTGCATTCTCTGCAATCGACCATGGGGTCGGTAAAGGTGGCTTCATGACCCGAATGTTCCAGAACTTTCTGGTGGGTGAGAATGGATGCATCGAGCCCTTCTATATCATCTCGCTCGTACACCATGGATCGCCACCATGCGGCCTTCAGATTGTTTTTAAGCTCAACCCCCAGAGGACCATAGTCATACAGACCCTGCAGGCCTCCATAAATATCACTATTCTGGAATATAAATCCCCGACGTTTGCATAAAGAAACTAGGTCTTCCATAGATTTGGCGGTCACAATTTTATCCTGGACTGGCAAAAAGGGCGCACTATACGCGAAATTACCTAAAAAAAGGCAAAACATGCCCAATTAACCACGAAATACGCGGGTTTTCATGGTTTACACGCCAGTTACATACTACTACAAGAGCCTGTAAATTAAGGTTCAGTTTTGTGGCCTAATACGCTTTTGGGATAGAACTAATAGTGCAGAATATGACCATGCGTGATAAAGACTCAGAGCAAAGCACATATTTCAGGTCCGAACGCTTTAGTTTGGTGAACGGAGCCTGGTATTTTCAGACTCGTGAACAGAGCCTGGGACCCTTTTCCAATCGGGAGTTGGCGGAGAAAGCTCTGCAAAATTATCTGGTAGAGCTGAACGCGCTTAAGAAGTTCGAGGATTCCAGGCGGCTTGCCCGAATCATTCGCGTTACAGATTCCAGAAATAAGGCGAAACAGCCCCCGGAAGAACCCCTGATTGAGGTGGTGGAAGAATACAGCGTGCAACGACGTGGTGAAGAAAAAACGCCTGAGATGGCCCACCTGAACAAACCAAATGCGCCGCAATCCAAAATTTTCACAAGCTCCGGTAGCAGACTTACACTCGTACCTGTTGATCGATAGGACCAGTCTTACTTCGTACAAAATTGCATAACTTGCCTGTGTAGCGCTATGCTTGGCTCCCGCAAAGAGCAGGTATAAAACATGTCACTAAATCCGGAACCAGGTCGCTGGTGGTCTAAAGCAATTTCCCTGGGCACCTATATTGCCGTTATCCTGATTGTGCTCGCTATGCTGGGTAATCGCCTGGAACTTTGGGATTTCGGTTTGGGCTTTATGTTGCTCGCAGCGGGTATCATTCTTGCATTTATTGGCCTCGTGACCGGAATTATTGGCACGATTATCAGTATCAAAAAACCTTATCCTGCCGAAAAAACCAGGTTAATAGTCAGTACCTGTGTGTGTTTGTTAATCAGCGGTTTTATGTTTATGCAGTTTCGGGTAGCTACCTCTGTACCGCCCATTCACAACATTTCAACGGACCAGGTGGATGCACCCCGGTTTAAGAAAGTACTTGCACTCAGGGTTGGAGCAAACCCTGTAGAGTATGATCAGGCTGCATTGGGTGAGGCACAAAGTAAGGCGTATCCACGAGTGCAAACCTTGCGCTCTGCGATGGATGCCCAGGCCAGTATGTTGCGTAGCATCGAGGTTCTGGAGGGCATGGGACTCGAGCTGGTTGATACAGATTTTGATGCACTGCGTGTAGAAGCCACAGCAACGAGTCTGTTATTCGGGTTTAAGGACGATGTGGTAGTCAGGATACGTCAGTCCGGGACGGGCTCCATAATTGACCTGCATTCGGTTTCAAGGGTCGGGCAGAGCGATTTGGGGATGAATGCCAAACGCATTCTCACTTTTATGGACAATTTTTAGGCAGATTTTTCCAGAATATGAATCGCACAAGCGCTGCCCAGCCCGATAACATGGGTCATGCCCAGGCGAGCATCCTCTACCTGTCTTGTTCCGGCCTCACCGCGTAATTGCGTGGTTATTTCGTAGATATTTGCGATACCCGTTGCACCCAGAGGGTGGCCTTTTGAAAGTAAGCCACCGGATACATTAACCGGGATACGGCCACCCAGGCTGGTATGGCCTTCATCGATGAGTTTCCCGGCGTCTTCGGGCTTGCATAAACCAAGATTGCCGTAGTGCAGAATTTCGGCTGTGGCAAAACAATCGTGCAACTCAATCAGGTCAATGTCTTCGGGACCCAGTCCAGCCATTTCGTATGCTTCAGTGGCTGCTTTTTGTGTGCAGGAATTAACGTCCGGCATTACCAGGTCCCGTTCCTGCCAGGGGTCTGAGGTGAGAACTGATGCGCGTATTTTTACAGAGCGTGCGATTAACTCCAGCTCTTTTGCCTTGCATTCTGACATGAGTACCGCGGCTGCCGCTCCATCAACATTAACCGAACACATGAGTTTGGTATTGGGGTAGGAAATCATTTCGGCATTCATTACCGTTTCCAGCGGAGTTTCTACCTGGTACATCGCTTTTGGATTCATAGTTGAGTGATGGTGGTTCTTTACGGATACGCGGGCAAACTGCTCAAATGTTGTGCCATAAAGATTGCTGTGTTCCATGCCCGCCTCTGCAAATACCGCAGGCATGGTGCTGGATCCCAACAAGCCTTCGCGGGGAATTCCTTGCTGTGCCTGTGCACCCCCAAGCAGACCCTTGCCCATCTGTTCGACGCCTACCGCCAGCACGATATCGTAAAGACCGGCCTTGATAGCTATCCAGGCTTCTCGAAATGCTGTGGCGCCAGTAGCACAGGCATTGGCACAATTGACAACAGGAATTCCGGTTTGGCCGACCTGTTGCAGAATACGTTGACCAATCATTGCGTTGGCCTGCATCAGATTTCCGCAATACATTGCCTGCATATCCTTTATATTCAGGCCACAATCATCCAGGGCCCCGTGTACAGCGTCTGCGCCCAAATCCGGCACACTTCGGTTTGGAAAACGGCCAAACTTGATCATATCCACGCCAGCTACATATACATTGTTCATAGTTCAGGAATCCGTATGCGGTTGAAAGAAATAGGCCAGATAGAGGTTGCCGTTCTGGTCTTTACGACCCAGGGCATCGGCGAAAACCAGCTGTACCGGCATGCCAAATTTTATATTTTGGGGATCAGGCTCGACACCAATCAGGTTGCCCTTAACTGTTCCACCACCATCCAGATCTACGATGGCTGAAATGTAGGGTACTTCAATCCCGGGATAGGAACGGTACACGACAGAAAATGCATATAGTGTGCCGGTGTTGGCCAGCACTTTTGTGTGCATGCTATCCCTGGTACCGCAGCGGGAACAAGTAGTGCGTTTTCCCAAAAATACAGCTTCGCAATTGCCGCAAACGTATCCTTCCAGATAAGGGCTGCCGTCGTCGGGAATTTTCAGATAATCAATTGCGGAGCGTAAGCCTGATTCACCCATTTTGCTTGTCCTTCGACACTAGTTGCGTTTCGGCGTTTCTACATGCAGTCGTTTATGCATGATAGGGCTGGTTGTAGTGTATTGCAGGTGTACTTTTTTATCCGGTTCAAGCCTTGCCTTAATTGCAAACGCAGCAAGTGCTGCTTCATGAAAGCCGGATAGTATTAGTTTTTTCTTACCGGGATAGGTATTGATATCACCAACGGCATAGATGCCATCAATACTGGTCTCGAACTTTTCTGTATCAGTTGGAATCTGGTTTTTTTCGAATTCCAGCCCCCATTGTTCTATAGGGCCCAGCCTGGGAGATAATCCAAAAAATACCAGGAGGTGGTCCAGCGAAAAAGATTCGATACTTTTGTCGGGGAAGGTAACCTGCACCGTACTCAGTTTGTCACCCTCCATTTGCAGACCGGTAACATTGCCAATCAAAAATTGCATTTTACCGGCATCGACAAGGGCCTGCATCTTGTCGACAGTGGCAGGTGCTGCTCTGAATTTGTCAGTCCTGTGTATCAGTGTCAGGGATTTTCCAATTTCCGCCAGTTCAACCACCCAGTCCAGTGCCGAGTCACCACCGCCCAGGATAATCAGATCCTTGTCGCGATGTTTTTCAGGATGCCGCACCCGGTAAAAAACCTGTGAGTCAACAAATTGCTCGGCACCATCGGCTCTCAACGGCATGGGTTGGAACGACCCCACGCCACCGGCAATTACGATGGCTTTGGCATGAAATTGTGTACCGGCGGTGGTTTCCAGATTAAAACTGCCGTCGTTAAGTTTATTAAGCACGTTTACCTGTTGATCCAGATGAAAGGTGGCATCAAATGGCGCTATCTGGGTCATTAGCCGGTCGACCAGTTCCTGAGCACTGCATACCGGTATCGCAGGTATGTCATAGATCGGTTTATCCGGGTACAACTCTGTGCATTGACCACCTGGCGCGTCCAGTGCATCCACAATATGTACCTTGATGCCCAATAGCCCAAGTTCGAATATCTGAAATAATCCGCTCGGACCTGCTCCAATTATTACTACGTCTGTTTCAATAGGGGATTGCATGGTATCTATTTGTCCTCGATCAGAGACTCCCTAATTTCGTGAGCAGCAGTGCGCTGACTTCCTTGGGGTTTGCTTTGCCCTGTGATTGTTTCATTACCTGACCCACCAGATAAGCCAGTATTTTAATCTTGCCATCGCGATATTGTTGCGCCTGAACCGGATTGTCATCAATAACCTGCTCTACGATATCATTCAGCGCATTCTTATCATTCAGTTGTCCCAGGTTCTGGCTTTCAATAATGTCGTCTATGTGCACGGCTACATTCGGATTGTTGGCAAGATCCTCAAAAATTTGTTTGGCGATGTTTCCGGATATCGTATTGTCCGATATACGTGCTACCAGCTGACCAAGTTGTTGCGCACTAACAGGTGCTTTTTCAATTGGTAAATCCAGCCGGTTCAGAAGAGCGCTCAATTCGCCCATTACCCAGTTGGCACTGAGTTTTGTTAGTTTGCTTTGCTCGACAACCGCCTCAAAGTAATCGGCAATATCGGGGTCCTCTGACAGACGTGCTGCATCATAACTGGACAGGCCGGGCATCTTTTCGAAACGCTGCCTGCGCGCCTCCGGTAATTCCGGCAGGCGTGATTTCAGTGTGTCTATGATTTCCTGTGAGATGAGTACGGGTAATAGGTCCGGGTCTGGAAAATAACGATAGTCTTCCGAAGTTTCCTTGCTGCGCATGGGTCGGGTTTCATTTTTGTCGGCGTCGTAAAGCAGCGTTGCCTGTTGCAGACTCCCGCCGTTTTCCAGCACCTCAGTTTGCCGCCCGATTTCAAAGTTGATTGCCTTCTCCAGAAAACGAAACGAGTTAAGGTTTTTTATCTCGGTACGTACGCCCAGTTTTTTTTCACCTGGCTTGCGGATGGATACGTTGGCATCGCAGCGCATGCTGCCTTCGTTCAGGTTTCCGTCACATATTCGTAAATACTTCACCAGGGCGTGAATTTTCTGAAAATAGGCGACAGCCTGTTTTGCGTTGCGCATATCCGGTTCTGAAACAATTTCAAGCAGTGGCGTACCGGCACGGTTCAGATCAATGCCTGTTAAGCCGTGCATGTTTTCATGCAGGGATTTTCCTGCATCCTCTTCCAGGTGGGCGCGTGTAATGCCTACCGTGAGCTGTTCCCCATCTTCCAGTACCAGTTCAATTGCACCCCTTCCCACTATTGGATGCGCAAACTGGGTGATCTGATAACCTTTTGGGAGATCGGGATAAAAGTAATTTTTGCGATCAAAGCTGGATCGTTTTCCAAGCTCTGCTCCAATCGCCAGTCCAAAAGTAAGGGCATGGCTTATTGCCTGTTCATTTAACACGGGCAAGACACCTGGCAGGGCCAGATCTACAGCGCAGGCCTGGGTATTCGGTGCTTCGCCAAAGCGTGTACTGGCACCGGAGAATATTTTACTTCTGGTAGCCAGCTGAACGTGAATTTCGAGTCCGATTACTACTTCCCAGGCCATCACAAGGCTCCCGGCTCAGGGTATTGTGTGTGCCAGTCGCTGTGTTGTTGAAACAGGTATCCTGTTTTTAATAACAGCGCTTCTTCAAAGTGCGGGGCAATCAACTGCAATCCCAGCGGTAATCCGTTGATGGTGCCACAGGGCACAGAAAGGCACGGCAGTCCGGCAAGGCTTGCCGGGGTTGTGAAAATGTCCTGTTGGTACATTTCGACCGGGTCTTTGGTAAGTTGCCCCAGTTTGAAAGCGTGTGAAGGTGTGGTAGGCGTCATAAGCAGATCGACGTCCTTAAAAACCTCGGAAAAATCATTGGCAATAAGACGACGGACTTTTTGTGCTTTTACATAATAGGCATCGTAATAGCCGACAGACAAAGTATAGGTACCTGTTAGAATTCTACGTTTTACCTCGTCTCCAAATCCTTCCGTCCTGGAACGCACATACAGATCTTCCAGGTTTTGCGGATCTTTACAACGATAGCCATAACGCACACCATCGTAACGGGACAAATTTGTGGATGCTTCTGCCCCGGCGATTACGTAGTAAGTTGGCACTGCAACGGAAGTATGGGGTAAGGAAACTTCCCTGAACTGGACGCCCTGAGTTTCGAAAATATTGCGCGCGGTTTCATACACAGCTTGCAACTGGGCACCGTCCAGGTTTTCCAGATATTCTTTCGGCAGGCCGATAGTTATTTTTTTGTTACCCAGCGTAAAACCCTTGTCATCGCCAGTGGCCAGTGCATGTATATCCTGCATGTCGTGATCAGCGCTTGTGGAGTCCCGTGGGTCGTGACCGCCCATTCCGGAAAGTAGTAGTGCCACATCCTGTACACAACGGCCAAAAGCGCCGCCCTGGTCCAGACTCGATGCGAAGGCTACCATGCCGTAACGTGACACACGGCCGTAGGTGGGCTTGATTCCGGAAATTCCACAAAAGGCCGCAGGTTGACGAATGGATCCACCCGTGTCCGTACCCGCTGCCACTGGCACCAGGGCGGCAGATACAGCAGCAGCTGACCCGCCGGAAGAACCCCCCGGTACATATTCCGTGTTCCAGGGATTACGTACCGCACCATAGTGGCTGTTTTCGTTGCTGGACCCCATGGCAAATTCGTCCATGTTGGTTTTCCCCAGACACACCATTCCGCTTCCCGCCAGCTTTTCAGCTACCGTTGAGTTGTAGGGCGCGATGAAATTCTCGAGCATTCGACTCCCGCAAGTAGTAAGTATGCCGCGGGTTAGAAATATGTCCTTGAGCGCCATTGGCAGCCCGCACAGAACGCCAGAATTGCCTTTGGCGATGAGCGCATCTGCTTTTGTAGCCTGCTGCAAAGCTTCCGCTTCCGGAATGGTAATGAAGCAATTTAGCTGTGGGTTGTATTTGTTGATTCGCGCGAGGTAATGCTTCGCCAATTCCACGCTGCTGAACTCACCGGAGTCCAGACCGCTGCGCAGGGTTTCTAGTGAGGAAAATGGGTCCATTAAAATTATTCTATTACGCGCGGAACGGTGTAGAGGCCGTCCCGGGTGTGTTCTGACAATGCTTGAAACTCGTCTCTATGGTCTGATTCACTCACCTCGTCCAGACGCAATCGTTGAATAGCATCCAGTGGGTTTTCCATGGGATTTGTATTTGAGGTATCCACACTCTGCATTTGCGCAATCATTTGCATAATGTTATTCAGGTCTGTCGCGGCGCGATTTTGCGCTCGGGAATCAAGCTCAATTTTCGCGAGTCGACCCAAATTCTTCAGTTCTTCCAGTTCAATGATCATTAATGCTACTTAGGCTCGTAAATAGAGGCTGCTATGATAATTGAACCTTGCTCAGAATGCTTGCCGTTGCTAGAGTTACGCGCCATATCTCATGCTATTTCCAGTGGGTGGAAATAGCTTAAACGGCGGAGTTGCCTCACTAAAATAGGTCTTTGGCTGATTCATGTTTTTTAAAAAATTTCGTGGAATGTTTTCACGTGATCTAGCGATAGATCTGGGCACTGCTAATACGCTGATATATGTGCGTGATGAGGGCATTGTACTAAACGAGCCCTCAGTGGTTGCCATTCGAACTTCCGGCTCGCAAAAAAGCGTAGCTGCGGTTGGTCTTGATGCCAAACGCATGTTAGGTCGTACGCCTGGAAATATTACCGCTATCCGCCCTCTGAAGGATGGTGTGATAGCCGATTTTCTCGTGACAGAGAAAATGTTGAAGTATTTTATCAATCAGGTACATGAGAATTCCTTTATTCGACCCAGCCCTCGCGTGCTGGTATGCGTACCCTGTAAATCCACTGAAGTGGAGCGCCGGGCCATACGGGAATCTGCCCTGAGTGCAGGTGCAAGGGACGTACGCCTTATCGAGGAACCCATGGCCGCTGCAATCGGTGCAGGATTACCTGTGCATGAGGCTGTAGGAACGATGGTGGTCGATATTGGTGGAGGGACAACCGAGCTGGCTATAATTTCCTTAAACGGTGTGGTGTATTCCGAGACCGTGCGCGTGGGTGGAGACCGGTTCGATGAAGCCATTGTGGCTTATGTACGGCGCACGCAGGGCAGCCTGATTGGCGAGGCCACTGCAGAACGTATCAAGCAGGAGATAGGTACGGCTTATCCTCAAAAGGAGCTCCTGGAAATTGATGTGAGAGGCAGAAACCTTGCAGAAGGTGTCCCTCGTTCCTTCACACTGAGCAGTAACGAAATTCTTGAGGCACTGCAAGAGCCCCTGTCTATGATTGTACAGGCGGTTAAAAGCGCGCTGGAACAAACGCCTCCGGAACTGGCATCGGACATAGCCGGAAATGGCCTCGTGCTAACCGGTGGTGGCGCCTTGTTACGCGATATAGATATTCTGCTGGCGGAGGAAACCGGGCTACCCGTCATTGTTGCGGAAGATCCCCTGACCTGCGTCGCGCGCGGGGGAGGCAAAGCTCTGGAGTTGATGGATGCGGCTGGTAATACAGATTTATTGTCAACTGACTGATCCACCCATTGTCGCTCTGTTTGCGGCAGAATTCGAAGGAGCATTCGAGACTCAGCCTGTTGCTGATGATCTGAGGGCCTAGACGATCAAAACGCTTTTTGTCAGGGAATCGGGAGCCGGTTATTTTCTCGGCGCTTTGTTCATAGTTTCCACCTTGTTGTTCACAGTGGAGCGTAATACCAGCATTCTTGATCCCTTGCGGAATTTCCTTGCCAGTGTGGTTGCACCTGTTTACAGCATCGCTGAATTACCATACTACTTTTCTGATGTAGCCTCCGAAACACTTGCTTCGCGTGAAACGCTTAGCGCTGAGAATGCCGAAATGAAGCAGCGTTTACTTGAGTTATCACAAGTAACGCAAAGATTTATAAGTTTACGGGAAGAAAATGCCAGACTGAGAAGTTTGCTTGGTAGTCAGGAGCAGGTAAACAGGGAAGTTCTGATAGCCGAGATAACCGGGGTATTACCATCGCCCCTTCGGCATGAAGTAATTGTCGATAAAGGGGCTAAACAGGGCATCTATGTGGGGCAGGCCGTAGTGGATGCGCAGGGATTATTTGGCCAGGTAGTGGAAGTCGCTGAATCCAGCAGCAGGGTTCTGCAGATAACGGATAGTACCCATGCCGTACCGGTTCAGGTAAACCGAAACGATTTACGAGTAGTTGCAGCAGGTACGGGTCGACTGGATGTGCTTGAGCTGGAATATGTACCGGTTACTGCTGACATTGTAGAGGGTGATTTGTTGGTAAGCTCGGGATTGGGAGGTAAGTTTCCCAGGGGTTATCCGGTTGGTGTGGTAACGTCTGTGGTAGTCGAGGAGACGCAGAGTTTTGCGCGTGTGCAGGCTTTACCTTCTGCAGCACTTGATCGCAGCCGGCATGTATTGTTGGTATTTTCGGATCGACCAGAGGCAGACCGGTGAATTTTGGAGCGGGTATTGTAACCATTATTCTGAGCCTGATCTGCGCGTTGGTGCTGTCTGTATTCCACTTGCCGGATTGGGCACCTCCGTGGCTTTCCTGGTTGCGCCCATCGTGGTTGGTGCTGGTTTTGTTTTTTTTAGTTATGGAGCTGCCGCAACATTTTGGAATGGTGCGGGCGTGGATATTGGGGCTCGTCCTCGATGTCCTGTTAGGGGAACCACTTGGCGTAAATGCCTTTTGTCTTGCCGCCTTAACTTACGTGACCTGGTCAAATTATGAACGTTTGCGAATGTACACCGTTCTGCAGCAGGCGGTAGTTATTTTTGCGATGGTAATGTGCATCGAGTTATTTAAGAACCTGATTTGGGTTCAATTTCTGGATGCGAAATTTCACCTGACATTTCTCTGGGTGGCATCGGCCAGCGCATTGGCATGGCCTTTGGTTTACATTTTACTCAGTAGAAGCAGGTCTTCCCGCTTTTAGAAGGTTTTCATGGCCGAACAATTTATTCTTGCCTCTCAAAGTCCGCGAAGGGCGCACTTGCTACAGACCCTGGGATTACGCTTCAGAATCGAACCGGCAAATATTGATGAGTCTGTTTATCAGGCGGAATCCGCTGAATGTTATGTACAGCGGATGGCGCGGGAAAAAGCGGAGTACATACAACTTCAAAAGCTTCCTATACTTGCAGCGGATACCATCGTGGTATTCGAAAACACAATATTCGGAAAACCCGAAAACTGTGCCCAGGCCTGCGATATGTTGTCACAGTTATCAGGTAACCAGCACCTTGTGTATACCGCGTTGAATTTGCGACACGGTACCAGTGTATCTGCCCATTTGTCTGTTTCCAGGGTAAATTTCCGGAAACTTGGGCGGGAGGAAATAGCTCGTTATTGGCAAACGGGTGAGCCCTGTGACAAGGCCGGTGCCTATGGCATTCAAGGTGTTGGTGGAACCTTTGTAGAGAACATTCAGGGGAGTCACAGTGGAATAATGGGACTTCCCCTGTGTGCAACCGAACAACTTCTCAAGCGGGCCGGTATTGATACCTGGCTGTATCGTGTCTGAATCCCTGCTGATAAATGTTGAGCAGTATGAAACACGTGTGGCAGTTATGGCGGACGGGCAGCTTCAGGCTTTGTATCTGGAACGCGAGGCCAGCAAGAACATCACGGGAAATATTTATGTCGGCCGCGTGGTTCGGATACTGCCTGGTATACAGGCTGCATTTGTGGATTACGGCAAGGAGCGTCATGGATTTTTACATGTAAATGAAGTGAAGGGAGCGGGAGAGATTCAAAATATTTTGCGCGAGGGTCAATTGCTTCTCGTGCAGGTCACAAAAGATCAAATTAGTGATAAGGGCGCGCGATTGACAATGCATCTTTCCATAGCGTCCAGATATCTGGTACTGCTATTTGCCAGTACGCACATTAGGGTCTCCCAGAAAATATCGGAGCTTGCGGAACGGGACCGCTTGACCAACATGATATGCAAATTTCGGGAAAATGTCGGACTGACGAATTCTGTTGGCTTTATTGCCAGAACCAATGCAATGGCTGTTGATGAAACAGATATTGAACAGGATGTGAATTATTTGGGCCAGCTTTGGCTGTCTTTGAACACTGATGTTCTGGCATCCCGGCCTCCAGGATTGTTCTATAAGGAGCAAGCCTTGTTTATAAAAATTGTCAGGGATCTGGCACGAGCTGAAACGCAGTCAATCAACATAGATGATGTTATGGCCCATGACTTGTTGCTTAACTACCTGAAGTTTCAGCTTCCGGAGTATGCAAGCAAACTAGTATTGGAAGATCCGTCCAAAGCCGCGTTTGACACGTATGAAATAGAGAAAGAAATATCCGCCGTCATGGTTCCCAATGTAAAACTCAAATCCGGAGGCAGTATTGTCATTGAGCAGACCGAGGCTATGGTTACCATTGATGTTAATACAGGTGTATTTGTTGGTAATCGCAACCTGGAGCAAACGGTTTATCGGACCAATATCGAAGCAGCGCATGAAATACCCAGGCAATTGCGATTGCGTAACCTGGGCGGCATCATCGTGATAGATTTTATTGATATGGATCAATCAGAACACCGGTTGCATGTTCTTGGAGAATTGCAAAAGGCCACAGAAAAAGATCCGCAGCGAACCCGTATCTCCGGATTTTCGGAATTTGGGCTGGTCGAAATGACACGCAAACGAGACCGTGAAAGTTTAGCCAGGCAGTTGGGTGAAGATTGTCGGGCTTGTGATGGTATGGCGGTTTTAAAATCAACACAGACCGTCTGCTATGAGATATTCCGCGAACTTAAAAATCGAGCGTATACCGAAAGAAGCGGCATTGCTTCGGCAGGAGAGATGTCGAGATTACGTCAAAAATATGAGTTACGCTTACACCCGGAACTCGCGGACAGGCTGAATGGCTACGAATCGAAATATTTTTCCAACTTGCTTTCCAGTCTGGGTGTTCAGGTGGAATGTAAAGTAGAACCTGAATTTGATGGTTTGTACTTTGAACTCATAAGGGTGTGAAGTTTATTAAACTGCGCATAAGCAGGATAATGTGTACCTGTCCTGAATTTAGGTCTGTGAAGCGTGTCTAAACCCTATCAAATGGCCCGGTAAACAACAATTGTCGTCTTTTTTGCGCATTTTCATCCGCACTGTGGTGGCAATCACCCTGCTTGTTGCTATGTTGCAGGGGCTGGGGCGCGTGGGGATGCTTTTTTTGGCCGATCTGGAACCCAGAATAAACCTGGCTTTGCAGGATTCAGGCACGATTTTTGAGGGGCTTTCCGGTTCCTGGCGGGGATTTAATCCGATAGTTGAAGTTGAAGTGGTTCGATTTCACGGTGGTATTGCGTCAGACGTACATCTGGAGCTGGGTGTTTTTGAAAGCCTGTTTCGTAACCGGGTTGTTGCATCTCGATTGCGAGTGCAGGATAGCAGTATTGCCATAACCCGGGACAGTAAAGGCAGAATTACAATTCTGGGGCAAGAGATACCGGAAGAAGCTTTTGATGTGGAAAGTTTTCTAAGGTATTCCGGGGAAATATTTCTGGGCGAGGTTCGTGTACATCCTGTGGAATGGGCTGTTGAAGAATCTGTCGCCATGGAATCTGATTACCTGACGCTCACAGCACTACTGCAAAACTCCGATTTACATCGCGGGCAGGTGTATCTTTCTGTGGGTGATAGCACTTTGGGTATTGGCGCCCATCCCAGTATGCGTGTTGGTACTGCATGCCCCGGTTGCGAAGTGAATGTGCAATATGCAGTAATCCCGGGCCCACTGGACCCCGAAGAGCCTGGAGAGGGCATAGCCGGGGAAGCGTCCGTGTCAATCAAGGGCTTGAACATCAGCAAATCATTGGGTGCGCTATGGGACGTATCCGGCATGATCGAAGCAATAGAAGGTCGGATAGGCATAAGTGCTACCGGCGGAGGAGGTTACCTGATCGTTGATTTGGGAGAGTTTGATTTTCCCAGCGGGCGGGTTGACGGGCTGGATGCTGAAGCGGAGTTCATGGTTGGATCCAAACGAGATCGCTATGGCGTAAGAATTAACAGGATAGGGGAGCTCATAGAGGAAAATTTATTGATTACGCTCGTTCCCGGTGAGCATGTATCCATTGAGGTGCCCGATCTGGATCTGGGTGTAGCAAGCGAATTGGCTGGAACCTTGCTCAGCAAGCATGAGGCCCTGTCTTTGTGGATAGATGGCTTAAAAGCAAGTGGCCAGTTAAGCAAGATTGCCTTGAAATATGATTTGCAGAGTGGGGAGTATTCCGGAATTGGAGAAATTCGGAATGTGAACGCGGATGAGTACCGGGGAATTCCGTTCATGCGCAATGTTGCAGCCGGAGTTGTTGCTACACGCGACGCGATTGAATTACAACTTGCAGCCAGGGATATGCAACTGGGCTTTAAAAAACTGTTTGCACAACCCGTCGAAATGGATCGCGTTGATGGCAGCCTGCTCATCCATTTTTCAGGAGATTACCTGGGCTTAATCGGCGAGAACCTGAGATTGCAGATGGGTGACGCATGGCTTAAAGGGGGTTTCGGGCTGACTCGACCTTTGGACGTGCTGGATCAAAAATTGCTTATAGTGGTGGATGTTGGAAATATGCATGCAAACCAGGCCAAGCAATTGTTGCCTGTGACAATGGAACCCAATCTACGGGTCTGGCTTGGCGAATCAATTAAGGCGGGTGAAATTTTATCAGCAGAAATTGCCTACCATGGTGACCTCAAGCGACATGCCGGCCCACCCTCCAAGGAGATTGTCATGCATTTCGATGTTTCCAATCTCGTTGTCCAGTATGAACCAAGCTGGCCCCTCGTACAGAAACTGGCAGGTGATGTGTATCTCACCTCAAAAACAGTCGAGGCATCGTTCTCCACTGCTGAGTCCCGGGGGCTGAACTTCGGCAACCTGGAGCTTTCTATGCCACGGGATGCCGCTTACGTTGATGTTTCCATGCAGGGTGGGGGTAATTTCACATCTGCACTGGATTTTATACGCCATAGTCCGCTCACGGAATCTCTTACATTCGTGGACGAGAGTTGGACGGCCGATGGAAATCTAAAGCTAAACCTTGTAGCGAATATTCCGGTTACCGACAAAGGCAGGGAAGTGAAGGCCGAGCTCGTTGTTGAGTTGGATGATGCGCAACTGGATATGCCGGACTATGGTTTATTGGCAAGTAATTTGAAAGGTAGCGCTGAATACATTTACCCGCGTGAGGTTAATAGTAAATTGGTTCAAGGAAAGCTGTTTGGTCGTCCTGCAACTTTCCTGTTTTCCACCAGAAATGAAGTAATTCATTTAAACAGCGCAGGTACTGCAGAAGCAGATGTGGTGAGTGAATGGTTGGATATACAACACGGCGGTTTGGTTTCGGGTGAATTTGCCTACGCAGCTGAGATGAAGTTTTTTCCGGGTGAGGATGCAGCCTCAACTTTATCAGTAAAAACGAACCTCGAAGGCCTGCGATTGGGTTTGCCTTCCGAGCTGTATAAGTCTGCCTCAGACAGCTGGGATGTAGTTATTGATGCGGAATTTCCGGGCGATGAAATATTGTTGGGCCTGGAAATACTAAATAGAGCGTCGGGCTGGTGGCGGTTCAAAAACAGTGAACTTTCCAAAGGATCTTTGGGTGTTGGAATTACACCTCTGGATGACGCCAGCATTGGTGATGAATTTGTGGTGACGGGTAGTCTCTCAACGCTGGATTTTAGTTCTACCGATAGCGATGCAGAGGAGGAATCGACCCGGTCTGGATTACAGGAGACACTTTCATTTCCCTGGGCCTTACAGGATTTGCGTGTGGGCCAGGTGCTAATGGATGATCTGGAATTCACGGACCTGGTATTGCAGGGACGGGGTAGAAGTGAGTACACCGAGTTTTCGGTGGTGTCACTGGATATGAACGCGAGTTATCGAAAGGATGGCAGTTCACCTCCAAAGGTACACATCCGGTCCCTGCTATTACCGGATACAGAACCGGATACAGCCTCTGGTGCTATTCCAGGTCAAGCAGAAACCGGCCTACCGGTGTTGCCTGACCCACTTGAGAATTTTGACAGCGATTTGCTGATGGATATGGACCTTGTACTGGATCGCGTATTTGTCGGGGAGGAGAATTACGGTTCCTGGTCCTTTAATTTGCGCAGGTCTGGTGAAGATATAAAATTGCTAAATGTAGATGCAAGGATTAAGGGCCTGAATATTCTTTCGGAAGCAGGCGTATTATGGCAGCCACTGCATAACCGTACCTTTTTTAATGGGTCGGTCGGTGGCCGGGATATGGCCGATATTTTACCCCAGTGGGAGTATGCGCCCAGCATCCGCAGTGAAAGTATTCAAGCGAATGCGGACGTAAGCTGGATAGGATCTCCGCTTAATTTCACTCTGGAAGGATTGAACGGTATCGGTAGTTTTAATATAGCCAATGGTGAGTTTCTCGATATTGAAGGAGCAACGGGACCACTGCGAATATTTACGCTGTTGAATTTCAGCGCTGTTGCAAAGCGGTTTAGCGGTGACTTTTCAGATGTATTTGGCAAGGGCATTGAATTTGATTCGGTAGATGCAACCGTGAATTTTGATTCGGGTCTTATTACCTTTGTTGATGCATTCAAGGTTGATGGAAGTAGTGGTAGCTTTGATATAGAAGGCACGGTGGATTTGAATCTGCAAACCCTTGACAACACCATGATTGTAACCTTACCGGTAACCAAGGCACTTCCATGGTATGCGGCGTGGGCTGCGGTCGCTAATCCGGTGGTTGGCCTGGGAATACTGGTGGGCAGCAAGATTATTGAAGGCCCGTTAGAAGCCTTCAGTAGTGCGCGCTACCAGATTAGTGGCACCATTGATGATCCCAAAGTGGTTTTTGACGGAATGTTCACCAAAAATATGCAAGGGACACGCGTTCGCGTGTTAGAAACGAAGGCGGAAGGTGAGCCCTTGCCAGGTACAAAATCACAAACAGATTCTGACGCAGAGTTGGAAACAGAAATAGTAAGAGAAGAAATGTTGCAACAGGAGAGCGCTAATCTGGACGAATCTGATGAAAGCGCTTTGATTGTCCAGGAGCTTAAGTGACAGGATTCGATACAGGCAGTAAAAGCGGTGTTGAAGATACCGGTTCAGAACTACTTCAGATAGCACAGGAAAATTTGTGGCTTCCTGCTGAACTGCAACTGCGCGACATAGAAAAATTGTTGGGAGGTATGCTGTCAAATAGTATTGATATGGGTGAGTTATATTTTCAGGCAAGTCGCAGTGAATTCTGGTCTTTGGAAGATGGCATTGTAAGGGATGCTGGATTTAGTAGTGACCGGGGCGTGGGAGTGCGTGCAATTTGTGGGGAAAAAACCGGTTTTGCTTATGCAGATGATCTTATGTTGCCCGCGCTAACGCAGGCAACTCAGGCCGCAAAGAGTATTTCACGCCAGGGTCAGGATCATGCAGTTTGTGTGCTGCGCTCAGGTTCCCAGGTTTGCAGATACGGCGCAGCGGACCCTATAAGTTCGCTTGATGAGACACAGAAAGTTGAATTGCTGAAGCGTGTGGAACAGGAAGCGAGAAACCTGGATTCCCGGGTAGAAGAGGTTACTGTGCGCTTGAGTGCTTCACACGATACCTGCCTCATAGTGGCCACTGATGGGACCTTTGCAGGAGATGTGCGCCCACTGGTGCGAATGGATGTGTCGGTGATTGTTGTTGATAAGGGACGCAAGGAACGTGGTAGCTGCGGTGGGGGAGGCAGATTTGGGCTGGACTGGTTTTTGGAACAGGAACGCTGCCTGGATTTTGCCCGAGAAGCAGTTCGAATTGCCCTGATAAATCTGGAAGCGGTAGCAGCTCCCGCGGGTTCAATGCCCGTAGTTCTCGGTTCTGGCTGGCCAGGGGTGTTGTTACACGAAGCTGTAGGTCATGGGCTTGAGGGCGATTTTAATCGAAAGGGCAGCTCCACATTTTCAGGTCGAATAGGCGAACAGGTAGCATCTTCATTGTGTACTGTAGTAGATAACGGCACGATGGAGAATCGTCGTGGCTCGCTTACGGTCGATGATGAAGGTGAGGCTACCCAGAGCACTACCCTGATTGAGAACGGGATTCTCAAAGGGTATATGTTCGACAAATTGAACGCACGACTCATGGGAATGCACCCCACTGGAAATGGGCGGCGCGAGTCCTACGCGCATCTGCCGATGCCTCGCATGACCAATACCTACATGCTGGCGGGGGAGAGCAAGCGGGAGGAAATTATCGCCAGTGTTAAAAAGGGCATATATGCGGTTAATTTTGGCGGAGGCCAGGTTGATATTACTTCTGGACAGTTTGTATTCTCGGCAACGGAGGCCTACCTCATTGAAAACGGAAAGGTAACAGCTCCGGTTAAAGGGGCCACGTTGATTGGCAATGGTCCAGAAGTGATGACGCGAATATCAATGGTGGGTGATGACCTGAAACTGGATCAGGGCGTGGGCGTGTGTGGAAAGAACGGCCAATCGGTTCCGGTTGGTGTTGGTCAGCCAAGTCTGAAAATAGATGAACTGGTAGTGGGTGGAACTGCTGCCTAGTTTCGTAACCAGGTTATGCAGTTTGATTGTCTCGCAAAAAGCGAAATAACTGTCGATGGGCTTTTTTATCCGTGGGTGGACTGTGTTGTTGTTCCGCATGCCTTGCCAGGCGTATTAGTGAGCGCAATTTCTGGATATCTGTATTGGGGTGATCATTCAGATAGTTGGTGAGTGCCTGGGAGTCTGATATCAGCCTGTCTCGCCAATCCTCCAATTGGTGTAGTTGGTACTGCGCTGACGCACTTACCTGATTGATATCGTTAAGAACATCCTGTATCGGGCCAATATCTTCATCGCGCATTAACCGGCCAATGAATTGAAGCTGCCGTCGCTTTGCCTCATGGCTTTTAAAACGATGGTGGTCGGATATGGCCTGCTTTAGCTTATCCCGTATTGGCAACAGAGCCAGCTGGTCTGGTCCAAGGCTGATCAACCTGGCGCCAAGTGTTTGCAGTGCAAGCGCCTCTTTCTTTCGGGCTGTCCTACTGGGTTTTTCCTCTGTTTCTGGTCCATCTTCGGTCATACTTGGGGTACTTTTTTATCGCTCGGCTAGTGAGGGTGGATGCGCAAGTGATCCACATAAGGGAATATGGTAATGCATAATGAATGAACCCGCTAAAAATGATTCTCCCATGGGCGATATAAGTGCTGATGAAACCCGGATTAGAGCCCAGGTGGAAATGATTTTGGATACCGCTCGTAAAATGGGAGCAACGGCGGCCGAGGTTTCGGTTGGGATGGATGTTGGACTTAGTGTGACCGCGCGTATGGGAGAACTTGAGACCGTAGAGTTTAACCAGGACCGTGGATTTGGAATCACCGTGTATCTGGATGATTGCAAAGGTGTGGCTTCAACGTCAGATGTTTCTCGAGAAGCTGTGCTCGATACCGTAAAGGCGGCGCTTAATATCGCCCGGTTTACCCAGCCAGATTCTTGTAATGGTCTGGCGGCTGCAGAACTGATGGCGAGCGATATTCCCGAGCTGGATCTGTACCATCCCTGGGGGATTTCTGTTGAAGAGGCTTCTTTGAAGGCACTAGCTTGTGAATCTGAGGCTATGTCGCAAGATAAACGCATCAGCAATTCTGATGGCGCTACCGTTGCATCCCAGCTCAGCTGTCTGGCATATGGAAACAGCCACGGTTTTTTGGGTAGCTCTCTGTCGAGCCGACATAGTTTGAGTCTGGCCGTTATTGCCAGTGAAAAAAGGGGGATGCAAAAAGATTACTGGTACACCGTGGGAAGATCTGCGGAGAATCTGGAAAGTGAGCTACTGGTTGGACGAGAGGCAGCACGCCGCGTAATTTCCCGACTGGGGTGTCGCGACTTTAAGGCGGGAACAATGCCGGTACTGTTTTCACCGCAGATGGCGGCAGGGCTGGTGTCTTCACTACTTGGGGCACTTATGGGGGGAGCCCTGTATAGAAACATATCCTTTCTGACAGACTCTCTCGGCACAAAAGTTGCGCATAATACACTCTCCATAGTCGAGTATCCACGTTTGCCAGAAGCTATGGGAAGTGCGGGGTTTGACAGCGACGGCGTTGCGACAAGCTCAAAGGCTATAATCAACAAAGGGGTAGTGGACAGCTACATCTTAAGTGCATATTCCGCCAGAAGATTGGCAATGCAAACGACCGGAAACGGGGGCGGGGTACGCAATATCCGCATAGAGGGTGAATCAAGCGATTATTCCCAACTGCTAAACCAGATGGGAACCGGGGTTATGGTCACCCAGCTGATGGGGCAGGGCGTGAATGCCGTCACTGGCGATTACTCTCGCGGGGCTTCCGGTTTCTGGATAGAAAACGGCGAGATTGCCTACCCCATAGAAAATTTCACCATTGCTTCCAATTTGAAAAACATGTTTCTTGGGGTTGAAGGTATAGGAAACGATGTGGACTTGCGGGGCAATATCTGCACCGGATCTTTGCTCATTGATGAAATGATGATCGCTACGGCTTAGCACGCGTTAGGAGGCTAAGTCTTAAACCCTGATTCCAGGCCTGAATACTAGGCATAAAACCAGGTGGCGAGTCCGAGAAATACAAAAAAACCGGCTATATCTGTAATGGTTGTGAGTATTACTCCACCTGCAAGGGCTGGATCTATATCCATTTTTATTAGAATTGAAGGAAGTAAGCTACCGGTTAGGGCGGCAATAACGATGTTCGTCACCATTGCGATGGCGATAACGTAGCCAAGCGTTACATCGCTGAATATCAACGATACTCCCACCGCCACCACGCTTGCCCAAAACAGGCCGTTAAGCAGCGCAACTACGAATTCTCGATTAAGTAACCAGAGAATATTAGCCCGGCTGATATGTCCCAGTGCCAGGCCGCGAATCACGAGTGTGAGCGTTTGTGTTCCGGCTATACCGCCCATGCTTGCTACCACAGGCATGAGAATCGCCAGGGCCACTACCTTGACTATGGTCTCTTCAAAGATATTTATTACCGCGGCAGCCATAAATGCGGTTACCAGGTTTAATCCCAACCAGACAGCCCTGCGCCAGGTGGATTTTCCGATGGGTGCAAAGGTATCTTCGTCCAGATCCAGTCCAACACGTGCAAGTATATTTTCATCCGCATCTTCAAGAATTACGTCAACTACGTCATCAATCGTAATGCGACCTACGAGCTTGCCCTGTTTGTCTACTACGGCAGCAGATACCAGATCTTGTTCGGCAAAAATTCGCGCTACTTCGGAGTCAGGCAGGTCCACCGGAATAGCTTCTATTTCGGTATTCATAACTTCGCGAACAGTTACTGACTGGTCCGTGGTGAGCAGTTTGGACAGTGCAAGTACGCCTATGTACTCATCTCTGCTATTTACTACAATCAGGCCATCAGTCATTTCCGGTAAGTCAGTCTGGCGTCGCAGATAACGCAATACCAGCTCAAGCAAGTGCCTTGGTCTCACGGTTATCGCGTCCGTGTTCATTAGTCCGCCAGCGCTGTCTTCGGGGTATGATAGTACTTCCTCAACCCGGGCACGGTCTGCGGCGTCCATAGAGGCAAGAACCTGGTGTGTAATGGCGTCGGGTAATTGTTGGAGGATATCGGCGAAGTGGTCTGTGTCCATTTCACCCGCTGCGGCTACCAGCTCTTCTGTGTTCATGGACTCCAGAAACTCGGCACGCACTTCTTCGTTTAAATGGTGCAGTACACGGCTCTCGGTTTCATTATCCAGTAATTCCCAGATAAAGTGCCGGGCTTTGGGTGGTGCAGATTCCAACAGGGTGGCAATTTCGTGGTGCTTCAGAGACTTGAGTAGATACTGCATCTCGTTCCAGTTGCCCTTGCCGAAGGAGCCAATTATCTGGTTGAGTTGCTCTCTGAAATTCATTTGCTGGTCTCGTCTAATCTGGCTCGCCAAATTTGCCAGCAATCAGAGAATCCAGGCACTCAAATGCGGCGTCTTCGTCTTCACCTTCAGTAATAAGCGTGAGGACGCTGCCCTTGGATGCGGCAAGCAGCATTACACTCATAATGCTCTTGCCGTCCACTTGTTCCGAATTCTTGCACAGGCTGATCTTGCAGGAAAAACCTTTTGCCGCACTGACAAATTTTGATGCGGCCCGCGCATGCAAACCCAGACGATTAATAATAGTGACTTGTTCGTTCTTCATAGCGTGGTCAGTATAGAGCTATTACGTTTTACTTTCCCGGACAGGTCCCGCATCTGGGGCCAGTTCCCTGTGTCGAACTAGAACGTTTTCAGATCGTCTGGAAAACCGTTGTTCCAGGCGATTCGCCAGATACACAGAACGGTGCTGGCCTCCGGTACATCCAATGGCCACCGTCATATAGATTCGGTTTTTGGCTTCAAATCTGGGTAGCCAGGTATCCAGATATTTGCATATATCATTGTACATCTCGTTTACGAGCGCTTGCCGGGAGAGAAAATCGACCACGGCCTGATCCTGCCCGGTGAGGGCACGAAGTTGGGGTTCCCAGTATGGGTTTGGCAGGCAGCGCGCATCGAATACCTGGTCTGCGTCTACAGGTACACCATGTTTGAAACCGAAAGATCGGAATAGCAGGGAAGTGCCGCTATCCGACCGCTCAACTATTCTGCTGCTGATTAGATCAGCCAAATCGGTGGAACTTAAATTTGTGGTATCAATAGTCAGATCAGCGATGTCAGAGATATTTTCCAGTAGCTGGCGCTCGGCTTCGATAGCCTGGTGCAAATCCAGTGTGGTGGTGGTGAGCGGATGGCGCCTTCTTGTTTCACTAAAACGTTTGACAAGCGTTGGACTCAGAGCGTCCAGATAAACCACTTCGGAATCAAGTTTCATTCGGTCAATGGAAATTAGAATTTCCGGGAACAGTTGCAGATCGTGGGGTAAATTTCGGGCATCGATACTCACAGCCATCCGTTGTGACTGCCCGTGATTATCTCGCAGTGCGTCATGGATAAGAGCAGGCAACAGGCCAACAGGAAGATTGTCCACGCAGTTATACCCGGCATCTTCAAGTACATGCAGCGCAGTACTTTTGCCAGATCCGGATCGTCCGCTGATTATGGTTAGTTTCATCAGAGATTCCCTTATGAAATCCTGCCCGGGTATTATATTGATCTGGCTTGGTGCGCTGCGTTTAACAACTGCAACATATTTGCATGTAGTGCTTCATCGTTTTGGATATCCCGTAGCAGCGTTCGATACTCATGATTGCCAAGTACCGATGCGAGTACGGACAGCACCTCCAGATGGCTTGCTTCGGCAGCATCGGGAACAACCAGCACAAACATAAGGTCGATGGGAGCACCGTCTGGTGATCCAAATTCAATAGGGTTGGCAAGTTTTAGAAATACTCCGGCAATCTGATCAAAACCTGACATTCGGCAATGCGGAATTGCGACACCTTCACCCAACCCGGTGCTACCCAGATTCTCTCTCTCCATTAAGCGATCAAACAGAAGTCGAGTATCCAGCTCAGGAAATCTGATAGCAAAGACGTCGGTCGCTAGCTGTAGTGCGCTCTTCTTGCTGACCTGTTGGCGGACCGTGCAAGTGCAGGATGCAAGCAGAACATTGTTAAAATCAAGCATGGTACTGGCAGCCCATATGTATGGCGCGAGATTGTAAATTATGCGCCTGGCTTGCGCCAGACCCAGCTTGTTACAAGAGCCTGTTTTAGGTTCCTGGTTTAGGTTTCCGGCGTTGCTTTTTGCCTGTGTCGGTTGATAAGTTTTTCTTTGTGTTTGAGTATTTGGCGATCCAGTTTTCCGGAAAGTGAATCTATGGCGGTGTACAGATCTTCTGATTCGGCATCTGCGAATAATTCGGCACCACTAATATGTAATGTGGCTTCGGCTTTCTGCACCAGTTTTTCAACGGAAAGTACTACATGAACATTGGTGATATGATCAAAGTGGCGCTCCAGTTTTCCAATTTTATTGGTGACGTGCGCATGCAATGATTCGGTTACATCAATGTGGTGACCACTAATATTTAACTGCATAGTTTTGTCCCTCTGTTATAAGTCCGGGTTTGTATAGATTCTGTTGTTGCTATGAGCCCTCCTTTTACGTGTAATTGTCAAAATCATGTTCATGAGCTGACTAGTCTTTTCCTTTCGTTTGAAGGCGGAATAGACAAGGATTCCCGGTATTTTGCTACCGTTCTTCTCGCAACCTTTATGTTCTGTTCTCCCAGCATCGTTGCAATTTTGCTATCGCTCAACGGCTTTCTGGGATTTTCATCGGCGGTGAGTTTTTTGATAAGCGCTCGAATTGCCGTGCTGGATACTTCGCCGCCCGAATTTGTTCCCACATGGCTTGAAAAAAAATATTTGAGTTCAAATATGCCGCGGGGGGTGTGCATATATTTGCGGTTCGTAACCCGGGATATTGTGGATTCGTGCATATCTACTGCTTCCGCTACGTCGTGCAGTACCAGTGGCTGCATGGCTTCCTCACCGTATTCAAGAAATCCTTTTTGGTGCTCGACTATGCGCGTTGCAACTTTTAACAGGGTTTCGTTGCGGGATTGGAGGCTCTTTAAAAACCAGCGTGCTTCCTGAAGGTTGTCCTTGAGAAAAGTATTGTCAGCACCTTTGTCAGCCCGCTTAATCATGCCCGCATAGGTGGCGTTAATTCCCAGTCTCGGGGTTGCGTCCGGGTTGAGCTCAACAACCCACCTGCCCTTGTCCTTGCGCACGCTCACATCAGGAATTACGTACTCGGTTTCGTCAGCTGAAATTGACGAACCCGGCCTGGGGTTCATCGACTGAATCAGGGCGATGGCGTGCTCCAGAATTGATTCGTTCCATCGCGTTTTACGCTTTAGCGTGTTGAAGTCTCGACTGGCAAGCAGGTCAAGATGTTCTGCGGCAATCAAAATTGCTTCACTCAGGTACGGAGTTTGCTCTGGTAGCTGCTTGAGTTGCAGGAGCAGGCATTCGCTGAGATCTCGTGCGGCTACGCCTATCGGATCAAAATGCTGGATGCGTGTTAGTACAGCCTGCACCTCGTCCAGCTCAATTTCCATTTCCGGATCAAAACCACTCAGAATATCTTCCAGCGAAGCCGTGAGCATTCCGTCCGGCTGGATGCCGTCGATGAGTGAGATTGCAATCAGGTTGTCGGTATCCGACATGGGGGTAAGATTTAATTGCCAAAGCAGGTGCTCCTGGAGGGTTTCTGAAGCTACCTGTTGGTAGTCTGAAGCGAAGTCCTCTGAGCCTGCTGGTGCGCCACTTGCCGGTGCGTTGCTGTAGATATCATCCCAACTGGTATCTACTGGAAGGTCATCTGGAATATTTTCGGATTGCCACTGTTCATCTATAGTGAGGTCCCCTGTGCCTTCGCCAGATTCATCTGAGCTTGCGTTCGCTGGTGCGCTCTCAGGATTGTTACTGTCTGAAGGTGCTGTCTCCGCTTCCTGTGAACTGGTTGATGCTGTGTCGTCTTTATCCGCTTCTGTATCATCGCTATCTTCCTCGATGAGCTCGAGCATGGGATTACTTTCGATGGCTTGCTGAATTTCAAGTTGTAAATCCAGCGTAGAGAGTTGCAGCAGTTTTATGGCCTGCTGCAATTGTGGTGTCATTACTAGTGACTGCCCAAGTTTTAGGCTAAGTGACTGTTTCATATAATATTTATATCAATATACCCCTTTATAGCCGATTCCGGTCGTTTATAAAGAAAAATTTTCGCCAAGATATACGTCCCTAACTCGTGTATTGGACAGTATGGCCTCAGTGTCGCCTTCTGCGATGATGCTGCCTTCGTTTACGATATATGCCCTGTCACAAATATCCAGTGTTTCTCGCACATTATGGTCGGTTATAAGTATGCCGATACCTCTGGCAGCCAGATCATTAATCATGTTTTTGATATCAGCTACAGAGATAGGGTCTACACCCGCAAATGGTTCATCCAGCATTATAAATGAGGGCTTGCTCGTGAGGCAGCGTGCGATTTCTACACGCCTGCGCTCGCCACCAGAGAGCCTTTCGCCCAATTGTTTACGCACCTGGGTCAGGTGAAACTCCTCAAGCAATTGCTCACGAATTTGATTGCGTTGTTTTCTGTTGAGATCTGCACGAAGTTCCAGAATTGCCTGTAGATTGTCTTCGACAGATAGTCGTCGAAAAACACTGGCTTCCTGAGGCAAGTATCCCAAACCCAGTCGTGCGCGTTCGTGCATGGCCATGCCGGTTATGTCGAGGCCATCGAGTTGTATCGAACCGGCATCCGGTTTCAAAATTCCCACGATCATGTAAAAACTGGTAGTTTTGCCTGCGCCGTTGGCGCCCAGCAAGCCAATTATTTCACCGCTCTTTATGTTTAGGCTGATGTCAGAAACGGCTAGATGGCTGCCATATTCTTTTTTTAGGTGTTGCGCGCTTAGTGTGTGTTGTGCGGTTTCGGATGTCATGAATTTTATGGCAACTTGATGGCGTTAGGTTGAAAAATAATATCAATCTTTTGGCCGGGTGCAGCACTTGCATCCACTTTTCCAGCCTTTACGTCATAGATAATCAGTTGCCCTTTAAGTTCATTATCATCCTGGGTCAGATGTGCATTTCCACGCAGTTCAATCTTGTCCTCATCTGCGAAATAAACAATTACATCAGCATCCGCAATAACTTCTGCTTTACCTGTTTCTACCCTCTGCTGAAAGTGAGCTTGCAGTCCATTGTCAACGCCGGTGGCGGTAAGCAGTGTTAGCTGATCATTGTCATTGAGCTCAATAGTCATCGTATCGGCATTTACCTTCATTGTGCCGCGGTTAAGACGTACGTTTCCGGAGTAAAGTGCAGTGCCCTGCTTCTGGTCCATTTCAGCTGCGTCCGCCTTGATATGAATGGGCTGTTCTGAATCTGAGGGCAGCGCACTAGCCGCTGGACCAAAAACCGCAAGAAAGACAAACAACATGCCCGGCGCGATTGCCCTGATGAACATACGTGAAGTGGACATCATGCTAATTTTTTCTCTTGATTTGATGGGGTAAAACAATCGTATGTACTCGCTGCTCGTTGTTGGACGCCAGTTTGAATATGCCCGTTTTCAGATTACCTGTAAAACCGGCGGCTTTGGTTCGACCCACCCGGGAATCGATCATAACAGGTTGATCAGTTTCGGCGAATTGTCTGTGCGGATATATATAAAGCGTTTGGGTTTTAAGTGCCATGGCCGTGCCATTTCGATCTTCTCTGCTCAGTTTCACAGCTTCCCGGAGAAAGACGATTTCCCGATCCCCACTTACTGGATCACCGCTGGCGACACTCACCAATTGGGCTTCAGGACCAGGAGACAGAGCAGAAGCGCCCGGACGCTGTCGGATATAGCCGTGTCGCGACTGGATCATCCATGGATTTTCGGCTTTCTGACCCGAATCCTCCTCAGTGGCGTACAGGATCATCTCAGGTTGTGCCAGGCGCGTTATCTGTTCTCGCTCAAAATGGCGCAGCTGTTGTGAATACAACTTGTATTTTGGCTTGCCGTTTGGAGTGAACTGCGTAATGGTCGCCTGTTCCATAAATACATCAGGCTCCCCCTGCAGTTCAGGAGGCAGGGCTTTTCCAGCGGTATCGGCGGGCGGGGTATTAACATCTACTATTTCGAATATACCTGTGTTTACTACTACCAATACACTTACCAGTACCAGCAGGGCCACATATAAGATGCGACTGTTTTTTTTCACGCCTTGTAACGCTTGAGAACCTCATCCCAGGTTCCCTGACAAATCATGAGAAGCTGACACACTTCACGCACCGCTCCCATGCCAGGCATGCTGGTGGTGACGTAATCGGCCGCTTCCTGCACAACCGGATGTGCGCCTGGTACACTGATACTCAGGCCCACGTGTTCAAATAATATCAGGTCGTTCAGGTCATCTCCGGTATGGGACATTAAGTGTTGACCAACACCAGAGTTTTGTTCCAGTTCTTTCAGAGCGGTTCGTTTGTCCGAGACACCCTGATACACATGGGAAATATCGAGATCCTGTGCGCGCCTTGTGACCATCTCTGAGCGTCTTCCGGTAATCAGGGCAACCTGCACTCCCGTGGATTGCAGCATCTTGATCGCGGCACCATCCTGTGTGTTGAAAGCCTTACTTTCGATACCGGAATCGGTGTAGTAAATTTTCCCGTCGGTAAGTACGCCATCCACGTCAAATACAGCCAGTTTCACGGACTTGAAAAGGAATTGGGTTTTCTCCGCAATGTGCAAGGTATTGCTACCCGCCGTAATGATAGAGAATGAAGTTGTAGCCACTCCAGGATAACACCAGTATTGCACCCTCAAAACGTGTGATAAGTCTTCTGGAATTAATTCCGTAAGCGAACAATACCAGCAGCATGGTTAGTGCAAGTAACATACTGCCATCCCGCCATAGAACCACTTCGCTAATAACGATGGGGTGCACCAACGCGGGAACTGCTAATACAGCAAGTATATTCAGGATGTTTGAACCTACTACAGTACCTATTGCAATGTCCGGGTGTCCTTTTAGAGCAGCGCTTACTGTGGCTGCAAGTTCGGGTAAACTGGTTCCAATTGCGACGATGCTCAGACCAATGACCAGATTGCTCACACCCAGCAGAACCGCTATCTCCGTGGCAGACCACACAAGCAACTGTGCACTGGCTAACAAAATGAGTAAGCCTGTGATCATACTGGTTACACCAGAAAGGGTAGACATTTCGGGCAGCTCATCGAGCTCACTTTGAATAGATTCGGTAAAGTTGTCCGGGCTGATTTTTTGTGCTTCGGCCAGGCGGTACATAATTAGTGCCAAACCGCTTAACAACATCAGGCCATCCAGGCGCCCAAGATAGAGGTTAGCCAGCGCCACCAGGGCCAGCAAGGTTGCCCCAATTAACCAGGGTAATTCCTGTTTGAGCACTGATTCTGCGAATGGCAGAGGTGTTACAATGGCTGTAATGCCCAGTACCAGTCCAATGTTGGCGATGTTGGAACCAATTGCGTTTCCAATGGCCATAATGGGGGTGCCCTCAAGGGTGGCAGTGAGTGATACCAGAATTTCGGGTGCAGAGGTGCCGATCGATACAACCGTAAGGCCGATGATTAAGGTCGATACGCCAAAATTCCTGGCCGTTGAGGCGGCCCCTGAAACAAAGCGGTCCGAACTCCAGACAAGACTGGTGAATCCCAATACGAGAGCGAGAATGTATAACCACATAGTTTAGTAAAGCATAGGCTGTGTCAGACTTCCTTGAGTGCAAGTGATTAAAGAAGGTATTGAGATGGATTTCAACTGCTACCGGTACTGGTAAAATTACGAAAAGCCTAGATAATTGAATTTTGGACACTTTGTTCCGCGGGAGACACACAGCATCGAATCAATCCTGATAGAAATAGAAGATCTGGTTTATTGCAGGGGCGACAGCGTTATCTTTAATGGGCTGAGCATGAATGTGCCTGAAAATCAGATAACTTCAATTATGGGCCCCAGCGGTACTGGCAAGACCACCTTACTGAGATTAATTGGGGGTCAGTTGCATCCCGAGTCCGGCCAGATTCGCGTCATGGGTGAAAATGTATCCACTCTGAGCAGGGCAGGTTTGTTTGAGCTACGAAAAAAAATTGGCCTCCTGTTTCAATCATCTGCGCTATTTACCGATCTTACTGTATTCGAAAATGTGGCTTTTTCACTTCGCGTTCATACCAAACTACCTGAAATACTCATTCAAAACCTGGTGTTAATGAAACTTAATTCCGTGGGATTACGCGGCGCTCGGGATTTGATGCCGAGACAATTATCTGGTGGTATGTCGCGCAGGGTGGCCCTCGCCAGAGCTTTGGCCATGGATCCCGCCCTGATTATGTACGACGAGCCATTTACCGGACAGGATCCCATTGCGATGGGTGTTGTAGTTTCACTAATCAAGGCATTGAACGATGCCCTGCCAATCACCAGCTTGCTGGTTTCCCATGATATTAAGGAATCTCTAAGTATCTCAGACTACGTTTATATTATTTCGGATGGCCGGGTTGTTGCGTCCGGGTCACCAGAAGTGCTGTCTGGAAACAGGTCTGCCAAGGTCTCCCAATTTTTGCAGGGGCTGCCGGATGGGCCAGTTCCTTTCCACTATCCGTCCGACGACTTTGTAAATGACATACTCGGAGTAACGTCTTGATTCGCCTCTTACGTATTCTTGGTCAGCAGGCACTTTATCGATTTGCCCAGATTGGCAGCGCCACTATTATGTGGTCTTCTGCACTGAGCAATATGCCCCGCAGATCGGATTTTCCCCTGTTTGTTTCCCAGATGTATGTCATCGGGGTAAAGTCACTGGTGCTGATCGTGCTGTCTGCATTTTCCATTGGGGCGGTGCTGGCGCTGCAGTTTTATACTCAATTGGCCCGGTTTGGTGCGGAAACTACGGTAGGGGTAGGTGTCGCTATGGTGCTCTTGCGCGAGCTGGGTCCGGTGGTAACCGCACTTCTATTCGCAGGTCGTGCGGGATCAGCAATAACTGCAGAAATTGGTCTGATGAATGCTACCGACCAATTATCCAGTATGGAAATGATGGGTGTGGATCCGCTCAGGCGTATAGTTGCACCCAGGCTTTGGGCCGGTTTTTTTTGTATGCCCATGCTGGCGCTCATTTTCAGTGCGGTGGGCATCTGGAGTAGCGCACTGGTGGGGGTAGATTGGCTTGGGATAGAATCAGTAGGATTCTGGGCCGGCATGCTGGACAATGTTGAGATCTGGGAAGATATTGGTAAGGGCACCGTTAAATCGGTGGTTTTCGGGGTAATTGTTACCTGGATAGCCGTATTTCAAGGCTATGATTCAGAACCTACTTCTGAAGGCATAAGTTCAGCTACTACACGTACGGTCATTTTCAGTTCGGTCGCGGTTCTAACGCTGGACTTTTTTCTGACCTTGGTCATGTATGGGGATTTTTAGATGGAAATGAGAACGATAGAGATCACGGTTGGAGCTTTTGTTCTTGCCAGCGCTTTTGCCCTGGCTTTCCTGGCGGTGAAGGTTAGCGGTGTTGCTCTTACAGGCAATGAAAAAACGATTATTCTACATGCCCGGTTTGACGAGGTAGGGGGATTGTCCAGCCGCGCAAAAGTTAGTATGGCCGGGGTTACCATAGGTCGAGTTACAGCCATTGGAATCGACCCTGTGTATGGCGAGGCCGTCGTAACTTTAGAGATCGATGGCAACCTTACTGCACTTTCCCTGGATACCGGGGCCAAGATACTGACGGAGGGTGTTTTGGGTGGCAAATATGTTGGATTGGTACCTGGTGCAGATGAGGAATTCCTGGTTTCCGGCGACACAATTTCCAATACGCAGGGAGCATTTTTGCTTGAAAACCTGATCGGGGAGTTCGTAACCAGCATGGGTGATAATTAATGTTTAATAATACTTTTCTATTTAATCTTCCAAAAGTCCTGTTGCTATTTGGAATTGCGCTTACGGGTTCGCTCATGGCTGAGGAATCCCTTACACCACATCAGACGGTTGAACGTGCATCGGACCAGCTGTTGGAACTGATAAAGAAAACCAAAGCGCAGGAGACGGTGGAAGATTCTGTTTTTTTTGCGGATGTAACATCAGTACTTGATCCGTTTGTAGATTTTCCGGCAATTTCGCGTAGCGTGATGGCGGTGCACTACAAACGTGCGTCCAGTGACCAGCGAGAGAAATTTTCTGCTGCTTTTAAGCGCGGGCTGGTACGGGCCTATTCCAAGGCGCTTCTGCAATTCGGTGATGGTGGCGTGAAGGTGTTGCCAGATACCGCTCCTCCAAGAAATCCGAAACGGCCAACCGTGAAAATGGAAATAAGCTCTGAAGAGGGGAACATTTACCCTGTGAGTTATTCGATGGCCTTATCAACAGACGGCGTGTGGAAAATGCGCAATGTGATAATTAATGGACTAAATATCGGTTTAACTTTCAGGAATCAATTTTCTGCTTCGATGAAAGAAAAAAAGAATGATCTTGATGGTGTAATTTCAGGTTGGTCAAAACTGGTTGAAAGCGAAGCCGTTCAGGCAACTGAGAAGAACTCCGGGTGACAGCGCAACAAAAAAATACTTTTGAAGTTTGCGAGACGGTTGGATTTGAAGACGCCCGACAGCTTTTGGAAGATGGCGAGGCATTTATTGAACGAAGTGATAACGATATTGCATTCGATTTTCGTGCTTTACAGGTCTCCAATAGCATTCTGGTCGCAATGATGATGTGCTGGTATCGCAAGGCTGAGCTAGACGAAAAAAAAGTTACCTTTTTCAACCTGCCTTCGGGTTTGCAGAAAATTGTAGAGGTCAGTGGTCTCGGTAGTACCCTCCCAATAGAAAAATAGAGAAAAAGAGAATTAAACAACAGTGAATGATTCAAGCAAGCCTGCTGACCCGGTTCTGGATGTTTTGCAGGAAGATATAAAAAAACGCATCGATGGTCGTTTTCCGGGCGCGGGCATAGAACTGTCGGGCGATTCCGGAAGAATGCAGATAAGCGTAACGAGCAATGAATTTGCAAGTATGACACGCCTGCAAAAACAGCAAAGTGTGTATGCCTGCATTAGCGAGCTGATTACCGGCGGTAAATTACATGCAGTATCGATATCTACGCTGACAACTGACGATTAGGCGGTGTCTCTGTGAAGGATACCAGACTGACAATTGCAGTTAACAAAGGCCGTATTCTCACTGAGTTGCTGCCCCTGTTTGAAAAAATTGGCATTGTTCCCGTCGAGGATATAAGAACCAGCCGCAAGCTACTCATTGAAAGCAAATGTGGAAATATTCGCCTGGTTATAATGCGCGGGAGCGATGTACCAGTGTATGTAGAGCAGGGTGCTGCAGACCTGGGCATTACGGGCAAAGATACTTTGCTGGAATATGCAGGATCAGATTATTACGAAAAACTGGATCTGCAGATAGCCAGGTGCAGAATTATGACTGCGACTCCGTCCAAACCCGACATCAACACAAAACGGATGGGTGGACCCTTGCGAGTAGCTACCAAGTATGTGCGTACGGCGCAAAAATATTATGCCGAAAAAGGCATTCAGGTAAAGCTGATCAAACTATCCGGTGCAATGGAAATAGCCCCCCTTATGAATCTGGCGGATGAGATTGTGGATATCGTTGATACCGGAAATACCATGATTGCCAATGGTCTAATCGTGAGGGATACCATTTGCAACGTTAGTTCGCGGGTAATCGTAAACAGGGCCTCCATGAAGCTAAAATTGCATGTTATCCAGCCTTTGCTGGATCAACTGCGTTCGGCTTGTAGCATCGATCCGAATGGGAGCGCATAGGCTGTGCGAAGATTGTCCAGTGCTTCTAACAGTTTTTCAGAGGAGCTTTCAAGCCTGTCGATTATTGATTCGGAACAATATGCTGGAGTCTCGCGTGTTGTAAGTGAAATATTAGTGGATGTGCGAGCCCGGGGTGACGATGCGCTTAGGGAATACACCAATAAATTTGATCGACTGGAGTGCCGCTCAATATCCGAACTGGAGGTAGGGACGGATCAGTCACAGGCAGCCTTTGATGCGCTGCCAGATGAGCAACGTTTAGCTTTGCAGGCAGCCGCCCAGCGTATTGAGAACTATCACGTGCATCAAAAACAGTCATCATGGTCGTATACGGATGATCTTGGCAATGTACTGGGGCAAAAAGTTAGTGCGATTGATCGGGTAGGCGTATACGTGCCAGGTGGCCAGGCAGCGTACCCATCAACCGTCTTAATGACTGTCATACCAGCGCGGGTCGCAGGTGTATCTGAAATTGTTATGGTAGTTCCAACCCCGGATGGCAAGATGAACGGTCTGGTATTGGCTGCCGCCCATTTGGCAGGTGTAGACCGAATTTTTACTGTCGGGGGTGCCCAGGCCATAGCGGCACTCGCGTACGGTACACAATCGGTACCTGCAGTGGACAAAATTGTGGGGCCGGGAAATGCGTATGTGACGGAGGCCAAGCGTGCAGTATTTGGTGTGGTTGGTATTGATCTGATCGCGGGACCAAGTGAAATTCTTATTATAGCCGATGGCTCGGTTGAACCAGAGTGGCTGGTAATGGATATGTTTTCTCAGGCTGAGCACTCAGCTGATGCCCAAAGCCTGTTAATGTGTCCGGATCTTGCCTACCTGGATTGTGTAGATCAATTGCTGGAACAACAGCTGCCGCGGATGTTACGTGCCGACATCATCCGGGAATCACTGGGTAAGCGTGGCGCCCTGATTCACACCAGGGATCTTGATGAAGCGCTTGCGATTTCGAATGATCTTGCACCGGAACATCTTGAGCTGGCGGTGGCAGATCCGGATCGTTTGTTGCAGTCGGTACGCAATGCCGGCGCTATTTTTTGCGGTGCACACTCAAGCGAAGTGCTGGGGGATTATGCAGCTGGACCCAGTCACGTGCTGCCAACCTATGGTGCGGCGCGATTTTCTTCAGCGCTGGGTGTATACGATTTCCAAAAACGCAGCTCATTGATTCAATGCACGCCACACGGTGGTGCTGCGATAGCGAAAATTTCCGAGGTATTGGCAACTGGAGAAGGTTTGCAGGCCCACGCTGAAGCGGCAAAGCTCAGAGTGAACTATCTCCGGGACCGGTGAAGATAACCATCTGTGTCAGGGAGTTGAACGGTTCGGGCGAATTCCTGATGTTGCCCAGAGTTCCAGTTTTTGCCCATTTCGCATGACGCTGAGGCTCACAGGGGTGCCTGGTTCAGTAAGGGCGATCTGCTGGGTTACGACCCTTGGACTGATTACCGGCCGTTTATTTATGGAGACGATTCTGTCACTTCTGTGTAGGCCAGCGACCTCGGCGGGACCACCAGGGGTAACTTTGGTAACTACAAGTCCGGTCTGATTCCCCTGTGCCGGTCTTGCCTCTATGCCCAACCAGCCCCGAATAACCTCACCTTCACTGACTATTTGTTTTACTACATCCAGTGCAATCTCGACGGGTATCGCGAAACTTATGCCCTGAAAGCTCCCGGTGCGACTATAGATAAGTGAGTTAATACCAAGCAAGCGACCCTGGGAATCGATGAGGGCACCACCTGAATTTCCAGGGTTAATCGCGGCATCGGTTTGAAGAAAATCTGTATAAGGGCTGGCAGTAAACCCGGTTCTGCCTTTCGCCGAAATGATACCCATTGACACAGTCTGGCCAATACCAAAAGGATTGCCTATTGCGAGCACCGTATCTCCAACTCGAATAACATCCGAAGAGCCTATATTGATGGCCTTTAATCCTGTGGCATCAACTTTTATCACGGCCAGATCCGTTTCCGGGTCAGTTCCTACCAGCATTGCAGTGAGGCTAATGGCGCTGTCAGGAAAGTCCACCTGGATTTCGCTGGCGCCATTAATGACATGGTTATTGGTGAGTATGTACCCGTCTTCGCTCACCACTACCCCGGAACCGAGAGAACTTTGCATTCTTCGGTTCGTCCGCGGTACATTCTGACAGAGATCCCTGTATAGCGGCAGCTCACACAAGGGGTGCAGACGTTCGGTGACAATTACGCTTGAATAGATGTTAACAACGGCCGGGGCTGCATTGGATACGGCGTCTGCAAAACTCGGTGGCGCGGGGTGTGCGTTGTCTAATACATTCACTAACAAGGCCGCCAGGCCTACGATGAGTCCTATCATAGTAGGTATCAGCAGGTATCTGATCGCTCTGGAGGCTACGTTTTGCTGCACCGGCATTTCACCTGTGTGTGGAGTTCCCTAAATACTACCCTTAAGATCATGAGCGTTGCACCCCCTGTTACTGCTCGTTACAGTGCACATTATGCGTCACAGTACAGATCAGAGAAGTCCGGAACAGCGATATTCAGCGCAGCTTAGTGAGAGCGGGTTTGTTGATGATCCGGTTCAACGCGAGGTGATTGCCAGACTGAATGATCTGTACGTACGGTTGTGTGGTACCAACCGCCAGCAACGCAGCGTGCTCCAGCGTGTAAAAGACCGCCTTGTTGTGTCACTAATTTTACCTGAACCCGGATTGTATTTGTGGGGTGGGGTAGGTCGGGGAAAGACCTTCCTGATGGACATCTTCTACGATTGTCTGCCTTTTCAAAACAAGTTGCGCATGCATTTTCATCACTTTATGTATCGCGTGCATAACGATCTGGGAAAGTTTGCCGGGCAAGCCAACCCATTGGAGCAGGTGGCCGACCAGCTGGCCAGAGAATGCCGGGTTTTGTGTTTTGATGAATTTTTTGTATCGGACATTGGAGATGCCATGATTCTGGGGGAATTGTTGCGCGCGCTGTTCAACCGGGGCGTGACACTGGTTGCAACCTCTAACATACCGCCTGATGAGCTTTATAAGAACGGGCTTCAGAGCGCTCGATTTAAACCCGCCATAGCGCTGTTGAACGAGCATACCGCTACGGTTAATGTTGATGGGAAAGTGGATTATCGGCTGCGTGTGTTGAGCAGGGCAGAAATCTACCATTACCCGCTGGATTCCGAGGCAGACAGCAGTTTACAGGCAAGTATGCAGAGCCTTGCACCGGATAGAGTGGTAACTGGCGTTGATCTGGAGGTTGAGCACCGTATTATTCACGCGCTTTACCAGGCAGACGACGTGGTCTGGTTTGATTTTTATGCGATATGTGATGGACCACGATCCCAGAACGACTATATTGAAATTGCGCGGGTATTTCATGCCGTGCTTATCAGTAATGTGCCAGTGTTTAAGCCTGAAGTCGAGGAACAGGCGCGCAGGTTTATTAGCCTGGTGGATGAATTTTATGATCGCGGCGTAAAACTGATTTTATCGGCCGAAGCGGCAATTGATGATTTGTACCAGGGTAAACGACTGGCTTTTGAGTTTGAAAGAACCCGAAGCCGGCTGCTTGAGATGCAATCTGAGGAGTATCTTGCCAAAGGGCACGTATCAGCGGGGCCCGTAACAGCGTCGGGCGAGGTAATCTATGAGCTACAGGATTCCCCTGATCGTTGAGAATCGGCTTTGTGATACTTAAAGGAAGGCTTGAATTAGTACCATTGCTCCTTTAGAATTCGCGCTCCTTAAATTATGGGCTAGAGTTGTCAGTGATGTATCTGGCAGACGGGCCCGGATGTAACCGGTAAGCAATAAATACAATGAAAACCGAAAGTACACGTCCTCAGGACGTCAAGCATGACTGGCATATTATTGATGCAAGCGACAAGGTTCTGGGCCGCATGGCTACAGAGATAGCTCATCGTCTGCGCGGCAAACACAAGGCGGAATTTACACCGCACGTTGATACCGGTGATTATATTGTGGTTATTAATGCAGAAAAGGTTCGCGTAACTGGTAAAAAAACGACGGACAAGATTTATTATCGGCATAGTGAATATCCCGGCGGAATAAAGGGCACATCCTTTGAACGCATGATTGAGTCGCATCCTACCCGGGTCATTGAGCTGGCTGTAAAAGGTATGTTGCCACGCAACCCTCTTGGGCGGGCAATGTTCAGAAAACTAAAAGTATATGCGGGAAACGAGCATCCACATGCTGCTCAACAGCCCCAACCGCTGGAACTATAGACTATTATGGCAGACACACAATATTACGGAACCGGGCGTCGCAAAACGTCTACAGCACGCGTCTTTGTTAGACCAGGCAATGGCAAAATCAATGTAAATAAAGCGCCACTTGATGAGTATTTTGGTCGTGAAACCGCACGCATGGTTGTTCGCCAACCGCTGGAGCTGGTCGAGGCAGTCGATAAGTTTGACGTGACTGTAACGGTACTCGGCGGTGGCGGTTCTGGCCAGGCTGGTGCCATTCGTCATGGAATTGCCCGCGCTCTGGTTGAATATGATGAGACACTGCGTTCTCCTCTGCGCAAGGCCGGTTTTCTAACACGTGATGCCAGGGAAGTTGAAAGAAAGAAAGTGGGGTTGCGAAAAGCTCGCAAGCGTCCTCAGTACTCCAAGCGCTAGATTTACCAAACTCGATCGGCATGTTGCACTCCAGCTTGCCACGAATTTTATATTTTGTGGTAGAATGGCGCTGTTGGTGCGCGTCTTGAAAAGATCATGAAAAAGGGTCAAAAAATGGAGCTGAATAGTGAGTAGTGACCAGGTTAATTCACAGCGTCGCTACTTCCTTATTGGAGCCACTGGCGCTGTAGGGGCTGTGGGCGTAGTTGGCGCAGCGATCCCTTTTCTCGGATCCTGGGCCCCAAGTGCAAAAGCACGCGCGGCCGGGGCTCCCATTGAAGTCGATATTAGCAAACTGATGCCGGGTGAAATGCTCGGGCCTATTCCAGCCTGGCGTGGTAAGCCGGTATTTGTAGTTCACAGAACGACCGAAATGCTGGATGTATTGGCATCTGAGACTGACAAGTTGGCTGATCCGGAGTCGAATGATCTGGAGCAACAACCTGAATACGCAACCAATAACTGGCGCTCACGCAAGCCTCAATATGGTGTATACCTGGGATTGTGCACGCATTTGGGATGTTCTCCCAAACTACATATTGAAGTGCAGCCAGAGCCATTTGATGCCCAATGGAAGGGCGGGTTTTTCTGTCCGTGCCACGGTTCAAAGTTTGATTTGGCTGGCCGGGTTTACTCTGGTGTACCAGCTCCCAATAATTTGGAAGTACCACCCTACTCATTTATCTCTGATACCGTCATTAACATCGGTTTAGATGAGGAGATCGGCTAGTGGAAGAACAAAAAACAGCAGCTCCAAATAAATTCGAAAAAGCCATGGAATGGGTGGACCTCAGATTTCCCGCCACGGAAACCTTCGAATACCACATGAGCAAGTATTACGCGCCCAGGAACCATAACTTTTGGTACTTGATGGGGTGGCTGGCAACGATAGTTCTGGTAATGCAATTGCTAACTGGTATCTGGTTAACCATGAGTTACGTACCAAGTGGTGAGGGCGCCTTCGCCTCCGTTGAATACATCATGCGTGATGTGGAATATGGCTGGTTGTTGCGCTATCTGCATTCAACGGGAGCTTCGGCATTTTTTATTGTGGTCTACCTGCACATGTATCGGGCTCTGATGTATGGGTCTTACCGCGGGCCGCGTGAGTTGTTGTGGCTTATTGGTATGGTCATTTTCGTTGCACTTATGGCTGAAGGGTTTTTAGGTTATCTCCTGCCTTGGGGCAATATGTCCTACTGGGGAGCGCAGGTGATCGTCTCGTTGTTTGGCGCCATTCCGGTTATAGGTCCAGACCTTATGGAATGGGTGCGTGGAGATTTTCTGCTGTCCGGAATTACTTTGAACCGGTTTTTTGCGCTGCATGTGGTTGCTGTACCCCTGGTACTTGTGATGCTGGTTTTTATCCACTTTGTAGCCTTGCATCACGTTGGTTCCAGCAACCCCGATGGGGTAGAGATCAAGAAACATAAAGATGCTGATGGCAAGCCTCTGGACGGCGTAGCCTTTTACCCTTACACCGTTGTGCATGATATACATGCTACGGTGGTCTTCCTGTTTCTGTTTTGTGTCGTGGTTTTTTACTTCCCGGAAGGTGGTGGGTATTTTATTGAAAAACCCAATTTTGAAATAGCTAATGCCCTGAAAACCCCTGAACACATCGCACCAGTGTGGTATTACACGCCGTTTTACGCAATGCTTCGAGCCGTTACCTTCCCGCTATTTGGCATAGCCGCTAAATTCTGGGGTCTGGTAGTGATGGGGGGCGCTATCATTATTCCTTTCGTTCTGCCCTGGCTCGACAAAAGTCCGGTAAATTCCATACGCTACAAAGGCATCATGTCAAAAGTAATGTTGGGAGTGTTCACCGTGAGCTTTCTCGTGCTGGGTTATCTGGGCACTATTCCTCCATCGCCAGCGGCAACCCTGGCAGCACAGTTTTTCACCATGCTGTATTTTGCCTATTTTGTGCTAATGCCGTGGTACACCCGGGCAGAGAAAACCAAACCGGAACCTGACAGGATTTCGGGGTAATGGTTATGAAAATACGAGTTTACACGCTGGTTACGGTTTGTTTTTTGCTGGCAAGTTTTAATATTTCTGCCAGTTCTGCAACCAGCTGGCATATGGAAGCCATTGAGACGAATATTGCCGACAAACCCTCTTTGCAACGCGGAGCCCGTTTGTACATCGGATATTGTCTGGGATGTCATTCACTGCAATACCAGCGCTATGAAAGAACGGCCAACGATCTGGAGATTCCGCTGGATGTTGCGCTTGATTCCATGATTTTTACCGGGCAAAAAATTGGCGGTCTCATCGAGACTGCGATGCCGGAAGAATCAAAAAACTGGTTTGGTGGCCCACCGCCGGATCTCACCATGGTTGCCCGCGTTCGGGGCAACGAATGGTTGTATAACTATCTGAAGACCTTTTATGTTGATGAGTCACGTCCCTTTGGCGTAAATAACAAGGTTTTTCCAAATGTAGGTATGCCGCATGCCCTGCTGGAGCTGCAAGGAATTCCCAGAGAGGCTTGTGAAGCGCATTCGGAAATGGATTGTCTTGAGCTTAAAGTAGATGAGGGCAGCGGTGTTTATGATGCTGATCAATATGATCAGGCCGTTTATGACATCGTAAACTTTCTGGACTATGTAGGAGAACCATCGCGGCTGGAGCGGGAGCGCCTGGGTATCTACGTTCTTCTGTTCCTGGTCATTCTGGGTGTGTTTACATACTTGTTAAACCGCGAATTCTGGAAAGATATTCACTAGCAAATTTGTTCATCGATACTTAATCAATTTTCCTTTCTTTACGAATTAAACACACAGGGGCTACTACTACATGAGCGTAGTGACAAAAAAAACTTCCATGATCTTTTTCTCCAATGCACGGGATCACTACAGCCATCGTGTAAGAATGGTTTTGGCCGAAAAAGGGGTAGCTTGTGACATTATTGATGTTGACTCTGCCAACAAACCAGAAGCTTTGGCTGAAATAAATCCCTACAACACCGTGCCAACATTGTTGGATCGCGAACTGGTGTTGTATGAGTCCACCGTCATCATGGAATATCTGGATGAAAGATTTCCACATCCTCCATTATTGCCTGTATACCCGGTTGCCAGGGCGCAGAGTCGTTTGCTTATTTATCGCATAGAAAAAGACTGGAGCGGTAAAGTAGATTTACTTATGGCTGGTAAGGGTCGTGAAACTGTTCTTACCAAGGCTCGAAAAGAACTACGTGAGAGCCTGTTAAGTATTGCTCCCATTTTTGCTGAAAAGCCCTACTTTATGAGTTCGGAATTCTCTCTTGTGGATTGTTGTTTCGCACCAATCTTGTGGAGGTTGCCTGAGATGGACATCAAACTACCGGAGCGATCTACCAAGGCCATGCAAAAATACATGAAAGTTCTGTTTGAAAGGGATGCATTTACTGCAAGTTTGAGTGAAATTGAAATGGATATGCGAGATTGACTTCCAATCGTTCCTATCTTCTTCAAGCGCTCTATGAATGGGTGCTTGATAATGATTGTACGCCTTATATTGTTATCAATACGGAAGCGGTGGGGGTGTTGATTCCTGCCGGATATGCAGAAGACAATCAAATAGTTCTGAACATTTCTCCCGGGGCGGTACGTGATCTGGAGATAGGCAAAAGATCTGTGTACTTCCAAAGTCGGTTCTCGGGAATAGCGCATGATATTTCCGCCCCGGTGGGTTCCATTGTGGCTATTTTTGCCAAAGAGACGGGTGAAGGAATGGTTTTTGACCTGGAAGATGCTGCCGATTTGGAAAGTGTTGAAGATCTTGCTGCGAAATCAGCCGGTATCAAAGAAGTAGTTACGGAGAACAGGGACAAAGGCGAGGCTGGACTGAACAAAACTTCCGGTTCGCACTTGAGGGTAGTTAAGTAGCGCTTCTCTGGAGGTATTCAAAAACCTTCACTACCTTTTTAACTCCAGAAGTATTCCGTGTGATGTCTACCACGATGTCCGCTTTTTCCCTGGAAATTCTCCCCATCAGATAAACCACAGAATCTTCAGTAACCACTTTTACCCGATTGGAATTTATCCTGTCGTTGGCGAGAAGTTTTGCTTTCACCCTGGATGTCAACAGCGCATCGTTTGAGCGCGCCATCACTGATATGGGACCAGCAACGGTAAGTTCGTTGTGTACGGTTCGTACTTTGGATACTGAGGCCATGGTATTTTCTGCAATGCCAATCAGGTCTTCACTCTCGACCTGTCCTACCAGCAAAACCACGCCGTTCATGCTAATCACGCTTATATGTGCTGAGCCAAAACGTAAATCGGCGCGTCGAATCTCCCTTTTTCCAACGCTCTCGATAAACTGATCATCTATCAGTGCGCCGGGTGTACGTTTGTCCGGTTTGTTTCCGTTGTATGAAGCACAACCTGAAACAATCAATAGACAAATGGTCACTAGAGTAAAGAAGTAGGGTGCTTTGGTCATATAAACTGGTAATCCTCAGTGTGGGACGCTGAACGCATCTGCGATCCAATCCAGACAATAGCGGCCATTTACCAATGACACAGATACAACATCGAATCTGCAGCTGTCATTTGCGTAATATGTTTTATTCGCCAAAAAATGTCGAGCTGTGCGAATAAGTTTCTTTTGTTTGGAAAGGGTAACCGAGGCAAAACCATCCCCAAAATTGGCGTTCGAGCGAAGCCGTACTTCAATGAATACCAGCTGTTTTCGGTCTTTCATAATAAGGTCTATCTCACCCAGACGACACCTGAAATTTTTGCATACCAGTGTTAGCCCCTTCTTAACGAGGTGTTGTAAGGCGGCCTGCTCTGCTTGCTGCCCCCGTTGCAGAGAAGAGAGCAGACTAGTTTGCGTAGACAATTTTCCCACTTTGTATTTTTGCCCAGTACAGCTCGCGTATTACCTTGTTTTCATCATCCAGCGATAATTTGCCTGTACCGCCACGCAGGCTTTGTGCCTGCGTAGAAAGCATGAGTTCAAGTCTGTCCAGCAATCGATATGCATCGACCCCAAATGCGTTTAGCGGGTCTACTGTACGGCTGGCCATACCAAAATGAGTCGCCATAATTTTTCTCATTGAACTGTCCTCGAGACGCCAGGGTATTTCGGTGAACTCTATATCGTTGAGTTGCCCCAACTTGGATTCGGGTAATCTTTGCGTGACCTGTGATACCGCAAAAACCGGAAGGTCATCGGTAAAATGGTATTCCAGGGCAGAATTGAGAGCACTGGCTTTTAGTCCATCCACCATGGCGATAATTACGTCGATATCCTTTCGACTTCTCGGTGTCAATTCAAAGGAGGATCCGGTCACTTTCTGCAATTCAGAATTTCTCTTAATACTATCTGATACTGAAAGCGCATCTCCAAGTTTTCCGGTTGTACTTTTTACATCGTTGAGTAACAGTTCGGCAACTATCTTCTGATCTGGGGTTAAGCTGCGTTTGAACTCCTGTGCCGCTCTTTCTGACCACCCATCCGTACTGGACACCAGTGCAATATTGGATAGGCCTGCGCGCTTAACTCGCTGTGCTACTGATTTTGCTTCGTCTTCCACCGCAAGCGCAAACTGCAGCAGAATCGCATTTTGTGTACCCGGAGGCCGGTTGGAAAGATTGTCGCGCAAAACATTGAGACCTAATACTGGAATGGTTCGTCCCGGGTAGTTTGTAAGCATTTCCAGGTTGTTTTTTTCCAGAGGTCCGACAATTATATCCACCTGATCCGTTGCGGCCTGCTCATAGAGCGTCCTGATATCCTGCTCGAAAGTGTCATAGATCAGAATGGAATGTGGATATCCCGAGTGATAGTAGGCAGACAAAAACCCTTCCCTGATAGCTTTTCCCGCGCTGCCCAGGCGGCCGCTGAGAGGAAGGAGCAGGGCGATTGTACGCGGTGGTACGCTTGCCATTGCGAGCTGCTGCAACGAGGTGGGAAGAAATGCCGCTGCGGCGTGCGAGGGGTTTTTTTGTAACCATTCTCTCAGGGCTCGTTGCTCTTCCACCAGACTAAAACTTTCATTCATCGAGTTTGCCAGTAACCACCATGCATTCGCGTAGGCGGATCCATTGGTAACTAACTGTTCTCTTAGTTCAGCTGGTGAAGCTCTAGTGCAATTTTTCCATATTTCATCATTAAGCGTCTGTATCGTTTCTTCATCCGGAGTTATCTGCATCAAGGCATTAGCAGTGTCAGCATAACGTTGTTCAATCTGATATAACTGCGCACTAATTCTGAAAAGTTGGTCGCGCTGGTCGCGATTGTACGTTTGTACTTCTTCGATTGTTTGTCTTAGCCCCTTAAACATACCGTTGGTAATCCGGTATTGGAGACTAAAGAGATGTACATCAGTTTTTGTTACGTCATCCAGTAGAGCGAGTGGAAATTTTTGGAGTATGGACTCCAGATATTCTGTATCTTCCAGTTCTATAGCGATCCTGACGCTCCTGGCATATAAACGCGCAGCACTGTCCGGTGAACTAACAAGCGCTCGCTCAAGGAGTTCTTGCAATTCTGCATAGGGATCGTTTGACAGCCTGATGCGTTCTCTGGAACGATCGGGAATGTCCGGATCTGTTGAAGTGCCGCGAGATGCGTTTTCGGTGGTGCTTTGGCACCCACAAATGGTCACAATGAGTACAGCCAGCAGGCTTGTTTTTAATCCTTGGAAAAAACTATGCAAAGTTCGCAAAATTCTGGAAGCCTCTATATCGTTGCAACGCCTATTGGACATCTGGATGACATTAGTACACGAGCAGCCGATGTCCTCAATAGTGTACAGATTGTAGCTGCAGAGGATACCAGACGAAGCCGGATACTGTTAAATAAGCTGGGTGCAGAAAGTGCCCGAATGATTGCGCTCAACGAACATAATGAGCAGGCTCGGGTGGACAGACTCATTGGGAAGCTTCAGGCGGGTATTGATATCGCTGTAGTAAGTGATGCGGGAACGCCCCTGATTTCTGATCCTGGTTTTCGTCTGGTTCGAGCTGCCTGGGAGTGCGGAATAAAAGTAGTGCCTATACCAGGATGTAGTGCGGTCATGGCAGCGCTCTCGATCTGTCCCTTGCCCGTGGATCGTTTTCTGTTTGAGGGATTTTTGCCTGCTAAATCCGGTCAAAGACTAAAACGATTGGAAGAAATAACAAATACGCCTGCAGCCCTGATTTTTTTTGAATCCCCGCGCAGAATATTATCCGCTTTGAATGATCTTGCCGCGGTCGTGGGTAAGGAGCGTGCTGTTATGGTTGCCAGGGAGTTGACCAAAATTCATGAAACAGTGGTGTATGGGTCGGTTGCTTCAGTAGTGGACAAATTGGCCACCACGGAAGCCAGGGGAGAATATGTTTGCATCCTGCAGGGTGTAGAAAATGTGAAGTCGGATGAGAAAGAAGCTGCGAAACTCATGAAAGTATTGAGTAATGAGCTCAATCCCTCACAGGCAGCCAGACTGGCAGCAAAATTTACCGGCCTGCCGAAGGCGAGCCTCTACAAGATGGTACAAAAAGATGCGCAATAATTAGTTATGTCCATTTCGTTCAGCATTCGGTAGTCTTGCCGGTCGAAGTCAGCCAGACAGTCGCTGTACCAGTTACAGAGGAAAGTCCGGGCTCCATAGGACAGGGTGCCAGGTAACGCCTGGGGGGTGTGAACCCATGGAAAGTGCAGCAGAAAATATACCGCTAACGCACTTCGCAAGGAGTGTAGAGCAAGGTTGAAATGGTGCGGTAAGAGCGCACCGCGCGTTGTGGTAACACACGCGGCAAGGTAAACCCCACCCGGAGCAAGGCCAAATAGGAATCCAGTGGTATGGTCCGTACCGGATTCGGGTAGGCCGCTTGAGGTGCATGGTGACGTGCATCCCAGATGAATGACTGTTCAAGACAGAACCCGGCTTATCGGCTGACTTCGACTTTGCTGCCACTTTTCAAACAGCTTATGCCCCTGAAATTATTCTCGCGCAAGCCGCTGATTCGTATCTCTGACAAATAAGCGCCATATACTTAATGTAGTTTCTATCTGTTCGTCCTTACCAGTTATAAATAAACAGGTATTTACCCAACATTCTGTTGCGGCTTAGCCAATTGTCAAAATTTTCCATTCCACTATTGGCTAATGTGGGCCTATACCCGCTTGACCCTGTCTGGTAGCCCTATATAGTGTGGTTTTATGGGTATTAGTGGGTGATAGTGGGTTTTCTGTTGGTTGGTCGTTGATTGTTGTTCGCTTGGTAGCGGAGTTAGTGATTTGTGTCAGTTACCAGTAATGAAATCCTCTCAAGGTAGTACACGCATATGTTTCGGGGAATCAATAGCGTCAATATGGACGCAAAGGGGCGTTTGGTGTTGCCGGCTCGGCATCGCGAGTCCGTATTGTCTAATGGTACGGGTCACCTGGTAATAACGATAGATACGCGCGAAAAATGCTTATTGCTGTACCTGCGAAGTGAGTGGGAGCTCGTACAAAAGCGTTTGATAGAACTATCTAACATAAACAGTTCCGCCAGACTTCTACAAAGACTTTTGATAGGCCATGCAACCGACGTTGAGATGGATGCCAGTGGACGGGTTCTGGTGGCACCGATGCTCAGGGAGTTTGCTGGGCTCAGTAAAAAACTGGTCTTGCTGGGTCAGGGAAATAAAGTCGAAATCTGGAGTGATGAACATTGGCAGTTACGGCTTACAGCCTGGCTTGAAGAGCGAGCAAGTGATGGTGTGGATGATAGCGATCAGTTTATGGGTTTGTCAGTTTGAGGTAGCCAACAACTAAATGCAGCATGTGCCGGTTTTGGTAGACGCCGTGGTTGCAGCACTGGCGGGATGTAAGGGAACAGTCGTAGATGGCACGTTTGGACGTGGAGGGCATAGCCGCGCGTTGTTGAAAGCAATGCAAACTGATGGTCGCCTGCTTGTAATAGACAGGGATGAGGCGGCGATTGCCTGTGCGATTGAATTGTCACAGGAGGACAAACGCGTTCAGGTTGTGCGAGGTAATTTCAGTGAGCTGCCGATGATTCTGGAAGATCAGAAACTGTTCGGAGTATCCGGCATTCTCCTTGATCTGGGTACATCTTCTCCGCAATTGGATGATGCGGCACGGGGTTTCAGTTTTATGGCGGACGGCCCACTGGATATGCGAATGGATCAGAGCGCAGAACTGACTGCTGAACACTGGTTGTCCACAGCAACACCCGAGGAAATGGCCAAGGTGTTTTTTGAGTATGGAGAAGAAAAATATTCCCGCAGGATTGCTCGAGCGATAGTTGAATTCAGAACAAAAGAGCGGCTTCAAACTACACTTCAGCTGGTCAACATAATCAGGAATGCCCAACCGCGGGCAGACAAAAACAAGCACGCTGCAACCAGGGTCTTTCAGGCAATTCGAATTCATATTAACGATGAACTGGGTGCTATACATAAAGGGCTCGCGGGGAGCTTTGAGGTACTTGAACAAGGTGGAAAACTAGCGGTTATCAGTTTTCATTCGCTTGAGGACAGAATAGTTAAACGTACTTTTAAAAGCTGGGCCAGGGGTGATATCCCCCGACGTTTACCAGTAATGGGGGAAGTGCTTGGAAAAGCGAGATTGCTTGTGCGGATGCAACGAGCCGGTGAAAAAGAAATTGCGGAAAACCCGCGCTCACGCAGTGCCATACTCAGAGTAGTAGAGAAGCTTGTATGATTAGCGATGCACGAAAAGCACATAGTGCAAAAAGCGGCCGGTTTTATGCGCGAAAACGCCTGGCACAGCGCCCGGGGGTACACGCTACCCGGAACAAGAAATACCTTGTGCTTGCAACCACTTTGTATATAGGAATAGCGGTAACTGGACTCTATGTTGCAGCTGGTTCACAGGAGATGCGCGCGCTCTTCCAGCAGATGAGTGACAACCAGAAGTATCGCGACAGCCTTTTGGCAGAACACAGTCGGCTGTTATTGGAGCGGGCAACACATTCAACCTACCAGAACATTGATCGGATTGCAGAGACGCAACTTCATATGAAATTTCCGGAACAGGCGGAACGGCTGGCACAGGTTGCCAACTGATGCTCTGGCGACACCTTACAATAGTTGTTGGCTTCAGTCTGGGAATGTTGTTGCTCGCAGGCAGGGTGCTCTATCTTAATGTTACACAGAATGCATTCCTGAAAAGCGAAGGAGATGCCAGATCGCTTAGAGTTGAACCCATCCCCGCTCATCGGGGCATCGTGTACGATCGCAATGGCGAACCTCTGGCGGTAAGTACGCCGGTATTTTCTTTCTGGATTGACCCCAGCCAAACGCGCCTGAGTGACAACGAAATACAGGCAATCGCCGAGATACTTCCGAAGGTAAATGTGTCTGATCTGGCTGCAAAGTTGGCCACAAACAGTACCGAATATGCGCTGATACGAAAATATCTCTCGCCTGACAAGGTTGCGGCACTCGAGTTGTTGGGGATATCCGGTCTGCGTTTCACCCGCGCATATAAACGCTACTATCCTGCTGGAGAGACTACAGCACACGTAGTTGGCATGACTGGCAACACCGGAGGGCGGGAAGGCATTGAGCTTCAGTTTGAAGAGATTCTCAAAGGTGTCGATGGAAGCAAGAGAGTATTGAAGGATCGCCTTGGTAAAACCATAAAGGTTCTGGAATACATTAAAAAGCCCGAGTTTGGGCAGGACGTCACATTGAGCCTGGATTTGCGGCTGCAACATTATGCTTATAGTGAGCTCAAATCCGCAGTTGAACAAAGTGGAGCGGAATCCGGCTCCCTGGTTATGTTAGATGTTAAAACCGGAAAAGTACTGGCTCTGGTAAACCAGCCTTCCTATAACCCAAATGACAGAAGCAAGTTTGACTACGCATTTGTTCGAAATCGCACGATCACAGACGTGTATGAACCGGGCTCTACAGTAAAACCCCTGGCAGTGCTTGCTGCTTTGAAATCCGGCAGGTTTGAGTCTGAAACCAGGGTCAATACGTCACCCGGGTATCTGCGTATCGGTAAGAAAATCATTCCGGACCCGGTAAATTATGGAGACATCAGCGTCGGTCAAGTTCTGGCAAAATCGAGTCAGGTTGGTATATCCAAAATAGCGCTGGCGTTAGAGGATGATGCGGTTTTTAACGTTTTTAGTCAGGTAGGTTTTGGCCGGCAGTCCGGAATAGAGCTACCGGGCGAGCGCTCTGGAAAACTGTCCGATCACAATATTCATATTCCCCTGGTCCGGGCAACTCTGGCATACGGATATGGCCTGTCGGTTTCGCCACTCCAACTGGCGCAGGCATATCTAACACTTGCAACAGGGGGTGTTCAACGTCCCCTGAGCATACTGGAATCCGGTGTAGAGTTTGAGGGTGCCCGCATATTTGAACAGAGTTATGTGGACGAAGTTAATCAGATGCTCCGGGTGGTTGCCACAAAAAAGGGAACTGCTCCCAAGGCGCGAGTTGCCGGTTTCGAAATTGCCGGAAAAACTGGAACGGCGCGCATGCTAAACGTGTCCGGTGGTGGTTACGATGATACCAGGCATATTACCTTTTTTGCCGGTATGGCACCTGCAGATAACCCTGAAATTGTGGTGGTAGTTGTGGTGACAGAGCCGCGTGGTAATTTGGCTGGAGGGGGCAGCGTTGCTGCACCGGTTTTTTCGCGGGTCGTTACGCGGGCCCTTAGGGTATTGAGTGTCAGCCCACAGGTGGCTTCGCTGTGAATGTGGGATTAACACAGTGTATTCCACCTGATGTTTCCGCTGTGTTGTTTGATGACGTTATGGTTACCGGAATGACTCTGGATAGCAGGCAGGTACGCCCCGGTGACCTGTTTTTGGCATGTCATGGCATCTCGGCAGATGGTCACGATTATGTGCAGGAAGCACAGTCCAGAGGGGCCGCAGCAGTCTTTTCCGAGCGTGCAATCCAGGGCCTCGAAATCCCCGTGGTTGTAATCCCTGAACTCAGGTCCAGGGTAGGCAGTATAGCGGCACGTTATTATGGGGATGCTTCCACGAACATGCAGGTAATTGGAATTACCGGAACCAATGGCAAAACATCCGTCGCGTGGTATGTGGCCACTCTGCTGGATCTGTTGGGTAACAGGTCTGCATACTTTGGAACACTGGGTTGGGGGGAATTACCAGAACTGGAACAGAGTGACCTGACAACCTCGGACCCGGTTTCACTACAACACAGGCTGGCACTGATCCGGCAAAAGGACATACACACCGTTTGTATGGAAGTGAGTTCTCACGCACTAAATCAGAACCGGGTAGATGCCATTGAATTTGATGTAGCGGTCTTTACCAATCTGAGTAGGGATCACCTGGATTATCACAAAAGCATGGAGAACTATGCTCAGGCAAAGCGGAAGCTGTTTTTTATGGCCAGCGTGCGCTCGGCTATTGTTAATATTGATGACAAAGTAGGTAGAAAACTATTTGATTCCATTGGCTCGCAGCTAAACAGGATTAGCTTTGGCAAATCTGAATCTGCAGATATTCGTTGGGATAAGCTGGAATTTCTGCCGGATGCTGTAGGCGGAGAACTGTTCGTTTATGGGCAAAAGTTTATCCTTTCACTACCTCTGTATGGCGAGTTCAGTGTGGAAAATTTTGGTGCAGCACTCGGAGTTCTGCTTTCCATGGGTTTCACAGTTGAACAGGTGCTTGGCGTGAGCAGCCAAATTTCTGCGGTGCCAGGACGGATGCAACTTGTTACTTCTCAAAAGGAATTTTCTGTTGTAATAGATTTTGCGCATACCCCTGACGCGCTTGAAAAGGCGCTGGCTGCAGCCCGACTGCATATCAAGGGCAGACTGTTGTGCGTATTTGGTTGTGGTGGAGACCGGGATGCAGGAAAACGTTCCGAAATGGCCTCAGTGGCTGAAATGGGTAGTGACCTGGTATGGGTGACCAATGATAACCCTCGCACCGAGGTACCGGAAAAGATCGTCGAGGATATTCTTTCCGGATTTCTTAAACCTGAAAAGGTACACGTCGAGTTAGATCGAAAGCGTGCAATTCAATCAGCCTTATACAACGCAAAACCGGGTGATGTGGTTTTGGTTGCGGGTAAGGGGCATGAAAATTATCAGGATATTCAAGGTAAGAAACACCCGTTTTCTGATTTTTCTGTAGTGCAGGAACTTGTTGGAGCTTATAGCTGATGCTGTTGTGGCTGGTAGAATATCTGGAACAATTTTATAGCGGCTTTGGGGTTTTTCAATACCTCACGTTTAGAACCATATTAAGTTTGTTAACCGCGCTGGCGATGTCGTTATTGTTGGGGCCGGTGATGATCCGCAAACTGAGTTTTCACCAGATTGGACAAAATGTACGCAGTGATGGGCCTGAAAGTCACTTTAGCAAGGCGGGCACGCCCACCATGGGTGGTGCGCTTATCGTGCTTGCCATTGCACTCGCAACCCTGTTATGGGGTGAGCTGGAAAGTCGCTATGTCTGGGTCGCGTTGGCGGTAACCGTTGCGTATGGTCTGGTTGGCTGGATAGATGATTACCTGAAACTAACCAGAAGCAGTAGTAAGGGATTATTGGCCAGCTGGAAGTTTGGTCTTCAGTCTTTAGTGGCGTTACTCGCGGTACACTTTTTGTACTACACGGCCAGTTCCCCCGTTGAAACCGCATTAATTGTTCCATTCTTTAAGGATGTGAGCATTCCACTTGGATACTACTACGTAGTACTGGGATATTTTGTAATAGTTGGTGCAAGTAATGGTGTAAACCTCACTGACGGCCTGGATGGGTTGGCAATTCTTCCTACGGTAATGGTCGCTGCTGCACTCGGTCTGATTGCGTATCTGTCGGGGCATGCTGAATTTTCCGCCTACCTGCAAATTCCCAACATCGCGGGCGCAGGGGAGTTAGCTATATTCTGCGGAGCGATAATTGGTGCAGGTCTGGGTTTTCTCTGGTTTAACACCTATCCGGCGCAGGTTTTTATGGGTGACGTTGGTTCATTAGCCCTGGGGGCGGCACTGGGTATCGTTGCTATTATTGTGCGTCACGAGATAGTGCTGTTCATTATGGGTGGTGTGTTTGTAATTGAAACAGTTTCTGTGATTTTGCAGGTGGTCTCCTTCAGGCTCACGGGCAAGCGGATCTTTCGCATGGCGCCCATACACCACCATTTTGAACTGAAGGGCTGGCCAGAACCCCGGGTTATTGTCCGTTTTTGGATCATAGCCCTTGTGATGGTGCTTATTGGTCTATCTACGTTGAAGCTGCGTTGATGAATAAAATTCGCCACACGGTCATAGTGGGATTGGGAGTCACGGGGCTTTCCTGTCTGAGGTTTTTGTACGGAAAAGAACAATTGACGCTGGTAGACACTCGTGCCAAGCCGGATAGTCTGGCTGCAGCTCGAGAATCCTTTCCGGAAAGCAGGTTTGTATGTGGTGAAATACCCGACGCTATATTTGAGCATGTTGACAGGGCAGTAGTTAGTCCGGGTGTTTCCCTGGATTTGCCCATGTTCTCAGGCGAGTTTGCCAGTCAGGTCACTATCATCAGTGATATTGATTTGTTTCTGGATGCAGCAAGGGTACCCGTATTGGGAATAACAGGTACCAATGGCAAAAGTACCGTTACAGAACTCTGTGGCGCCCTGCTTTGTGCCACCGGCTTGAAAGTAGGGCTTGGTGGCAATCTGGGCGTGCCTGCACTGGACTTGCTTAAACCGGATATGGACGTTTATGTGCTGGAGTTATCGAGTTTTCAGCTGGAACGTCTCAGGATGCAAGCTAAACACACGGACTCTGGCAATGCCTTTAGTGCCGGTTGTTTGTTGAACATTTCCGGAGATCATATTGATCGTCATGGCAGCTACGAACACTATCTGGCTTCGAAACGACGGTTGATTGATCTTTGTGATGTGCAGGTCTACAACCGGGATGACCATCAGACTGCACCGGATAATACCGCACAGCGTACGGTCTCCTTCGGGTCCGACCTGGGAGGAGAAGAAGAGTGGGGACTACTTACAGAAAGTCGGGAATGCGTCAGCAGTACCTTTCTGGCCTATTCCGGGAAGGCATATCTGGATGTCGCTGCCCTAAAAATTCGGGGCCGCCACAATGTACTTAATGCACTTGCAGCACTGGCTCTTGCCGCCACCCAACACGATTCTATTGCGGATTTTATAGCGCCGCTCATGGCTTTCGGTGGTCTCGATCACCGGTGTCAAACGGTGGCGTATTCTTCTGGTGTGACCTTTATCAATGATTCAAAAGCCACCAACGTTGGTGCCTGTCTTGCTGCACTGGAAGGTCTGGGGAGCGTCGAGCACAAAAATATAGTGCTTATTGCTGGTGGGGACGCAAAAAATGCAGATATGTCCAGCTTACGGGAAGCTGTTGCCCAATTCGTAAAATATATGGTCGTCATAGGCAAGGATGCGCAGCTGTTGGCAGATGTATCCGCGTCTCTGAAATCCGTATCCTTTGCCGAAAGTATGCTGGACGCGGTGCAGAGTGCGGTACGTGAGGCTTCCAGCGGCGATGTGGTGCTGCTATCTCCTGCGTGTGCAAGTTTTGATATGTATCCGGGTTTTGAGGCCCGTGGCGCGGCTTTTGTAGAAAGCGTCGAACGGGTGGCAGCCGGAACATGAAAATTCTGAACGCCTCGTACGACCCCACAATGATATCTATTTGGCTGGCTCTGGTTTGCCTGGGTTTTGTAATGGTTGCGTCGGCATCCATACCGCTGGATGCTGGATCGGGAATGCCCTATCACTATGTTTTACGTCATAGTGCATACATTCTTGGTGGCTTTGCGTTGGTTGTTTTTTTTGCACTACTTCCCCTGCATATAGTTGATTGGCTGCATAAACCAGCGCTGTTGGCACTCGTAGTGTTATGTGTACTTGTGCTGGTACCTGGGATAGGCGTGATGGCCAACGGCAGCCGTCGCTGGATAGATTTTGGTTTCGGGTCTGTTCAGGTATCCGAAGTGGCCAAGGTATTGTTTGTCGTGTATATGGCCGGGTATTTTGCGCGGTATCAGGGCCAGATCACGAATAAATATTCGGCGTTGTTGCGCCCCGTGGCCGTTACCGTCGTTGTCTGTGGCCTGATATTGAAAGAACCGGATTTTGGCACGGTCGTCATTTTAGCGTGTGTGGTTTCGGGTCTGTTGTTTTTAAGCGGTGCGCACCTGCGGCATTTTTTTCTCGTAGCTGTTGTCGGGCTTCTGCTGCTGGCAGTGCTTTCCACACTTCAGGCATATCGAGTTGAACGAATGATATCTTTTCTGGATCCCTGGACCTACGCACGTGGTAGCGGATATCAGTTAACCCAGGCGCTTATTGCCTTTGGCCGAGGAGATGTAACCGGTCTGGGTCTTGGGGAAGGCGTGCAAAAACTGTTTTACCTGCCCGAGGCGCACAATGACTTTATATTTGCCGTTATTGCTGAAGAATTGGGTTTGATTGGATGCCTGGCGGTCATATTTTTGTTGATGCTGCTTACTTTGCGTATTTTTCGAACCGGCAGGCTGGCCATGCAGGAAGACAGGTTTTTTGCGGCCTATCTTTGCTACGGGGCCGGGATTGTTATTGGTATACAAAGCCTAATAAACATTGGCGTGAATACTGGCATGTTGCCCACCAAGGGGCTGACGTTGCCATTTATCAGTTATGGAGGGAATAGTTTGCTGGTTTGTTGTGTGTTACTGGGCTTCGCAATACGAGCCAGCGTGGAACAAAGCCGGGAATGAGTGCTCCGCAAATACAACAGATGCGGCGGGTGAAAGCTATTCACTTTTTGGGTATCGGTGGTTCGGGCATGAGTGGCATTGCAGAGGTACTGTTAAATCAGGGCTATGTCGTTTCAGGCTCAGATTTAAAGGCATCGCAGGTAACCAGAAGGCTGGGTTCCCTGGGCGCACAGATTTTTATTGGCCATAAGAAAGAGCAAGTTGAACATTGTGATGTGGTTGTAGTGTCCAGTGCTATAGATGAACAGAATACGGAATTGGTTGAGGCACACAAAAGGCGGATACCGGTTGTTCCGCGGGCTGAGATGTTGGGTGAGTTAATGCGTTATCGGCATGGAATAGCGGTAGCTGGTACGCACGGTAAAACTACTACTACCAGCCTTATCACATCTATATTTCAGGCTGCGAATCTGGATCCAACAGTTGTGATAGGTGGTTTGGTTAATAGTATGGGTAGCAATGCGCGTCTGGGCAGCAGCAGGTATTTGATCGCGGAGGCGGATGAGAGTGACGCCTCATTCCTGCACCTGCAACCAATGCTGGCGGTAATTACCAATATCGACCGCGACCATATGGCTACTTACGGCGGAGATTTTGAGTCGCTTAAGGCTACCTTTGTCGAATTTGTTCATCGCCTGCCATTTTATGGGGCAGTCGTTCTGTGTATGGATGACGTAGAAACCTTCAGCTTGATTGACGCCCTGGCGCGACCCGTCATCACTTATGGCTTGCGCGATGGAGCGGATTTCCAGGCTTTTGATATTTCTCATAGTGGACAGAGGTGGAAATTTACCGTTCGCAGACCAGGGTCACACCCGAATCTGGAGATTAAGCTGGAAATTCCGGGCATGCACAATATTGCGAATGCGCTTGCTGCAGTAGCGGTATCGACAGAGGAAGGTGTTTCGGATGAGGCAATTGTCCAGGGACTTTCCAGGTTCGGTGGTGTAGATAGACGATTTCAGGTCGTTGAAAATGTAATTTTGAACGGTGGTACAGAAGCCTTACCCAACAGTAGTATCTCTTTCACGCTCGTTGATGATTACGGACATCACCCGACGGAGCTGGGAGTAATCATCGATACTGCCCGGCAGGTTTGGCCGGATAACAGAATAGTAATGGCGTTTCAGCCCCACCGTTATTCACGTACCCATGATCTGTATGATGATTTTGTCAGGGAGTTATGTCGCGTCGACGCCTTATTGCTGTTACCGGTTTATTCGGCGGGTGAGAAAGAAATTCCCGGAGCGGATAGCCATTCAATTGCACGTGGGATACGTGAAAGAAGCACCCTTAATCCCCTGTTTGCGGAGAATACGGAAGAAGCCTTTGCATTGTTGCCTCGATTTTTACGTGCCGGTGACATTTTTATTGTCCAGGGTGCTGGCAATGTAAATCAGATATCCATGAGACTTCTGGATCAGCCGGTGGAGGACTCTCCATGAAAACCGGTGTAAGAATGGTACGCAACATATCAATAACACTTATCATGGCATTGGCCTGTGGTCTGGTTTTACCTGGCTTTATTGCAAATCGATGGCCAGTTGATCTCGTGTCGGTTGAGGGACTTCTCAACCCGGGCGAAAGACAGGAAATTCGAGCTGCAATTGCGTCCCACTTAAATAAGGGTTTTCTCTTTGTAAATCTGGACGAAGTTGTAAAATCGGTGATGCAATTGTCGTGGCCACGGGAAGTTGAAGTTCACAGAAAATGGCCGGCAAACCTCTTGATAAGTGTAAAGAAGCAAAGCATTGTTGCGCGCTGGAATGGTACGGATTATTTGACCACGTCCGGCCAGGTTGTAAATGATCCGGATATGCTGGGGGAAAACCTGCCAAATTTTTACGCAGAACATTCCGATGGGATTAGGACGATGGGGGTATACAGGGACCTGAACCGGATCAACCAGGACACCGGTTTGAAAATAACGGAGCTGCATGAAGATGCTCAGGGTGGTTGGCGTTTGGAATTCGAGTCGAGTTTTGTGCTTGTCTTGGGTCGGGAGTCACTAAACGCACGTATGGACAGATTTGTGAGTGCTTTTAGCCAGGGCTTACGCAATAAAAAGCAGCAAATGCTTAGTGTGGATGCAAGGTATCGTAATGGAGTGGCGGTTATGTGGGCGCATGAGTTACCCGGAGGCGAACTTGTTACGTCTGCATCAAATAAAACTGTTGGAAACGGGCATAGATAATGGCGACTGATTCCAAGCCAAGAATTCTGGTCGGTCTGGATATAGGCACTAATAAAATTGCTGCTGTTGTCGGGGAGCTCACGGTAGATGGTGGTATCGAAGTGCTGGGAATAGGATCTTCCAGTTCTCGCGGCCTTAAAAAGGGCGTAGTGGTAAATATTGAATCTACCGTGCAGTCCATCCAGCGAGCCATTGAAGAAGCAGAGCTCATGGCCGGGTGTCAGATTGATGCTGTTTATGCGGGTATTGCAGGTAACCATATTCGTAGCCTCAACTCGAAAGGAGTTGTAGCCATAAAAGAAGGAGAAGTTTTTAGCCAGGATATTGAACGGGTAATTGATGCAGCCCAGGCGGTTGCTATACCGGCTGACCAGAAAGTTCTGCACATACTGCCGCAGGAATTTGTGATTGATGAACAAGAGGGCATAAAGGAACCGCTGGGTATGTCGGGCGTGCGTCTGGAAGTTAAGGTTCATCTGGTCACCTGTGCGGTAAATGCAGCTCAGAATATAGAAAAATGTATCGAACGCTGTGGGCTGAAAGTCCAGGATGTGATTTTGGAACAGCTGGCATCAAGTTATGCAGTTTTAACTGATGACGAGCGCGAGCTTGGAGTATGTATGGTCGATATTGGCGGTGGGACTACCGATATCGCTATATTTACCGAAGGCTCTATCCGGCATACCGCAGTGATTCCGATTGCAGGTGACCAGGTTACTAACGATATAGCTATGGCACTTCGAACACCCACCAAAAATGCTGAGGAAATAAAAATAAGATATGCCTGTGCGCTAACGCAACTGGCAAAAGCAGATGAAACTATTATGGTTCCAGGCGTGGGAGACAAGCCACCACGAAATTTATCGCGCCAGGCTCTAGCCGAAGTGGTTGAGCCGCGGTACGATGAGCTATTCACCCTGGTTCAGGCGGAGTTGCGCCGAAGCGGGTACGAAGACTTGATTGCGGCGGGAATTGTATTGACAGGAGGATCCTCCAAGATGGAAGGGGCGGTGGATCTGGCTGAAGAAATATTTCACATGCCTGTGAGTTTGGGTTGGCCCAAACACGTTACAGGCCTGAAAGAAATTGTAAGGAACCCGGTCTACTCGACGGGTGTTGGACTGCTACTGTACGGCCGTACCAGAGAAGAAGAAAACAACGCTCGAACTGGTACATTTTCGTTTGGCTTTCTAAGCCGCCTTAAAAGGTGGTTGGGAGACAATTTTTGAATATTGGATTACCGGAGGTATTGCCTTTGGGTAATTTGATTCCAGGTAGCATGTTGGCGAAAGCCAGGAGATAAGCATATGTTTGAACTCGTTGATAGCGGACCTCAAAGCGCGGTCATCAAGGTAATTGGAGTAGGTGGTGGTGGCGGTAATGCTGTGAAGCATATGCTTGCCAAAAGTGTGGATGGTGTAGATTTTATTGCAGCGAACACAGATTCCCAGGCGCTGCAAAGTGTCGCTGCAAAAACCCTCTTGCAATTGGGCGGGAGTCTTACCAAAGGTCTTGGCGCTGGAGCAAATCCTGCTCTGGGGCGTCAGGCGGCTCTTGAGGACAGAGATCGGATAGCAGAAGTGCTGCAAGGTGCGGATATGGTTTTTATTACCGCAGGTATGGGAGGAGGCACCGGTACCGGCGCTGCTCCAGTGGTCGCGGAAGTGGCCAGGGAGCTTGATATCCTGACGGTTGCTGTAGTAACCAAACCTTTTGGCTTTGAAAAACGCTGCGAAGTGGCAGAAGCTGGAATTACAGAGTTATCACATTATGTTGATTCCCTGATAACCATTCCGAATGAAAAACTGCTGGCGGTGCTGGGTGAACGCACCAGCATGCTGGATGCCTTCGCAGCAGCAAATGATGTGCTTTTAGGTGCTGTTCAGGGTATTGCCGACCTGATCATTAAGCCTGGAATGATGAACGTGGATTTTGCCGATGTACGCACTGTAATGTCCGAGATGGGTATGGCGATGATGGGTACAGGAATTGCGTGCGGAGAAAATCGTGCTCGTGATGCAGCCGAGGCGGCTGTTCGCAGCCCTTTGCTGGAAGATATAGACTTGCAAGGCGCTCGCGGAATTCTGGTTAACGTTTCTGCTGGTCCGGATCTGGGCATCGGTGAGTTTTCGGAAATCGGCGATACCATTGAACAGTTTGCTTCTGAGGAAGCTACAATAGTGGTGGGCACAGTGATTGATGAATCCCTGGGTGATAACATAAAGGTTACCGTAGTGGCGACGGGTCTGGGTGGACTTGTTCGGCCCAAAATTGTGGTTGGGCGTTCCGAAATAGAGGGCGCTATGGGTGTGACCAAGGATTACTCCGATTTGGAGCGACCTACAGTCATGCGACAACAAGCCAAAGCCCATGTGGAGCGATCAGTGGATACTTCAGAAGCAGCAGATATGAACTATCTGGATATACCTGCTTTTTTGAGGCGTCAGGCTGATTAGCAGGCAACAGGATAAAACTGCGCGATTGGCGACTTTCGCGCTGGTTTTTAATAGGTCTGTTTCCGGTTTGTTTTATGCTCTGGGGATGATCTGGACATCATGATATATCAACGTACATTGAAGAGACGGGTGTCCGCGACAGGGGTCGGGCTGCATTCGGGAGAGAAAATAAGTATTAGCCTGCGCCCGGCGCTGGCCGATACCGGTGTTATGTTTCGACGTACTGATGTAGCCGGCGGGATTTCGGCGGCAATATCAATAGCAGCGAACGTAAAAAATGTTTGTGATACGCGTCTGGCAACCTCCATTGGGGTCGGTGATACAAAAATTGCCACCATCGAGCATCTAATGGCGGCTTTTGCCGGTCTTGGAATAGATAACGCGATCGTAGAACTGGATGGGTGCGAATTACCCATAATGGATGGTAGCGCTGCTCCCTTTGTATACCTGATTCAGTCTGCGGGTATAGAAGAGTTAGGTGCGCCCAAAAAATTCATTCGCATTCTTCGGGATATCGTTGTAGAGCATGATGGGGCGCGAATCTGTCTATCCCCCTACAATGGATTTCGCATGGAATACACGCTTGAATATGATCACCCGGTATTTTTGAAACATGCGTGCACTTCCACGCTGGATTTTTCCAGCAAATCCTTTGTTCGGGATATTGCCCGCGCGCGAACCTTCGGTTTTCTGGCCGATTTTGAGCGTTTGCGTTCCATGGACCTGGCACGAGGGGGAAGTCTGGACAATACCGTAGTGATGGATGAGTTTCGCATTCTCAACAAGGACGGTTTACGTCTGGATGACGAGTTTGTTAAACACAAAATGCTGGATGCAATTGGGGACCTCTACTTATTGGGTTACAGCCTGATTGGTTGTTTCAAGGGTTTTAAATCCGGACACACTTCAAACTATCAACTACTTTTGCGGGTTCTGGAGCAATCGGATGCCTGGGAGTTTGTTACCTTTGCCGAAGCGGAGGCTGCACCGGTTTCTTTTGCGCAACCTGTGTTTGCGTAGCGGGCTTTGTTTCTTTGTAAAATTGTGAACAATTTCTCCATTTTCCGAGGTCGGTACGGTTGGTATCGCAGAAAGCCCGGTTGGCTTGTTGCAAACTAGCGTTGAGGGACGACCTGAATGCGTAGCTCCTTTACAGCTGAAAAATCGGCCAGTTTGTTGAGTTCTGCCAACAACGGAACTTTTTGAAAGCGCAATCTGGTAGCCCAGTTGGCATCAGTAGTCTGAACCAGCAAAGTGGCGTGTTTTAAGTCCCGTACTATGCAGTGTGGGGCCAGCTCCGGGGAAAGCAGGGTACGCAGCTGGGAAGTCCAGCTTTCCTGCATACTGGATTGCTTCAGCAGCTGAGACAGGGGTGTGTAACCAGGCTGAGCAGGTGATAAGAGGTCCGTAATTTTTTTGTTTGACACTGCTTCACCATCAAGCGCTCAGAAAATGCGCTAAAAAGTTGTTAATAGAAGCCGTTTATTTGCTAAAATTGGCAAAAGCCGGCCCTTAATAGGTACCAGATGCGAATAATACTGTTCAAAGAGACCGAAGGTCGAGCGCGCTCTTTTAGCCTTTCGAAGAATGTCATTTTTGGATGTGTGTTTTTTGCGGGTATTGGCTTCGTTGCAAATGCCTATTTTGTCTATCGACTGGCAAGTGAAGATCTACTGGAAACCCAAACTGTATCTGTTTTGCAACAACAGATTGCTGCTGACCGGGCCACTCTTGATTCGATAAAAGTTCAATCTACTGCGGAAATGGCTGCCGTGGGTCGACGCCTTGCTACCATGCAGGCGCGCCTGCTGCGCATGGAAGCACTGGGAGAACGCGTAACTGAAGTGGCCAATATAGATCAGAGTGAGTTTCGTTTTAGTGAGGCACCCGCTCTGGGTGGTCCGCTTTCTGATCACGAAAACAAAAACCTTGAAAACGAATTCGACGGTGCAGATGATGGTGCAGATATAGTAGCTTCTGTTATTAGCGCACCGGAATATCTGATAACGGTAGACCAGTTATCAAAACAGCTTAAAGCGCGCGAGGATCAGCTGGAGCTTCTTGAATCCCTATTGGTACAAAGAAAGTTTCAGAACGATATTGTGCTGGCTGGTCGGCCCATCTCAAAAGGATGGATGTCCTCCAGATTCGGACGCAGGGTAGACCCGATAACCGGCGCAATGGCCTGGCATGCAGGTGTCGATTTTGCGGGTCGCGAAGGCGCTGATGTAATTGCCGTAGCCTCCGGTGTGGTTGTATTTGCAGATGAGCGCAGTGGTTATGGGAAAATGATTGAACTGAATCACGGCGGGGGATATCGAACTCGCTACGGGCACCATCAAACTCTCTTTGTGGCTGCCGGTGATGTGGTAAAACGCGGCCAGGTGATTGGTTCCATTGGTAGCACCGGTCGTTCTACAGGTCCCCACGTGCACTTCGAAGTATTAAAAAATGGTAAAAAGGTAGATCCCAAGCGCTACGTTGCCAGACGTACGCAATCGTAGTATCCCAATTTTGCTTCGTGTTTCGATTCCAGAGATTCGTGGCAATTTTTATATAACCCGATTGTCTAAAAAGAGGTAAAATGCCGCGTTTAACAGAATGGGGCCATCCATGTTAGGCGGCTTGCTCAACAAAATATTCGGTAGTAAAAACTCCCGTGAACTAAAGCGCATGGACAAAATTGTTCGAGCTATCAACGCGATTGAACCGCAGATGCTTGCGTTGGATGATGCAGATTTTCCACTCAAAACTCAGGACTTTAGAAAGCGTTTTCAGGACGGGGAAAGTCTGGATCAGTTGCTTCCTGAAGCCTTTGCGCTTATCCGGGAGATCGCCAAGCGCGTGAGTGGCACCCGACACTTTGACACCCAACTTGTTGGTGGAGTTACCCTGCATGAAGGTCGTATTGCCGAAATGCGTACGGGTGAAGGTAAAACGCTGGTGGCTACACTTGCAGCCTATGTAAATGCGCTGTCCGGGCAAAGCGTGCATATTGTAACGGTCAATGATTACCTGGCGAGACGGGATGCCGGATGGATGGGTCCTATCTATGAGGCCGCGGGCTTGAGTGTAGGCGTTATCCAGTCGGGCCAGAGTGGTGTTGAAAAACAAACGGCCTACGGTGCAGACATTACCTATGGAACCAATAATGAATTCGGCTTTGATTATCTCAGAGACAATATGGCCTTTACGGTGGAAGATCGAATCCAGCGCGGGCTGAATTTTGCCATTGTGGATGAAGTGGATTCAATTTTAATCGATGAGGCTCGTACGCCTCTTATAATCTCCGGGCCAACTCAGGAAAACACTGATCTTTACAAGAAAATCAATTCTTTGGCACCAAAGTTAAAGCGACAAATAGGTGTTGAGACAGATGAGTTGGGAATCCAGGAACACGGAGATTATGTTCTTGATGAGAAGAGCCGCACGGTAGAACTCACTGAGGCAGGACACGAAAAAGTAGAAGCTGAACTACAAGGAATGGGACTGCTAGAGGAAAACGATAGCCTGTATGCGGCGACCAACCTGTCCCTTCTGCACCATGTACATGCAGCGTTAAAAGCTCATATTGTGTTTAAGCGTGACGTCGATTACATGGTGCAAAACAACGAAATTATGATCGTCGACGAACACACGGGTCGGGCCATGCCTGGTAGACGGTGGTCGGAAGGCATTCATCAGGCGGTTGAGGCCAAAGAAGGCGTTAATATTCAAAACGAGTCCCAGACGCTTGCTTCAACTACATTTCAGAACTATTTCAGACTGTATTCCAAACTTTCGGGCATGACAGGAACAGCGGATACCGAGGCTTTTGAGTTTAACCAGATTTATGGATTACAGGTTGTTGTCATTCCTACCAATAAGGAAATGGTGAGAGAGGATGCTAATGATTTGCTTTATTCTACCGTGCCTGAAAAATATGACGCCATCGTAGAAGACATAGAAGCACGTACCAAAGCCGGACAACCGGTTCTTGTAGGTACTGCGTCCATCGAGTCCTCTGAACTACTTTCCACTGAACTTAACAAACGTAATATTCCTCACAGCCTCTTGAATGCGCGCCAGCATGAAAGAGAAGCAGATATCATCGCCGGTGCTGGAATGCCGGGGATTATTACTATCGCCACCAACATGGCTGGTCGTGGCACAGATATCGTTCTTGGGGGCAATATGGAAGTTGCCCTGGCGAAACTGGATAACCCAGGCGAAGCAGAACGCGCCAAGGCTGTGGAAGACTGGCAAGCACGACACAACCAGGTTCTGGAAGCAGGCGGTTTGCACATAATTGGCACCGAACGTCATGAATCAAGACGCATTGATAATCAATTGCGCGGCAGAGCGGGCAGGCAAGGAGACCCCGGATCATCCCGGTTCTATTTGTCCATGCAGGATAACCTGATGCGTATATTCGCATCAGAACGCATGCGGGGCATGATGGCCTCTCTCGGACTGGAAAAAGGTGAATCGCTTGAACATAAAATGGTTTCTAACGCCATAGAAAAGGCGCAGAGAAAAGTTGAGGGTCACAACTTTGATATTCGCAAAAACCTGCTTGAATTTGATGATGTAGCCAACGATCAGCGCCAGGTTATTTATCAGCAACGTAATGATCTGATGGAAGCAGATGACATTAGTGAGATGCTGGCAGGGATACGTGAAGAAGTTGTGCAAGACCTGGTTTCTGCTTTTATTCCTTTTCAAAGCCTTGAAGAGCAATGGGATCTGGAAGGACTTGAAGAAGAACTGAAGTCTGAGTTCAGCATTTTATTGCCCTTACGGTCCTGGTTAGAGGCCGATGATGAATTAAATGAAGATACGCTGGGCATAAAAATAACAGAGAGCGTTCAGGCAGCCTATACCAGCAAGGAGGCTGACTGGAAAGCCAAGGGTATAGATATACGTTTGGTAGAAAAACAGCTCATGTTGCAGATACTGGATCAACTGTGGAAGGAACACCTTGCCACTATGGACCACCTGCGACAGGGTATTCACCTGCGTGCGTACGCTCAGAAACAACCCAAGCAGGAGTACAAACGCGAGTCATTTGAGCTCTTTCAGGAATTACTGCAGGCCATCAAGCATGACATCGTACGCTTGTTATCCCGCGTTCAGATAGAATCCGATACCGATGTCGAAAAAGCGGAGCAGGAAAGACGTCTGCGAGCCGCTCAGAGAATGAAATTTCAACATCAGAAAGCTGATGCGCTTAATACACCGGATGGTGCGGCTGAAGGGTTAGCTGAGCCTGAAAAAGCTGAAACTTTTGTGCGGCAAGAGCGAAAGATAGGTCGTAATGAGGCTTGTCCCTGCGGGTCCGGGAAAAAATACAAACACTGCCACGGCAAAGCATGAATTTAATGTCTGGCCTTGGGAGTTTCAATAGTGCCAGTTAACCTTGCACCCGCTGATAAACTCCTCCCCGTACCCGGAATCAAACTGGCCACAGCGGCCGCTGGAATAAAGTACGCAGACCGTGATGACCTGGTGGTGTTAGTTGGAGGGCCGCATTCCCGCTGTGCCGGTGTATTCACACAGAACAGTTTTGCCGCGGCACCCGTACAAATTTGCAGGGCACATCTGGCTATGGCGAACCAGTCTGATGCGGTAATAACAACCAGCTCACCCTGGGCATTTGTTATCAATAGTGGCAATGCCAATGCTGCAACCGGAAAGTCGGGTTGTGAGGATGCGCTCGATAGTTGTACAGGCGTAGCTGATCTGCTGGGTCTGGAAAGAGCGCAGGTCCTGCCCTTTTCTACGGGCGTTATTGGTGAACGTCTGCCCATGGATCGAATGCTTGCGGGAATAAAAAGCGCCTGTGGGAACTTGTCGGGGACAGCCTGGTTGAAAGCAGCCCAGGCAATAATGACCACAGACACAATTCCGAAAGGCAAATCCAGACAATTCGAGCTCGGTGGCAGCACAGTTACCCTTACAGGGATTACCAAGGGAGCGGGTATGCTGCGACCTGATATGGCTACTATGTTGGCCTTTGTCGCGACGGATGCATCCATCAGCCAATCCTGCCTGGATCAACTGTTAGCTGCAGCTGCAGAACAAAGTTTTAATCGGATTACCGTTGATGGAGATACCTCTACTAACGATAGCCTCGTACTGATAAGCAGCTGCGAGGCAAGTCATGCGGAGATTACCAGTACTTCACAAATCGAGTACCGGGCGTTTAAGCAGCAATTGGACGACTTATGTCTAGAACTCGCGCACAGTCTCGTAAGGGATGCTGAAGGTGCGACACGATTTGTAGCAATAAACGTGTCGGGCGGCGATAGTCGTAACGAATGTCTCAAAGTTGCCTACACGATTGCAGAGTCACCCCTGGTAAAGACCGCACTGTTTGCAGGCGATCCAAACTGGGGGCGATTTTGCATGGCTATTGGGCGAGCTGGCATTGCAAACCTTCAGGTAAATGGCGTTTCACTGTCATTGGGAAGCCTGTGTATTGCACAAGGTGGAGAGCTAATTGAGCAGTATTGTGAAGCCGATGCTGCAAAAATTATGCAGCAGGACGAGTACGGTGTGTACATTGACCTGGGACGTGGAAACTGCAGCGAGACAATCTGGACGTCGGATTTGTCCTATGAATACATAAAAATTAACGCCGAATACAGAACCTGAAAATAATCCTGTTCAGAAATCCTGTTCATCGCTGGATGCTTCATCTTGTGTCTCAGCTCCCTCGATGCGATGTTCTTCATTTGCCCAGGCGCCAAAATCTATAAGTTTACATCGCTCCGAACAGAACGGTCGAAACCGATTCCCGGCCGACCAGCTGCCGGGTTTTTTACAAGTAGGGCAGGGTACGATGCGAGCGGTGTCATTCATGTTTTTTGTCTCCTTTCCCCACAGCATGTTCCCTTGCAAGTCGCACATATTTTGTGTGCAAGCAACCCACCTGTTCTTCCAGTGATGCAATTGATCCCTTATTGGATATGACATCATCAGCATGTTTCAGTCGTTCGCCGCGAGATGTTTGTGCTTCAATGATGGCCAGAACCTGCTCTTTTGTGTTGTTATCACGCTGCATAACCCGTTCTATTTGTACAGATTCTGGCACGTCGACCACCAGAATACGGTTTGTCAGGCGCGCCTGTCCAGTTTCGATGAGCAAGGGAGAAACCAGAATGGCATAGGCAGAACCTGCCAGTGCCAATTCGCGTTGCAGATATTCGCCGATGAGTGGATGCAACAGCAACTCAAGCCAGTCCCGCTGCTTTTTGTCTGAAAATATTTGCTCACGCAGGGCTCGGCGATGCAGTGTACCGTCGCTTTGAATAACGGATGGACCAAAATGTGCGGAAATTTTTTCCAGGGCTGGTTGTCCGGGTTCCACAATGACCCGGGATGCTATATCAGCATCAACAACTTTAATCCCCAAATCAGCGAAGCTGTCTGACACCGCAGACTTACCGCTACCGATGCCCCCTGTAATGCCTACTACGAACACCCCTGTTTTACTCCCTCCGACCAGGCTCAGATTAGTGCTGTTAAAGAATCGCTCCAGATTAACATTGTCCACCCGGCGATAGCCAAAAACGGACCGAAAGGGATAGGGTTCTCGCGTTTTAGTACTTTTGTTAGCATTAATCCTCCCCCAATAATCAAGCCTGCTACAGCGGACAGCAAAATGGTGAGCGGCAGTATTTGCCAACCTAACCAGGCGCCGAGCGCTGCCAGCAACTTAAAATCACCGTATCCCATACCGTCTTTTCCGGTTACCAGTTTGAATACCCAGAACACGCTCCATAACAACAGATATCCAGCGATAGCACCAATTATAGCCGACTCGATACCGGCTGCGCCCACTTCAGTTCCCAGTACAAGATTCATAAGTAAGCCCAGCCATAGAAGCGGCAGCGTCATGTTGTCAGGGAGTAGCATAGTGTCGTAGTCGATTAAAGCCAGAGCGATTAACATCCAGGTGAGCACCAGATAGCTAAAGCCAAGCCAGGTAATCCCGTAAGCGCTGATTACGGTGAATGACATAATACAGGTCAGCAATTCCACGAATGGGTATCTGACCGATATTGCAGTACTACAATTTGCGCAACGACCACGCAAAAGAATCCAGCTAACAAGCGGAATATTTTGTAACGCGCTTATTTGGTGTTTGCAATTTGGGCAACGAGAGCGGGGAGTCGCGAGGTTAAAAGCTGCCTGCTTTTCCGGTTCGTTTGCTTCTGGATTGTCAGTCGCTTGTTGCCGGTCTTTGGCAGGACCGTACTCGGATATTATATCGCCTGCCCAAATCAGCCACTCCCGTTGAAGCATCACGGGTAAGCGATAAATCACCACGTTCAGAAAACTTCCCACGCTAAGAAAAAGCCAGATCATCGCGGCGTAAGTCAACCATTGCAGATACACTGGTTCTGTCATAAGAGATTCACAGCTTGAGACCAGGTCGGGGGAATTCCCGGACCTACCCTGATACCACGGAACCCAGTTGGAAAATCGGCAGGTACATGGCAATGATAAGGCCGCCAACGAGTACGCCAAGAACCGACATAATAAATGGCTCCATCAGCGAGGTCAGGTTATCGACCGCATTTTCCACTTCTTCTTCATAGTAACTCGCGGCTTTATCCAGCATCTCATCCAGAGCACCAGATTCCTCTCCAATGGACACCATCTGTACCACCATATTGGGAAATACGCCGGTACTGCGCATGGAAAAGTTCAGTTGTTGTCCGGAGGATACATCATCACGTATTGTTTGAATGGCGTCGTAAAATACAATATTACCGGCTGCGCCAGCAACCGATGTGAGTGCATCTACCAGGGGAACGCCCGCCGCAAATGTTGTGGACAATGTTCGGGAAAAACGTGCCACAGAAGATTTTTCGATTATATTTCCTGCAATTGGTAACTTCAGGGAGATGCGGTCTTTTGCGTCTCGTAACTTTTTACTGCGCTTGAATAGCGCAGATATTCCGAGTACTGCAGCGGCCATTCCAAACACCATCATGAGCCACCATTCCTGTACAAATTCAGAAATCCCTATAACAAACTGGGTAAAAGCAGGCAGTTCTGCGCCAAAGCCTGCAAATACCTGCTCAAATTGAGGCACTACTTTTATCAACAGGATGCCGGACACAACCATTGCGACAACAAGTACTGCAATAGGATAGGTCATGGCCTTTTTAACTTTGGCTTTTAGGGACTCGGTTTTTTCCTTATAAGTCGCTATTCTGTCAAGCATGGTTTCCAGAGCACCGGATTGCTCGCCCGCATCCACCAGGTTGCAAAATAATTCGTCAAATTGCAGTGGATGCTTGCCAATGGACGCAGCGAAAGAGTTACCGCCGGATACGTCATTGTGTATCGCCATAACCAGTTCCCGCATTTTGGGATTGGTTAAGCCTTCTGACACTATTTCGAAGGATTGTACCAGTGGTACACCAGCGCGCATCATGGTAGACATTTGGCGCGTGAACAAGGCAACGTCTGCAGGTGAAATTTTACCGCCGAAACCCAGATTAAGCGCCTTGCCCTTTTTCTTTACCCTGCTTGCAGAAATGCCCTGCTTGCGAAGCTCGGCACGGGCTAGTGCAGTATTGACACTGCTAATTTCACCTTTACTTTTTCTGCCCTGTTTGTCTGTTCCTTCCCAAAGGAATATTGCACTTTCAGCCATAGTGTCTAATGTCCCGTTGTTACGCGATTTGCTTCGGCCAGACTGGTAACGCCTTGCATCACCTTCACCAAACCGGAGCGTCTTAAGTCATTAAAGCCTTCTTCCTTGGCCTTCTTTGCCAACTCAATACTGTTGCCGTCCTCCATGATAATACGTGATATCTCTGGAGTAATCCTGACGACCTCATATATTCCCACACGACCCTTGTAACCGCTGTTACACTTGTCACATCCTTCCGGTTTGGGCTCGAATACCTCAAATCCGGATTCCAGGTCCTCTTCCGTAAATCCTTCAGCTATCAGAGCTTCCCTGGGAACGTCAATAATCTGTTTGCAGGCACACAGGCGTCTTGCCAATCGTTGCGCGATAATAAGGCTTACCGAAGTTGCCAGGTTAAAGGCGGGTACCCCAATATTGCGCAGGCGGGTTAGTGTTTCTGCGGCTGAATTTGTATGCAGGGTAGAAAGCACCATATGGCCAGTTTGTGCCGCCTTGATTGCGATTTCTGCGGTTTCAAGGTCTCGAATCTCACCGACCATCACCACGTCGGGGTCCTGGCGCAGGAATGAGCGTAAACACGCTGCAAAAGTCAAACCAACCTTTTCTTTCACATGCACCTGATTGATGCCTTCCAGGTTTATTTCCACCGGGTCTTCAGCAGTGGCGATGTTACGCTCATCGGTATTGAGAATGTTCAGCCCCGTATACAGGCTAACTGTTTTGCCGCTTCCGGTTGGCCCAGTGACCAGTATCATGCCCTGGGGTTGGTGCAGTGCTTTGAGATAGTTTTCCTGCTGGTCTTCTTCGTAGCCCAACATTTCGATGCCCATTTGAGCACTTGTTGGGTCGAGGATTCGCAAAACTACCTTTTCGCCCCACAAAGTCGGCAATGTGTTTACGCGAAAATCGATAGCGCGGGTTTTAGACAGCTTCATTCTGATGCGGCCATCCTGGGGAACCCTGCGCTCGGAGATATCCAGTTGCGCCATCACTTTCAGACGTGCAGCCAGCCGTGTAGAAAGATTGGTGGGTGGTTTGGCACGTGTATTTAGAATGCCATCGGTTCTGAAACGCACGCGGTAGGTTTTTTCATAGGGCTCAAAATGAATGTCTGATGCACCCAACCTGATGGCATCCAGCAACATCTTGTTAACAAAGCGCACGATAGGCGTGTCGTCTATACCAGTCGCCCCGTCGTCTTCATCGTCCGGATTATCCTCTATGGTTTCCAGATCCAGATCTTCCAGATCTGTGTCTCCCAGACTGTCCATCATCGAATCGTCTTCACGATTCAGAAAGGCTTCAATGATGGAGGACAGTTTGTCTTCTTCTACAAGAATTGGTTCAGTGTTAATACCCGACTGGAACTTGATTTCGTCCAGACCCTGTAAATTGGTGGGATCAGAAACCGCTACGAACAAACGCACGCCTCGCTTAACCAGGGGTAGAGCATTGTGTTGTGAAATAAGTCGATCGCTCACCAGATCCTTGGGAATGGAATCCAGATCAAAGCTGTTTAAATCAATAAGGGGTACGCCAAACTCTTCTGACGCGGATGAGGCTATGGCTTGGGGGTCTGCTAGTTTATTACTTACCAGGTAGGAGACAAATGGTACGCCGGCCTTACGGGCACCTTCACTTGCGCTGTGTGCCTTGTCGGGATCCAGTATTCGGTCTTCGACCAGTCTTCTGGCCAGGCCTGAAAGTGGTACTGTGTCTGTAGCCATTACGCTCGTAAAATCCTTGTACACCTGTGTTTGAATAATTTGTAACAGAGGCGGCCCATCCTGGCCTGCTGCCTGTCAAATACGTATTTCATACCCAATGCAGTACTTATATTACGCTGACCCTAAATTAACCGGATTCTGTGGCCCAAGTCTAATCACCTGTCACGGCTGTGTCGATACGGAGGTCACAATAGCACACAGTATTTCCGCTTCTTACGATTATGGCGCATAATTTTGCATTTATAGACCTTAAAATCCCAATACCCGCATGGGAAACCTGATTCCCTGCGAGTAAGAAATGTCGGGGATACAGGTGTGAAAACCGGTACAATCGCGCGCCGCTTCCAAATATGACGCTCTGCGGCAGCAAGTGACGCATGGTGAAAGGTACAAATTGTGATGGTATTCTACGCCTTGGCCGGGGGGCCTGGTCTAAGATACGCTTCAAGTCCCTGGGAATACGCGCGTTTCGCAGCTTGGGGTCTGCTTCGTTGAAGAGTTGGCATGGTGATTGCACCATGACTGGCAAGAAACGGAGGCAACGAACCCACCAGTTCGACTCTACTGCGTTAACGCTAAAGAAGTAATGGAGTAATAAAAGATGTTTAAAGGAATACAAAAAGGTTTCACCCTGATAGAACTGATGATTGTGGTTGCTATTATCGGCATATTGGCTGCTGTAGCACTGCCCGCTTATCAGGATTACATCACTTCTGCCAATATGGCCAAGGTGAGTTCACACTATGAAGAAGGTGTTCGTTTTGCAGAGAACGAGATGCGTAACTACCAGGCTAAAGTAGCTTTGGGCCGCGCTCCTACCGACCTTCCTTCTACTGCTGCCGGTTGGATTCTTCTGCTGAACCCGGAAGGTGTTTTGGCGCCTGAAGGAAACGTAGCAGGTTATGCTGCTGCTTCAAGTACTGACGGTGTAGTCGGTGTTGCTGTATCAGGAACACGTGCCGGTGGTGATTTGGCAGTTACACTTGAAAGACCTGTCTATAAAGACTGGGCGAGTGTAGCCAGCCGAGTTATAAATTACGCGAGCATCTAGTCTAGAGCTTGCTTGTGGGAAAGCCCCATCGGGTTTTCCCCAATTTATTACAGATTCAGTGGTCAGGTCAGTATTGTCCTGGCCATTGTTTCGTTTTAAAAACTGCTGTTATAACAGTTAGTCCAGGTTTGGAGTAAGTAATGCAAAAAAAGACGCGTGGTTTTACCCTTGTTGAGTTGATGATTGTAGTAGCTATTATTGGAATCATCTCGGCAATCGCATTACCGCTTTATAACGATTATATAAATACTTCACGCGAAGGTGCGCTTATTACCAGTATGTCCACTATAGAAGTCTTTCAGGAAGATCTCTTTATGCGCACAGGTGCTTACGGCGCGGGTACCTGGGAGCAGGGAGTGGATACCAGCCTGTTTGACAATACCGGATGGTCTCCGCGCAGTGACAAGGTTAAGTATGTTGCGGCACTTGTTGGAACTACCGCGTATACGGTAACGGCAACCGACGCGACAGGTTATGTTGCGTGCCGACAATTTCCCGGTGGAGCGCTCTGTCCATAACGATCAGTCCCCGACTCATCTGCTTTGGACTTTTCCCCACATACAAAAACAGTTATTCTGCGCAGCGCTGATTGCAGTCAAGTTCAGTAGCCGGGATAGCTCAGTTGGTAGAGCACATCATTCGTAATGATGGGGTCCGGAGTTCGAATCTCCGTTCCGGCACCATATTTTGCGGTGCTTGGGTATTGTAACAATTATAAAAGGCCTATTTTTGCAGCGTGCTTCATCCCCAAACGCGAAATTAATCAGCTGCATGGTATTGTTGGTAGGTGCATTAATCTGTGCGCCTTTTTTTACCGGTGCCGGTGCAAATCTCGTTGTGCTGATGACAAGTTGTGGTTTGTTATTGGCCTCCTATGCAGCTTCAGGTGTCGACAGTTTTGCCAACAGTTTCAAGGCGAATCCAAAGGCTACGCTGCTGGGTGTTGCCAGTATATTACTGGTTTGCATTCTCTATCGTTTTAGTATCAGCCGTGATACAAGCTTTCCGGTAAGCTGGATTTTTGTTGCCATGCCGCTTACTTTTATTATTTGTGTGAATATTCGAGAGCAACTTGGTGGGGCAGCGATATTACAGTTCACAATATTGGCTCTGGTAACGCTTCTGGGCGTGTACTCTGATATTCGTTTCTTCTTTTTTGGGGAACGCGCACATCTTCCCTTAATTGATCCGAATAATTTTGCCAGCCTGATGTATCTGGTGTGGATGCCGTTAGTGCATTTCATGTTGCTTGATACGGCAAGTATATTTGCCAATTCCCGACTCAAACGAATCGCCGGTTATCTCATCAGCATAAGCCTGTTGTGCGCTCTGTTTGCTACACAGTCGCGTATGGGGGTATACCTTTCCGGAGCCGCATTTGTAGTATGGCTGTATCTGGTGCTTACCCGTCGTATAAGCCTGAAAGACCTGTTGCCGCACGCAGTTTTGTGGTTATTGGCCCTTGTTCTGGTGGGCGATCTCGGACCTGCAGTTATCAGTGATGGCACCGGCCAGGACAGCGTGGCAGCAGGCCTGGATATTCGTTTGTTGTTAATCAAGTCGGCAATGCAGATGTATTCAGACTATCCGTGGCTTGGTACCGGGCTACTGGGCTTTGGGATGCTGTATCCCTCCTACCGCATTCTGGAGGAGCAGGGCACCCAGGGATTGTTTGTACACAATGATTACGTTCAGGTTCTTATAGAGGGCGGCCCTTCCCTGTTGTTATGTCTGCTGGTGTTTGTTGTATCGGTTGGAGTTACCTGCCTGGCACTTTTACGGCGGGAAACTACCCGGCAGGACCTGACCAGATTAGGATACGGTATGGCATTAGGTGCTGCTTCGGGACATGCACTTATCAATTTTGTTTTCTATAGCTTGCCCCTGATGATTATGATGGGAATAGCCAGTGCGTTTTTGTTGAAAGCCGCTCCGCTAAAACCGCAAATAAACGCAGCAGAGTCTGACATCGCAAAGGCTAATGTCGAGCAGATTGGGCAGGCCTCCGTTGTACTCTATTGGGGTGGCCTGTTGTTTGGCCTATGTGCCTGGCTGTTTTTGTTGCTGGATGTCAGCATACTGGGTGTATTTATTGGACAAAAAGGCGTTCCCTGGGTAAGCGATATAAGAACCAGTGAACAACGCACCCTGGAATTTTCACGTTTTGCACAAAAAATGAACGACAACAGGGGGCTACCCTATCTGGGTGAAGCCACACTGCTAAATCGTTTCGCAGTTCTGGAACCAGGCAACGATGATAAACGCCAGGCAGCCTATAAAAAACTGACCGAGGCACAAATCAGGGATCCCCTCAATCCGGCAGTATATCTTGAGATGACAAGGCACATGGACAACTTCCGGACTGTATATCAAGAGTCCCAGCCCGTATACCAGATGGAAGCCCTGTTGATGAAGGCCCTCGAGCTGGATCCCGTCAATATACCGGCGATCGATTATCTGATGGCCTTGTACGCCGCCCTGGGGGTTCCTGAGCGGGGTGTTGAACTGCTTAAGCTGCGGATTGCTCCTTGGTTTGAGCTGTTAGGGCGCAGGGATATCGACACCCTGGAACGGTACCTGGATATCCTGTTGCAGGATGCCACATTAAACGACCCGGCCAATGTTAACGAAATAACTCTGTTGCGAGACAGCCTGTTGAGTCGCTTGCAAGCGAACTAATTTACACCGGTCCCTGAACTTTCAGCACACCAATTTTTTTGCCACTGGTGTCAAACCCCAAATAGACATACTGGTACCTCGCCCCAAAGGGATAGAATAGAAAATCCTGCTTATCGCCTTTGTGTTTCTCAAGCCAGGTGGGCAACAGCTTCGTATTCTTATCCCGATGTTCGATTTCCCGGATGTCTGCATGGTCCTGCAAAAACGCATCGCCTGCCGTAAACGCCTTGTAATACTGCGTTGCAGTGCGCATGGGTTTGGCAGCTCTAAACAGATCGGAGCGAATTTCATCGGATTGCTCTGTATCTTCAGGTAATTCCACTTCTACCCATTTTGGGTATGCCCCCGGAAAAATGTCCAGGTCCGGCAGGGGGGTATCAGCATCGCTAAATGCCTTGGCGTTCATGGAGTAAAAATGGCCATCTACATACACCATTGCTATAGGTCGTTCTGAATAAACTACCCAGGTACCAAGTATCAGACAAACAGTTTGTACGAGTCCTATCAGACTAAGGTCAAAACGCAAGCCTGGCTTTCCGTGTTTGTAGACAATCAGCGTTAGGAGTGGACCAAGTACGAGATCAACACCCACGATGATACGCATGCCTTCCCATCCACCGTCAGACTCAAAGAAAAAACCGGGATACCAAATAGCGACTACGAGATAAGTCAGGCCAATAAATATTAGGAAGCTGATTCCGAAATGAATAGCAAATGCACGAAGTTTTGTCATAACAGCGTGTCCATCAAGTATAGACTGAAACTCTTGCCGCTTTGCAAGCGACACCCAAATTGAGCTCTAATCGAAGAGCAGGGACAAATCTACAGGCGTGATGTTTTTTGTAAGTTCTCCAATAGAAACATAATCAACACCCGTTTCCGCGACTTCGATCAGGCTGTCCTGATTTATGCCTCCTGATGCTTCGAGTTTTACACGACCCTTATTCAGGATTACAGCTTCTTTCATCGCAGAAATTGAGAAGTTGTCCAACATTACGATATCAACACCGGCTTCAATTGCTGTGACAAGTTGCTCAATTTTTTCCACTTCTATTTCGATGGGTAAACCGGGGTGTCTGGATTTTGCCGCGGCGAGCACGGAAGTAATTCCACCTGCGGCCTGAATGTGATTTTCCTTAATCAGAAAGGCGTCATACAAGCCCATGCGATGATTGTGGGCCCCGCCACATTTCACAGCATATTTCTGTGCATGACGCAGACCGGGAATGGTTTTGCGCGTATCCAGTACTATTGCAGATGTGTGTTTAATGAGTGCAGCGTAATATGCGCTTCGGGTTGCAGTGCCGGATAACACCTGCAGAAAATTTAGCAAGGTGCGCTCTAAAGTCAGGATGCTTCTGGCGCTACCCCGAATTCCAAGCAGAGTCTGGTTCAACCTGATCGGATCGCCATCTTCCACCTCCCAGGTAATTTCCAGATTGGCATCAACCTGCCTGACGGTTTCATCCGCCCATGCCTTTCCGCAAAATATTGCAGGTTCCCTGGATATTACCGAGGCGCTTGCGACCGTGTTTGCTGGAATGAGTTCCGCCGTGATATCCCCGCTGGGAAGGTTATTGGTGCTCGTCGGCTCCGCGATCGGAGGTATCAGATCTTCATCTAAAGCAGCGGAGACATTTTTTTTGATGATGGAGGCGAGTTGTGTAGTTTGGTTTGGCATCTGGTGGTTATAATCACGGTCCGGTTTTGCTGAGAAAAGGAACAGGAACATTGTACGTTAACAATGAACATGAGTTAAACGTAGCAGAACAAAGATACTCGCAGAATTGTGACCTGAGATCTGATCCCGCGGATATTTCTTTACTGGTGATCCATAACATTAGCCTGCCCTCGGGAGATGATCGCCTGGACTACATAGATGCACTCTTTTGTAACAGGCTTGATTGTTCGGCGCACGAAAGTTTTTCTGATCTGGAAAATCTGCATGTTTCATCTCACCTCCTAATAGGCCGGGATGGAAATATCCGGCAGTATGTGCCCTTTAATAAACGCGCATGGCACGCAGGTATTAGCAGTTGGTCGGGCCGCGCTTTCTGTAACGATTATTCAATAGGAATAGAGTTGCAGGGCACCGATACGCGAGCTTATGAGGAAATACAATACAGGGTGCTGGGCGCGGTGGTTCGTGTTCTGTTATGCCATTATCCCCGCTTGTGTGCATCACATATCGTAGGTCATCAGGAAATTGCGCCCGGACGAAAAAGCGATCCCGGGGCAAGCTTTGACTGGCGGCGTTTGTATTCAGAAATTGAACTTGTGGGGTAGTAATTCGCCTGTGATATGATATCCGGCCCTTTGCGAAACTGTAGAATTCGGGTGAGTACAACGATCACGTAAAACAAGGAACACCAGTTGTCAGATAAAACGAAAACAGCCGATCATAATCCTGATGAAACTTTGGAATGGCTCGACTCACTGGAAAATGTTCTCGAGCTGGACGGAATAGAGCGTGCCAATTTTTTGCTGGAGCGATTGTCTTCACGGCTCACTCGCACCGGCGCACGCTTGCCTTACACGATCACGACGCCCTATCGAAATACCATACCTATAACCGATGAAGCGATTATGCCCGGTGATCTGTTCATGGAGCGTCGCATACGCTCGCTGATACGCTGGAATGCACTCGCAATGGTCATGAGAGCGAACCAGACAGAAGGTGATTTGGGTGGGCATATTTCCAGTTTTTCTTCTTCCGCGACGCTTTATGATGTGGGCTTTAACTATTTTTTTAAGGGGGCGTCGAGAGAAAATGCCGGAGACCTGATTTACTTCCAGGGCCATGTTGCTCCCGGTGTGTATGCCAGAAGTTTTCTCGAAGGTCGTTTTGACGAAAAACAGATGATCAATTTCCGTCGGGACGTAGATGGTGAGGGACTGACTTCCTATCCGCATCCGTGGTTGATGCCTGATTACTGGCAATTTCCAACCGTGTCTATGGGTCTTGGACCGCTTCAGGCTATTTATCAGGCGCATATTATGAAATACCTCGACAGTCGGGGTCTGGTGCCTATGAACGGTCGAAAAGTGTATGCCTTTCTGGGTGATGGCGAGTGCGATGAGCCTGAGTCGTTGGGTGCGCTGGGTTTGGCAGGCAGAGAAAACCTGGATAATCTGATATTTGTTGTGAACTGCAATTTGCAGCGGCTAGATGGGCCGGTTCGTGGTAATGGAAAGATAATCCAGGAACTGGAAGGCAATTTCCGTGGTGCGGGCTGGAACGTAATCAAGGTGGTTTGGGGTCGTCACTGGGATCCATTGCTAGCCAAGGACAAATCCGGTTTGTTGCAACAACGCATGAATGAAACGGTTGATGGTGAATACCAGAACTACAAAGCCAAGGGCGGGGCATACACGCGGGAACATTTTTTCGGGAAATATCCCGAGCTCCTGAAGATGGTTGAGGACTTGTCGGATGACGATATCATGCGACTTAACAGAGGGGGACACGACCCGTTCAAAATGTATGCCGCCTACCATCGTGCCGTGAACCATACCGGAGAGCCTACCGTTATACTTGCCAAAACGGTTAAGGGTTATGGACTTGGCGAAGGTGGAGAGGCTGAGAACGATACCCACCAGTTAAAGAAACTGAAATTGGAAAGCCTCAAAACCTTTCGGGATCGCTTCGCTATTCCTCTCAGTGACAAACAGGTTGAATCGGTTCCATTTTATAGACCGGCCGCAGACAGTCCCGAAATGGTATATATGCGCAAGCGCAGGGAATCTTTGGGAGGACCAATTCCACAGCGCATGGTAGATGCAGTGCCTCTGGAAATACCGGGCCTGGATATTTTTTCTGCTCAGCTCAAAGGCACAGGTAAGCGCAGAATCTCTACCACAATGGCCTTCGTACGAATGTTGGCTGGATTGGCCAGAGATAAGTCTATCGGGACACGCATAGTTCCGATTGTTCCAGATGAAGCGCGAACTTTTGGCATGGAAGGTATGTTCAAACAGTTGGGAATTTATTCCTCCCAGGGACAGTTGTACACGCCGGAAGATTCCGGGGAGATAGCCGCCTACAAGGAATCCAGGGATGGTCAGGTGCTGGAGGAAGGGATTAATGAAGCTGGTGCTTTTTCCGCCTGGATTGCAGCCGCCAGCTCGTACTCTTCACACCAGTATACGTTAATTCCTTTTTACATTTACTATTCGATGTTCGGTTTTCAGCGTGTGGGAGACCTCGCCTGGTTGGCAGGCGACATACAGGCTCGTGGTTTTCTGTTGGGTGGTACGGCCGGTAGAACAACCTTAAACGGAGAAGGGCTGCAGCATCAGGACGGCCATAGTCATGTTCTGGCTGGAACCATCCCCAACTGTATTAGTTACGACCCAACATTTTCTTATGAAGTTGCCGTAATTCTGCATCACGGCATGCATAGAATGTATAAGGAGCAAGACAACGTTTTCTTTTATCTCACTCTTATGAATGAAAATTACGTGCACCCGGATATGCCCGAGGGCTGCGAAGAGGGAATTATAAAAGGCATGTATTTATTACAGAAGACGGGAAAAAAGCAAAAGAAAAGTGTAAAACTGTTAGGTTGCGGTACAATTTTAAGGGAGGTTCAGGCTGCGGCTGAACTGTTGTACGAAGACTATGGTGTTTCGTCGGAAGTGTGGAGTGTCACCAGTTTTAACGAACTCTACCGGGAAGGTAATGATGTGTTGCGATGGAATATGTTACACCCTGCAGAAAAACCCCGAAATTCGTATGTGAGCACATGTCTGGATGATTCGGATACACCCGTGATTGCCGCAACAGATTACATTCGAATTTACGCCGACCAGATTCGCAGCTTTATCAAGGCGCCCTATAAAGTACTGGGAACGGACGGATTTGGACGCAGTGATACACGTGAAAAGCTGCGGGAGTTTTTTGAGGTGGACAAAAATTTTGTAACTATAGCAGCACTTGGCGAGCTGGCGGAGCGACAGGTTATAGGCTCAGATGTAGTACAAAAGGCAATCGGCACTCTTAAGTTGAACGCAGAGAAACCAAATCCCAGGAAGGTATGATGATTGCTTTTTCAATGGTTACTGATTTGCAAGAGCATAGTATCGGAGTTGGTATATGAGCACGCAGAAAATAACAGTTCCAGATATTGGGGATGCGGAAGATGTTGAAGTAATTGAGGTTTGCGTTAACGCGGGCGACGAAGTGGATGTGGATGACATTCTTGTAGTGGTGGAATCCGACAAGGCCTCGATGGAAATTCCCAGCCCTCTTAGCGGCAAAGTAGCAAGCGTCACAGTGAAGCTGGGAGATAATGTTTCTTTTGGTTCAGACATCGTCACTCTGGAAACATCCGAGACAAAGTCGGATGCAGGTATTGTGGCAGAAGCACTTCCTGCTGAACCTGAAACGGAAGAGCCAAAAGCTAAAAATTTGCAATCAAGCACTCCGGAAGCAAGTGAGCCTGAAGCAAAAGAATCAGTACCTGAAAGCAATAGCGTACAAACGGTAAGCGTTCCGGATATCGGCGATTCCGAAGCGGTGGTAGTTATCGAGTTGTTGGTTAAACCTGGCGACGCTATTGTTAAAGATGATTTGTTGGTAGTCATAGAGTCTGAGAAGGCCAGCATGGAAATCCCTTCTCCTTTTGCCGGTGTGGTAGAAAAAATTCTGGTGAAAGAAGGCGATGAAGTAGTTGAAGGCAGTGATCTGTTAACGGTGCTATCCACTTCTTCGGTCATTCAGGATGATGTGCCTGTTGATGCGCCTGCAGAGCATGCAAAACCAACACCAATACCGGTTAACAATGCCGAGGTGAAAAAGACCAAAACGCCTGAGGCTGAAATTCAAACCGCAGATCCTTCCTTGCAAACGGCAGAAAAGCAAAGCGTGTATGCAGGACCTGCAGTTAGAAAGCTGGCGCGCGAGATGGGCGTAAATTTGCCAGCCGTGAATGGTACCGGAGCGGGTGGGCGTATTACCAAAGATGATGTAAATGTATATGTGAAGGCGGCCCTGGCAGGCAAAAGCGGCCAGGCAAGCCATGACACAGGGTCTGGCATTCCTGCTATACCTGCCGTAGATTTTTCCAAATTTGGCAGCATCCAGACATTACCACTGAGTCGCATACGAAAACGCGGTGCTGCAAATTTACATCGCAGTTGGCTAAACGTTCCCCATGTTACACAAAATGACGAAGCGGACGTTTCCGACCTTGAAGACTTTCGCAAGCGAATGGCTGCTGAAGCTAAAAAGAGAAATATACGACTTACGCCATTGGCATTTATTATCAAAGCCGCATGTTTTGCGCTAAAAGAGTTTCCCGTGGTTAATTCTTCCCTGGACCAGAGCGCTGAAAATTACATTCTTAAAAACTACTACAACATTGGAATGGCGGTAGATACGCCCGAGGGGTTGGTAGTACCGGTAGTGAAAGGTGTAGATGATAAGGGCATCTGGAGCATTGCCGAAGAGGTGATTGAATTGTCGGAAAAAGCGCGTCTGGGTAAGTTGTCAGTTACTGAAATGCAGGGTGCGAGTTTTACTATCTCCAGTCTGGGACCCATTGGTGGCACCAGCTTCACACCCATAGTGAACGCGCCGGAAGTGGCAATACTGGGCGTTTCGCGTCTGGTGGTTAAACCGGTTTGGGATGGAGAAAACTTTGTGCCGCGTAAAATGCTTCCTGTCTCACTAAGTTATGACCACCGTGCTATCAATGGTGCGGAAGCCGGGAGGTTTACAACCTATTTGTGTGCGGTATTAAAGGATTTTCGTGAAGGAATGATGTAATCGTTGTAGCAGGTTTGGTATCAGGCGTCGGCTTACTCTTCCTGCAAACCATTCAAATCTGATTGCTCTCCTGGCTCCTCTTCTATTTCCTGGGGTTTCTCCTCAGCGGCATCCGTATCTGCGCCGTTTGAATCGTAGGGCGTCATGCAGATGACCCCGGTCTCGTAGGATTGAACCAGAGTATCATAGGCCGAACGCATAAAGACTTTGGCATCTGGCAAGCCCGTTGTGGCGTCTGCTGCAGTCAGGCTTACACCGACAACCACCGGAATAAATCCTTCGCTGGTTTTAAAAGACTGCATATACAGGTTGTCAAAAACCCTGCGAAAACTGGCTGAATTGAAGCTGTCCAAACCAGGTTGCAGCATAGTAACTGCAAACATATTGGCTTCTGGCCGGGTGAGCACATCCAGGGGGCGGATTAGCTGTCGCAACTTTGCGCTGAAACCGGTCATCAACTCATCAATTACAGGCTGACCGTGCTGTTTTTGGATGTCTTCGAGATTGCTGATTCCCACCAGTAATAAACAGGCAGCTCCTCCGCGTGATTCGGCCTGTTTTGCAGTGCTTTCAAGTTGCCTTAAGGTAAATTTCAGGTTTCCCAGACCGGTGACGGGATCCATAACGTCGGTAGTCGTAAGGTCTCGAATCTTTTTTCTAAGAATTTTGTTTGTTCTCAGTAGCTCATTTTCGCGTACGGTAATGCGTTCTGCAGCCATCACGCGTGCCAGCAATAGAGTGCGTATATTGGCCTTGTTTAAAAAATCATCAACGCCTGCGTCAAATGCGTCGTGCATGGAATCTGTATCGTCCCGTGCAGTAAGCAAAATAACATAGGTGAAATGTGTTTCGGATTCATCCAGTTTTTTAACTCTGCGGCTCAACTCAAGACCGTCCATAGTTGGCATAAGCCAGTCGGCAATAAGAATTTGTGCAGCTTGTTTCTCAATGGAACGTAGTGCCTGCAGGGGATTGTTGGTAAATCGCACGTTTTTGAATCCACCTGCCCGCAGTGCTTTGGCGATTATGGCGCTGGAAAATTTTGCGTCATCTACAACAAGAATTGGAATGTCTGCGTGTGCCATGTAAATTACGTGTTTGTGGCCTTATTTGTGCCTGGGCTCGTGATTAAGCGACAGTGCGAGAACTTTTCTGTACGTGTTGCTGCACATAAGCGATAGTGAATGAGGCTTGATATAAGAAGGTGCTGATATTGTCAAGCTAAGTCAGTATTGCGCTGTATGCATAATATAGGGAGTAGAGTATGCCATCCTTTGATGTTGTATCTGAGATTGATTTGCAAATCGTTCGTAACGCCGTAGACCAATCCAATCGGGAAGTAGAAACCCGCTTTGATTTCAGGGGGGTAGATTGTGGTTTTGAGTTAAGGGATAAGACCATATCAATTCATGCAGATGAGGAGTTTCAGTTAAACCAGCTGGAAGATATGCTGAAATCCAGGTTTGCCAGAAACAAGATTGATGCTGCCTGCCTGAAACCGGGCGAGATGGAAGCGTCAGGAAAATCCAAGCGCAAAATCTATGGACTGGTCGAGGGGGTTGAAAAGGAAATTGCACGCAACATCGTAAAGTTGATAAAAAATAGCAAACTAAAAGTACAAAGTGCGATACAGGGTGAACAGGTCCGCATAACCGGTAAAAAGAGAGACGACTTGCAAGCTGTCATGGCATTGCTGAAAGAATCGAAAATTGAGATCCCCATTCAGTTCACCAACTTTCGCGATTGATTGAGTAACAAGCCTATGTCTGAAACAGGGCAGTTAGAATCCAGACAGGAAGAAATTAGGGAGTCCTGGTGGACTACGCTCAAAAATTCGATGAACCGGCGGATGGCTATTTGCATATTCACTGGTTTTACTTCCGGACTGCCCCTGTATTTTATTATCCAGTTAATACCCGCGTGGCTGAGGGTGGAAAATGTCAGCCTGAAAGACATCGGGTTTTTTTCCCTGATATCCCTGCCTTATTTGCTTAAATTTGTATGGTCTCCTTTGCTGGACCGGTATTCGCTGCCGGTTTTTGGCAGGCGGCGCGGCTGGATTCTTCTAACTCAGCTTGGTTTGCTAGTGAGCTTGAGCACATTGGGATATTTTCAGCCTGAAACCCAGATCAAAAGTATTTTGTGGCTTGCAGCTATCGTGGCTTTTTTCAGCGCCAGCCAGGACATAGTACTTGATGCCTACCGTCGAGAGCTGTTGCCTGATCACGAGCTGGGCCTCGGTAATCAGATACATGTGCAGGCATACCGATTGGCGGGTCTGGTACCGGGTTCACTTGGATTAATACTGGCGGACCACTTTTCCTGGGATGTGGTGTTCCATATTGTTGCTGCATTTATGTTGATTGGCATTGGAATGACGCTGGTGATTTCGGAGGCCATCGCGACTCCCAGCGTACCACCAACCTTTGCACGCGCCGTCATCGACCCTTTTAAGGAGTTTTTTCAACGTAGTGGCACAAAAAGGGCGTTGCTGGTTTTGTGTTTTCTATTTTGTTACAAGCTCGGGGACAGCATGGCGACGGCCTTGTCTACACCGTTTTTTCTTGACCTGGGTTTTAGTATGACCCAGATCGGTCTGGTGGCCAAAAATGCAGCGCTCTGGCCGGCGATCTTTGGTGGTCTGTTTGGTGGGGTGCTCATGTTAAGGCTGGGCATTAACAAAGCGCTCTGGATATTCGGTTGTGTTCAGCTTGTCACTATTCTGGGTTTTGCCGTACTGGCTGAGGCGGGTGATGACCTGATGGTATTAGCCGTGGTAATAGGTATGGAATACCTGGGCGTGGGTCTGGGAGCAGCCGCATTTATAGCATTTATTGCCCATGAATCTACGCCGGCGTTGGCAGCAACCCAGATAGCCCTGTTTACTTCGGTTACTGCTTTACCCAGAACGTTTGCCAACGCCATTACCGGTTTTCTGGTTGAGGGCGGCCAGCCGGTGGAACTGGAGGGTGTGAGCGCTTCTGTGCTTGGTGTGCTTATGTGGCTAGGCCTACCTGCGGAAGGATTGGGATGGACGAACTTCTTCTTCCTCTGCACGTTGTTGGCACTACCCGGAATGGTGCTGCTCTACTGGGTGGCACCGCTTAATGATACTGAAGGTGCTTGACCAGCATCTTCCTGCAATTGCGCCTTAGACTGGCCTAGAGTGTATTCCACCGATATTTTTTCAAGGATAAGCGGCCTTTAAGAATTACTACACCCTCATCCTGGAGTTTTTGCTTTTGTTTTTCATAGGATGCCGAGCCGGGTGGCAGAGAAATTTTTCCGGATGCATTAACCACGCGGAACCAGGGTAAGCGGCTGTTTTTCGGCAGCTGGGATAACAGGTGCCCCACCAGTCGTGCCCGGCCTGGTAAACCCGCGAGTGCAGCTACTTGTCCGTACGTCGCAACGAAACCGGTTGGTATCATACTGATTACCTGCCAGATACGTTCCTTATCCGTGGGTTCTCTCTGAGTAGGGTCGCTTTCTATCGCTACTTTCTCCGCAGGTTTCGGGATCCCCTGATTACGTCAGGATTTGTTCCAAGATACAACTTTTACGCGGTACACTCTGCTTTTCCTGTGAAGTTTTGCGATAAACGTATGCGCATCTGGTTTGTGATTTTTTTTGTAACGCCCCTTGTAGAAATCTATGTGCTGATTAGCGCAGGTGGGTTATTGGGCGTATTTCCGACTGTCTTTTTGGTGATGCTCACCGCGGTTATTGGCATTTCGCTCCTGCGACAACAGGGCTTGAGCACGCTCACACGGGGTATGCAAAAAATGCAACTCGGAGAGCTGCCCGCGCATGAAATAGCCGAAGGGCTGCTTTTGGCGATAGCGGGAGCACTTTTGCTGACGCCGGGATTTGTAACGGACGGGGTAGGTTTTTTCCTGCTAACACCGATTTTACGTGCCGGATTAATAGAAAAGATTCAGCAAAAGTTTGATGCCACCACATTTACCGCTTATCCCCCGGATGATACTGATCAAGCTCGCCAACAAGGCAAGCCAGAATCCAATCAGATAATAGAAGGTGAATTTAAACGTCGCCCTTGAATCTGCATCATTCGCCCCCAAATAGCAGACTCCCGAGAGATACAAGCACTCCGGGGGCAAGGAAAGTTAAAGAAATTCCTTTGTAATTGCGGTCTGGAGGCCTATTATTAGCACTCTAGGCACTAGAGTGCTAATGCACCGGTCAGGTTTAGACTGACCGGAAATCACTAAAACCAACAAATTAGGGATGGGAGATACTACCTGATGAATATTAGACCCTTACACGATCGAGTGGTCGTGCGCCGTCTCGAGGAAGAGACTACAAGTGCAGGCGGCATTGTATTGCCGGATTCAGCTACAGAAAAACCTTCACAAGGCGAAGTGCTGGCTGTGGGGCCCGGAAAGCGCCTGGATAATGGCGAGCAAAGTGCCATGGACGTCAAAGTCGGCGACAAGATCATTTTTGGTCAATATGGCGGAAGCACCGTCAAAGTTGACGGTGAAGAGTTGTTGATATTGTCGGAAACGGAAATTTTTGGGGTAGTTGAAGGGTAATCCTTCTGAATTACTAATTAACAGGAGCCTTCAGCGGCTCGTATAGGGAGCCTTCAGCGGCTCGTATAAGGAGCCTTCAGCGGCTCATATAAGGAGCCCTCAGCGGCTCGTAAAAGGAGCCCTCAGCGGCTTCGAAATAAAAGAGGAATTTAGCGATGAGCGCAAAAGACATTTATTTTGGTGACGACGCTCGCCAGCGCATGCTCAAAGGCGTGAGTATGCTTGCAAAAGCGGTAAGTACTACATTGGGACCCAAGGGGCGAAACGTATTGCTGGACAAGTCCTTCGGTGCCCCCACCATCACAAAGGATGGCGTATCTGTAGCGAAAGAAATTGAGCTGAAAGACAGATTTGAAAACATGGGTGCACAGATGGTGAAAGAAGTTGCCAGCCAAACTTCAGACGAAGCAGGTGACGGAACTACTACGGCAACTGTACTGGCAGAAAGCCTGCTAATGGAAGGTATGAAGTCAGTAGCAGCCGGAATGAACCCCATGGACCTCAAGCGCGGTATAGACAAGGCCGTTACAGCTATTGTGGCAGCGATTGAGGAAATGTCCCAGCCGTGTTCAGACTTTAAGGAAATTGCCCAGGTAGGAACAATTTCTGCAAACAGTGATACGGCCGTTGGTCAGATTATCGCTGAGTCTATGGAGAAGGTTGGTAAAGAAGGTGTTATTACTGTCGAGGAAGGCAGTGGGCTGGAAAATGAGTTGGAAGTTGTAGAGGGTATGCAGTTTGACCGAGGTTATCTGTCTCCTTATTTCATCAATAACCAGGACTCTATGGCAGCCGACCTGGAAGAGCCTTACATTCTTATCTGTGACAAAAAAATCTCCAACATACGCGATATGCTGCCCATACTTGAAGCAGTGGCAAAGTCTGGCAAACCACTTATGGTTATTGCTGAAGACATAGAAGGCGAGGCACTGGCAACACTGGTTGTTAACAATATGCGTGGCATCGTGAAAGTAACGGCCGCCAAGGCCCCAGGCTTTGGTGATCGTCGTAAAGCTATGTTGCAGGACATTGCGGTACTCACCGGTGGAACGGTTATTTCCGAAGAGGTTGGCTTAACTCTGGAAGGTGCAAGCCTTGATGACCTGGGTAATGCCAAGCGCATCACCAGCACCAAGGAAAACACCACTATCATTGATGGAGCTGGTGCAAAAAAAGACATTGAATCACGTATCAAGCAGATTCGTGCCGAGATTGAGGACACAAGCTCTGATTATGATCGTGAAAAACTTCAGGAACGCCTGGCCAAACTGGCTGGTGGTGTTGCAGTAATTAAAGTTGGCGCTGCTACTGAAATTGAAATGAAAGAAAAGAAAGCGCGCGTAGAAGACGCCCTGCACTCAACAAGAGCAGCAGTAGAAGAGGGTGTTGTTCCTGGCGGTGGTGTGGCTCTGGTACGTGCACTTGCAACCGTTGGCGGGCTGAAAGGCGACAATGAGGACCAGAATGTTGGTATTGCAATGACCCTGCGCGCATTAACTGCGCCCCTCGTTCAAATTGCCAATAACGCGGGTGCACACGGCTTTGTAGTACTTGATAAAGTGCGAAGCATGACCGGAGCGGAAGGTTATAACGCCGCAACAGGTGAATATGGCGACATGATCAAGATGGGTATTCTCGATCCTGCTAAAGTTACCCGTACGGCTCTGCAGGCTGCTGCTTCAGTTGCTGGCATGATGATTACTACCGAAGCCATGATAAGCGATGCACCGGACGATAGTCCTGCAGGCGGTCCTGGCGGCGGCGGTATGCCGGATATGGGTGGCATGGGCGGTATGGGCGGCATGATGTAAGGTCAGCCCTCCACTAAGCCATGTACCGATAAAAAGCCCCGCTATGCGGGGTTTTTTATATCTGAAGTATGTTGGAAACTGTCATTTCCATTGTACTTTGCGCCTTGGATTAGCACGGGTTGGTTGGTACTATGCGCCTTTCCGGGGATATAACAAACTAAGAGGGAACACTGATGGATTTTGCATTGATAGATTTTTTTGCCAGGTATGGTCACATACTGGCAGGTATTACCTGGATTGGATTGCTGTATTACTTCAATTTCGTACAGGGTGAATATTTTAAAGTAGCTGATGGCGGGTCCAAAGTAGACGCCTTTACCCAACTGGTTCCCCGTGCACTATGGTGGTTTCGTTGGGCTGCAATGCTTACCTTTTTGTCGGGACTGGTTTTGCTGGGCATGCGTGGCGCCGGAGCGACTCAGGACATAGCAATTGGTGCCACTCTGGGTACGTTTATGTTTTTGAATGTATGGCTGATTATCTGGCCAAACCAGAAAATTCTAATTGCATCCAATGAACAGGTAAAAGCGGGTGGTGAAGCACTACCCGAGGCTGCGGCTGCCGCTCCAAAGGCTGCATTGGCTTCCCGTACTAACACTCTGTTTTCCGTTCCGATGTTATTTTTTATGGTTTCCAGTGCGCACTATTCACACGGTGCGGTGAGTACATCAACTTCGCTCATGGCCGCACTTGCGATAATCGTGCTGTTGCAAGTAAATGCAATAATGGGCAAGCAGGGGCCAATGACTACAGTAAGCGGCGTGATAAGCCATGGCTTTATACTAACCGCAGTATTGTGGGCAGTTATTGAACTCCTGTAGAACAAGCGTTTTATTTTTATAGCAAGGTAAGAAGCATGACCAAACCCATTAATGCAGACCCGGATCAGGGGGGTGGATACCGGAGTACGAATCGAACCGCAGGTAAGTCTTCCGGCGGTTCGGGTAGCTCCTTTGGATTAAACATTGTGTTGTTTATTCTTATTGCGGGGCTTATGGGTGCCGGGTGGTTTATTACTCTGCAGGCGGAACAAATGACAGAGTTGTCCCGTGTAGCGCAGGATGCTTCAAAACGCCTTGTCAGGCTTGAGGATCGATCCACCGAAGTAGAAACTGTTTTTTCAGAAACCGGAAAAAGCACGGGACAGAAACTGGACTATTGGGAAGACGAAATTCGTAAGCTTTGGGATGTGACGAATAAGCGTAATAAAAAGTGGATCGAAACCAACCAGAAAACGCTGGAAAAAAATTCCGAGATGCTAGCCAGTATCAATGCCTCATTAAAATCTATAAAAGGGGATGTTAGCCGACACGACAGTGCCATTGGTAAACAGACTGACATTCAGGATGCCGTGACTTCTGTAGATCTGAGGGTACGCCAGTTGGTGGGCCAGCAGCGAGAGATGATCGACCAGGCAAATGCGACACGACAGATTGTTGCCAAGCTTGAGGACGGACTGGCAAAGCGAGTTGAACTGAATGAAAGGGCCATTGAAGCGATTGATGCTTATCGATTAGACATGAATGGACGCCTGGCTGCTCTTTCGGCACGAATAGATGGCCAATCATTATCGTCAAGCCCCTGAATAATAAGGTATTTAATTCTTTTCCCGTTTTGTGATCCCATACCGGTTTCACAATGTTTGCGAAGGCATACTGCGTAACAATTCATAAAAATTTGCGCGCGCACCTATGCACGATAAACACCGTCCAACACTGCTTCTTGGCGGGTTAGCAGATGAGTCTGTTGAAATTTTTGAACAGGTTCACAAAATCGCTGATGACTGCGGCTGGTCCGTGGATGAAGAACTTCTTGCAGCAGACAAAAATACGCAAGTGGAGACAGGAATTGCCCTTGTGATCCTGGGTGGTCAGTTCCATGCTCAAACTGATCGATTAAGGACATTGTATCCACATGCGCTTATTATACGTCTGGATAAGAACTGCAAGGATGGATCCAGTGACACAGGCTGTGATTTATATTTTCGCAAAATTCTGCCCGTCCGGGTTGCACCCATACTGAACCATGCAAAACAATACTGGAATGGTAAGGAAATAGCCGCTGCATATCTGGCAGACCTGGGCTTGAAGCAGAAGCAACTAACACAGCTCACTGATATTGGCCTGGTACTTGGCGCGCAAGTTGAACCTGACAAATTGCTTACTACCATACTTACTGAGGCGCGCTCCATTGCAAATTGTGATGCTGGTTCATTGTACCTGGTTGACGATTCTGGCCAGCAACCTATGTTAGCATTCAAATTGGCACAGAACGACACAATTGATTTTGTCTTCAAAGAAACACTTATTCCCTTATCTGATAAATCGCTTGCCGGATATGTAGCATTATCGGGGAACGAGTTGTCAATTGCTGACGCCTACCACATAGACGAAACTGAGTCGTATCAGTTCAATAGATCTTTTGATGAGCAACACGCCTATCGAACCCAGTCGCTTATGGTGTTGCCCATGCGCGATCATCGGGCCCGGGTAATTGGTGTTATACAGTTTATCAACAAAAAGACAGCTAAAGGCACAATAGAGGCATTCGATAATGAAACAATAGAAATGCTGCGTGCTATCGCCAGTCAGGCTGCCATTGCAATTCAAAAAACCCGATTGCTGGATAATATTAACCAGTTATTTGAAAGTTTTGTTCAGGCCTCCGTTAAGGCTATTGAACAACGCGACCCTTCTACCAGTGGGCATTCTTTTCGGGTAGCTGAAACCACAACGACCTTGCTAACGGATTTAAAGCGTTCCGATATAGCACGATTTTCCAAATTGGACATTAGCGATGACCATCTAAGAGAAGTGCGCTATGCAGCACTACTACATGATTTTGGCAAGGTGAGTGTTCGAGAGGCAGTGCTGTTAAAAGCCAACAAGCTTACTGACGATCGTCTGGAAACTCTGCGTTTTAGATTTGAACTAAAAAAGGAACAGTTAAGGCGTGCAGCCGTGGAACGAGAGCTTGAGCTTTTTCATCACAGTCCGGCAGATGTGCAGGTTATAAGGCGCAGAATCCATCGTGAACTTGAAGTTCAGTTGAGTCAGCTAGGCGACTATTTTGATGCAATCACCCGTGCCAATAAGCCGAGTGTGTTGCCAGACGGTGATTTTCAACACCTGCAAAAAATACATGAGATGAATCTTGTAGATGGTGACCGTAAAAGTGCCCTGATTTCTGCCGAAGACCTGGCCGTGCTCTCAATCAAGCGAGGCAGCTTGTCCGAAGAAGAGCGTATTGAAATTCAGGATCATGTGATGCATACCATGGAGTTTCTGGCAGTATTGCCGTGGACGCCTGAACTTTCAGGTGTGCCCGAAATAGCCGGAGCGCATCATGAGAAAATGAACGGTACCGGTTATCCACTGGGGCTTCAGGGGGATGAAATACCCCTGGCTAGTCGTGTTATGACTGTATGTGACATTTATGATGCATTAACTGCGATGGATCGGCCGTACAAGTCTGCAATGTCCAGAGATACCGCATTGAGAATTCTTGATGAAGAAGTATCGGCAGGGTTGCTTGATGGTGATCTGGTTAAAGTATTTAGAGATGCACAATCCTGGCGTGTGTTGGGCGATAGCAATAACACGGCTGGTGACAAAGGCAGCGCTTCCATTTTGGCAGCCGGTTAATCTATTCTATCCGCCAGTCCTGCAGTACCGGAATTTCCACCAGCCGATTGTTATACAAAAACACTGCGCCGTTTTCGCTAATGGTGACCAGCCTGGTTGTATCGCTCAACATTTCTCCTTCTGTAAGACGCAGGCCATTGGCTATAAGTACTCTAAATTGCGGATCTTCTGAATACACGTGGGTGGAAAATTCGACCTGTGGAAATGCATCCCGCCCTGCCTTGTCCAAGGCTGCAAACGGTAACACGGTATCCGCATAGTTCTGGTTTGAGGGCGCATTGGCTGGTTGTAAAATTGGTCCGTCTACCGAACTATTTTCGGGAATACTTTTACGATCCGGAACGGGATCTTGCACACTGGCAGATTCAGGCGCTGCGTCCTGGTTTTTCTTTGGATCCGTTTGCAGGGCTGGGGCGGCAACCTGTGTCTCATGCTGTATAAGTGGTTCCCCAGGTGAATTTGGCCAGTAAGTCCATATCACCAGCGCAGAAACATTCACCACCACGGTAACTACCACGATTAACCAAACCGGAACACCGGCTATCTGTTTCTGATCGGGATAGTTGAGCAGTGACATGCCATCATTTTGTTTTCGTTCTGACTCAGATTTCTTTAGAGCATCCAGTATGTAGGACATAACTAGTCTATGCCTCCGAGAAAGGGAACAGATGCCCGAATTTGGGTATTTAATATGATCCACGTTAGTGCACCCGCGGCACCGTCTGGTCTGAGCTGGTTTTGCCTTTGAAAGTCTACGAGGGCCGTTTTTAGCGGCAAATCAAACACATCCCCTGCAGCATTTTGGGGGATGTCCCGTTGCAACAGGTAGGCCAGGTTATGCCGTAGAAAGCCGACCGCGGGTCCCTCACTTCCCTGCTGTATTACACCCCGGTAGTTGGGTGGCATTTGCCACAGCAGGATATAAAAACCGTTCCAGTTTTCAGGCGGCAAATGTGCAGGAGCCTGCCAACGTCGCCCATCCATTTCGTAAACCAGCTGTTCTGCCGACAGTTCGGTAATGGCGGTATAAAAAAGCTCCTGATCGGAGTCGATCAGTTCGATCATAAAGGGGCGGTTTAGAGAAACTATGTCTGTCCATTCAGCGCTGCGGCGCAGGCATTGCAAACCCACACTAGGTGCAAAATTACAGGGGATCTCCGGCGTGTCTCCAATGGGTAAGTTCCAGTGATCAAACAAAACTGCGAAGGCTTCCCGGTGTAACTGGAATCGTGAAACGTTCTTTGGGCGTTCGATTGTTGATGAAGCGGGAGATAAACCCGAAACAAAGCTGCTTGTTGTTGATATCTGTTGCCCTGAATCTGCAGGTGAGTCTGCAATAGCTAATGTGTTGGTCTGTGGAAGCGGCGGTGCGGCTGTCAAACTTTCAATGCCGGGTAAAGTGGTTTCCCCTGCACCGATTGAAGTTTCTGTTTCCTGAACGGCTGAAGGCTCTTTACTCGCTGAGGGCTCTTGCTTTCTACTCGCTAAAGGCTTTGCTGAAGGCTCTCTATTGGCTGAAGGCTCTATATCAAGAGGAGCTGAAGGCTCTCTATTGGCTGAAGGCTCTACCAGATGAGTGCTTGCACCGGAGTCTGGTAGTTGCAAGTACCAGAGTGCGGCCAGAATGCCGACCAGCAACATAGCGGTCACGCTCTTGCCGAGCAGTTGCCGGGATGGGCCTTTAACTTCCTTTGCGGCATTGGAAACAATGCGCGCGGTTACCTGATGGCTTGCTTCCACATATGCTCCCAGGAGCGCGCGATCCGATATTATATTTATCAGGCGCGGAATGCCTTTGGCCAACCTGTGTACGCGACGTGTCGCGCGTTTGCTAAAAGTATTGGGTGAACCTCCGGATTTACGCAGCCGATGGCAAATATATTCATAGGTATCGTCGGCATCCAGCGCAGACAAATGAAAGCGGGCGGTAATACGTTGTGCTAATTGTCGCAGATCTTCCCTATGCAATATTTCGCCAAGTTCAGGTTGGCCAATTAGAATAATGCGCAGCAGTTTCTTTTCGTTAGTCTCCAGATTGGTCAACAAGCGCACCTGTTCCAGGACAGCTGGTGAAAGATTCTGTGCTTCATCAATAATTAGTACGGTACTGCGCCCCATCGCATGGGTTTTAAGAAGCTGTCTGTTCAGTCGATCGATGTATTGTTTTACTCCCAGTATCTCATCCCGGTTAATTGGAATTCCCAGCTCTTCACACAGGGTTTCCAGTAACTCCTTAACAGTGAGTTTTGGGTTGAGAATAAAGGCGATATCCAGATTGTCAGGTACCTGATTGAGCAGGCTGCGTAAAAGCGTGGTCTTCCCGGTGCCAACTTCTCCGGTAAGTAGAACAAAGCCCCCGTCGGTTTGCAGGCCATATACAAGATGCGCCAGTGCGTCGCGGTGCTTTTCACTCAGGTACAAAAAATCGGGATCAGGTGCGATTGAAAATGGCGTACGGTGAAAACTGAAATAGTCGTTATACATCTTTTAGGAAGTCACCTGCGCGGGTACGGATCGAGATTGTGCATAGTGTGCGATTAATCTTTCGTCCTTTCGTTGCCATTGTGCATTTATCCATTGTTTTAGTTCAGCGCGAAGCGCTTCAGATTCACCAAAATTAGCGTTTACCAGAGATGCAGGTAGATCATGGCAGGAAATTTCTACCTTAACGGATTTGCACTGGCCCGTCAGGTAATCAAAAAAACCGGGCGCCCTCGGCGGGCAAGGCGGGTAAAGAATAGTAACATCAATAATTTTATCAACCTTGTGGCCTAAATGCTCTGCGAGCACACCGAAACCCCCGAGTTTCGGGTTTAGCAAGTGATTGTAGGTAGACTTAAACCTGACGTGTTTAGGCGGGGTAAAACGCGTGCCCTCCAAAAAGTTTAAAACCGATGTTGGGCGCTTACCAAACTTTTCACAGGCCTTGCGGGTATTTTCCTTATCGCGTGTTGCGAGTTCCGGATGGGCTGCAAGTTTTTTTGCACTGTGCCTGTGCACATATGGAAAATCCTGTATCCACATCGCGGTGCCCAGAAAAGGTACATAGAGTAGCTGTTTTTTGGTGAAAAACTTCAGTGGTGGGATCTTCCGCCAGAATATATTCTGCAATATCAGTATGTCAGCCCACGATTGATGGTTGCATACGATGACGTACCAGTGTAATTCGTCCAACAGTTCCTGTTCAACACCTGTCACCTCAATTTTACAGATGTTGAGCAGGGTGGCCATGTGCTTCACCATTCCTACCCATCCGTTGAGTGTAAAGTCCAGGCCGGCATCCAGATGGTCACGCACCCGGTTGAATGGCAACATAAACTTCAATAGTCCCAGTATTGCCATCATCACAAACCATACAAGGGTATTCAGCACGATTAAAATCAACGCAAACAAGCCTTTAAGGTAGTTTTTTTCTGCGGTCACTCGTGTGATCCCCGTGATATCTTGGGTGCTTGAAACCCTGTTTTACAGACTGGAAGTGTACATGAGAGCTACCCCTTACATCAGCCCAGTTAGGATAATTTGTTGGCTTGTAATAGTGCTGTCATCCATGAGTTGTGCCCAGAGTATGTACTATTCTCAGGCGGCTATAGGGCAAGCGAGGCTAATTTTTGCCCAACGACCAGTAGCGGATATTGAAGCACAAAATACGCCTCTACTGGCAGCGAACATGGCCAAGGTTGCACAGATTCTGGGCTTTGCTGAAAAGCATATAGGGCTTCCTGTTGGTGGGCGTTACAAAAAATATGTGCAGGTACAGGGGGACTTTGTATTGTGGAATGTTGTGGCCGCAGACGAGTTCTCGGTAGAGCCCGAGCAATGGTGCTTTCCAATAGCGGGCTGTGTTTCCTATAAGGGATATTTTACCAGGCTAAAGGCCCAAAAATTTGCCGAGACTCTGCGTCATCGCAATATGGATGTTTATGTTGGTGGCGTACCTGCATACAGCACACTGGGCTGGTTTAATGATCCGCTACTATCTACGTATTTACATTGGCCTGAACCAAACCTTGCCGGTTTGTTGTTTCACGAGCTTGCCCATAGCAAACTTTATGTTTCAGGGGATAGCAGCTATAGCGAGGCGTTTGCTACCTTTGTGGAACAGGAAGGGGTACGCGAATATCTTGCACTTCATGCAAAAACTGATGAGTTAAGATTGTGGGAAACCCGACAAGCGCAGACCGCACACTTTAATGCCTATCTGCTGGATTGGAAAAACGAGTTAAAATCTTTGTATGCACAAAACATCCCGGAGTTTGCCAAAAGAATGCTTAAAGCGCGATTGATGAACGAAATCAAACGCTGTTACCAGAGTCATAGCGGCCAGTTCGGAAAGAACGCATATGATGCATATTTTTCTGTACCTGTTAACAATGCAAGGCTAGTTTCCCTTGCAGCCTATAATGAAAAGATCGAAGCCTTTGCAGAACTGTTCAGGCAGGCAGTTGATTGGCCCGAATTTTTTGCGTTGGCTCAAAGCATCGCCTCGTTACCCCAGGCACAAAGAAATGAGCGCATCACGGCGCTTTTGGATCAGGCATCCACACCGCGTCAAAATCTAGGCGAAAAAATAATAGCAGACGCTGGTAATAGACAAGGCACCAACAATATTCAATGCAACACCTTCACGTACCATAGTTTTTACGGGGACACGGCTGGTACCAAAAACAATAGCATTAGGCGCGGTGGCGACGGGTAACATAAAGGCACAACTGGCACTCATGGCAGCGGGTACCATGAGCAAGCGCGGGTCAATGGCAGCACCGATCGCGGTTGCTGCCAGCAGTGGCATCAAAAGTGCCGTGGTGGCGGTATTGCTGGTAGCCTCGGTAAGAAAAGTTACTGTTAAACAAACCATAAGAATAATTATAAGGTTGTGCAGGGTAGCCAGTGCGCCCAATGCTTCACCGATAATTGCGCTGAGCCCCGATGTTCCAAAAGCGGTGGCAATGGCGATTCCGCCGCCGAACAAAATAAGCACGCCCCAGGGAATTTTAACTGCGGTTTTCCAGGTAAGTAGTGTACTGCCTTTACCATTGGGAATAATAAACATGGCCACGACCGCCAGCAGGGCAACGATTGCATCGTTGCTATAACTGACCCCGCTCAGCGCTGTCCAGCCACCAAAAGGTGAGTTGCGGGTAATCCACAGAATCGCAGTGCATAAAAATACCAGCAGCACGCGTTTTTCTTCAGAACTCCATGCCCCTACGGCGGGTAAATCTATGTGACCGGAGTGGCTGAGGTTTCGCGTTAGCCAGAGTGCCATCAATGGCAGGAAAAGCAGAATTACCGGAATTCCCCAGCTCATCCAGGTAAGAAAACTGACCTCCTGTCCGGTAGTTTCACTATAAATGGCCATAAAAAGAATATTGGGTGGTGTGCCGATCGGGGTGCCTATTCCGCCCAGATTCGCAGCAAAAGCAATACCCAGTAGCAGTGGTACAGGAAGCTCCTCATCATCCGACTTGCTTAACACCGCCAATGCTACCGGCAGCAACATCAGCGTGGTGGCAGTGTTGGATATCCACATGCTTAAGGCAGCCGCCGCTGCCATAAAACCAAATACCAGCCGCCTGCTGCTCGAACCGCCAAACAAGCGCACCATACCCAGGGCAATGCGTCGATGGGCACCACTGCTTTCCATGGCGGTAGATAAAAGAAACCCACCCAAAAGCAGTAATACGAGGGAATGTCCATAGGCTTCGGAGGCCTCTTTTTGTGTTATCACACCAAACAGCGGCAAAAGGGTCAGCGGCAACAAGGAAGTAACCGGTATGGGTACCGGCTCGAATACCCACCAGGCAACACACAACAGCGTTACAGCGGCGGTAGTGGCGATGGCAGTGCCAAGGCCCAACTGCTCCAGAACCCAGAACAACAAAAGCGCCAGAATCGGGCCAAGCAACAGGGCTGCAAACTTCACCCGGGATGCGTCCGCAGTATTATTTTTTTCTGAACTCATCAAACAGAGGTTGCCAATGCTGCGCGTTAAAAGCAACTCCACAAACCCGGGATGGGCACACAGGGTGTACAATTAGAACGCAGCAAAAGGGTAGGGGTCAGTGCAGATGAGCTGGGATGGTAACAAAGGACGCAAAGCTTCTTTTTACTGGTATGACCTGGAAACCACAGGTACACAGCCCAAGTGGGATCGTATTATTCAGTTTGCCGCCATTCGTACGGATGAAAACCTGAACGAAGTGGGAGATCAGAGCAGCTTCTTCATCAAGCTGCCCATGGACGTATTACCCGACCCCGGGGCCTGCCTGGTAACGGGCCTCACACCACAACTCGTTAATGAGAAGGGCGTGGAGGAAATAGCAGGGGTCGATGCGATCCATAAAGCCTTTTCCATCCCGCAAACCTGTGTGGCCGGTTATAACAGCCTGCGGTTTGATGATGAGTTTATCCGCTATACTTTTTACCGAAATTTTCTGGATCCCTATGCGCGCGAATGGCAAAACAGGAACAGCCGCTGGGACATTATTGATCTGGTACGCGCAACTGCAGCACTCAGGCCCCGGGGCATTAGCTGGCCCAGTGCGGAGGATGCGAAAACGGGTGAGACCGTGAACAGTTTTCGCCTTGAGAAATTATCTGTTGCCAACAATCTGGAACATTCCAGCGCACATGAAGCCCTGTCGGATGTGCGTGCGACTATTCAACTTGCACAATTGATTAAGCAACACCAGCCAAAACTGTTTGAATACTATTTGGGCCTGCGCAATAAACGCGCTGTGCTTGAAATGTTGCAACCCTTTGGCGAGAAAGTACATATGCATGTTTCTGGAATGTATTCTCGCGTGCACCATTCGATTGCCCCGGTGATGAGTATCTGTGCGGGTGGCGACGCCAACTCGGTGGTGGTGCTGGATTTAAACAGCGATATCGAAATGCTGGAGCGTGCAAATGTTGATGAGCTGAGGACACTGCTATTTACCCGCCATGAAGGGGCGCGACCGGGACTTAAGGAAATAAAGGTTAATCGCTGTCCCTTTATTGCACCGGCCACTGTGATGCGCGAAGAAGACCAGGAACGCCTTGAAATAGATATGGAAGCAGCAGAGCAGCTTCGTCAGCACATACAAAGCCAACCTGCGCTAAAGGAAAAGATCGCAGAAGTTTACAGGGACAGAAAATTTGCCCCCGAAAACGATGTAGAGGCACTGCTTTATGAAGGTGGTTTTCTAAATAACCAGGACAAAGCCAATTGCAGCCGGGTATGGGATATTTTGGAGGATGAGAAGTCGCAGCACGGTGATACCGATGCAGCTCTGACCAGTATCCGGTTTAGTGATAAAAGAATGGCAAAGCTTCTTATACATCTAAGGGCGCGTCGGGATTTTAATGCGCTGGGTGAGGATGATAAAGCGTACTGGCTGGGCTATGTAAAGGATAAGCTGGATGCAGAAGTCGGTGGAAATTCGACTGACACAGGTGCATTGTCGTTGAAGGGATACCGCGCAAAAATAAAGGAATTGGCTCAAGGCAATCCCGGCGAACTGCTGGATTCATTAAACTCCCATGGACTTAAGGTAAATGAGTGGTTTAAGGGCTTAGAGGGTTTGCGGTGCTAATTTGACGTTGCGTCGTCCAGTGATCGCAGGTAGCTATTGTAGGAGGCCCTACCAGGGTCATATTCAATATCAAGCGGGGGATTATCGACGAAAGCTGCATACCAACTGCTGCCTTCGATATGCTGTGCTTGGAAAATAAAGTCTTCCCAAGGATAGGACTCCACACTGTGAGCATCATATTGTTGATAGAAGAAAGCTAAAGATTTTACATTCTTAAGTTCTTCAACTATCCCTTCAGGTGCACCGTGTACCTGCGCATAATCTATATTTGATAGGATGTGGTCTGAGTTTTGCCAGATGAGCCGCTTGACGCCGCCACCAGAATTTACCAATAAGTAACCTATCGGTTCTGAAACCAAATAATATTCCAGGGTAGTTTGATTGGTGAGAATATTGGTTACAAATTCGTGAACCTTACCGTCCTGGAGATGTTCAGGTGGCTGCATAGTGAATGAAACGTTGAGCTTATCAACCATTTGCGCGAAATAGTTTTTTTGTAACTCATCTATATATCGAAAAATCGTGCCAAGAGCGTGATCATCATTTTTACGAACAAATCGATCAATCAATCCAGCGTTAAATGCCTGAATTGCAACCTGCTCATTGGCAACTCCCGTGAGTAGTATTCTCTGAACTTTTTTATCCTTGATTTGTTGGCAAAACTCCAATCCATTCATCATTGGCATATCGTAGTCAACCACTACTACCGCCGAACAGGCAAATCTTGATGGACGGCTGATCTCAAGCTCGAT
>JAJFJZ010000009.1 GCA_021773565.1 Gammaproteobacteria bacterium | reverse complement strand
CGCCAGTCAGTTACATGAACTGGGCTATCGGCGAATGAACAAGCAATCGATTAAACCCAAACATGTCGATGCGCTGGTTAATTACTGGCTGGTAGAGGGCCTGGCACCGGGAACTATTAAGAATCGAATGAACTGCCTGCGCTGGTGGGTGGCTAAAGTGGACCGACACAACGTGGTTGCACGCTCCAACGACTATTATGGTATTCCGGATCGGCAATTCGTCAGCAATGATTCCCGGGCAAAATCTGTGGATGCTGATAACCTTTCATGCATTAAAGATGAATATGTGCGCATGAGTCTGGAACTGCAACAAGCGTTTGGATTGCGTAGAGAAGAAGCTATCAAATTTATCCCGAGTTACGCAGATAAAGGCGATCGCCTGCAATTGAAAGAGAGCTGGACCAAGGGCGGTAAGGCTCGAGTTGTTCCCATTCTTACGCAATCACAACGTAAGGTGTTGGATAGGGCGCACAAACTGGCTGGAAAAGCATCGCTGATTCCGGCACATAGAAGCTACATCCAACAGTTAAGAATTTATGAGCACCATACTACGATTGCCGGTTTATCCAAAATGCATGGCTTGCGTCATGCGTATGCGCAACAACGTTATTATGCGCTGACCGGTTGGTTGTCACCGGCAGCAGGCGGTCCACTCGCTGCGGCACTCAGTGTTGAACACAAACGACAAGATCATGAGGCTCGGCTCATCATCAGCAAGGAGCTGGGCCATTCCAGAGAGCAGATTTCTGCTGTGTACCTGGGGCGGTAGTTTTGCCAATTACCCTACTAATATATGGGCGCTGTCCGTTTGATGCGGGCGGGTGTTCAACCAATGACTAGGAAGATGCCCATTGCAGATTATCGAGCAAAGCTTTTTGATGAATACACCAGACCTCCAAGCTTGGACACGTTACGGCGGAGATGCATAACGGGCAAGTTGTCTGCTGTTCAAGAAGGTAGGCAGTGGTATGTTTTGGTTGAAGGTAATGATCAGAACCAAAGATCAACTGGAGATATGCGTGCAGATGAAATCCTGGGGATTGCATGAGGTGGACAAACCGACTAAATCCGTGTTTTATTCCGAGTGTGGAAAATCGGAGGAAGGATCTGTGGGACGGTCCAGGAAACGTCAGCATCGCAAATTACCCCAATTCGTATACTTGATACCAGACGGGTACGGAAATAAGTACTACTGTTATCAACACCCTATTACGGGAAAACGCTCTAGCTTGGGAACAGATAAGCCCGCAGCCATTGTTTCTGGTAATGCGCTTAATGAGCGAATATGGGGTAATGACAAATCCAGGCTTCGATTTTTGCGTAATGGCTCCGAATCGATGCGGCAATTGCTTTCGCTGTTCCAGGTTTACAAAAACGAGCGCACTAACTCGGACAATACTCGCAAAGAAAACGATATCAAATTTACCCAATACAAGCGCTGGTTTAAAAAATCGCCACCACTTTTAACTATAGAAGACCTGAACGAGCATCTGGACGGATTGCCTTATGACTCTGTGCGCAAGCATCGTATTCTGCTGAGGCAGATGTTTGAGTTTGCACGATCGCGAGATATGATTCCGGATAAAACAAAACACCAGAATCCTGCAGAATTAATCCTGCTGCCTGTAAAACCGAAGAAGAAAAGTGAGCGGCTATCTGAGGAACAGTTCTGGAAAGTGTATGAGCATGCACCCGAAATGTTGCAAAAGGCGATGGGCATAGCTCTTATCACTTCCATGCGCCGTGGTGATATTTCTGCGCTACAGCGCAATCAGTGTTTTAAAGCGGTTAAAGACGTAAACGGGCAAATTGTTACCAGCGCTTCCATCCAATATATTCCGCAAAAGACAGTTGAAAATCCAGACCCTATGCCGACTGAGTGTTTTATTCCTGAAGTGGATTGGGCTAGATACATTGCTCCCTTGCTCCTTAGTGTAAAAGGAGACACATTGTTTCCCTTTAAACCCGAATGGCTCACCCGACAGTTTTCTACACTTGCGCGAAATATCACAGGCTTGTCTTCGGGAGTGTGCCCTCCGTTTCGAGAGATCAGGTCTTTATCCGCCAGATTGTACGAACAGACGGAAGATAAATCTAAAACTCAAAGGCGTATGGGGCACCACAGCACGCAGATGACTGATCTTTATTTAGCTGGCGGCGAAGTACGATATGTTCCAGTCAAGTGTGACCTCTCACTACGAAAGAAACGCAAGCCTTCACAGATCTGAAAAGGCTGAATTGAAGGTATGCAAACTACTGTATATTGTCGGTTTTTTGACGGTTATATTTTTGTATGCAGAGATGCGTAACGAAATATAACTGTAATACTTTGTTTTTAAACGTTTAATTGGTCGGGACGGCAAGATTTGAACTTGCGACCACCACACCCCCAGTGTGGTGCGCTACCAGACTGCGCTACGCCCCGAAAAGATCCTCGCCACAAAATCTGCGAGGGCCGCGCATAATACCTCAATGTGCAGCACTCACCAACTCCCACATCATCTCTTCACGGTGAGATCACAAGGATTCCAGATATTCCGCGGCCTGATCCAATTGCCTATGACTAAATACCTTAATCCCGTTTGCCCGCAGCAGAGCAGTGGTCATTCCTTCCCCTTCCAGCATCCCTTCTGAAAAACTACCGTCGTGGACATGCTGGCTGCCACAGGAAGGGCTGCCTTCGGTCAGTATGGCCAGCCGCACTTTGTGAGATTTGGCGAGCGTCAAAGCTGTTTCTGCGCCGCGTAAAAACTGTGCGGTGAGGTCACGGCCGTCTTCCGTGCGTATTTTCGCATCTCCACTTAACACAGCAAATCCGGAACCTTGATTGCGGGTGTTCTCAATCCCAACAGCCTGAATTTCTGCAGCAGCTCTGGGAACGGGCAATCCGCCACTGACTTCAGGACAGACAGGCACTAACCTTCCTTCATCCCGCCATTGCTGCCACAGGGTTTGGCGCAACAGTTTTCCCCTGCCATCGTAACGAACTTTTTCGCCCAACAGGCAGGCGCTAACCAGTATTTTTTCCAAGCTTAATCTCTACTATCCCAAGTCTGTATATTGTCGGTGGGATGAGTACACTGTAGCAAGCCCTTACCCGGAGAACGCACATGTTCCGCCAAGCAATTACAACCCTGCTCTTCACACTTTTATTCCCGCTTTTATCAGCTACGGCGCTGGCAGAAGATTCCGCACTAAAGCTCTATGTGTTCGATTGTGGCAGCATTCGACTGCCTACAGTCGTGGACTTTGGCATACAGGACGACGAAACCAAAGTGCGTGAGCTGGTCGTACCCTGCTACATAATAGAGCACGAAAAGGGCCTACTGCTCTGGGATGGTGGAATGCCTTCCAGCACCGCGAAAACCGAGGGTTATGACGAAGAAGGTGGTCGGCTGGACCGAACCTTTGCAGAACAGATCAAGACCCTTAACCTTGACATGGGCTCTTTTGATTTCGTTGCCTTTTCACATTTTCACTATGACCATGTAGGCATCGCAAACGAGATTACGGATGCAGAACTGATAATTCAAAAAGCGGAATACGAGTCTGCATTTGCCGAGAAAGTTACCAATCCCTATTTTAGCCCTGAACTATACGCTGGCTTGAAAGATCTGGACGCAACCATAATTGAAGGGGACTTTGATGTATTTGGTGACGGTAGCGTAGAAATAATCTCAGCCTACGGGCACACACCAGGACATCAGGTGCTTTATCTGAACTTGCCTAATTATGGACCGCTAATTTTATCAGGAGATCTTTATCACTTTCGCTTAAGCCGAACTGACCGCAGAGTACCTTCCTTCAACCACGATGCCAGAATGACCTTAAAGGCTATGGACAAGGTTGAAGCCCTGGTTAAAGAGCGCAAGGCAAAGTTCTGGATTGAACACGATATGGCTTTGTTTAAGACGCTTAAGCTGGCACCGGCCTATTACGACTAGCTAAGTCTTTTAGGACTTAAGCCCTTTAAGCACATCCTCAAGCTCGGTAATGATTTGACGGATCAGCAATTTATACTGGGTTACGTCTTCTTTGGCTTCTGTACCATTCAGGCGCTGTCTTGCACCCCCAATGGTAAATCCCTGGTCATACAACAGTGCGCGGATCTGGCGGATGGTGAGTACGTCCTGACGCTGGTAGTAGCGGCGGTTGCCACGGCGTTTAACGGGGCTGAGTTGAGGAAATTCCTGTTCCCAGTACCGCAACACATGTGGTTTTACGTCACATAAGCCACTTACTTCACCGATGGTAAAGTATCGTTTGCCCGGTATCGGCGGCAGCTCGGCGTTATGACTCGGTTCCAGCATATGCTTCTACCCTTGCTTTTAGTTTTTGACCTGGTCGAAAGGTAACAACACGGCGGGCAGTAATGGGAATTTCTTCACCCGTTTTAGGGTTTCTACCGGGGCGCTCACTCTTGTCACGCAAGTCGAAATTTCCGAATCCGGAAAGTTTTACCTGCCTGTTTTTATCCAGAGAGCCGCGCATTTCCTCAAAAAACATTTCCACGATTTCTTTCGCTTCACGTTTATTCAGGCCCAGCTCTTCAAAGAGCCGGTCGGCCATATCTGCTTTGGTAAGTGCACCCATTGGTAAAGAAGCCTCCCAGCTGTCTATTCCAACCCTTTGGGTTACGTAGTAGTTATATTCTACTATCTCAACCTGGCGCCAATATCCGCCTCAAGGGCCTGAACTGCGGTGTCCACACAGTCGTTTATTTCCAACTCTGTAAGAGTGCGTGATGGATGTTGGAAGGTCAAGCCCACAGCAACACTTTTTGCAGTAGAATCAATACCTTCCCCGTGATATACGTCAAAGACTCTAAAGTTAGTCAAAAATGCTCCAGCGTGCCTCCTCACAATGGATTCGAGCTTCGCAAGGGCTACTTCACGCCCCACCAGCAGGGAAAGGTCCCGGCGGACACTGGGGTAGCGTGATATTTCACCGTGTGTGACGTGTGCGTGTACTAACAGTGGGTCCACATACAGCTCAAAAACGTACACGGCCGAGCGTATTTCCAGACGCTGCTCTATTTCTGGGTGCAAACGCCCCATACGCCCAAGTTTTTTACCATTCTCATATATATCGGCAGACTGTCCGGGATGTAACACGGCATCCTTTGTTACCCGAAATTCCACGCCGGAATGACCCGTGAGCTCCAATACCTGCTCAACATCGCCTTTCAGGTCATAATAATCACTTAATTCAGCCTTTGCGTGCCAGCTCTCCTCGTTTCGTTCACCCCACAACAGGCCACCCAGTGTCAAGCGCTGGTCAAGATCTGTTATGGCACTGCTTGCGCCTGAAATAAAACAAAGCCCGATTTCAAACACTCTTATGCGGCTTTGCTGTCGATTGGCATTATCAAGCTGGCATTTGATGAGTCCAGGCAAAAGGTTGACGCGCATAACGGATTGATCAACCGACATGGGGTTGGTCAGTTGAATACTCTCGGTGGTATTTTCCGGGCTCAGCAGGTCCATCATTACCGGCTCGACAAAACTGTAGGTAATGACTTCCTGATATCCCAAGTCAGCCAGCAGGTGTTTTATGCGCTGACTGGGGGTAGCTTCAAGCACCACCTGGCTTAGTTGCAGATGTGTCACGGGCGCTGTATTGGGAATATTGTTATAGCCGTAAATCCGGCAAATTTCTTCTACCAGGTCTTCTTCAAGCGCAATATCAAAACGATGGCTGGGTACATCGACCGTCCATATTACGCCATCCACATCATTAGCTTGCTTGTCTGTTACCACCAGACCCAGGCGCTCAAGAATCGTAAGCACATCACTTTCAGGTATTTCCATGCCTACCAGGCGCGTCAGGCGATTAAATCGCAATCTGCAGACAACAGGCTGAGGAAGGCTGTCGGCATCATAGGTATCTACAATTGGCCCGGGCGCCCCGCCCACTATCTCGATTAACAGTGCGGTAGCGCGCTCCACTGCCTTGCGTTGCAGCTGGTGATCCACACCACGCTCGTAGCGCAGACTTGCATCCGTATGCAATCCATAACTACGCGCCGTTCCGGCGATCGGCAGTGTGGCAAAAAAGGCGCATTCCAGAAAAACATCGGTAGTTTTACTATTAATACCACTGTGCTCTCCGCCCATGACCCCGGCAATTGCAACGGGACCTTTAGCATCAGCTATCAGCAAGGTATTGCTATCAAGCGCCAGATCAGAACCATCAAGCATGGTCAGGCGCTCATCCCCGCGGGCTTTGCGAACAATAATTTCATCGTGCAATTGCGCCAGATCAAAGGCATGCATCGGCTGGCCCAGCTCCAGCATTACATAGTTGGTAATATCTACTACTGGATCAATTGAGCGCAGGCCACAGCGGCGCAGTTTTTCCCGCATCCACAATGGCGCGCGTTTTCCAGCGTCAATGTTTCGGATAACACGACCCAGGTAGCGTGGACATCCGCTAAAGTCTTCTACTCGCACCGGAAAAACATCATCAACAAGGGCTGGTACAGCCACACATTCAGGCAGTTGAACACTCAGGTTATTTAACACCCCGGTTTCCCGAGCGATGCCCGTTAAGCTAAAACAATCACCACGGTTAGGCGTAAGGTCACAATCGATGCTCACATCGTCCAGCTGCAGCTCAGCGCGCAAGTCCGCGCCAATGCTTAGCTCTGCGTCCAGCTCGATTATGCCTGAGGTGTCTTCGCCCACAGCCAGTTCATCTTCACTACACAACATGCCATTGGATTCTTCACCACGCAGTTTGGCCTTTTTAATTTTGAACTCACCAGGCAATACCGCACCCACGCGTGCAAAAGCGGTAATCAGCCCGTCACGCACATTGGGTGCTCCACACACAACCTGCATCGTCTGCTCGCCATCAAATACCTGACACACAGACAGTTTTTCCGCATTGGGGTGGGGGGATACAGATATAACCCGGGCAACGACAACCCCCGAAAAGGCACCGGCAACCGGTTCAATCGACTCTACTTCAAGACCGGCCATGGTTAGTTGTTCAGCCAGGGTAGCAGTGTCCACATCGGGGTTCACAAACTCCCGCAACCATGCCTCACTAAATTTCATTCACACACCCTCTGTAATTTTGCGCGCAAAACAATTAATTAAACTGCGACAAAAAGCGCACGTCATTTTCAAACAACATGCGCAAGTCCGGAATTTCATATATCAGTGTGGCAAGGCGATCCCCGCCCATGCCAAAAGCAAAGCCCTGATACTGCTCGGAATCGATACCCGACATTTTGAGTACGTTGGGATGCACCATTCCACAACCCATAACTTCAAGCCAACCCGTTTGGCTGCACACGCGGCAGCCTTTTCCCAGGCAGTGCACACATTGCACATCCACTTCCGCTGACGGTTCTGTGAAGGGAAAGTAAGAAGGTCTAAAACGCACTTCCAGTTCTTTCTCGAAAAACTTTTGAAGAAATTCAGCCACCGTGCCTTTAAGGTCGGCAAAACTTATACCCTCATCTACCACCAAACCTTCCACCTGATGAAACATCGCACTGTGGGTTATATCTGAATCACGCCGGTACACACGCCCCGGGCAGATAAGCCTTAAAGGGGGTTTTCGCGCTTCCATCACACGAACCTGTACGGGTGAAGTGTGGGTGCGAAGCAGATACCCGGTATTAAGGTAAAAGGTATCGTGCATCGCCCGCGCCGGATGGTGGGCCGGGATATTCAGTGCTTCAAAGTTGTGGTAGTCATCCTCTATCTCGGGACCATCCACTACCTCATAACCGGCACCTCTGAAGATATCGCTTATGCGATCGAGCGTTTGCGTTACCGGATGTAAACCGCCCTGGTTACCTCTGCGCCCGGGCAGGGTTATATCCAGGGTCTCGGATGCAAGCTGCTCTGCAAGCTGGTCTTTATTCAGACTACTTTGGCGTGCTTCAATCAGAGCCTGTAGTGTTTGCTTTGCGACATTTATAGCAGCGCCCGCTTTGGGTCGCTCCTCGGCACTTAATTTGCCCAGAGATTTCAGTTGTGCTGTAAGCAAGCCTTTTTTACCGAGAAACCTCACGCGAACATCATCCAGCGCCCGCAGTTCACTCGCCTGCTCTACCGCAAGTTGTGCTTCCTTTGATATCTGTTCCAGTGTTTGCATACTTTGTTATCCATAAAAAAAGGGGAGTCTCCTCCCCTTTTTGTAGCCATACGTTTTGGGAAGGTCCATAAGGGGCCCCAAAAGACAGCAATATTTATGTGCGAGCCCGAAGGCATCGCCATCCTAGTCAAGCCGCCGGCGCTAATCGAGCCGCCGGTGCAAATCAGGCAGCCAGCGCTTGTTTGGCCTGTTGGGCCAAAACACCGAAAGCTTCCTTTTCATGTACCGCCAGATTAGCCAGTACACGACGATCTATCTCTATCGCTGCCTTTTTGAGGCCGGCGATAAACCTTGAATAGGACAAATCATGTACCCTGGCTTCTGCATTGATTCTTACAATCCACAGAGCCCTGAACTGACGCTTCTTCTGACGCCGGTCCCGGTAGGCATACTGGCCTGCCTTAATTACAGCCTGCTTGGCTACTTTAAAGGTACGACTACGCGCACCGTAATAACCCTTGGCTTCGTCTAGTATTTTTTTTCTGCGCGCCCGGCCGGCAACGCTACGTTTGATGCGTGGCATATCGGTCTCCTGTTAGCGTGCTTTGGTTTTGCCAGGCAACATGCGCATAACCGCTTTTACATCTGCCTTGGCAACGTCTTCCAAGCCTCTCAGTTGACGTTTTTGTTTGTTGGTTTTCTTGGTCAGGATGTGATTCCTGAACGCTTGTCGATGCTTAAAGCCATTAGCTGTTCGTCTGAACCGCTTGGCTGCACCACTTTTTGTCTTCATCTTGGGCATTGGGTCGTACTCCGCATTCATCCCGTTTCGGGGGCAATTATTCTGATTAAACTGCTATTTAAACTTCTATTTGGATTTGCGCTTGGGAGCTATAATCATGATCACCTGTCGCCCTTCGAACTTTGGTTCGCTCTCTACGGCGCCATACGGTTCAAGGTCTTCGGCAATCCGGGTCATAAGTTTCATACCTATTTCCGGATGTACCATTTCACGACCTCTAAATCGCAGTGATACTTTGGCTTTATCTCCTTCAGTGAGAAATCGAGTCAGGTTGCGTAGTTTTACCTGGTAATCGCCTTCCTCTGTACCCGGGCGGAACTTCATTTCCTTAACCTGGACCTGTTTTTGCTTCTTTCTTTGTGCAGCTTTTACTTTCTTCTGCTCAAACAAATGCTTTCCATAGTCCATGATTTTGCAAACGGGTGGAGCCGCATCCGGTGCAATCAGCACCAAATCCAATCCCAGGCCACTTGCCTGTGCCAATGCCGCGTCTGTGCCTACGATGCCAGCTTGCTCACCGTCTGCCCCAATTAACCGGACTTGTGCCACTTCAATCTCATCATTCATTAATGAACGGTGGGTTCGCGCCTTCGGTACTGCTCTCTTAATAGACTAGTTCTCCAAATTTATGGTCCCAAATCCGGACCACGACAACAGGGCCGCTACCTAAGCCTTTCGACAAAGCTATACGACCCCGAACTTTACAATCCCGCGGGATACGTGTCCAACGGGTGAGGCGCGGATTCTACTGGCGTGAAGGCCTTTAGACAAGAGGGAATTTCTAGGGTAATCTGCGCGCCTGCAAGACAAGTTCTACAGGCGCGTAGCTCAGTTGGTTAGAGCACCACCTTGACATGGTGGGGGTCGGGGATTCGAATTCCTTCGCGCCTACCAAATTTGGTGATTTATGGGCGAATTTGGCTAAGTACGAGCGTACCTATAACAGCCTGAATTTTTCACGGGCGTTAAATTTTTCGATAATCTCTAGTGCTTCTTCCGTGGACACGGCTTTTTTTAGCTCCACAATCAACAGCTGCACATCTATTTCTGCCTCATGGAGACTGGCATAAGGTCCCACATTCACTTTTTCACGAGTAACAAAGAACCAGGCACCGTTAGCATCTTCATGAACACGCCCGGAGCCGGAGCGAAACCATGTTTTGGCCTCTTCTCCTTCTCGAATGGTGTCTGCTTTCGGATTATCCTGAACAGATTCATCGATATGAGGGATGTAACCCTTTTTGTCCAGCGGAACCAATGATAATGTAGTCATCCGTACACCCAGCTATCAATTAATATCTAATAGAACGCTAGGATATAGATTCAGGTATTCGAAAGCGTGCGTTTGGTCACAGTTTTGCGGTCATTTACATTCTTCCTACCCTTTTTATCAGGTAACGAAATGCCGGGTTTGAAAGCTATCCTGCTGCCATTCATCCTTGTCCATGACACTTTTCAATGCTTCTACCGTATCCCAAATGTCACTGTATTGCGTATACAAGGGGGTGAAACCAAACCTGAGAATGTCCGGTGCTCGAAAATCCCCGATAACCCCCCGTGCAATCAATGCCTGCATGACGGCATATCCCTGCTTATGCGATATCGATACCTGGCTACCTCTATCACCCGATAAGCGCGGGCTCTCCAGAATAAAATCATGTTGTGCACAGCATTGTTCTACCAGCTTGATGAAAAGGTCTCCCAGGCGCATGGATTTTTCTCGCAGGTCATTTAAGTCTGCACGCAAGGCAATATCCAGTCCCGCCTCCAGTACTGCAAGACTCAGCACCGCCTGCGTGCCACTTAACATCTGGCTAATACCCTCACCGCGTCGATACTCCGGCTCAAACGCAAAGGGATCTGCGTGCCCCCACCATCCGTACAAGGGTTGTTCAGCGATTTCCTGGTGGCGACGTGCTACATACACAAAGGCAGGGCTTCCCGGCCCGCCATTGAGATATTTATAGGTACAGCCCACGGCGAAATCTGCAGAACACGCATTCAAATCTACCGGCATGGCACCAGCGCTGTGGCACAAATCCCATATAGTTAATGCACCGGTTGCATGCGCTTTAGCAGTGATGTCCTGCATGTTTAGTATATGACCAGTCTTATAATGCACATTAGAAAGGCTCACCACCGCCACATCAGGGTCAATGGCATCCATGATTTCGTCTTTTTCGACATACCGGATGTGCAATCCCCGATCCAGTAATTTTACCAATCCCTGTGTTATGTATGCATCCGTTGGAAAGTTACCGGCTTCCATGACAATTACAGAGCGCTCTTGCCGCATCTTTATCGCAGCGCACAAGACCTTAAACAGGTTGATACTCACGCTGTCTGTCACCACCACCTCACCAGCGTCCGCGCCAATCAGTTTTGCGGTCTTATCACCAAGCCGTTGAGGCAGGTGAAACCAGTCGGCAGAATTCCAGCTTTCAATCAGTTCACTACCCCACTCCTGCAACAGTGTTATGTTTACTATTTCCTGCGCACGTTTGGGCATGGCTCCCAGCGAGTTTCCATCCAGATAGATTTTGCCCGGTGGCAATAAAAACTCCGCACGAAAAGGTGCAAGTGGATCATCCTCATCGAGGCTTTCAAAAAAAGCACGGTCCAATACCCTGTCTGGCATAAACAAATCTCAAGCAATAATCACCTGCGAGTATAAGGCTTCACAGCGTGCGCTGTGCGAAACTTTGTCTGATATGCTGCGCCCTGAATTACCAGTACAGCAGAAAATAAAATGCAACATATCAATGTGTGTGGCGAAGCTGTTTCGCCTTCAAAAATTTTATGTGTGGGTCGCAACTATGTTGCCCACATACAGGAATTGGGGAATGAGATTCCTGAAGACATGGTGGTGTTCTTCAAACCCAATTCAGCACTCACTACAACACTAAACTCAATTCACAAAGAAGCCTTGCACTACGAGGGCGAGATTGCTTTTGTAGTTAAAGATTCTCGCCTCGCGGCAGTTGGCTTTGGCCTGGATTTAACCAAGCGAGAGTTGCAATCAGGCTTGAAAACAAAGGGACTACCCTGGGAGCGTGCAAAGGCTTTTAACGGCGCTGCCCTGTTTAGTGATTTTGTGTCCTTACCAGAAAGCCTGGATGACCTGACACTTGAATTAAGGGTGGATGGTGATGTGCGTCAGGCGGGAGGCGTGCAACTCATGATGTACAAACCTGATGTCATACTGCGTGAACTCAAGCTTTTCACTACTCTGGAAGACGGCGACATCATTATGACCGGCACTCCGGCAGGCGTAGGCGCCGTGTTAAGTGGCGAAATATTTGAGGGACAAATATTGTCCGCAGGCAAATCCCTTGTCTCGGCAAGCTGGACAGCTGAGTAAAAAACCCGGGCTAGTCCAGCTGCGACAGACGGTAGAGCAGTACCGCGATTCGTTTGGTTTGCGGGCCCAGGGTGCGAAGGTCTGCTACCTCGTCCAGCGTGTGCCCTCCCTTGCCCATCAAACCGACTCCATCCATTGCCATCAAAACGTCATTTGCCACAAAGGAAATATCAGCCGCACCGGCCTTGCGTGGGTTAACCGCCAGCACCTCACCAAAACCGAGGTCCTGGCTTACCTGATCATAAAGGCCCAACAACCGGTAATTGCCATCTGAAGGCGCCATGGGTGGATAACCATCCCGAAACTCGATGGAGGCATCTGTCTTTGGCAGATGTTCTGCCACCACTTCACGCATCACTTTTCTGGCCTGTTCCAGTTGTTCCAGGGAAACCGCCCGCAGGTCTCCGGTAACCAAAACCGAGGAAGAAATTACATTGTTTTTACCGAACGCTGTACCGCTATTTTTGGCAGCGTCATAGTGTACATCCGTACCCCCCAAAATGAGTCCGGGGTTATAGGTAAGATTCTCAAGATCCGCCAATCGTGACTGAAAGGCACCCAGTATTCTTGCGGCTTCATATATCGCACCATCCCCAAATTCAGGTTGAAATATCTGCGAGGAATGTGCCCGTGTGCCATTAACCTGCAAGCGCCAACCGGACGAACCACGTCTGGCAATTACTGCAGTTTTTGGATCACCGTCTCCGTCTTCAAAGCCAATGGCGTAGTCCGCCCATTTACCCGCTTCCACAAGTGCAGCACTACGCAAGCTTTTGGGGTTACCCGATAGCTCTTCATCACCCGTCATCACCACCTTGATAGACACACTATCCAACACGCCTGCTGCAGAAAGAGCGCGCAGTGCATGGATCATCACAACGTCTCCACCCTTCATATCCGTAGTGCCAGGGCCTCGGGCGAAATATTGATCTACAAGCTCAAATTTCTGAAAAGTGCTGTCCACCGGAAAAACCGTATCAAGATGTCCTATAAGCAAAATTTTGGGCCCCGAACCCTGCCGATGGGCAACCAGATGGCCCGCCCTTTCAAAGGGCATACCGTCCACCCACTGTGTTTCAAAGCCGAGTGCTTTGAATTCAGCATCGAACAATGCGCCAACCTTGCGCACCCCCGCGAAATTCATTGAACCACTGTTTATATTTACCGCTCGCTCCAATAACGAGATTGATCGTTGCAGCTCTTCATCGATGTGCCCGGTAATACGCTGCTCCGTTGCCTGGGAGTAGGCATTTTGCGGAAAAACGGGAAAAACCAGGAACACGGAGAATAAAAGAATGAAGTAGCGAATCATCAACGGGAGCCCTCAAATATAAAAAACTGAAATTAAGTCTACCGCTTTTGTGGAACTTTAACCCCCGTTGCCGGGTCTATTTAGAGGTAAGTGCAAGTTCTTGAACAGAACCCTCCCCTGCACTACCTGTGCGTATTGCGGCCCCCCCGCCGCTTACGCACTCGTAGTGCATTTTTTTTGCCCGGCTATCTTAGCAAGGCAGTTTCCCTCAGCCTTTTAAGTTCATCGCGCACACGGGCTGCTTCTTCAAACTCCAGGTTTTTTGCATGCTCCATCATCTTGTTTTCAAGAGAGGTCAATAATTTACCCAGGGCTTTGGGAGTATCCGGAATTGCGTTGTAATCAATCTTTTTGCTTGCCACCCGACCATAGGCCACGTGATGACCAGAATCATCTTCTCTGGCACCTTCCATAATATCGGTAATCTTTTTCTGAATGGTTTTGGGAGAGATGCCATTCGCCTTGTTAAAGGCTATTTGTTTCTCACGACGACGCTCGACCTCTCCCATCGCGCGCTCCATCGAGCCGGTAATTTTGTCCGCATAGAGTATGGCTCTGCCATTCACATTTCTGGCGGCACGGCCCATGGTCTGAATCAGGGAGCGGTCTGACCTTAAAAAACCTTCCTTATCAGCATCCAGAATGGCAACCAGCGATACTTCAGGCATGTCGAGTCCTTCACGTAGTAAGTTAATACCGACCAGCACGTCAAAAAGGCCCTTGCGCAGGTCGCGGATAATCTCCATACGCTCCACGGTATCAATATCCGAATGCAGATAACGCACTCTCACGTTGTGTTCATCCAGATAATCCGTTAAATCCTCAGCCATACGTTTGGTTAAGGTCGTAACCAGTACTCGTTCACCAAGCGCCGTTGTCTTCTGAATTTGACCAAACAAATCATCCACCTGGTTGGAAGCAGGCAACACAGTGATTATCGGATCTACCAAACCGGTTGGACGCACCACTTGTTCAGCGATCTGACCTGCATGTTCAGCCTCATACTTACCGGGGGTGGCAGATACAAATATGGTTTGGGGGCTTAGGTCTTCCCACTCTTCAAAGCGCAGGGGTCGATTATCCAAAGCCGAAGGCAATCGAAAGCCGTATTTCACCAGTGTTTCCTTGCGGGCACGATCGCCTTTAAACATGCCACCAATCTGGGGTACAGAAACGTGGGACTCATCAATTATAAGCAGTGCATCGGGTGGCAGATAATCAAACAGGGTAGGTGGAGCCTCTCCCGTTTTACGTCCGGATAAATAACGTGAATAGTTTTCTATTCCGCTGCAATAACCCAACTCGCGAATCATTTCCAGATCAAAGCGGGTGCGCTGATCAAGGCGTTGTGCCTCTACCAGTTTGTGGTTTTCGGTGAGGTGAATCATGCGATCTGCAAGTTCTTCCTTGATGTCATCCAGCACACTCATCAAGCGGTCGCGCGGCGTTACGTAGTGGGATTTCGGATAAATCGTATAACGTGGCAAACGCCTCAGCACTTCTCCCGTCAGTGGATCAAATGTAGAAATGTTCTCAATTTCATTATCAAACAGCTCAACCCGCACCGCTTCGCGTTCTGACTCGGCCGGAAAGATATCAATAACATCCCCACGCACGCGATAGGTTCCCCGACTAAAGGCCATGTCATTGCGCGTATATTGCAGCTCTGAGAGCCGCACCAGCAAATAGCGCTGATCTACCTTATCGCCCCGGTCCAGATGCATTACCATTTTCAGGTAGGAGCCGGGATCACCCAGCCCGTAAATAGCGGACACTGATGCCACAATTATGGTGTCGCGACGCTCAATGATGGCTTTAGTTGCAGAAAGCCGCATTTGTTCAATATGGGCGTTTACAGAAGAATCTTTTTCTATATATGTGTCAGAAGTGGGTACATATGCCTCAGGTTGGTAATAATCATAGTAGGAAACAAAATACTCGACCGAGTTATTAGGAAAATATTGCTTGAACTCACCGTAAAGTTGAGCAGCAAGGGTTTTATTGGGCGCCATAACCAGTGTCGGTCGATTTACCGATTCTATTACCTTGGCAACGGTGAAGGTCTTGCCAGAACCGGTAACGCCCAGCAGGGTTTGATGCGCAAGCCCTGAATCTATGCCATCCAGCAGGGTTTTTATGGCCAGGGGCTGATCTCCAGCGGCCTCGTAATCCGCTACTACTTTAAATGCACTTTGTGCCAAGCTCATGGGTACGCTCGAAACTATCCAGAACCCTCCATTGTACCTCGTTTAACTTTGAATCGTATTATCTCTTGCAAGTTATGCATGCATCATTAGAATACCCAATTCTCGATTTTGACCGATTCCGCCTTAGCTCAGTTGGTAGAGCAAATGACTGTTAATCATTGGGTCGCTGGTTCGAGCCCAGCAGGCGGAGCCACTTTCTAATACCTTTCCGCGTAAGTAGCCACTAACCCAGAATCGGTCTGGGTAACAGATTGGGTAACACCTGCACAATTTCGACCCACCCAACAACGCGCGGTGCACCACTCACGGATACGACAACGCATTTGTTTGTCTACATGTTGAGCCTGTCGAGTGGACTAGCTGCGCGTCGGGTTGCATCAATGATATGTGTATAGATCATTGTCGTGTTGAGACTTTTATGCCCCAAAAGGCTTTGGATAGTGCGAACGTCAGTACCAGCAAGTAATAGGTGAGTCGCAAAGGAATGCCGCAGCGTATGCACCGTTGCATGCTTATGTATATGCGCCTTCAAAACTGCCCTCTTAAATGCCTTCTGCACTGTTGACGCTGAACAATGCCAGCGAACTGATTGTCCAGTTGCTGGCCAAATCCGCCTGGTATTGGCCAAAGATAATGCGGGTCCGTATTATGAACAATGTGAAATCAGTAAATGACAAGGAATTGTCAATGATAACAGACGGTTATGTACTTTTTCATCAATACCTCATTTCATGCTATACGGACCTTTTGGACCCGTATAGCAATAGTTAGGTCCTCATAGTGCAATTCGATGACTAAGGTAAACACTAAATTGGTAGGTCCGGTGGTGTTGAATTCCTAAAAGAAATGGCTGTTTCAGCTTGTGAAAGGTTTCCCGATCGAAAGATGCGGATTACCAAGGTCGTAGCGCAAAGTGATTCAGTGGTTGTCGACTGTGAATGGGCTGGTACATCAAGCCAAGATCTTCAATACGAAAATGGAAGCCTCAATGCAGGTGAGGAATTGAAGTTCAATGTTGTATCTTTTCTGAAGTTTAGAGCTACTAAAATGTTTCAACAAATTGACTATTGCACACTTACGACATGAGTAGAGAAAAACGCGCATCTAACATGTGCCACAGGCTTCCATTACTAATTTTGATTGCGACTGCCTGTATAAATAACGTTCAAACTGACCACGTGTCAGTCGATTTCGTTCTATGATCTTGCCGCTTTGGTTCGCGACGGATAATTGAAAGACAGATTTTGCGATATCGATACCAATGGTTGTACACTGCATCTTATGGACTCCTTCATGCCGAATATTATGCGTGGCACTATGATGTCGAATCTCTGGTGGGGGAGTCCATTTTATCGTTGAAGTCACTCCCTTCGGTCGTTCGGACGAAGCACCTGCGGTCAAATTGTGGGTCACAATTTGATCCTCGGCGTCTTCGCCGCTTAACTGGGTGTTATGCGCTGCTGTGATTACTGAACCACAGACCCAACTCTTCCTCTGTTAAATTTCCAGCAGCCAACGCTTCAAATGCCACCACGGATTCCGCTTCTGAAAAATTTGGTTGTACACCATTTATTCCTAGAAACACAATACCTGACATCAAAGCAGTCCGCTTGTTACCATCTACAAACGGATGATTCATGGCAATTCCATAACTATAAGCTGCGGCTAAATCATAAACCGATGTGTTTGAATCATAGCTATACTTATTCAGGGGCCTTGCGAGAGCTGATTCGAGCATATCTCTGTCTCTCACTCCGGAAGGACCGCCGTGCTCGGCCAGCAACATGCTGTGAGCTGCAATAACGAAATCAGCTAGCAACCATTTCGGTTCGCTCATTTTGCCAGTTTGCGAAAGGCATTCCTGTAAGTTTTCATTGCGCCTTCCGCCACAGCCATCTGCTCTTCAAATTCTTGAGAATATGGTGTAAGCGTATAGCCTTCAGGCCCTTCTACCAGGTACAAGCTATCGCCTTTGGTGGTGTTCATTTTGTTCAGCGCCTCTTTAGGTAGTAAAATTCCCATTGAGTTACCTACTTGTGTGATTTTCACTTTGAGCATGGAGCACTACGTTATTACATATGTTATTACGAATTCTAGCAGAGCATAACCAATATAGCCACGGGACGTCAATAAGCGCCGCTTTTTCCCGCCCGTGCTACCAGCGTTATATTTCAAGCAGACTGGATTCTATATGACTCATCTATGTTGGATTTGTGAAGAAGGCGACGCCAATAGCGGAGAGCATTTCATTACTAAATCGAATCTAGATTTTATAATGGGAAAGCCATCTCCTGATGATATTAGATATCTTACAGGTACTGAAGGCCCGAAAAATGTGCCTGTTAAGAGCTTCAAGAATAACAGATTCAAATTTGATAAAAGCATATGTCAGCGCAGCAGGCGGAGCCAATTCCGATGTTTCGCAAAGCGAAACATCAAACCCTCCCAAAGCTGAAAGCCGACCGCTCTTTCGCGAAGCAAAATAGCGATAGGCCCCAGAAATAATTATCCTCAGACCGTGCTGATGATTTCAGGTACCTGTCCATTTCGGTGCCCGCTTCTCAGCGAAGGCGGCGGGCCCTTCTTTGGCATCATTTGAGCTGAAGACCGTTCTGGTGTGTTGCTCCTGCAATTTCCACAGAGACGCTTCATCAATTCCCTGAGAAGCTGCTCGTACAAGCGCCTTTGATGCAGCAACTGCGAGCGGTGCGTTCTCGGCAATTCGTTCTGCCCAGGCAACAGCCGCATCAAGCGCGGCGCCGGGTTCCGTCACCTCACTCAACATACCTGCTGTCATCGCTTCTTCTGCTGTGATGTGATCGCCAGTAATGGCCATCTCCATAGCTTTGGTCAAACCCACTCTGGCGCCCAGGCGAAAAACGCCACCGCCAGCCGCAAACAAGCCAACCTTGACCTCACGAATACCAATCTTTGCGCCCTTTGATGCAACCAGCAGATCGCAGGTCAGGGCTAGTTCGCAACCCCCCGCCAGCGCAAATCCCTCAATGGCGGCAATCAGAGGTTTCGAAGAACCTTCGCGGATAAAAGTACCCATTGGACCAATATCTTCTCCCCTGGCGAATGCTTTCAAGTCCATACCGGCACAAAAGCCACGGCCCTGACCGGTAAGCACACCCGCTGTCAGCGCATCATCCGCATCGAGTTCGCGGACAGCATTCAACAATCCGTGGGACAGCGCCCCGTTAATCGCATTCATTGCTTCGGGGCGATTCAGTTTAATAATCATGACGCGGTCTCGTCGTTCAACTAACACCGCGGCTTCAGTTGATGCTTCATTCATGGTCATCTTAACTCCTGTTTGTTAATAATGTTCTTCACTAAGCTGACGATCCCATCCCCTGATGTGCAACTTTTGGAAGGCGATTTGCACGAACAAAGTGTTTTCGTCTTTCCACAAAGAAGACATATTCGCTCAGCATCTGTACTGTAAACGAGTTTACTTGCGCGCTGTTTCCTGTTTTTTGCGGTTTTAGTGGGCATCCCGAAAGTCTACCTAAAAATAAGATATTTACATGATTAATGACTATGCTTTCCGACACTATCCATTTGAAGGATGCTTCAATTTTCGCGACATAGGCGGATATCCCACCATGGATGGCCACACGGTTCGCTGGGGGCAATTCTTTCGTACCGGCAGACAGGACCGTATGACAGAGGCAGATCTGGAACTGCTCAGGCCGCTGGGTATCAAGACACAGATCGACCTGCGCAAACCGGAAGAAGTAAAAGATCAGGGTCGCGGCCCGCTGGAGGTAATGGGGGCAACCTACCACAATCTTTCCATCATACCCGACGGTGGTACCGATCAACTCAGCCGCATTGTTGGGGATACCGGGATTTCCGGAAAGCGGTATCTCGCCTATCTTGAGTTTGATCCTCAGTCATGGGTCCACATGTTCGACATATTCGCGAACGCCAACAGCTCCCCTATTGTGCTGCACTGTACCGCTGGTAAAGATCGCACGGGAGTTTCCACAGCATTCCTTCTCTCTGTACTGGGTGTGGACCGTTCTCTTATCGAGGCTGACTACATTCTGACGAATCGTGATGTGCCCAGACAGGCAGACTTCATTGAACACACGACAGGGTTTCCTGAAGGGATGAATCGGGTAGCTATGATGCGAGCAGCGGGTGTACCCGAAAATGCGATGACCGATTTTCTGGACGGCCTCGAAGAGAAATGGGGCGGCGCGCTCGCTTATCTGTATAGCATAGGAATCACTGAGCCCACTATGGCAGCGGTGCGTAGCAAATTCCTGAAAACTTAAGCCTTGCATGCCTCTGGTAGAAAACACTCATAAAGGTAGCAGCGCAGCAAGTCCACTGCCTTGAATAAGCCTGCGTTTCGTTATCATGCTTTAGCTACCTATATCACTTTTTAATCTACTAAACCGATTCACGCGCTAAATTGGTGGCATGCTTCTACTTGTTAAATTACCCTCAAGAAAAATGGCTTTTGAAGCTGTGACAACCAGTTGCTGAGGCCCAAGCAAGCTGGCTGATTTGTGATCAATATTTAATAGATCCTTAACATAAGCTCGAGCGCGAGCATCGTTGTCGATGAGTTTGACGACTTGCAGGGTTAACTGCCCGATTTCCAGGTTCAGAATCGCTTCATTCCGGCGAATCAAGTCGAGCTCGATCTCCGAACCCGAAAAATGCTTTGCAAGTACCGCCGTTCGATCAAAGAGTGCCGGATCTCGATATTCGGCGAAGGATTTCAATTCACCCAGTGCAAAATCAAGGACAGACCGGTTGAGCTTTACATTACATTGTACGCGGTGGGCAGGAGTCGCGAGCATACTCATTTCAAGCGACTCGATTGCGTGCCTGAACTCATCCAGCCTCTGTTCAATACTGGTGGGGTCAATCTCCAGAATCTGTGCGTTGGTCGTTAGCGCTAACCACAACCCAAGACGGACGAAGAAAATGTTGTCATGCTGCATTTGCGCGATTTTATTCGATCCCGGGTAAGGGTCGAGTGTAGTCTCCAATAGTTCAACGCTATGATTTATAGCAGACGCAATCAATTCGGGTGTAGCTTGGACGGCAGTTTCTCCAGGACTTTCTGCTTCGTCATCGCTGCCATTATTTCCGTTATTGTTATTCTCATCCTGATTGATATTGGCGTTACGGGTGACGGACGCACAGAATTCTGCACTCCCAAAGCAAAAAGCAACAGAGGTATTGCCACCACAAGCACTCAGGAGTAATGAGACACAGAACATGGTGAGCATCCGAATGAGATCTCCTCTGCGGATGTCAGACATATCAACCCTCACTGATCGACCGTACACACGCATTCCAGTACCAATACGCCAAAAGATCAACAAGAATCGCAATCATTCTGCTCCACGGCATTCTATAGATAATAAGATCCGGCCGAAAGCGACGGCGCTTGCAGGTATTCATGGGCCGATTCTAGCAGCTATGACCAGCTTTCCTGGATTTTCTAAGGGGGCAGGCAATTCGTTAAGCTTACGATTGGCATAAGCAGGTATGATGAATTCAAGGGGATAACGCAGGTAATTATATGAAGAAACTATTGGTCAGTCTGGGCATTATTGCTGCGATACCATTCCTGTTGTATGCCATCACAATACTCTTGCCAATCACGTTTATCAAAACGGTCGACGAAAATGCCGAGTTGCCATCTATTACATTAAATGGCTACAAGTTTCATGCCGAAACGATGGGTGATGAAAGTAAGCCTGTCATCATAGTTTTACACGGTGGTCCGGGTGGAGATTATCGCAACCTGTTACCCATTGCGCCGTTATCCGATGACTATCGCCTGGTTTTTTATGATCAGCGCATGACTGGCCTTTCATCGCGTAAATTTGATGCCACCATTCGCCTGACAAGTTTCTTTGATGATCTGGATGCTTTTGTTGACCACTATGGTAAGGGCAGGAAAGTTACCCTGCTTGGCCACAGTTGGGGTGCGATGATGGCATCTGGCTATATCGGAATGTACCCGGAAAAAATTGAAAAAATCATCATGATTGAACCAGGCATACTCAAGCCCGACCTATCGCAAGATTTTTTGGATTCCCAATCGGGACCGAAATTTAGTGAGTATTTTGACCTTGCCATAGTGTGGTTGAACAGTTGGAGAGTAGACGTAAGCAATGACAAATATGCGAGAGAGGACTACATAATGAGCAATGCATATAAATTTTTGGGTGGCAAAAATGTACATTGCGGTGATGTTATTCCAGAAAAATTTGAAGGCTGGCGTGCGAGCAGAAAAGTATTGAACGAAACAGTTATAGCCTCAGCCAATGATCCCGATCTTTTTGCCCAGTTAGATTTCATTTCGGATGCGCACAAATTTAACGGCGAAGTTCTGTTGGTTGGCTCAACATGCAACAAAGTCTACGGTGCAGAATATCAAAAACGCCATCTGCCATTTTACAAAAGTGTAAGGCTCGAAACGATAGCTGATTCCGGGCATTTCATATTTTATGATCAGTTAGAAGCATCACTGACAGTCATACGTGCGTTTCTAAACGACGCGCCCTCTGAATGACCTTTGTTGGCCGATCCCGGAGTCATTAAACGCTCCAGTTCCAGAATATCTTGCTTCGTTTGAGCGTATTCTCTAAAAATAGATTGCTCTGCGTGTATAAAATTGCACACGTAGATGCACCTGTAGTTATCCATACTTATTGAACAATTAGTAATGAATACTCCGGGATCCAAAACGGTGTCGCGTTTGTTGGTTTATCAGAGGCACTTCCCATGCGCTCGGTTAATTACTCTTGTTAGATTCCGTCTATCCGTAGGATATGGAGCACGCAAATGTATGCCAAAGACAAAGTATTAAGGGGAGGTGAAACTCTAGCTCTGTATGAAAAAGGAATTGATGAATGGAATGTTTGGGCACAACAGCATAAAGATTGGAACGTAGACTTTGAAGCCACAACATTCAATGCTGTCAAAACCGATTTTTCCGGATTCGTTTTCCCGGGAACAACCAATTTTAACGCAGCCAGGTTTTCAGGAGAGGTCGATTTCAGTAACGCCAAATTTTCAGGGGAAGCATTTTTCAACGACGCCAAGTTTTCAGGGGAAGCTATTTTCAGCCGAGCCACGTTTTCCGGGGCAACCTATTTCAACATGTCCGAGTTTTTAGAAGTATCTCATTTCGGAAGTGCGACGTTTTCTGGAGGGGCGTATTTCAGCGAAACCAGGTTTTCAAAAGACGCGCACTTTGGCGACGCCAAATTTTCAGGAGAGGCTGTTTTCCGGGGAGCTGAATTTTCCTGGATGTCTCGTTTCGAAGGTGCCGAGTTTTCAGAAATGGCATACTTCAGCGAAGCCAGGTTTACAGAGGTAGCGTCTTTCGCCGCAGCCAGGTTTTCAGGAGAAGCTTCTTTTGCGGCAGCCCGATTTTCAGGTGAGGTAGTTTTCAGCGAAGCCAGGTTTTCGGAGTGGGCAGATTTCAAGGAAACCACTTTTTCAGGAGAGGCTGATTTCAGCTTCGCCACTTTTACGGGGGATTCATCTTTTGCGAATGCCAAGTTTTCGGAAGTGGCTAATTTTCAAGGTAGTAGATTCGAAGATGGGGACCATTCACCAAGATTTACGGGTTCATTATTTGAGGCTCCGATTTATTTTGACGACTGCTGTTTTGCACGAGTTCCCGACTTTCAGTTTTCGCTTATGCATTCGGGAATAAAATTATCCGGTATTAATGTAACTTATCAAGTAGAAGGCAAAAAGTGGAAGGGAAAAGCGGTTGATGGAAAAGATTCAGCCAGATACCGCCGATTCAAGGAATTAGCAATAAGTGCAAAGGACCGTGAACGCGAACGAATGTTTTTTGCCTATGAGTTAAAAGCCAAACGGTTTTACGAGTGTACAGGACTCCAGCTGATCCCAAATTTTCTTTACGAGTGGCTGAGCGACTTCGGGCAAAGTCTTGTGCGACCGCTTTGGGCCTTGTTAGTGACGTGGATTCTTTTTGGCTCTATTTATTACGTGGTGAGTTTTTTCCTGTTCGAGCAAATTCCAAGCAAGGCCAGTGCTCTGATATATTCTGCATTCCAAATTATTCCATTCTCAGGACGTGCTGGTGAGACGCAATCCAAAGCCAACCAGGACCTGTTTACGGGCTCGGATGGCTACATTTTTCCGGATGTTATGTATGTAGTGACGGCTCTCGAAAGTATTCTGGGACTAGCCTGTCTATTTCTAATATGCCTTGCCTTAAGAGCCAGATTCAGGATTTAGGTTTGTGCGCAGTAATTTAGATCCAAACCGTAAGTTCGAATAGTTGATAATTTGGAAAGTCTAAAGTACTAACTGAACTCACAATTTTTCAATAGTTGCACTATGCCAGCTCGGTCAAGAATGCGTAACTCGGAATGATGTCGTTCAATAAGGACTTTTTCTTTTAATTGTGAATGGATGCGCGTAATATTTTCTCGTGTGGTGCCAACTCGACTTGCCAGATCCCGATCGGTAATTACCACCGACGATTTGGGTGTTTTGTCTGTTAACCGCAATATCTCCGAACACACGCGCCCCTTCACATCGTATGAGTGGTATTCGAATAGCCGTTGGCTGAGTCGACGATTAGTCCGTATGAGATTGCGTACAACAGCCAGGGCGAAGTCGGGGTGATGTTCTATTAGAGTAAACAGGCATTCCGAGCTCACTCTTACCAGAACGCACTCCACCTCAGCGACTATGCTTGCTGTACGCGGTTCTCCATCAATTGCAGCTATCTCCCCAAACATTTCTCCTTGTGGGATCAGATGGTATGTGAGCAATCGTCCATTGGGCGCTACCAGCTGTGCCCTTACTTCGCCGGTCGCTATAATATAAATATCTCGACTGGTATCCATGTGATTGACTACGGCTTCGCCAGCTTGACATAGCCTGATTTCTGCACAATCAGACAGGGTGCTCAGAGTGCATTGTGACAGAGGTTTTAGTGATGATATTTGTCCTAAGGTAGAAGTTGCGATCCTGGTTGTCATATTGTCCAATTCATAGTTTGAGTCGTTAATCGTTCCAACGGCGTATCCCTGTTAGTGCAAGGCGTACAATTTTGCACAATCCCACTCGTTAACATTGGCTTAGTATGAGCACCATTTCAAGCCATTAGCCATAGTAAGAACGGCACGGTCACACCTCACACCCACTGTTGTACTCCCCTGCCATTTATAATACTCCAGAGCTACATTTTGAGGCACACCCAAATACCACTGAACAGACCCCACCGAGTTACTGTGGAACCGGCAAACAATCAGGATTTGTCAATCATGGCAAGTAGTTACAGATTTTTCATCATTCTCATATTTCATGGTATAAAGATCTTTCGCACACGTACAAAAATTGTCATGTTGTCTACAAATGAGAATTAGATGAATTTCAATTTATCTCCAGGAGAGATATTCAAAAAGAATCTATATCTGATCCTGTTTTTGATTTCAGGTGCAAGATTCGTTTCAGGCGCAATTGGATTCGAGCTGATTGCTGGGCAACACGTTGAACTATCTGGAAAAATAATATGCTTTATGTCTTCTTGTTCTCCAAACATAAACTTTGACCGGCACTTCTGACAGGAGCCTAATTTATGAATCGATTGCACGGAATCTCCAGGTTAGCTACAGCGGTTTTGATGGTGCTTGCCGTTTCAACCGGCTGTACAGAAAAGGAGCAGGTGGCCGAAGGCATTGATCAGAAAGCCACGTCGATCCAACAGGTGACTGAAAAGGACCAGACAAATGAAACTCGCAACTGGACGCCCGACCCCAATCGCGTTGCCTACTTTGGTGATATTCATGTGCACACCACCTATTCTTTCGATGCCTTTTCCTTTGGCAGCATAGCAACACCCTTTGATGCTTATCACTATGCCAGGGGAGGAACTATCAAGCACCCGGCGGGATTAGATTTAAAGCTGGATAATCCCCTTGATTTTTATGCAGTAACCGATCACGCGATGTATCTCGGGGTGTCCAATGAAGCCGCGGATACTTCTACAGCCTTCTCCAAACTGGATGTCGCCAGGCCACTTCACAATTTGAATGCACCGGATAACTTTGGTATCGATTCCTTCGCCGCAAGAGTTCAGGCATTTCGACCATTTGTTCCGAAATTGCGAGGCGGTGTCAGGAGTGGCGCCATCGATCCGAAAACGATTACCGATATAAGTATAAATGCCTGGGCAGACACCATTAAGGCTGCACAGGACAATTACGTTCCCGGTGAATTCACCACTTTTGTCGGCTACGAATTCACGACCTCAAAAAACAGCGGTAGCCTACATCGAAACGTAATCTTTAGAGGATCCGAGAATCTTCCGGACATTCCATATTCCCGCATAAACTCCATGAATCCGGAGGATCTCTGGGCCTGGATGGATGCACAACGCGCCAAAGGTGTCGAAGTGCTTGCCATACCGCACAATTCCAACGGCTCCGCTGGCCACGCATTTGAGTTGACGAATTGGGCAGGAGAACCAATGAGCAATGCCTACACAGAGATTCGTGCACGTAATGAACCTCTGGTAGAGATCACACAGGTAAAGGGTACGTCCGAAACGCACCCAAGCCTTAGTATGAATGACGAGTGGGCCGATTTTGAAATAGCCGAATATTCTGGAGCGATATTCGGTGTGTCCAAACCCAGTGGCAGCTACGTCCGCGAAGCGCTTAGGAATGGGCTTAGCCTTGAAGCTGAAGGGAAGGGAAACCCCTTCAAATTTGGCATAATCGGTTCATCAGATACCCATGTAGGTGCCGGCCCCTATGATGAGTCTAACTATTTTTCAAAGGTAGGGTTGTTCGATTCAGATGGTATCAAGCGCGGATCAGTGCCTATACCTGAAGAAAACCGGGCAGATTATAGCTACGCCGCTGATACTTACGAAGATGCAAATGGCAGAACATTCATCGATGGCAAGTTCCCCACATGGGGAGCTGCGGGACTCGCGGGAGTTTGGGCGGAAGAAAATACCCGGGAATCAATCTATGATTCCTTTCGACGAAAAGAAGTTTTTGCTACAACGGGGCCAAGAATTCGAGTTCGTTTTTTCGCAGGTTACGACTTTGATGAATCCATTCTCAACGCGGCAGATATGGTTTCTCAAGCCTACCAAACAGGCGTCCCCATGGGCTCAAACCTGTTTGCGCAAGACGAAAAACATCCCGGCTTTGTGCTATGGGCATTGAGAGATAGCGATACCGCCCCACTACAACGACTGCAGATTATCAAAGCCTGGCTGGAGGATGGTCAGTCCTATGAAAAGGTTTTTGATGTCGCCTGTTCCGACGGATTATCGGTGGATCCGGTAAGCCATCGCTGCCCTGACAATAAGGCAAAGGTAAATATAGCCGATTGCGCCATAAGCGCTGATACCGGCGCATCGGAACTAAAAACTCTGTGGAAAGATCCCGAGTTCAACCCAGACAATCGTGCCTTCTATTATGTTCGGGTACTGGAGAATCCCACCTGTCGCTGGTCGACCTGGGATGCTATTCGAGCGGGAACCGAACCACGCGACAATTTGAAAAAAACCATTCAGGAACGTGCCTGGTCATCGCCCATTTGGTATAAGCCCCGGTAGCGAAGAGTCTTATAAAAGAAACAATTATGAATTGTTCTTACGCGACAATGTTATTCTGGCGAAGCACTTCGATAGCATCACCCGTTAGATGCAACTTCTCAGACAGTATCTGGTCAGTATGCTCACCTAAAGAGGCTGCTGTAGTTGCAGTAGAAACGTCAGTGTTCAGAAACTGGAAAGGCGCATTTTGTATTAGAAAATGACCATTGGCGTCTTCCAGTTCCTGGAAAGAATTTCTTGCAAGTGTCTGTGGGTGGGTAAAAAGTGCATCTGGCGCATTGTACGTACTACAGGGCACACCGGCGTCATTCAAACGGGCCTCACACTCTTCCGCACTCAGTGATGCAGACCAACGCTCAATTTCAGCAATAAATGCACCAATATTTTTCCACCGCTCACCCTGCATGAACCTGGGGTCTTCCAATAAGTCTTTTCGTTGCATAGCATCACACAGGCAACGCATATTTTTGCTGGTTACGATGCACACCATTACATAGCCATCCCGAACAGTGATCGGATGAAAGTTTCCACCCATAGGTGCCTTCTTGATCTGTGCTGCCTGAATTTGACCGGGTATCAACATCATCATCGACTCCATCATCGTAACGTCAATATGTTCTCCCTTACCAGATTGAATACGTCCAAGTAATGCGGTTTGAATAGCGCCAAAAGCATAAGCACCAGTAAGCATGTCTGCCACCATGATGCCCCAGACAGGTGGTTTGGCATTTGGGTCGTCCTGGGAAGCACGATGTGCCAGGTCAAATCCACTGGCTGCATGGGCGATCGGTGCATACGCAGCACGATGTACAAAGGGACCTGTTTGCCCGAACCCTGATATGGAGCAATAAATTAGTGAGGGATACATCGATTTTACGCTGTCATAATCCAGGCCAAACCGTTGCATAACCCCGGGGCGGAAATTTTCCACCACTACATCTGCATCTGCCATCAAATCCAGCGCCAGTTTTTGGCCATCAGGCGTCTTTAAATCAATCGCGATACTACGTTTACCTGCATTAAAATGTGCAAAAACGCGGGAGTACCCTTTCGGCCCCCTGATCACGTCACCCATTCCAGGAGCCTCTACTTTAGTAATTTCTGCGCCGCAGTCACCAAGTAAACGAGCGCATATAGGGCCCGCATAAACAGCGGAAAAATCCAGTACCTTTAAGCCTTTAAGATGTTTTGCACGTTCCATATTCACTAGTACCTTCAATTAGAGCCGCTCAGGGCTGTTTACTCGCTCAAGGCTGTTTATTAGAACCCCTCAGGGCTGTTTCAAATAGCATTAACGCGCCTTCAGCGAAGGCCAGCATGTTTTTGGCTCGATCATTCGTACCCGTCGTGATGGTTGTTGAGACGATTACTGGTCCAACAATGCCTATGACACTTGTACCCGCATCGTGCCCGTAACGCGACCCGGCCGGGCCCGTCGCTCCAAGTTCAGCTATGGCCCAGGTGGTATCCAAACCCGCTCGGGCAGATCTTGCAAACTCGATGGCCATTTCCTCCGTCAGAGGCTTAAGTCCTGTAAGTCGGTCCTTGTCCAGATTCAAAAATGCCCGACGTGATGCAAGTGTGTATACGACACTGCCACTGTCGAAAATGTCATGCTCGTCCTTTTCTACTTTGCGTTAAGTCGATCTGATCGACATGTAAACCCAATATGTCGATATATTCCAATTTAATCGACATATTACCGTCGCGTGTCGATATGGTGCACACAAAGCCAATTGACGAAAATGGACCTCAATCAAGGATTCCCTAATCTCTTGATTCCAACAGAACTCTAATGCTTACTGTTCAGTCGTCCACTTTTTCGAACTGCAGTGAACATGAAGGTATTGGTTATCGGCGCGAATGGGAATACCGCTACGCGCGTCACCTTCAGAAGAATAGGGATATGATCCTGCGCCGCTTCAGATCGCTCTTCCAGGGGTAATCCACCACATTAAAAGTCAGGTTCGAGTATCCATTCTGAAAAACCAGACATCGTTCGGCGCTTTTGCCGGAGCAGGCCCAAGTTCCTGTGGTGCGAAGTACTCGCGAGCCAGCACCTCAAGCTCAGTTTTAAGCGCTGCGATGATTTCCGGATCTTCCTCCTTAACGAATTGTGTCTTGTAGATTTTTCCATCTATTCGTATCAGTGCCCTGCCGTCTTCTACGGCATCCGTATGCCAGCGCTTAAAAATATAGATCAGATGTAGCAGATTCCTGGTGGTGCCTGATTCAAGGCGATTCCACATAAACCCCAGATCGCAAGTCATGTAGGCGACACCTTTATGCATGATGTAGCCCGCGGTTCGGGATGTTCCAGCACCCACCAACTCAAACTCCGAGTTTTTATCAAGGCCAAACGACCAGTCGTCAACAGGTTCTTCAATGAATTCGCCGCTCTTGAATGATCCCCCCTGCAGAAATTCAATCGGCCCGTCCGAAACACGTTGGGTAATCATCACAGCGGTTATCGCAACAACCACAAGAGCGCTGAGAAAAATTCCAATGTACTTTAACCATCTAACCACTATGACGTCCTCTATGTTCGTTTCTCATAATTACTTCTAGTTCCTACAAAATGAGCAAGTATCGTGCCAGCGGAAAAGGGCCAGTTTTCAAAGATTTTCTATCACGTATGTTAAAATCTGGTGGGGAAACCAACCACATATTAGCCAACACCACTTCACCGCTTCGAAAACAGGAGTTGAGTATGTCAGATGAAAAGAATCCGGATAAGCAAAATTCTGCTTTGCAGCCGTTCACCCATACGATTGGCAATGTGCAGTTAGCCGAGGCGCTGTTTGGCAAGCATACAGAGATCACCTGGCTAAAGAATACCGACTGGGAGTATACCTGCATGACGCTCACCCGGGACGGAAAAATAAGCTGGAAAGACGAAGACAAATATGACTGGGACACTACCACATTTGTTGGCAGCTATTCGCTTGCAGGTACAGTCGCGCACTTCACGGTGACTGGATTCGGAGAGGCTACCGCCCATTACGATGCGAATAAAGGTTCTGACAGTTCACACTTTGACAAGGAGGTCACCAGTAGCTTTAGCAGCGAGCGGTTTACCGGTCCGGAGTTTACCATCACATACAAGTGACAATGTGAGCCAAGCGTTGCCTACCAGCCACCCCCACCGCCACCACCGCCACCACCTCCGGAAAATCCCCCTCCACCTGCACCTGAGGTTGATCCGGGGGGACTGGCTGCTGAGGCAATATTGGTTGAAAAGTTGCTGCTCACGCTGCTGGCAAAGCTGCCCATATGCAGATAGTTAAAATGCCCGTGATACCAGTGTGGCCGGTATTCCACACCATCCCTGGCCAGAAGCGTGGCAAACACCCTTGTGAACTGTTCAGCCCAGTCCTGCTCCACACCCAGAGCAATGGCAAATGGCAGGAAGCGCTCGAAAAGATCTGCATTCATATCCGGCGGGTTGCGCAGGTTCATATCGTCTTTCTCTGCCACCTCAAGATACAGTTTGAAGCCTTCCAACTTGTCCATTAATAAACGACCCTTCGTAGAAGGTGCCTTCAACAAATATGCGAACAGGATATGCAGCAATAAAATAATTCCAAACGCCGCAATCACCAGGGGCACGAATGCATCAACTGCGATGATCAGAATAAGCAGCACAGCCGAGCCGACGAAAGAGGGTAACAACAATCCCGAGTTTCTGGAAAAATAGACGTTCAAATAATCACGTTTCAAGGCTTTTGCATGTGCCGCTCTTGCAGCGCCAATCACTTTGTGATTTTTATTGTCCAACAGCAAAACTGGTCCCTCACCAAACAGTGTTTTCAATAACACTGCTTCCCCGGGTGCCAATTTCTCATCAGACTTCTGCTGCGTTAACGTATACTCCTTGTCCTCGCTGAGGATAGACAAATACCCCTTAACTGCCAGGTTAACTACCGCAGCGGTTAAGGCCTTATCGTCATAACCCATCCTGGTGATGCAACGCGCCAATGCCGGTGAGTAGCCCTTGGGTGGTTCATAGTGGGGGAAGATGACACCTTCTGCAGGATCACGGCCAAATTTTGACCACATCAGATACAGGTAAACCATCGTTGCCCCCAATGCCAGCAATGACAAAAGCAGCCCGAGATTATCTCCGAGCAAATATCCCAGGCGCTCTGCGCTATCTGGTTCCCTTACGATTCCTTTAGGCCAGCTCATTACCAGCGTCAACCCTTCCAGAGCGTTAAGATAACGCGTAGTAATTATAGCGGCACCACCGTCGACAATCTGAGTGGTATAGTTCTGGCCGTTTTCACCATAACGGCCGGTATACCCTTCCATCTTAATCTGTGCTGCACTCACCGAGCCTGGCAGCGAAACTTTGGCGCTGGCCTCCTCTATTGGAAAATTCCATCGGGTGCTGGTGACATTCCAGTAAAGCTCGTCATGAGTATCGAAATAACCGATCATGCGATTGGTTTTGTAACGAAATGTGTAGGCATACTCCCCGGGATTTAGCAGGGTTTCACTGGATCCTGCATACACACGCACGCCATGCGTGACATCGTTTGTGTGCCAGGGCTCCGGTACACCATCCCGACTGACACCCAGTATTTGCAGATCAACAACATAACTATTACCCAGAGCGTCTTCATAAGTGGTGGGTATGTCCCGATAAATTCCCCTGCGTATGTTCTCGCCCTCGGCCTTAACCCGAATCGTTTCCACCACAGTCATTGTCGCGTCCTGCGCGATGTTTATTTCACTGTGGTAGGAGAGAATGCGTTCCTGGGCATCGCCCGTTGAAGCCCCAACCAGTAACAACAAGGCAATTAGCGGTCTCGCATATGAGTATCTGCCCATCTAGGATAATTCCACTTTTGGCGCACTTCGCGCACTGTCATTTTCAACTTCGAAGAATTCAGCGGGAACAAAGCCAAAGGGTTTGGCAATTAACAGATTTGGGAAGGATTCAATGCGGGTGTTAAGAATTCGTACAGCGCCATTATAAAATCGTCTGGAATATTGAATGTTATCTTCAGTTTCCGTGAGATCCACCTGCAACTTGCGAAAATTCGCATCGGCCTTTAAATCCGGATAATCTTCAACCAGAACTATCAGCCTGTGTAATCCAGCCTGCATGGCATCCTCGAGTGCCGCCTTCGCCGGCAATCCGGAAGCCTGGGGCAAACTTTCAGCCGCCTCGTTCTGACTGCGCAATTCGCTTACGGCAAGCAGGGTGGCTTTTTCATAAGCGGCGTAGGTTTTGACTGTGGCTACAAGCTGCGGAATTAAATCGTGACGGCGCTTGAGTTGCACATCTATATCACTCCAGGCAGCACGTACCTGGTTGCGCGCTTTGACAAGTTTGTTGTAGATCCAGACTACCATTCCTGCGGTTATGGCAAAAATTACGCTAAGTTCAATCATGCGACCAGTATAGGGTTTCAGATGCGAACTGTATCTGCCACCTGGTCAGAATGGCCGTCGATATCAAAGGACATAATCACAAGATCTCTCGCCATGCCGTTTCGATCCTCGACATAGTCCGACAATACCGCCTCCGGGACAAAACCCAATCGTCTAAAAGCTGCTTGCGCTCCAGGTTGGTCCGCCGTCATATTCGCCATTAGTTTTCGAAGCCCCAGCGCTCTGGCAACGCTAAAAATTTCTGAAGTAAGGTTTTTGCCCAGCCCGCGTGTCCGATAGGCCTGGTTTACATTTACGCGAAGCTCACCTACTCCCCTGGTCCAGGGCGCAGGGTTTTTATGCACTGTGGCATACCCTATCAATCCTTCTTCATCGTACGCTGCAAGCGAGGTCGAGTGTCCAGATTGCAGATTGTTCATCCAGTCATCAACAACTTCAGGCCGAGTGATATCTACCCTGAGAAAAAGCATATCCTCTTCTGTTAATCTCCTGGCAAAGGCCAGCACTGCGTTGCGATCATCTTTCGTCATGGTGCGAATCTCGACTTTCGCTCCATCAGCCAGGGTAATCGACTTCGGGTAGTCGGTACTTGATTCAGACATTATCTCTCCTGTATTGAGGGTAGTATTAACCCTGCCGTTTTAGATTTTTATCGGCCGCCGCATCCAGCAACTCCTGAAACACGTCGCCCGCCCCTTCTACAATCAGTTCTACGTCCGGCAGCAAGCGGGGCTCACAAATAAAGTTAAAGAACAGCTGTTTGTTATAACTGAGGATGGTAATGCTAAAGCCTACATTACCACTTAATACTAACAGCCCAACCGTATCAGTTACCTCATGGCCACACATGTATTGCGGCACCTGAATCCCGGGCACATTGGTACAAACGAAATTCAATCCCACGTTAGGCATTCGAAAACCCCCGATACTCGGAATTATGGGTAAGGAAAAACGTGCGAGGAGGGCTGTGGGGTCCATAGATGTGCCAATTAACTGGGAGCCAAGCATTCCAACTGGCGGAACGGCGGGCATACTCTCCTGCAGAACTGTGAGCGCCTGCGCTTCTTCATCGCGCTTTATACGTTCCATCTCGGCGACTACAACGTTCAATCGCTGTATACAATCCATCGGCGTTGCTGGCAGGCTCGGAAAAATAGCGGATACCTGATTCCCCAGTGCGCCCTCCTGACTTTCGGTTCGTACATTGACGGGGCACATAATGCGCATAAATTTTCCGTCTACGCTCTCCCCATGCACCTTCAGATATCGAGCCACAGCTTCCGAGACGACAACCAATACGATATCGTTAATAGTACCGCCAAGATGCTTGCGTATTTCACGAATTTCGCCGAAGGGCTTTTTCATCCAGCGCACTTTTCGTTTCGGACCAACAAGGCCTGCATTAAAGGGCGCGGTAATGGCTGGTTGGGTAATAAAGCGGCTTAATACCTGTGTTGCTTTAGCAAGCTTTTGTCTATTGGTGACTGCACGACGCATGAGCTGCACAGGGTTATCTGTTGCAAGGTTGCGGATATTTTCCTGCACCGCATCACTTATCAGCTGTTGATATCCCGGTGTCGGCTCGGGTTCCCAGGGCTCATTTGGCGGCACTGGTTCTCCGGCATTGGGATCAAGATCATAAAGCACCATCGTGAGGGCAATACCGGAAGCACCATCAATCATGGCGTGATGGGTCATTTGCAGCACCAGGGTCTTTCCAGGTACCCCCTCTATCAGCACCATTTGCCACAAGGGAATATTCCTGTCCATCAGGGGCTCATTGAGTTCAACGGCAAAGTCCGTGGCTGCCTCCAAACTGGTACCCGGTGGCAGTTTGTGATGGATGACATGATTTTTCAGATCAAAATCGGGATCATCAACCCAAACCGGGTGTGCAAGGCTAAAAGGCACCTGCGCCAATTTTTTTCTATAGGCAGGTACAAGGTGAATACGTTTTTCGAACCGGGTTAAAAATTTTTCGAAAGATAGCTCACCATCCAGCACATAGACAGACGAAATATGCATCGGTCCACTAGCAGACTCCATATAAATGAATGAGGCATCGGTTTGTGTCAGTCGCATGGAAAAACCCTTTTGTACAAAGACTCAGTGAATTTCAATTAAGTCAGTGCGTTCACCAGTATTGTGCCTTATTACCCTGTCACAAATTCCGCAAATAATCATCCCTTGTCCATAGCAATATGCAAAACATACTTCTGCTACACTGCAGTTATTCGACAATAACCAAACCAATTTGGAAAACTTCTATGATTCGCTTGCTCCTTGTTACGACATGTTTACTCCTCAGTGGATATGCGGCAGCCCAGTCTGAGGTTGCGGCAAAAGCCGCAGCCAGCGCCATGCCTGAAATCACCATCTACCATCTCGAGGGCCGTCGCTCAGAGCGTATCGTGTGGTTGATGGAAGAGCTGAACGCGCCTTACAAGCTGGTTTTTGAACGCGGTGACCTGGCCGGTTCCATGGCTAACATCAGAGCTGTTAATCCGGATGTACCGATGGCGCCAACAGTGACTATTGGCAATCTGGTTCTGGTTGAATCCGGCGCAATCATCGAAGTACTCCTCAATCGCTACGCGCCCGACAAACTCCAACCCGCACTTGATACCGCGGACTATGCAAATCACCTGATGTGGATGCATTTTGCCGAAGGCAGTCTGGCAGCCCGCCTGTTTTCGGATTATCGAGCATGGAGAATAGACCCACCGACCGAGCGCTCACGCTTTGTCGACTCTGAGGCCACGGTACAATACGCGGAGAATTATCTGGCAAAACATCCCTGGTTCGGGGGTGCTGAATTTTCCAGCGCCGACATCATGATGATGTTTCCCTTGAATGTAGCCACGGGTTTGAACATTGTGGACGAAGCCCAGTTCCCGAATGTTGCCGCCTGGAAGAAAAAAGCCGGTGCACGGCCAGCATATCAACGCATGCTGGCGAAGGCGCGCCCTGACGGAATGATTGGCAATCTTCCAAAACTGCCAAAGCACGCACCAGCGGGCCCGCGTACTTAATCAATAACCAGAGCAAATTTTATGAATCTAAGCAAACTCGGCGTATGGTATTTTTTGGATGGGATGCCTGCATCCCAGGCTGCGGAAGCTGCACAACGAATAGAATCGTTGGGTTACAGTGCTCTGTGGATACCGGAGGTGGTGGGACGACACCCATTTGTGCATGCATCCTGGTTGCTGGCGAATACCAAAAACCTGGTAATAGCCACGGGCATCGCAAACATCTATCACAGAGAACCCGGGGTTACTGTGCAGGCCCAGAAAACACTGGCAGAACAATCCGGTAATCGTTTTCTGCTCGGTTTAGGTGTGTCTCATAAACCCGTAGTGGAAGGCCTGCGCAAACTGGAATATGGCAAGCCGGTTACCACCATGAAAAAATACCTGGAGAATATGGCAATCGCACCCTACGTTGCGGTACCGCCCACAGAAGCGCCAAAAACAGTGATTGCGGCACTTGGACCACGCATGCTGGAGCTCGCGCGTGACAAATGCCAGGGTGCTCACCCCTACTTTACCTCACCTGCACACACCAAAATGGCAAGCCAGATTCTGGGACCGGATGCCATGCTGTGTGTCGAACAGAAAGTAGTGCTTGAAACAGATGCAAATGTTGCCAGAACGGCCGCCCGTACCAATGCACAAACCTACATGGCGCTACCAAACTACCGCAACAATTGGTTGCGTATGGGGCTAAACGAATCCGATATCGACAACGGCGGCTCGGACAAGTTTATCGACACAACCTTTGCCTGGGGCTCTGTTGAGAAAATCAGGGAACGTATTGCAGAACATTTCGAAGCCGGTGCAAGCCATGTGTGTATCCAGCCAGTAAAGCCAGTCGGCGCAACAGGCGAACTGGATTGGAATGCACTGGAAAAACTTGCGGACTAGTTCTGTTAATTGCTGGCCGATGCATGGGTAGCCACCGAATCGCTAACGGTTACAGTCTGGTGATATTTTTCAGCCTCTGGAGATCAGTATGAGTATGTTAGATGAACAACAAACAACAGTAGATAACACGCCGCTGGAGGAAATCGACGTCAGCCGCCCCGAGTTGTTTGAGAACGACACATGGCGTCCCTGGTTTGCACGATTGCGGCGTGAGGCTCCCGTTCACTATCTTGCCGATAGCAAAAATGGTCCTTTCTGGTCGGTGAGCAGTCATGCACTTATCAAGGAAGTGGATACCAATCACCAGGTATTCTCCTCGGAAGCCGGCGGCATTTCGATTGTGGAAGCTGATGAAATTAACACGGAAGAATTGCAGAGAGAGAGTTTTATCCAACTGGATGAGCCTCGGCACACCCCCCAGCGCAATACCGTAATGCCAGCAGTCGCCCCACAAAACCTGGCTGAGTTCGAACCCCTCATTCGCGAGCGTGCAGTGGATATACTGGAAAATTTACCCGTGGGAGAGACCTTTAACTGGGTGGATGAAGTGTCTATCGAACTGACGGGTCGGATGTTGGCAACCTTGTTCGATTTTCCGTACGAAGAGCGCCACAAGCTGATTCACTGGTCAGATATCACTACTGCAGTTCCCCAGGTTACTGGCGATGACAGCATCGACATGACCAGGCGGTATGAAGAACTCATGCAGGCGGCGGGTCAGTTCTATCAACTCTGGGCGGAAAGGGCTGCGGCACCGCCAAAATTCGATCTCATCTCCATGCTTGCACATGGCGAAGAAACACGCACCATGAACGAAAACCCGGGGCTCTTCCTGGGCACACTGCTGTTATTAATCGTTGGCGGTAACGATACCACGCGCAACAGTATCAGCGGAGGGGTCATGGCCTTAAACGAATACCCGGATGAGTACCAGAAACTGCGCAACAATTCCGATCTCATACCGAACATGGTATCCGAGTTCATTCGTTGGCAAACGCCCGTCATTCACATGCGCAGAACCGCGTTGCAGGACTACGAACTTGGCGGCAAGCTGATAAAGGAGGGGGACAAGGTCATTATGTGGTATCTGTCTGGCAATCACGATGAGCGTGTTTTCAACAATGCTGACCGTTTGATTATTGACCGCCCCAATGCGCGAGCGCACGTCGCATTCGGATTCGGCATTCACCGATGCATGGGTAATCGACTGGCCGAGATGCAACTGCGTGTGCTCTGGGAGGAGATCATGAAGCGATTTAGTAGAATTGAACTGGTAGGCGACGTTACCCGCCTCCCTAACAATTTTATTAGGGGAATAAAGGACGTTCCAGTGCGATTACATCGAATTTAGTACCAATTACATAACCGGATTTCTTTTAAGGAGAATGGCAGTGAGCTTGGAAAACAAAGTGGTATTGGTCACCGGTGCCGGTCGGGGTATTGGTGCGGGCATTGCAAAATGCTTTGCACAGCACGGGGCCAAAGTAGCTGTTACAGATCTCAGCCAGGAGCTCGCCGACAGCTCGGCAGCGGCCCTGGATACTCAATCTATGGGCATCGTCGCAGATGCAGCAAATCAGAATTCAATGGCAGAAGCCATCGACCTCGTAGCTTCAAAACTGGGCCAACTGGATATACTGGTTAACAATGCGGGCATTGGCGGGCTGAACGTTGAAGCCCAGGAACTCTCTCCTGCAAGCGCATTTCTGGGATTAAGCGATGACAATTGGGATGAGCAGCTTCACTACAATTTGAGGACTGCTTTTTCCTCAACTCATGCGGCAATCAGTCGCATCAGGGATGGGGGTAGTATTATTAATATAGCCTCTATTGCTGCACTTTCACCAACGCCGATGTTGCCCGCGTATGGTGCTGCCAAAGCAGCAGTTGCGCACCTGACCCGGACCCTGGCTGTTGATCTGGCATCCCGGAAGATAAGGGTCAATTGCATATGTCCCGGCATTATATGGACTCGGGCGTGGGAGTTGCTCGCTGACGGGATGAAGGCCCGACAATCCGAGTTCGCGAACATGTCACAACGGCAAATATTTGAAGTTGTGATAGAAAATGCTGCACCCCTGGGAGAAGAGCAAACACCGGAAGATATCGGAAATCTGGCGGTATTTTTTGCATCCGATCAGGCCCGTCAGATCACCGGTCAAGTGGTAGCCGTAGATGGCGGCATCAGTTTGGGTCAGATGGGGTAGCGCCCCACTTAAACATCTTTGTCAGCTCGCTCCAGTATGGCCTGCTCCAGCTTTGCAAGGAGACCCGGGTTTGACGCGTGGAGCAGATCAAGATCTCTGCGTTTCAGTTCATAGATTGCGCATGGCGTCAGAGCACGATAAGTGGCTGTGCACATTTCGTTTCTCAAGAAGCCGCCTTCACCGATGATGTCGCCAACACCCAAAACGTCAATTTCAACCTCGCTGCCATCTTCGGTTGTTAACACCCTGATTTTACCGCGCGCGATGAGATACAGCGTTTCACCACGGTTGCCTTCCTGCAACAAATCCTGGCGTGTTGGCACCGTACGCTGTTGCAGACAGGACAAAATGCCTAAAACTTCGTCTTCAGGCAGATTCTGGAATATCGGCATTTTGCGCAGTAGCTCGCTGGAATCAATCTTTAGGGCGGTCGTGTCGTAGCCCCGCAGCTTGCGTATTTCACCGTCCAGCTCTTCCAGCAGCAACGCAGCGACGCTGTTAGGGATGGTGCCGCTTCTACGCTGGGCAACGATAAAGTCCCGCTGGCTGTGCAACATCATTCGCTCGGCGAGCCTTTGCTGGCTGGCATTGTAAAACTCGGGGAACTGTTCGGCGACGGTATCCAGTTTTTTACGTGCGCCCTGGGCCCAACGACTAAAGAGCGCACGCAGTTCACGCACGACAGCGTTACGGGTATGGCTATGCTGCGACAAGCTGTCAATGTTGGCCAACACCCGCACACAGCCATGGTATCCAGCCCAGGCGTACTCATAGTCCTGTGCGGTCGCATGACTGCGTATAGATTCTGCATAGGAATCCAAAAATCCCAGGCGCTGCATCAGGCGCATCCACGTATTGCGCAACCAGCGTCCCCATTTTGAACGAGGTGGTACACGGGGTAGCGCGCCCTGGTATCGCAGGCTATCGCCCTCAACGTTCAGCGCATAAACCAGGTTGCGGTAAGTCTGCTCCGACAAATGTCCACTGCCAAGCATCTCGTGATAAAATGCTTTTTGCACAGAGAAGCATTTCAACAACAACAGGTTATGTTCCTGGGTATCGTCGAGTTCCAGCTTCCACTGCTTTTCGAAATGTTCCTCGGCATCATCAATATTTAATTGATAATCCGTGCGCAGACGAGTAGCTATGCGGGCTGAAAAAGATGCCTCCCTTTGGAGATCTGGCAGCTTCGTCATCGCATTGCGCCGCGCGCCCAGGCGTGCCTCGGTTTCGGCCATCCGGTCCGCCAGGGGCGGATGATGCAGGCCGAGGGATTTGATAAGTTTCTCAATCGTGAGTCCGGGAAGAATAAGGGTGAACAGCACAGCGCCCGTCACCAGAACTACAAATGTGTCGGCATGGCGAAATTCCCCCAGGCTCAGCGCAATAGCCAAAGCGATGGCGCCACGCAGACCGCCCCAATACATCACCGTCTGGTACTTGCGGTTGATGCCTTCCGCACCCGGCAGGCGACCTACCAGCGGGACCAAGGTAAAAACTACCACTGCCCGGGCCAACAACATGGCAAGAATCACCCACACCAGCATGCGCCAGGAATCAGCAACGGCGACCAGATTGATCTGCAAACCTACCAATAGAAATATCAGGGCGTTGGCAACATAGGCCAGATACTCCCAGAAATTTTCCAGGTATTCGCTGACAGAGGGTGAAATCTTCGAGCGACCCCAACCGCCGATGGTCAAGGCTGCAGCAACCGTCGCCATTACACCGCTGACGTGCAACACATGTTCTGCGAGCAGAAAAGAAAAGTAGGCCAGAAATGTGGTGAGGGAAATCTCTATCAACGGATCACCCTCTACGTGGCCCAGTAAATAGCCGACCGCAACAGCCAGCCCATAACCGACAATAGCGCCACCAAAAAAGACAAAGGCAAAATCACCAACGCCGGAAACGATCGTCTGGGTCGACACGTAACCAGCTACAGCTATCGCCAGCAATATTTGCGATGCGACAATGGCAGTCGCGTCATTAAACAGGCTTTCGCCCTCTACCAGTATAGTTAGCCTTCGCGGCGCCCCGAGCTGTTTGAACAGGGAGATTACCGCGACCGGGTCCGTTGCGCTGAGGATCGCACCCAGCACCAGAGCAGCGGCGAAATCAATAGGCGTTAGCCAGGCCACCAGGGTGCCAATAATAGCAGTGGATATCAGCAAGCCGGGTACCGCCAGGGTCAGCACAGGCAACAGATTACGTCGTACTTCGCGTGCGTCCAGGTGCAGCGATGATTCAAAGATCAGGGTAGGCAGAAACACGAACAGAATGACATCGGGTGAGATGTGGAATTCAACCAGCGTCGAGAGTAACCAGGGGCTCCACTTGGCAAATTCCGCCAGCCCGATACCGGCGACCACCAGCATAACCGTAAAAGGCAGTCGCAGGCGCTTGCTCAACGCCAGCACCGCGGCCGCCACCAGTAACAGCATGGTCACTGCGCTCACTAAATCGATTACCGTGCTCGTGTGCTCCAAGTCTGTATCTCACAAAATGTAATATTGTTGAGGATAGTACCAACAACGGTCTGGCGTCACCACAATTGGTAATGGCGGGTATTAACCCTGTGGTTTTTTTTTGACTGTCAGCCATAAACGACGTGGGGACCGCGCAAGAAACAGGGTGCTTCCACATTCTGGACCAATATGTCCAGGAGTGCATCAGTGATGCGGCCATGGTGTCCAGCCCGGAGCAGGTGAATCTTTACCGCAGTCCCGTCGATTGGAAGATCAGCACTACCGGCGAAAATGCCCTACTGACCAACAAAACACAGAGACTTGCTAAACGTAGCCGTATCACCGAAGCTCAAAATAGAGGCTTACTGAGACACGTTATGCGCATAGAGAATATCCAACTGGACACAAATGAAATCCAGGCTAAGTTGTCTGTAACGATCTGTGGTGAGATACTCTGGTTCAAATTACCTGCCAGCTATCTAAATGGAACAATCGGAAATGCCCTTGTTGCGAGTGCGTTTTTCCCAGCGATGGCACCGCATCATACGAACACTCGTACTGCCGAACTGACTACGCTCGAAATACCATCTGAATACCCGGTTTCACCCGCTTTAACCGCCTCACTCCCCTTCCTCAGGAACGTATTTCAAAGCTGGTGTCCACGCCTGGAGCAATTTACCCTCAAGGCACGCGAAACAGCTTATTCGAGCACACAGGACCGCACACCCGGGATTGCCTCAATGTTCTCAGGCGGCGTGGATAGCGTTTACACCCTGTTGAAACACCAGGAGGAGATCAGCCATATTGTATATATCGCTGGATTTGAGCATATGCAGGATACGCCGACGCTTGCGCGAACCACAGACTATCTGACCGGCTTTGCAAAAGCCTATGGCAAGCAACTGATCGTCGTTGAAACCAATCAGGTTGAATTCTTCCGAAACCTAAAAATAGGCCGCTACCTCAATCACGGCAGCTCCCTGGCGGCTGTTGCTCACCTTCTGGGATTTAGCAAAATCTATATTCCGTCATCTTATCCATACAACCACCTGGATCCGGTTGGTTCCCATCCGTTAACAGATCCCGCCTGGTCTTCAGATACGGTTCAACTGGTTTACGATGGTGGTGCAGAAAGTCGTATCGAAAAGATTGCATACCTTGATCAACATTCCGACGCGATGCAAAAGTTGCTGGTGTGCTGGGAACAGCCTGAGATAAACTGTTGTCGATGCAATAAATGTCTGCGCACCATGATTGCGATGGAACTGCTCAACATCCAGTCACCCAAATTTCCGCTCCCTCTAACAATGAGCAGCATCCGCGGTGCCCGGTTTGTTGCAACGGTGGATGCGCAGCTGTTCAGCGAGAATATTGAGAGTGCAAGGGCAATGGCCAATACCAGGCTCGTTAGGGCTATGGCCTGGGCCGAAGCCAGCGTGCATTTTAAACGAGCACTAAAGAATATAGCCAGATCGTTGGACGACATCCTGCTTGCTGGCTGGTTGCAAAAACGCAATGCAAAACACTCTCGCAACAACGAATGGCTCGAGTTACCACAACCGCGCCGATGAAATAACTATCCAGAATGCTCAGTAGACTCAAAAGACACCCACGCTCGAGCTTTGCTCGTACACCAGGTACGAGCCTTGCGTTTCCCGTTTAGAATCACGGCATATCCGCAACGCTTCTGCTCAGGATTTCGCTCCAGTGACGCCATAGAAGCCAGATTGTGCAGGGATACATAGCCGAAGGCGCTGGTGAGTTCGTCACTGGAGAATTTCGCATCGTATAAACCGCGGAGCGTTTCCGACATTCTTAAGCCTCTTAACCCTGGCGATACCCAGGATTTGTACGAGTAATACGCTTGTGGGTGCTCGACTTGAAGCCACAGGTTTTCCAACACGGGCGCTTTCGTTCGGCTATGCCAGTTGTAAGCAACGACAGAGCCGTTCTGTATCGCGGCAAAACAAGTATCACCCCGTGTGCGCGCATCTTGTATGAACTCAGCATCTAAACCCCGATGCCGTTCGATGGCTGCGCTGCGCAACTCATCGATCGTTAATAGCTTAAACTCGAAAGCCTCTGCCAGCTCAAGTGGCACGTCATAATCACGATACATAGGGCGAGTCGAAATAGCCCACAGATGTATACGCAGGTAACGCTCCAGCGCCCGCGATACCCTGGCCATGACGACCCGTGGCAGGCCAGATCGCCGGATCTGTTGTAATAGCGACGGTTTTTGTGTCACCCGATCCCCACCAAATTCCCAAGCCAATCCTCAACCACCATCCGACTGTGCGCGCCCACACCCGGATTACGGTCTGCTTCATTTTCCAGTTTTACCACTTTGCGCAGTACTCCTTTGGATCGCCTTGAAGACTGACTAACGAAAAAATTTGTCTACTTCAGTGTAATCTGAATAATGAACCTGACCCCTTTTATTCATTTATTCAGTGTAATCTGAATAATGAACCTGACCCCATTTATTCTGCGAGTATTGCTTCTCCTGGATAGGCGGACTCGATTACCTTGCCATTTGATACTACAGGGATGCCATTGACCAGCACATGAACTATGCCCCTGGAGTGCTGGGCTGGCTTAGTGTAAGTGGCTTGATCGATTATGACATTGGGATCAAAAATAGTGATATCCGCATCAGCGCCTTTTTGAATTCTGCCCTTGTGCTTCATTTGCGGCACGTAAGATTCCAGCCGACGGGCGGGCATGATAGTCATCTTTGCCAATGCTTGCATCAGCGTTAACAACTTGTCTTCTCGCACGTATTTGCCGAGAATTTTGGCAAAGGTTCCCGCACTGCGGGGGTGTGATAAACCATCAACGAATGGAATACCATCACTGGCGATAATCAAATCCGGTTGCGCCACCAACCAGTCGTTAGTTTTCTGTGACCGGCCGTGAATAATAACCCAGCCACCCTCCTTTCTGTATCGTTCAAAGCTCTCTTTGTTCAATATTTCACCGGTTGCTACCCACTGCAATTTTTCGTAGTCGCTCCAGCCGTCAAACAAGGCACTTTCAAGCCGCGTTGAACCAGCAGTATAAGGATAGTTTTCGGTTGTGATATCAAACCCTTTTGCCTGTAGCTTTCGGATCATCTCTACAGCTTGTGGCGCAGACTCATCCAGGCTGGAGTTGATATGCACGACATGCAGCGCAGCACCCGTTATTACAGCGTTCGATATTACCTCCTGAAGCGGAGCCAGCGTATCATTGTTCATAAACTTCGGATTACGCATGTGCACAAAGATGGGTCGTTTCAATTCAGCGGCGAGTTCAAAGACGCGATAAATTTCTTCGTGATTAGCTGCTGGCGTGTATGTGATACCCATGCCAATTCCGAGTGCGCCCTGTTCAACACCACGCCGAAGACTGGCCAGCATCTTCTCAAGCTGGTCCTCGCTTAAAACGGCATGAGCAGCACTGGTCAATGCTTTTTCGGCAGCAACGCCCAGTGCTGCTGCCCTGGCCCAGGGATGGCTGACAGATGTACCATAATTAAGGGGTGCTTTACCCGCACGAGACGCATACCAGGACTCGATGGGTGAAATACCAATTTCAAGTTCCAGCGCCGTGGTAACACCATCTGCTGCCTGAAAGCGGTTACTGACGGCATCCTGGCCATGGGCATGCAGATCAATAAAGCCGGGTGAAACAACCAGTCCGGTTGCATCAATAACGACATCACCCTTGAGTGCGCGAGGGCTTATCTTGCGAATCTGGCCCTCTTCGATCGCGATATTTCTAATTGCGTCCAGGCCAGATTCCGGGTCAATGACCCTGCCATTATTGATAACCAGTTCCCACGCCAACAAAGGGACAGTCAGCATCAGTGCAGTAACAACAAACAAAAGTCGCATATTTCTCATAAAGTACTCTCTTTGGCGTCCAGGAAAGGTACCAGTATAACAACTGTCGATTTGGCGTTCACAGAGTACAGCTCAGCCCTGCTTTCTCTTATTGACCTGGCTAGATATTTTGTTACACTATACCATATAGTGTAATAAACAACTGGTTATGATTACCAACTTCAGAGGAAAAGTAGCCAAGGATATCTGGGAACAAAATCAGTCGAATTCGCTACCGAGAAACATGTGGGTAAGAGCAAATGCATTGCTAACAATTATGCATTCAACTAGCTCAATCGAGGATTTGCAAATTAAAGGCAATCCACCTGATATCAGACGACATAAACTTAAAGGCGGTCTGAAAGGTAATTGGAATGTAACCATTAAATTACCTTGGGGTATAACCTTCAAGTTCAAGGATGGTGAATTTTCAGAAGTTAAGATCGAAAACTACCACTGAGGCACAAACATGATCAATAATCCGCTACCGCTGCATCCCGGAAAAGTGCTCTCTGAAGTCTACATGTCACAATTAGACTTGAATCAAACGGCACTGGCCAAGCTGTGCGGCTGCTCGCCCAGAAAGGTGAACGAAATCGTAAATGGCAAGCGCAGTATTTCCCCTTCGTTTGCAATCACCCTGGAGACTGTTTTGAAAACTTCCGCTGAAATGTGGGTAAGAATGCAGGCAGAACACGACCTTTGGAAAGCCAGGCAGAAAGCCGCTTAAGTATCGGGTCGTATTATTACTTGTGTCTTTTCGATTTCATACCGCCGATTCCCACAGGTGCGCTCTGACCAGCAGCCCTGGCTTTACCAACAACATCACGAAGGGTGAAGGCAGAGTTCAGTTCCTCCGGTGTTGAGTCTGGGCCGAGCTCGCCAACGCGCAGGTATTCGCCACTGTCTGCAGCCAATCGAAAGTCTACCGTCGCACCGGCATCCTCACCAACGAGGCCGTTGGCCCCAAACCCGTGTCCCTCATTGGTCTGAGCACCGTTAGTAGCCTGATAGCCCATGCGATGCAGGAGTTTTGGGCTCGCTCTTCTCAAAACCTCTGAACGCACCGACAACATCCAGTTTTCTTGCTGCCTTAGAAAGGCTTTTTGCATACCGTTGAGCATAACAATGCGCGGAAACTCTGTGTGATTGATACCAGTACCATGCAATAAGCGCCCATCGGTAATTACCACCGTGCCCGCTTTGGCATCCATGTTGATAGCTGGCGGTAATTTACCAACCGGTTTGTTTGCTCGCATTGCCTCGGACAACACTAAATGACTACCGGGAATAACCAGAGTGCCGCCATTGGCCTCATCAATGTCGGTAATGGCTGTGAGTATATTTATCGACGTGGGGCTTCGTGAGTCGAGCGCATTATTTTGATCTTGATGCAGGGCTTGCGGCACTCCTCCTTTTAAAGAGATGGAAGCGATCAGGGAAGTGCAGATCCAGCCAGGCCCCAAAGCTTCCGTTACAAGCTGTTCCAGCAAAGGGCCACCCTGAACCACACCCGGATGCTGTTCAATCAAGCCCTCAAAACAGCGGCCTTTGTTCACGCAACAATTGATATTCTGTCCACTGGGGGTTCTTTGGGCAATGCCAGCAAGCCGCTCGCCTTCGGCCTGCTCCAACACACGCCGACGAATTAGTGCTACCTGTTCTGCAGAAAGCGCATCCTCGACTTTACAATAGCCCCACTTCAGCATGTCGTTGCGCAGCTGCTCTATGTCTCTGCTGGGCAGTGGCAAGTCCTGACCCTGCCAGAAGGGATGTTTCAAACCAATAGTGGTGTCGTAGTAGGATCCTGGCTTGAACTCCCAATTACCCCATTCACTCTTGCGTCTGGGTGGTACAAAATATATTTCCGGATTGTTTTCTAGAACGGATTTCATCGGTTCCTGGGATGTCGCCTCAGCACGATACATCTGCATCTCTGGTGCGGACCTGGACTTGATGTAGCCCGGCTCAAATTCGTTTGGGATAGAACTCATGATTTCGCAAACTCCTCGAGCACCAGGACATCGTTTTGTGTGTTTAGCAAAAATGTTGAACCGAGTTTTTCAGTACACGATCAGAACAGATCACAAAGTAACCGATTTATCGGACATGTCCATCCCAAATAGTCGTGTGCAGGAAGAAATACTTCGACTTCCCCAAATCAGACACAATTTGAGAGCCTGACTAATACTCAACATGGGTAAGTTGATCCAAATTATGTTTCTTGATTCTATTCTTTCGTCACTTGGAAGTGTTGGCGTTTTGTCGAGAGGAACTGTTGATCGAAAAGATGCCTAGAATTGGCTAGCGCCAAACACCAAAAATGTAAGTCCAACGGCCCACAGGGTACAAGCCAGGAGATCATAGACAAAGAACTGCACGAGTGTGATGCCACTGGCCCCAGCCACGGCCGGTGAGATAGACCTTGTTGGTGGATATAAGCGACCAAGGCAAATGGCCCATGGCGCAGACCTGGTCAGCATCTTTCTAAATTTTCGATAGCCTTGCTTGCGCTTCACAATTTGTTTTCTAACCCACCTCTTTTTCAGAAGAACGGGGCCGCCCAATCTACCAACCCAAAAACCAGCATGGTCTCCTAACAACGCACCCGCAAACGATAGACCGATCAGGAAACTCAAACCGCTCTCCCCCTGTCCATACACAAGGGTGATGGTGCTCAAGAGAAACAGACCTGATATGAACAGGCCAACAAAAATACAGGACTCGAGAAACGCCAGCAGAGGAACCAGCAACAGCATGTGCGGTTGAAAAGCAGCGATCAGTTCTGCAAGTGACTCGCTCACAGTTGCCTGGACTTCACAGATTGATTACGCAAAATATTCCCCACCCACCTTCGGATTATTAGCTGGGCGAGAATCCCATAAATGGATTAAACACCCGCTTTAAACCTGTTAGCTTGATGGGAGCAGACAGCACAGATAGACAGATACACTCTTTATTTTGAGCAGCAAACGGCCGATGAACATCTCCGGGTTCTCGCACGATGAAATCTCCAGGCTGGTAGACCCCGTCTTCATCCGAGAAGCACCCGGTTAAAACTACGGTAATTTCCTCTCCATTGTGATCGTGCTCTGGCGCTTTTCCTCCAGCCTGAATGCGGTGCAGAGCAAGTTCGTGCCGATCTTCCCCGACACTAATGGTCGCGAGTCTCAGTGAGGGAGACAGAAACCGCCACCGCAGCTTTCCTTTTGGGAGAAACTGCTGCACGTATCGAGGTAGGGAATCGCTAATTGCATCAACTGCTGTGATTTTGGCGCCGTGCGGTGATGCAGATTCAGGGGAACCCTCATCTATACCAAGCAGTATTTTCTCAAACAGATCTTCACAGACTGGGACAGCCTCCGCAGCTTCCAGAATATCTCCCCCAAGCTGGTTTAGCGAATCAACTGCGTTACTGCAATTTTCACAGAACTGCAGATGTGTTGTGACCGATATACTTGGAGCCAATGACAAAGAGCCCGATGTATATTCAACTAACAAGTCTGTGTCTGGATGTCTGGTAACCATGGAAATTCCTTCTATTACCTAGTCGGGTTTATAGGTGGAGGCGAAACCTATTTTCAATTTTGCTATCGCCAGCCTGATTCGAGATTTTACAGTTCCAAGCGGCAAACCCAGAGAATCAGAGATCTGCTGCCCGGACATACCCTGTAAATACATCATTCTTAATACCTCAGACTGCTCCTGAGGAAGTTCTTTAAGTTGTTGGTCGATGTGGTCGTTCCGCCGAATTTGTACCAGACTTGAGTAATGCGAATCGTCCTCATAGCTACTATCATAAATATCGTCAGCACTCAGCGACTCCAGGTTTTCCCGGCTTTGCTTCCTGAAACAGTCAATCCTGGTATTTCTGGCGATCGTGTATATCCAGGTGCTGGCTGAAGCCTGTGCAGGGGAAAATGTTGACGATCTTCGCCAGACCTTGATCATTGTCTCCTGCACCAGTTCTTCAGCTTTTTCCTCGTTCAAATGCCCGCCCTTAATAAGGAAAGCCTTAACTCGCGGTGAAAAATGCTCGAACAGCAGGCTAAACCTGGCTTTATCCTGGTAGTCACCTATCGTTTTCAGACAGGCAGTCCAGTCCTGAACCTCGGGCATTGGCGTTTCACAGAGTCGATTGAGTTGGCTATTCTTCATGTTTTCCGGGTTTGCTCAAGCTATAAATTCTCTTTGCTCAAGCAGGGCAATGAAATCGCGCTGCGTGAGTCGATAGACTATTCGTACACCCTTTTACGTCTGCATTGTAAGATTGGATCAAATCGATCAAGTTTGATGTGATTCGACCCGGCACATCACGCCTAAGCCAGAAAAAAATTGTGTAGGAGTGATCCAATCAGTTCCACCAGGCGAATAAGCTACTAGAAATTCAAGTTTAGCGGGGTAAACAATCTGTGACTTTCAAACAAATGAGAGCAGGCGCCACGAGTCTGGTGTTATTGATGGCATTCTCAACTGAGTTCGTGAACGCGATAGAACAACCAGAATTTGAGCTTATCGAAGAAGTCGGGGAGCTTGAGATAAGAAAGTATCAGCCACAAATCCTTGCGCGCACACTTGTCACCGGTTCTTTCAGCGAATCCGGTAACCAGGGTTTCAGGCGTTTGGCCGGTTACATATTTGGAGGCAATGTGCAAGATCAAAAAATAGCCATGACCGCCCCTGTTGGTCTTCAATCACACGATGAGACTGCAACGGAATCCCAATACTGGATCACTTTTAACATGCCAGGCAAATACGCCGTGGATGAACTTCCTGTCCCGAATGACAATCGCATAGAAATAATTGAAGTTCCGGAACGGTACCTGGCAGTGCTTCGATACAAAGGCAACTGGTCAGAGGAGCGGTATCGCATTCATGAAGCACAACTGCTGTCGCTGATTGACAAAGACGCTTTCTGGATCAAGCAGGGCGATCCTTCCTGGTCTCGGTATAATCCGCCGATCATGCCCTCTTTCATGCGTACAAACGAAGTCGCGATTGAAGTTTCACCCGCAACACAGGAAGAAAACTAGTGCTGGCTCAGAGTGAAGCCTTGATGACCCTCGCTGAAGTATCAGCGACATTTGCCGGATTTGCAGCGCTGGTGACGCTCTTTGCCAGAAGACGTGTAGAAGGCGGAGCAGCCCATGATCTGATGCGGTTGCGCCTGGTGATTGGTGCCAGCGTGGCCGCTGTTATGGCGGCGTTGTTTCCCGTGGCAGCAGCTGGACTGGGCCTACCGGAAACAATAATCTGGCAAGCAAGCGCACTGCTTTTTCTAACACTCATCTATTTCGTTATCGGCAGCTTCATCTCTTCCTACAAAACGGTGAAAGGTACATTCCCCCCGGACAAATTGGCAGTGATAGTCGCAATTGGCCTTGAAATCCTGATTCAAGTCAGCCTAATCACAATTCTGCTGGGCTACGCCGACGAGCAACAGTTTGGATTGTATATCGCTGCTATCATCGGAACGATTGGACAGGCAGGATTTGTATTCCTTCGGCTGGTTGAGTCAAGTTTTTCAATGATCGTATATAAAGCAGACAAGAGAGCGAGCACATCATGAACAAGCCACTTGTATCTATTCTGGGAATCATTGCTGCGGTTGCTGTGGCACTCGGTATCGCTGTAGCTGGCAGTAGTGGCGACATTAAGCTATTTGGCATCCCCCTTTTCTATATCTGCGGAATTATCGCTTTTCTCATTCAATGGTTGGCATTTATTCCTGCCTTCATATACCAGACAGAAAAATATTTTGATCTTTTGGGCTCTCTCACCTATATCGGCCTGGCGGTGTTTGGGTTTTTCTATTCCAGTCAGGGGATTGGTGCCATTGTCCTTACCGCAATGGTTGTGATCTGGGCAGTGAGGTTGGGTAGCTACCTGTTCACACGGGTTTCCAAATCGGGCCATGACCGCCGCTTCGCCAGAATAAAGCCGGACTTTCTGCAATTCCTGATGACCTGGACCCTGCAGGGCTTATGGGTATTTATTACATTTTCTGCTGGGCTATCGGCACTAAGCTCTGGAAAGGCTTACCCGCTTGATGCTTTCGTTGTAGGCGGAGCTGTTTTGTGGCTCGCGGGCTTGTTAATTGAGATTGTTGCAGACCAGCAGAAGTCCGACTTCAGGAAAGACCCTGCAAACAAGGACAAATTCATTCGACATGGATTATGGGCCTGGTCCCGGCACCCGAACTATTTTGGCGAGATCCTTTTGTGGATTGGGATCGCCATTGTTGCTATGCCAATGCTGGAGGGATGGCAATTAGTCACGCTAATTTCACCGGTGTTCGTTGTGGTGTTATTGACCTGGATAAGTGGCGTAAGAATGCTGGAAGTACGGGCCGATAGAAAATGGGGGCACGAAAAAGCCTACCAGGACTACTGCAAAAGTACGCCAGTGTTAATCTTAAACCCAACCTTAAAAGCGGGCACGACGCCCCGTGACGATATTGTGCAGAAACCTTCCTCTTGAGTTACTTGCTGGAGGCCCTGCCCGCTCTTCCCAACGCACCTTTGACCATAGCAATCAGTGAGTGTCTCGTTGGTGGCGAGGTTCGGCATGATGGCGGACACAAACGATCGTCACTGGCGCACGACAAGCTGGAGGGATTATTCAAGTTTCGACCGGTCTGCCCTGAAGTTGGCATCGGGCTGGGCATACCGAGAGATGCAATCAGACTGGTAGGTGATATTAAATCACCACGCGCCGTCAGTACGAAAGACAGCGCTTTGGATTTCACCAACAAATTAATCGATTTTGCCTCGGACTATGCACCTGATCTCGATGACGTCGATGGTCATATCTTCACTAAAAACTCTCCGAGCTGCGGACTGTTCAGGGTTAAGGTGTATGGCAAAAAAGATACACCACCAATTCCTGAAGGCAGGGGTCTCTATGCGGCAGGTATAGCACATTGGCGCCCGGATCTGCCCCTGGAAGAGAACGGCAGACTGCATGATCCGGTGCTGCGAGAAAACTTCGTTACCAGGACTTTTGTACACGCTCACTGGCGTGCGCTGCTGGAGGCCGGTTTAACGGCGAAAAAACTTATAGCATTTCACAGTGCTTACAAGTATCTCGTGATGGCTCACAGCATTGCCGGGTACAAACAGCTTGGTAGACTCCTGTCAGACCTCTCAGGTGATGTTGAGCGGATAGCCGTCCAATATTTTTCGCAGTTGATGCAGGCGTTAGCGCAACCTGCCTCTCGGGGCGGCCATGCCAATGTCCTCTCGCACCTGCAGGGTTATGTAAAGGAACAAATATCGAGCTCGTCCCGCAAGGAACTCGCAGAGTTGATCGAGAGCTATCGCCGGGGCGAAATCCCGTTAATGGCACCCCTTGCACTGCTGAAACACCATCTCGGTGAACATGAAGCGACCTATGCCTGGAATCAAATGTATCTGCAACCGCACCCGGTGAGCGCTGGACTACGAAGAGACCTTTGAGGTGACTGCCCTCATGTGGTTTCGCAACGATCTGCGAATAGCGGACAATCCGGCGTTGGTAGCGGCTTGCGAGAGTGGACCCGTTGTCGCTTGTTTTGTAGTGAGTAGCGCTCAGTGGCGAGATCACGCCGTGGGTGAACGCAGACTGGCTTTTCTGGGCAGGTCGTTAAACGCTGTGGCGGTTGCTCTGGCGAAACTCGGCATTCCGCTTAAGCTGATAGAAGCCCCACATTTTGACGACGTTCCTGGCGCATTGCTTGCACTGGCTGAGCAGACCGGTGTGCGACAGCTCATGTTCAATGCTGAATATCCAGGCAATGAGCAAAAGCGAGACGACGCTGTTGTAACTGTAATGCAGGCAAACGGCATCGCAGTCATGCGCACACACGGTGGAGTAAGCATGCCGCCCGGAACAATAATGACGCAGAAGGACACACCCTTTTCTGTTTATACGCCGTTTAAGCGTCGCTGGTTGGAGCGATTGCAGCCGGACCAGTTTCGACCAGTAGCCGCACCGTCTCCACAAGGGGAAAAAGTCCCTGCTATGCACCTTGATAGTCTGGCAGGCGTGCCGCTTGCGCTCGGGTCTGAAAGCTGGCCAGCTGGCGAGCAGGTCGCCCAAAACCACCTCAAGGAGTTCCTTAATAAGCACGTGGTTCAATACGAGTCGCAACGGAACTTTCCCGGTCTGCACGGTACGAGTAATATATCGGCTTATCTGTCCGTTGGTTCTTTATCCAGCAATCAGTGTTTATATGCTGCATCCGAGATGAACCGCGGCCGACTGCGAGGCCCGGCGACAGATTCCTGGGTTGACCAGATTATCTGGCGCGACTTCTATCGACACGTCATTGCATTGTTTCCACACGTTAGCAAAGGCTTCGCGTTCAAACGATCCTATGATTCTATTCCGTGGCGTGACGCACCACAGGAGTTAGCTGCGTGGCAGCAAGGGGTAACAGGCTACCCTCTGGTTGACGCTGGAATGCGGCAATTGCTTAATACCGGCTGGATGCACAATCGCCTTCGCATGGTCACTGCCATGTTTTTAACCAAGCACCTGCTCATAGATTGGCGTCATGGAGAACGCCACTTTATGCAGCAGTTAGTGGACGGCGATTTCGCAGCCAACAATGGCGGTTGGCAGTGGAGTGCATCTACTGGAACCGATGCCACGCCCTATTTTCGTATATTCAACCCAACCACACAGGGCCGAAGGTTTGATCCCCTTGGAAGGTTTACCCGTGAGATGTTACCTGAGCTAGCTGACTTATCTGATCGCCACCTGTTCGAACCCCGTAAAGCAGGTATTGGGCTGGATTATCCCGAGCCAATTGTTGAGCATAAATTTGCGCGGCAAAGAGCCATAGAGGTATTCCGGTCCCAATTGTCGTCACACCCAACAGATTGAATTGAGTACTCATGAACCAAATATACTACCACCCGATTCTGCAGTACCCGCATTTCTTCGAAACACCTTGAACAGTTCTCTCCCCATTCCCGCCACGTCTGTTGTTTCGCTCGAAAAGCTTGACGTTCTGTCCGTTAATGCACAATCCACCTTTAGTGTCCCTGCATTTGCATCTATTGTCACCAAGTCTCCATCACGAATTCTGCCAATGTTGCCACCAGCAGCGGCTTCCGGCGTGACCTGGATTGCGGCAAGAATCTTACCGGACGCCCCGGACATTCGTCCGTCTGTTAACAGGGCAACCTTTAAACCCTTGTTCTGCATAACCCCAAGGAAGGGGCTCAGGCGATGCAGTTCAGGCATACCATTAGCGCCAGGTCCCTGGCCAGGGATAACCACTACCATATCCTCGACTAGCTCACCAGCTTCATATGCATTTGCAAATGCCGCCTGGGAAGAAAATACCCTGGCTGGAGCGGTGATCGAATAGTGCGCAGCATCAACTGCCGAAACCTTGGTAATTGCTCTGCCAATCTCTCCTTCGACGAGCCGGATGCCACCTTCTTTGCTGAAGGGTTTCTCCACGGAGCTGAGAATGCTGCGGTCTGCCGATTCCGGTTTCGAGGTACTCCAGACAACATCTGGACCGACCAGCTCCAGCTTATTGGTGTAGCGCTGCAATCCGGGCCCAGCAACTGTAAGCACATCATTATGCAGCAAGCCTGCTGACAACAACTGATCAATCACGTAAGCCAGCCCTCCTGCTGCGTGGAACTGGTTTACATCTGCCTGACCATTGGGGTAAACCCGCGCGAGCATGGGCACCCCTCTTGAAAGGTCAGCCATATCATTCCAATCAATACTTATGCCCGCCGCCGCCGCCACAGCAACCAGATGGATGGTGTGGTTGGTAGACCCGCCAGTTGCTAACAATCCAACAATGCCGTTAACGATGGCTTTTTCATCCACGATTTTTCCTATGGGGGTAAAAGCTTCCCCTTCGTGTGTGATGGACAGTACCTGTTTGACAGCTGTTCTGGTTAGAGCTTGCCTCAGCGGATCTGTTGGGTTAACAAAAGCACTGCCGGGAAGCTGCAGACCCATCATTTCCATTAACATCTGGTTACTGTTCGCTGTCCCATAAAATGTACAGGTTCCAGCGCTGTGGTAGGATGCGGATTCAGCGGCAATCAGTTCCGGCTTACCGACCTCCCCTGCCGCATAAGCTTCCCTGACACGTGCCTTTTCTTTATTCGGTAGCCCCGAGTGCATGGGTCCTGCCGGTACAAAAATTGCGGGCAGATGGCCAAACGACAAAGCGCCGATCAACAAACCCGGCACAATCTTGTCACAGATACCCAAATACATTGCTGCATCAAACATGTTGTGTGAGAGTGCAATTGACGTAGCCAGAGCAATGACGTCACGACTAAACAGGGATAATTCCATGCCATCCTGTCCCTGTGTTACGCCGTCGCACATGGCAGGAACCCCTCCTGCCACTTGTGCTACGGCACCCATAGCCTCGGCAGCCCGCTTGATCTGTGCCGGATAATCTGCGTAAGGCTGGTGTGCACTCAGCATGTCATTGTAGGCAGTAACAATCGCCAAATTTTTCACGGGCCCGTCTATCAGACTTTTTTTATCTGCTGCAGAACACGCGGCCACACCATGCGCCAGGTTACTGCATGAAAGGCTTTCACGAGAAGGACCTGCCTTGGCCTGCGTGTCTACTCTAGCCAGATAATCAGTCCGGGATTTCACGCTACGTTCCCTGATCCTGTCCGTAACTTCATCAACGATGGGATTCACTATGTTCACTCTCCGTCTATTAACTAGGGCGCCCAGTAAACTTCTACCGGTACCGTATCCTGATTCAGCAGAGTGGAAATCGGGCGATTGCCAGGATTTTCCAGTAGCTGCTTCTTGTTGTCTCCAAATACCAACAGCAAAATGCCGCGGCTACAAAGCAAAAGCGACAGATTTGCTGTCACTCGGGGATGCTCACTTGCGGCAGTGATAACCAGTTGAAACCCTGGCTTTGCCGCTCTATCAGTCAATGCGGGTAGTTCCGCCAGATCTGGAAATATCGAGGCGAAATGGCCATCCTCTCCCATACCAATAAGGCTGCAAGCGATTGAGCCAAGGATATGAGGAATGGACGTTTGTACAGCGGGATAGAAAGTTGCGGCACGGGCCTCGTCCTTTAACAATGTGCTTCTTACCATTTTTTCGTTGCTGTCCGTATGCTCAGTGGGCACTACTCGTTCATCACTTAAGGTAATATCGACAGAGGACCAGTCCAGCGTCTTACGCGACAATAATTTGAAACAGCAAAGAGGAGAACTACCACCACTTACGATCAGTGTGGTCCTCTTATTCAAGTCTAGCGCCTGGCTCAGCATGTTGTGCAAGTACTGGGCTGCAGCGCCGGAAGCTTCCCCGCGATTTTTAAACGCCTTGAATTTCATTCAGGAAACCATTCGCGACCATCCCGGGCAAGTAACATAGCTGCATCCAGTGGTCCCCAGGTTCCTGCTGCATATTTGTCGAGCTTTTCAGTACTATCATTACTATCATTCCAGCCGCCCAGAATTTCGTCGATCCAGCGCCACGCCGTCTCTATTTCGTCCCTGCGCATAAACAGTGCCGGATTACCCCGGAGCACTTCAATTACCAATCGCTCATACGCATCCGGGTAGCGAATGCCAAAAGTTTCTTCAAAGCTTAAATCAAGCGATACCGGCTTTAAGGTAAATCCACCAGGTGCCGGTTCCTTCGCCATCATTTTCAACTTAACGCCCTCGTCAGGTTGCAGCATAATCGAGAGCCTGTTGGGTTCGGTAGAATAGTGTGCGTCATCGAATATCGAGTGCGGAATAGGCCTGAACTGAATCATGATTTCCGAATGTTTGGTAGCCAGTCGCTTGCCTGTACGAATATAAAAAGGCACGCCCGACCAACGCCAGTTGTCTATCTCCAGCTTTAATGCAACAAATGTTTCGGTGTTGCTTTGCGAATTCAGTTCATCTTCATAACCGGATACAACCTTTCCATCAACGGCGCCTCCCCGGTACTGGGCACGTACAGCATGGCTTTTCAGGGCATCACCCTTAATAGGTTTCAGTGCGCGCAGCACCTTGATCTTTTCATCACGTACCGCATCATCATCCAGATTGGCCGGGGGCTCCATAGCTACCAGACAGACCAATTGCAGTAAATGGTTTTGCACCATATCCCGCAAAGCCCCAATCTCATTATAAAATTCTATCCGGTTACCAACGCCCAGTTCCTCGGCAACGGTGATCTGCACATGGTCAATTACTTCTCTGCGCCATAACGGTTCCAGAATCGAATTACCAAATCGCAATGCCAGCAGGTTCTGGACTGTCTCCTTTCCCAGGTAGTGGTCAATTCTGTAGATCTGGTTCTCGCTGAAACACCCCCCGACCTGGTCGTTAATTTCCTTCGCTGAATCAAAGTCATGGCCAACGGGTTTCTCCAGGACAATTCGCATATTAGCAACCATCAAGCCCGCAGATTTTATGCCCTGTGCAATCGTGCCAAAGATATCCGGTGGGGTTGCCAGATAGAATGCACGAATCACATCTTCACGATGTTGTAGTGCCTTGACCAAGCCGTCCCAGGAGGCGAGTTCCAGTACATCCAGGCTCAGATAATCAATTCTGCCAATAAACGATTGCCAGAGTTCGCCACCAACCCTTTCCTCATAGAGTTCAGACAGTGATGCTTCGATCTGGCTAACGTAGCCTGATTTGTCCATCGCACTTCTACCCACAGCGAGTATGCGGCTGTCAGCGCTAAACTGGCCATCACGATGTCGATGCCAAAGTGCGGGAAGTAACTTGCGCAAAGCAAGGTCTCCGCTTCCGCCAAATATTACCAGGTCAAAAGGATCTACCGGGGTGAGTTGAGTCATGTTCATCACTCTATCAATTATGTAATTTAACTACATTTTTGCAGTTTCATGGCATACTATCTACGAATATCGTACTTTTATCCGTATTTTAACTACATTTTGGTACTAAGCGCCTTGAACAGTGCTATTCTAAATGACATCCGAGACAACTTGCCAAGATTCAGTAAGTCTGAGCGCAAGGTTGCAGACTGGCTCTTAACAAACGCCAGGCTCGCCATCGACACACCCCTAAGCGCAGTTGCATCAGGCGCAACGGTGAGCGAACCCACGGTAGTGCGTTTTTGTCGAAAGATGGGTATGTCCGGATTCAGGGAACTGAAAACGCACCTGATTGCTGCGCTACAAAAACCACAGAGTTATGTCCACCATGATGTAAGCCAGGCAGATGATGCCACCAGCGCCGCAATCAAGGTGCTTGAAAGTTCTGTACAAACGTTGGTGGACCTGCGCGCGTCTATAGCCCACATGCCGTTCGATGCGGCCGTATCGACCATGATGGATGCCCGCCAGCTTATCTTTGTAGGTCTGGGTGCCTCGGGGCACGTGGCCAGCGACGCTTGTCACAAGTTTTTCCGTCTTGGAATACCCTGCAGCGCATCACTTGATACGCAGACTATTCTGCAACAGGCAGCGATCGCCAGCCCCCGAGATGTCTACCTGACAATTTCTCATTCGGGTAGCTGGCCTTTGCTCATTCGAGGAATGCAGCTCGCACAACAGCGCGGTGCAACCATCATTGCGCTAACGCACCCCTCGTCTGAGCTGGCCGGTGTTGCGACATACACTTTCGATTGCGTGCCAGCAGAGGATACCAATGCATTTACGCCAATGAGCTCACGCCTTGCACACCTGACATTATTGGATGCCTTGCAAGTAACGCTGGCAATCAAGCTGGGGGGTACTGCCGAAAATAATTTGCAGCTTACCAAGGCGGCCCTGGCTATACCGTGAAACGCTGATCAGCGTAAAAGGAACTTCATACCCGCTCACTCCAATTCCACACTGCCATTCACGGTGACCTGAACCGTTTGTTCTCCCGCTTCTACCATCGGTGCTGTCACCGATTCCAGCATCGCCGTACGCGCATACGTATTCTGCTGACGAATACCGCCCGATGTCGAAATATTGATATCCACAATCTTGTAGGCTTTGCGTTTTAGCTGTTTTGCTATCAGTCTGGCTCGATTTTCAAAAGCAGACAGGGCATCCGCTATGAGCGCATCATCGGTTTTTGTTTTGAGCCCGGATGAAACAGCAAATTGCATACCCTGTAAGGCAAGCTTGTCTTGCAGCCGACCCAGTATCGCACTAACTTTAGCCATATTCCGGCTTTCCAGCCTGATGCTCTGGCGTACCCGCCAACGACTAATTTTCTTGCCGTTATAAACCGGGTTGGTCGTATATGAATTGGTCTGGAGCTTTATGTCCTTGTGTTGCTTCACCAGCTTCACCGCCCACTCTATTTTTTTGTTAACCAGATCTGCAAGCTGTGCTGAATTGCTACCTTCTTCTTCAGCATAGAGTGTTGCGATAATGGTATCGTTTTCAATCTGTTGCTCTGCGCTGGCGCTCAGGTGCACACGATCATAGTGACTCTCAGTCTCGTGGGCCAGGGCTCGAAGCGAAAAAAATATAAGCAGTACAGGTAACAGGTATTTCATTAATTCATCCTCGTCGGTGTGCGGTGGGTATTAATGCTTTAGGTTTGGCAATGGAATATAGGTTACGTAAATAGCAATCTGGACAATACAGTTTTTTCTAATCGTAACGTAGCGCTTCTATTGGATCCAGAGCTGCCGCGCGTTTCGCAGGCCAGATACCAAATACCATCCCAACCGCAGCACTAAAACCAAATGCTATCATGGCAGAACTGGAGGTAACCACGGTCTGCCAACCTGCATATTTTGCCAGCAATGCCGACACACTCGCCCCGAGGGCAAGGCCCAGCAATCCTCCAAGCAGACAGAGAATCGTCGACTCGACCAGAAACTGCAGCAGTATATTGCCCCTGGTGGCACCCAATGCTTTGCGTACACCGATTTCACGCGTTCGCTCTGTAACAGTAACCAACATGATGTTCATGATACCGATACCGCCGACCACCAGACTAACACCCGCAATACCAGCAAGCAGATATTTGAATACTTGCGTTGCTTCTGCACGCGACTCCGCAAATTGTTTTCGGTTCATTATGGAAAAATCGTTATCCTTGCCAGGTAAAATTCCATGCTCACGTCGCAATACGCGTTCGATTTCGAGCATTGCCAGTGGAATCGTGGACGAATCACTAACCCTGGCGCTAATCGTCCCTACAAACTCGTTACCGGTCACCCTGAATTGTGAAGTTGATAATGGAATATATAAATCGTCATCAGGGTTTCGCCATCCAGACCCACCTTTCGATTCGTATATGCCGATGATCTCGAACGAAATGGATCTAATCTGTAGTGTCTGTCCGATAAGCGCGGCTGCATCAACCTCCATCATTTCCGGAATTTCAGAACCGAGAACGACAGCGCGCGTTCGTGACGCCTCTTCCGCTGCAGATAGAAATTCACCGTGCGCAAGCTTAAAGCCGTGCACGAGTGGATAGTTAGGCGTCGTACCGACAACTGACAGGTTAAAGTTTTTGTTGCCATACTTCACTTGTAATCGTCCGCCTATTTCCGGTACAACATCAGATAAATGCACGGGTTCTATCGCTAACGCTTTGGCATCGTCTGTAGTTAAAGTTTGGCTGTCATGTGTTACACCCCTACTGAACCGCGATGAAGATTGAATGGACAGAATGTCGTCGCCCAGGGCAGCCATTTGTGCATCGATGGCTCTCTGCGCTCCCGTACCCAAAGCCACCATTGTAATCACTGCAGCCACGCCGATGATGATTCCAAGCATCGTTAGGAGTGCTCGAAACAGGTTGGCTTGAATGGAATTGAGTGACATTCGAATAGTTTCTACAATCAACATCGTTCTAGTTTATTCCTGGAACGCCCCGGTTCCTGCGTTCAATGAAATTTTGCAAGGCTTGCTGCGTTTCAATCAAGTGGCTACTCGGCAGTACCAGAACACGGTCAGATTCTTCAAGCCCGCGTACAATCTCGACACGATTCAGATCCGTCACCCCTGTGGTTACGTGCCGGACTTCTTGCGCCTGAGTATCAAGCACAACCCAAAACGCCCCGCCAAATCGATAATCCGATTTCGGTTTCGAATTCGAGGCTGGTCCCCCACCATCACCACGACCTGGCCGATGTCGCTTCGCATTAGATTTCGCCCCTGCATTCGTAGATTTTGTCTCCAACAAGCCAAGTGAGTTTCTGATATCGGTTTCTGGTCGACCAAGAATCCCGGCGGTGGAGGCCAGATCACGATGAGTCCGAAGCGCCATAACCGGAATGGAAAGGGCATTGGTGCTCCTGGCGACAGAAATATCCACGTCGGCATTCATTCCAGGCAACAGCAGACCATCAGGATTTTGAATGGAAATCAAAACCGCAAACATGGTGACATTTTGTTCTACAACCGCCTGCGGTTCAATTTTGAGAACATCACCCTTGAACGGACGATTGGGATAGGCTGCCACGGTAACACTGGCCACCATTCCGGGTTTGATTTTGCCGATGTCAGTTTCGTCAACCAGCGATCGAATCTGTACCGCACTTAAATCTGCCATCTGCATCAGCATGGTTCCACCCGAAAAATCCTGGGTTGGGGAGGTAATTACCTGGCCCTTCTCAACGGGCTTAAAAATTACCGTTCCGGATATCGGGGCACGTATATCAGTGTCATCTACGGCAATCTGATCATTCTCGACGCTAACTCGTGATTTGACCACTTGCGCTTCAGAGTTAGCGAACTCCAGGTTTGCTTGCTCCAAATCTGACTGCGTTAATGTACCTTTATTTACCAGTGACTGGACGCGAGATTTTTGTGTTTCTGCAATTTCGCGCCGGGACAACGCGGCCTTGAGTTCGGCCTGTGATTGGTTAAGCCGGTTACGAACGGTGCGAGGGTCAATGGTGACCATCAGTTCACCTTGCTTAACCGTGTCTCCGATTTCAACAAACAGATCTAGTACTTCGCCAGAAGCTTTGGATTTCACCTCGACAGTTGCCAATGGTTCGACTATTCCGGCTGAACTAACAGAAACCTCAATCGTACGACGCTCCACTGCGGCCGTATCATAAACCGGTCCAACCGCTTGTTCTTCCGCGCAGGCGGAAAGAAAAAGCGCAGTTACAAGTAGTGTTACCAAAATAGCTGGCCTCATAATCTAGTGTCTTCAATAACGTCGCCATCGCTCAATCGAACGGTGCGTTGCGCGTGATCTGCAATGTGCTGCTCATGCGTTACAACGATGAGCGTGTTGCCCAGACTATGCAGTTTGTCAAAGAGGCCCATAATTTCCAAACCTGTAGCCGAATCCAGATTTCCCGTTGGTTCATCGGCGAGCAATATACTCGGATTGGTTACCAGCGCACGGGCAATGGCAACTCGTTGTCGTTGCCCACCGGACAATTCCGATGGACGATGTTGCATACGATCCTTCAAACCAACTGTTTCCAGCGCAATATTCGTGCGCCCAAGCCGTTCCTTTCTATTCAGGCCACTATAGATAAGGGGCACTTCAACATTCGCAAAAGCGGTCATACGTGGTAGCAGGTTAAAAGTTTGAAAAACGAAACCTATGGCCATATTTCGAGTACGCGCAAGCTGTTTATCATTCATCCTCGATACTCGCTCATCGTGAAGCCAGTACTCACCGGCAGTGGGATGATCAAGGCAGCCTATGATGTTCATTAATGTCGACTTGCCAGAGCCTGACTGCCCCATTATGGCAACATACTCGTTTTTCTGAATTTCGAGGTCAACGCAATGTAGCGCATCGATAAATTGAGCGCCCATTTGATAACGACGCTGTAATCCCTCTAACCTGATTACAGATCGGGGTTTGAGTACCGGGGACTGCAATAATATGCTCGCCATAAAGAAGTTAACCAATTAGACCACTTTTGCAGAGTAAGTTGCAGTACATTGAATGGCGAACTGGAGAGTATTGGTAAATAGACCACCGGTTGATTAAAACTCTCGATACCTCGTTACCCGGCCAAACAGCTCACAGGGACACTGATAGGGGACTTGCCTGGATTTGGCATGTACCGTTTAGGCGCGTAAAATCGCGCATAACAACGAGAGCGGGAGGAATCCTATGACTATTTCAGTTACGCCTGTCGACGCAACACTGGGTGCGATCGTTACGGACGTCGATCTGGCCAATCTTGACGACACTACATGGCAGGCAGTTTATAGCGCGTTTCTCACTTACGGCGTCCTCATTTTTCCCGCTCAACATTTGGATAAGGCCGCACAAGGCGAATTTGCACAGCTATTTGGCGAAGCCGAAAGGCTCTCTCCCAGACAAACTGGCCCGACAGTTCCAATCTCTAACCAGAAACCCGATGGTAGCGTCGCCCAACCTCACGAGTACCAATACCAGATACTAAAAGGCAATGAGGGCTGGCATACCGACAGCACCTATATGCCAATAGCATCGAAAGTCGCGATGCTTTCGGCTCACGTACTACCACCTGCAGGCGGAGAAACTGAATTCGCGGACATGCGTGCCGCGTGGGATGCGCTCGACCCGGAGATGCAGAACCAGCTTGAAGGGATGTCTGCGTATCACTCCCTGTACTATTCTCAGGAACAGGCAGGGTTTAAGCACGAAACCGATAACTTCTACGGCTTGCACGACAAAGGCGCTCCACTGCGCCCGATTGTTAAAACCCATCCTGAAACAGGTCGAAAGTCCATTTATACCGGTCGTCACGCCTACGGTATTCCCGGCTTGAGCCTGGACGAATCGGCCAGACTCTTAAAGAATCTGTTAGCTGATGCCTGCCAACCTCCCAGGGTATATCGTCACAAATGGCAAGTCGGCGATATCGTTGTGTGGGATAATCGGTGCCTGATGCACAGAGCCTGCCCGTTTGATACCAAATATCCACGCATGTTGCGCGGCACCCGTATCTCCGGCGATGAAGAAACTGAATTAGCGCCCACTTATCGAGATGAGCGCGCTGTGGCGTTCAACCCAAGCACCTCAAATGAATCGCCGCTTACTGTTTAATGGTCGATTACACACCAGGAAAAAGACAATTCCAGACGCATCGATACCCAGCCAAACAGCCAAATAACCATGTTACTATTCAGGGCTATTCTTGGAGAAACGACTTGTGAAAAATTTGGTTATTGCAGAATTTCCTGCACGAAAAGATAAGGTAGCAGAGGTAAAGGCTGCATTTGAATCTGCACTGGGAGATACACGAGCTTTTGAAGGCTGTATTGGTATCAACGTTTACTTCGAGGAAGCAACTTCAACATTCACTGCTATCCAGGATTGGGAATCCTTTGATCATTATGACCGCTATTTTAACTGGCGGATGGAATCCGGACTGGCAGATTTACTGGATCCGCTGCTGGATGGTGGCGTGCAAAGCATGAGCGTAAGAAAGTTCGAGAACCTGGGCATTTAGCGCTTTTGACGCTCAGAGGATTTCCAGACTGGTTTGCTTCTGAAGCTGTTAGACAGCTTGCTTAATATCCTTGCCTACCCAACGACCCGTGTAGTTCGTTTCGCCATTGGGATTGGTTACTTCATTAACAATCTTGAGAAACGAGAATGGTTTTGGCTGCTCATCATAGCCGGTGGTAATGTCGATGCCAGCAACGCCCTTTGGACCAGCCTCAAAACGATGAATGTTGTTGCGAAACTCCGTAATGGTGTTGATAACGCCCGGTCTTAAAACTTCACGCCTCGACTCGATGACACCAAATTCATCCTCAGTGCTTTCCCAACACCGTGGTGCACTCCCGACGGTTTCGAAATTACGAATAATTGCGCGACCGCTGGTGCACAAAGTGCACACGTTGGCACCGGGATGACAGTGAGCAGGAAATATCGCACCGGGCTCCATTGTCCAATAAAGAACAATAAACGGCGCGCCAGCGTCACGAAAAATCATATTCAGTTCGTACGCCGGATCCAGTCCACCAAAATCTCGAGGTGCTACGTCCGGTAATTCCCCCAAGCGTGAAGCGAGAGCACCGATGGTGTACAGGTAAGCATCCTGTCCACTCTGCGAACGATCTTCCTTGAGCATCTTTGTACCTGCCACCGCGCGATTGATAAATTCATCCCAACCGATCAATCCGTTGTTGCCCTCTGCAGTACTGGCAAACTGTTGCCCGGGAACAATCGGCCTGGCGGCAGCCGATGCGGCGCGAGCGAGGCCACTGGCCAGCAATCCCGCGGATGAATAAGCCAGAAATTTTCTTCTGTCCATGTATCTCTCTTGTCTAAGGCACACCGCAGGAACTAATCAGCAGCGACTTTTTGACCCCAATCTTCTCGTCCAGTTCCGAAAAAAATGGATGCCCTGCCCTATTCCGCAAGTTTTTCCAGTGCATTCCAATCCAGTTCACCCGGTGCCCCGGCTGGCTTCACGGGTTGTATGCAAACGTGCGTTGCGCCTGCCTCGAAATGTTCTGCAATACGTTCCCTGATTTTCTCTACAGATCCCCAGGCAAAGGTTGTATCAATAAATTTATCCGAGCCGCCATTGTCGATATCAGATTCGTTAAGCCCCATGCGCAGCCAATTGTTACGGTAATTGGATAACGCCATGTAAGTTTGTGCGTTGATGCGGGCCGACGTTCTGGCCACATTCGCATCAGCTTCAAGCACAACTTTCTGTTCAACACACAACCTGGCGTCCGGTCCCAGAATCTGGCTTGCCAGATTCCAGTTTGCGCAGACCTTCCACCACAGGTTTATGTGAAACTCCCAAACCCAGCAGAAAGCGATTACCTGACTGCTCCGCGAGCGTTTTCTGGGCCTGTACCGTGACACCGGGTTCTCTGTGATAAATGTTCGCGATGCCCGTGCCCACGACCAGTGTTTTGGTATTGGCCAACAACCAGGATGCATGCACAAATGGGTGTCGTCCCACCACCTCCGGTATCCACAGAGCACTGTAACCCAACGATTCTATTCGTTATGCAGCTTCCGCAGCCCGGGATGCAGGTATTCCATCCAAAAAATACCATACGCCGAGTTTGCCGAGATTCATAAAATTTGCCCAAATTATTTAAACATTCATCTTGGGGGAGTGAAATATAAAATGTAATTTTGTGATGATGCAGGCCGACGCTGCGTATCGACAAAAACCACTCCAAGCCGCCACAGGCTTGCAGTTGAATTGTCAGCAGATAGCATAAATTCCCCGGAAAGCGCCAAGCAGATCACAATCTTTTCCGATAGCTAACAGCTCATTTACAAATTCCTACTGAAAGCACAGTCAAAATCGTGTAGTTTCATACGCTTACGCCTTTAATATCGGATTTACTGGAATGGATTACCAGTCAGGGCATACAGGATGTATCAGGCTAAGGCGGATTTCCGCTTGCGCGTCTGTGCTCAAAACTATCAGCGAAGCCAGCATGAGATTCTTGCCTGTGCTGTTTGCAGGTCTGCTATTTTCGTGTGCTGAGCCTGGTGGTTCCACCATTGCAGAGACGCAGACCAATTCTGAATCAGGGCTGAAAAGGCAGGACCATAACCCGGTTCAAGGCACACAAATCAGCAATGCCTCAGCCAATACATTGTCGGATCAAGTTATACCTTCCCAGTCTTCAATCGCCTTCGAGGCCGCTACGCTACCTGAGAAAGCTGGCGGAATCGAAAACAGTATTGAGCATCCTAAAACGCCCGAGCCATCAGCTGCCAGCAGCCAACCAGAGCCCGAAGCTGCTCTCCCTCAGGACATAATCGAAGTAAGCGCATCAGATGATCTGGTGCATCTCACATCAAGCAGCAATACCGAAGAAATTCAATCCGAACTTGATAATAAGTTCCCGCCAGATCAAAATGAGTTTACCGCCCTTAAGGTATCCAGCGATGTCGATGTCGGAATCGACCTTGAGCTATTCGGCCAAATAGTTCCACCTGGCACCTACCAACAAATCGATTGGACCGCTAGCCAATCCTATGAGGGTGGCAATGTAGCCACTCCTGTACTGGTCATGCATGGCGACAAGCCAGGCAAAACACTTTGCCTGACCGCTGCCGTTCACGGCGATGAACTGAACGGAATTGAGATAATTCGCCGAGTGTTCAGCAAACTAAAAGTCAGCAAACTCAGCGGTACGGTGATCGGAGTGCCCATTGTAAATCTGCAGGCTTTTCGCGAAACATCGCGCTACTTACCTGATCGCCGTGATCTGAATCGTTTTTTTCCCGGCAACCCCAGAGGCAGCTCGGCTTCCAGAATCGCCAGCTCGCTATTTAGCGGTATTATTCAAAAATGCAATGCACTTGTGGACTTGCACACGGGATCGTTCAGACGTACAAACATGCCTCAATTGCGAGCGGATTTAAACAACCCGCAAGTGGTAGAACTAACACGCGGGTTTGGTGCGACGGTGATACTACACAGCGACGGCGGACCTGGGACGCTGCGTCGTGCCTCCACAGATGCCGGTATACCTGCGGTTACCCTAGAAGCAGGAGAACCCATGCGTTTGCAGGAGGACGCTGTTGCCCACGGAGTGAAAGGCATTCACAGCCTGCTCTACACCATGGGTATGTATCGAAAACGCAGCCTGTTAGGGCCGCCAAAACCAACTTTCTATCATGCAAAATGGATCCGTGCCGATCAGAGCGGTATATTGTTTAGTCAGGTCAAGCTGGGTAAAAAAGTTAAAATCGGCGATATGCTGGGCATAGTAACCGACCCTATCAACAATCAGCAGTCGGAAATAAGATCACCCTACGATGGTCTGGTGCTGGGCATGGCGCTCAACCAACTCGTTATGCCCGGGTTTGCAACTTACAGAATTGGTATTCAGGCAGAAACTACAGAAATGATTAACACGGAATCCGGCCCCGACGAATTCGAAGACTCTGAATAAAATTCCCGTGTAAAAACTTACAAGCTGTTTTCTCCAAATAGTTAAGCTATCGCTGCAACGTTGAGCCCTGTGGAAGTATCCCGTACGATATTTGTGAGCTAAGTCTAAGGAAGACGCACAATGCCTGAATTTGAAAGCCTGATCTATGAAATACCTGAACCACACATTGCCAGAATCTGGCTCAATCGGCCTGAAGCGCGTAATGCCCAGGACACCAAACTGCTGTATCAGCTCAATGATGCATTTGACATGGCTATGCAGGATTCCAGTATCAAGGTTGTAATACTGGCGGCTAAAGGACCACATTTTTCTGCCGGCCACGATCTGCGGGAGCCTAAGGTAAGAGAAGCGTTAAAAGCGGAAAAAACTGTAGGTAGCTGGGCGTCGGACGACTGGGAAGGTGCAGAAGCGGCATATGCGCGCGAAAAGGAAATCTACGAAGGCTTTTGTCGGCGCTGGAGAGATCTGGCCAAACCAACCATTGCCTCGGTTCACGGAAAATCCATTGCAGGGGGCCTGATGCTGATCTGGCCAATGGACTTTATCATTGCCAGTGAAGATGCAACTTTTCAGGACAATACCATGTTTATGGGTATTCCCGGGGTCGAGTACTTTGTACATGCCTGGGAGCTGGGTATTCGCAAAGCCAAGGAGTTTCTGCTGACCGGCGCTCCGATCACAGCACAGGAAGGACTGGAAGCAGGCATGATCAATAAAATTGTGCCGCTCGAGGAACTGGAAGAAGCGACCCTGGCTTTTGCGCGCTCTATTGCAGATAAACCGGCTTTTGCCTTAAAACTCGCCAAGGATGCAATTAATGCAGCCTATCAGGCTCAGGGTATCGAAAACGTTCAAAAAATAGCCTTCAACGCACACCATTTATCACACACCCATTATCGATTGACGCAGGATGGTTCTATGCTTGACCGGGAGTTTCTGAATAATTTTCGTGGTCGTTCGAAAAAAGACTGAGCCTTGCAGCAGCCAACATTTAGCTTAAGAAAGCCACCCTGCTACCGAAGATCCTTATGGAGTTAAGCCACATCGCATGTTATTCCCACGCAGCGGCTTGAACCTTTCGCACAACGTTTAGCTTTGTCGGCAATAGATCCAGTTCCAGCTTGAGCTCATTATCGAAGCGCATATAGGATTTGGAATCTGAACTGTATCTCGTCCATTGGGGATATCCCATTGCAGAGGGCACGCCTGTTTTCGCAAAATTCACCCAATAGTCAGACAATTGCTTACCCAGTTTTTTCTCAGCTTCGTTTGTTTCGCCGTCACCAAATACAATGTGCTCATTATTAAAGACGTAACGAATCTCCGCGGCATGATAGGCGCCAAGCTTTCCGTCCATTGGTGCGGGTGGAGCAAATGAGAAATAGTAAAGCCACGTATCCTGCCCCGAGCTGGCGGCCAGGCTCGCCCATTCAGACATATTCCAGGTAAAAACCATGTCTCTTAAAAACGCGTAGCTTGCCGCCATGGAGTCTTGTTCAAAGTCGTATACCCTGAGTAGCTCTTCACTGTGCTCACCACCACTATCCTTGAAGTACTGAAGACTCTTTTCCTTATCAGTGGGCGGTGGCATCAGACTTTTACCTTCATCGGCATTCGAGCCCAATATTAGTGGAACCTTATTCTGTTCTCCGCGTTTGTAGATATTTGCAATATGATCCGGGAATACATACCCATCGACATTGGGCTGGGAGAATCCCTGCGTCTTAAAGCCGTCAAATCCCGCAAGAATATCTTCCGCAGTCAAATTCCTGAGCTGCTGAATGTTTTCTGCGCCCAGGTGCTTTGAAAACTGACGACCCACAGATTCAGCCGAGGCAATATTGTTGGCTGCTTTTTTTAGTAGTGGCATTGGCTCGAATTTTGCGCCACTTTGTCCTATAGCTTTGTGAAATAACCCTGCTGCCAGGGGAGATGCGGTGAGGTGATTGACACTCCAGGAGCCCGCCGATTCACCAAAGATTGTGACATTTTTCGGATCACCACCAAACGTAGCGATATTGTTTTGCACCCATTTCAGTGCAGCAATCTGGTCGAGCGTGCCGTAATTTCCGGAACTACCCTCTGCTGACTCCGAAGACAGTTCCGGGTGCGCCATGTATCCAAAAGCCCCCAATCTATAGTTGATAGTCACAACGACGACACCTTTGTGCGCCAGGTTAGTGCCCTCGTAAATACTGGTTGCACCAGTGCCCCGCGTTAGTGCACCACCATGAATCCAGACCATTACGGGCAGCGGCTTATTGTCATTACTTTGGGGCGTCCAGACATTCAGGTACAAACAATCCTCACTACCTGGAAAATGGGCTCTTGAAAACACCGAGTTTTGTGGATAAGGAAGCTGTGCACAAGCGGGACTGAAATTCGTCGCAGCCCGTTTTCCGGTCCACGCAGGCGCAGGTTCAGGTGCCTTCCAACGGCGATTACCAACAGGCGGTGTGGCAAAGGGAATACTCTTGAACGATGCAACCGTACCTTGTTGATCCCCAACAATAACGCCTTGTGGTGTCGCTAATTCTACAGGTGCACCTGTTGCGTTGTAGGAACACAACAGGGCCAATACCAGTACGGCGAATTTTCTCATTACTTCCTCTTTCGGGTGGACGGCTCGATTTTTGTGAGCGATGCCGTTTTTTCGGATAGTTTGATATCAGGATAATATACGTGAGCCTTGTCCTCCACAGTTAATAAAAAGCCTTCCGGCTGGCTTTTTATTCTGATACCCTCAGGCCAAACAATCGGGGAGAATTTCTATGGCGGGTACTGAAGCAACCTTGTACGAGATAAAAAAGGGCGCTGCCTGGATTACCCTGAACCGGCCAGAGAATCGAAATGCCCTGTCTGCGATTCTGGTCAATGAACTTTACGAGCATTTGGTTAATGCCAACAAGGACCCTGCGGTACGCTCTATCGTTATCACCGGTAGCGACCCTGCCTTCTGTGCCGGAGCAGACCTTAAAAGCCCACCGGGCCAAACAATCGATGGTGGTGGCAAAGCAATACCCTACCCCGATGTATTAAGCGGTATCCTCGATAGCGAGAAACCCGTTATTGTCGCCGTTAATGGAGCCGCCTTTGCAGGAGGGCTTGGACTGGTCGGTGCTGCCGATATCGTCGTCACTGTGGAAGATGTTCAATTTAGTTTCAGCGAAGTTCGCATCGGCGTTATACCCGCTGTCATCTCGGTGGTTTGTCTTCCCAAACTTGGCACCCACCATGGCATGAAACTGTTCTTAACCGGTGAGCGTTTCACTGGTAGTCAGGCCGTAGACTTTGGTTTAGCCCACCGCGCAGTCCCCAAAAGTGAACTCAACAGCGCGGTTCAGGAAGAGATTGATATGATTAATCTTGGTGGGCCGAATGCTGTAGCCGAGTGTAAAAAACTCGTTCGCCGGGTTTCCGAGTTAGATATACCACAAGGTTTCGCTGAAACCGGTGCCTGGAGTGTACGTATGTTCAAATCAGAGGAAGGTGCTGAAGGAATGAAGGCATTTCGCGAAAAGCGTAAACCAGCCTGGGTTCAGGAAGATTAGTCTTAATGAATACGACCAGTAATCCGGGTAAGCAACAGGCAAAAAGCATCAGGGCGCGTGACGCAATCTGTGAGGCCACCATCGAATTGCTGGTAGACGTTGGTTATGTCGAGACTTCATTGAATCGTGTTGCCAGCAATGCCGGGTTTTCAAAAGGTGCCCTGCAACACCATTATCCATCAAAGGAAGATCTGATCGCCGCGACGCTCAACCGCTTACTGGAGAGGCCATTTAGACGTGAGCGCAACCCGGCAAATAACATTGAAGACGCTTTGATGATTGCCTGGAAAAAATATATCAATACCCCGGCCTATCGTGCCCTTCTGGAAATTTTAAACGCCGCCCGAACCGACAATCTGCTCCAAAGCAGGATAGCAGGTGAACTGCTGGACTGGGGGCAAGCACTGGACGCCCAATCTCTGGCCCAGTATGAAGCACTTTCAGGCGATGATGATGAAGTAGTAATGCTGCTCAATATGACGCGCAGCTTCATGAGAGGCCTGTTGATCCAGGAAAGCTATGGTAACGACAGGGTTAAAAGCCTGAACTATATAAAGAAATGGATATCTTTGATTTCACCGCTGATTCGTCTGCGGGAACAAAACTTGTAAAATTAATACTGGAAGGGTAGCTATATGACAAATGTAATCAGAATTGCAAACTGCAGCGGCTTCTACGGTGACAAGTTAGGTGCTGCAAAAGATATGGTTGAAGGTGGCCCTATAGACGTTCTCACAGGTGATTACCTGGCCGAACTGACGATGGCTATTTTATACAACCAACGCTCAAAAAACCCCGATGCAGGCTATGTTGGCACCTTCCTGAAACAGGTACGGGAAGTATTGGCAACTTGTGTCGAAAAGGACATCAGGATTGTTACCAATGCCGGTGGTCTCAATCCATCGGGTATGGCCGCAGCCGTCTCAAAAATTGCCGACGAGCTTGGACTGGCAGTAAAGGTTGCCTACATTGATGGTGATGATCTTTTGCCCAGGATGGCGGAACTGCAATCTGCAGGGGAACGCTTTGAAAATATGGATACACAACAGCTTCTGGCCGATGGTGATAAACCAACCGTTACCGCAAACGCATATCTGGGCGCGTGGGGAATTAAAACTGCGCTCGATAAGGGTGCCGACATCGTGATCTGTCCCAGAGTGACCGATGCAGCCGTTGTTATTGGTCCCGCCGCATGGAAATTTAATTGGCAACGACAGGACTACGATGCCCTGGCAGGCGCGCTTGCAGCGGGACACATCATTGAGTGTGGCGCGCAGGCAACCGGCGGCAACTATTCGTTCTTTCAGGAGGTGCCAAGTTTTCACAATATGGGCTATCCCATTGCTGAAATTGAAGCAGATGGTAACTTCACAATTACCAAGCACCCCGGCACGGGTGGGCTGGTATCAGTAGGAACGGTTAAGGCACAATTGCTTTATGAAATCAGTTCACCCGCCTACCTGAATCCGGATGTAATTGCACATTTTGATACACTGAGTATCGAGCAACAGGGTGATGACCGGGTCTATGTTTCGGGATGTCGTGGTAGTACTCCCACGCCTACCCACAAAGTCTGCATCAACACCGCCGGTGGCTTCAGAAACAGTATGGAAATGTTGCTCACTGGCCTGGACATCGAAGAAAAAGCAGAGATATTCACCAGCACCCTGTTTCAGTCGGTGGGTGGCAAAGCGCAATTTGATGAGGTTGTTATTCAACTCATTCGAAACGACAAGGAAGACCCACAAACTAATGAAGAGGCCTATGCCAGACTAAGGATTAACGTAAAGTCAAAAGACCCCGCACTGGTCGGCAGAATCTTCTCGGCCAAGGTGATTGAGCTGGCACTGGCCAATTTTCCAGCCTTCAGCTCTACAGCTGCAGGTTCGGGAGGCGCTTTTATCTCTTACTGGCCAGCACTCATTGACAGCAAGCATATTGTTGAGTTGGTGCATGTCGATGGCGAGTCAATCGAAGTTCAACCGACGAGCCAACTCGATCTTGAGCCCATTTATTACCAGCAACTACCAGTAAAGATTCCTTCTTACCCAAAGGGCGAAACGATACGCATTCCATTCGGGCGACTGTTCGGCACCCGATCGGGTGACAAAGGCGGCAATGCCAACGTAGGGATATGGGCAACTTCTCCGGAAGCATTTGGTTTTTTGTATGAGTTTTTGACAATCGAAAAGTTTAAAGCGCTTTTGAAAGACACAGCTGAATACAAAATTGAACGCTTCGAGCTACCAAATCTTCATGCGCTTAATTTTTATATCCACGGCATTCTCGGGGAAGGTGTGTCCTCCTCCGTTCGCATCGACAGTCAGGGAAAGACGATGGGTGAATATCTAAGAGCCAAATTGATAGACGTGCCAGCTGAAATTGCTGCGCATATCAGACACTGATACCAGGATAAGCATGAGTTTATGAAAAAAATACTAATAGCAAACCGGGCTGAAATCGCATGCCGCATTACTGAAAGCGTCCAGGCCGCGGGTTATGATGCAATCGCTGTCTATAGTGAACCCGATGCACAATCGCTTTTTGTTATGCTCGCCGATGCAAGCGTAAGTCTCGGCGGAAAGTCTCCTGCAGATTCATATCTGGATATCAGCAAGATTATCAATGCTGCAAAGCTTACAGGTGCCGACGCAATTCACCCGGGTTATGGCTTTCTCTCGGAGAATGCAGATTTTGCCAAGGCATGCGCGGACAATAATATCAAGTTTATCGGTCCCTCACCTGAAGCAATCGAACTGATGGGGAACAAGGCATCTGCCAAAGATCTGATGATAAAAGCGGGCGTCCCTTGCGTACCGGGCTACCAGGGACAGAACCAGTCTACGGCTCAATTGCTGGCACAAGCCAAAAAAATCGGTTCGCCTGTCATGGTTAAAGCGGCTGCCGGTGGTGGCGGACGCGGAATGCGTCTCGTACACGAACTGGCAGAGCTGGAAGCAGCGATTGACTCGGCTCGCAGCGAGTCACTCAACGCCTTTGGCAGCGACGAATTGATCCTGGAAAAAGCCATTCTCAATGCACGACATATCGAAATTCAGATCGCAGGTGACAGTCACGGCAATGTGATTCATCTGGGTGAACGGGATTGTTCAGCACAGCGCCGCCATCAAAAGGTGATCGAAGAATGTCCATCGCCCTTTGTTGACGAAGAACTTCGACAACAAATGGGCCTTGCTGCGGTGAATGCGGCAAAAGCCGTGCAATATGAAGGCGTGGGTACGGTAGAATTTTTGGTTGATGACAAACGGCAGTTCTATTTCCTTGAAATGAATACACGTTTGCAAGTCGAACACCCGGTGACAGAACTTGTCACCGATACGGATCTGGTTGATTGGCAGTTGAAAATTGCCAATGGAGAAGCGCTACCCTGTGCGCAGCAGGACATCAATTTTGATGGCCACGCTATCGAAGTTCGAATCTACGCTGAAGATGCCCTGAATAATTTTATGCCGCAAACCGGCAAGCTCCAATATTTTGAGCCCTATGAAAATGTTGGCGTAAGAATCGATCATGGGCTACACAGTGGTTGCGACATCACACCCCACTATGACGCTATGCTTGCCAAACTGATCTGTTGGGGAAGAGACAGGGAAGAAGCCAGGCGACGACTGATCAGAGCCCTAACCCGGAGCAGGATTCTTGGTTTAACCACCAACAAGGGTTTTCTGGTGAGCCTTCTGGAGCAACCGGAGTTTGTTCACGGAGACACGACGACCGGCTTCATCAGCGAAAAATTGCTGGAGAAGCTGAGGACATCTGACAATAACGAACAACTTGCGGTCGCTGCAGCAGTTGTAGCTCAAAATGGCGCACCCGAAAGCGGCTGGAGCAATGCTGAACCGATGTTGGTTACCGACAAATTTCTTGTTGGCTCTGCTGATGGTAAAGCGGAAAAAACGGTTTCCACGCTTGCCACACCGGCTGGTTATCAGGTTCAAATCGAGAATAGTGCCTACCTGGTAACAATTACCTCCTGCGATTCAGGCACCCTGCTCTACCGCCTTAATGGTGTAGAAAAGGAAGCTGTATTTTACCGGGACGACAACCAGATCAGCATGGATTTTGGCAGGGAAACCCTCAACGCAAACATAACCACCTATTTGCCCGAGGCTTCAGAAGATGCAGCAAGTAGCGGCCAGATCCATGCTGCAATGGAAGGTCAGGTAATTAAGGTGCTCGTTGCCGAGGGGGATAAAGTCATGAAAGGACAGGCGCTCGTGATTGTCGAGGCGATGAAAATGGAACACCGGCATCTGGCAGACGGAGATGGCGAGGTGCTACGGCTTGCTATTGAAGCAGGCAGCCAGGTTAAAAACCGACAGTTTATGGTCGAGTTGAAGTTAGCGGGGGAAAAAGATGAGTCAGCTTGAATCAAAATTGGAAGTCGGCAGTGAGGCATATCTTGCGAACGTCGAGTTTATGAATAATTATGTCGAGAAGGTTCGGGTTGTTGAGCGAAACATAAGGACCAGCGAAGAGCGCTACCGGGAACGTGCGGAAAAGAAGGGTAAGTTATTACCCCGGGAGCGCCTTGCACATCTACTTGATCGTGGAGCCCCTTTTCTCGAACTTTCTTCAATTGCCGGCTTGCGCATGAATGGTGACAAGGAAGGTGAGTCTGCGGGCGGAAACCTGATAATTGGCATCGGTTATGTCAAGGGACGCCGCGTGTTAGCCATGGTCTGGAACTACGCAATCAAGGGCGGCACCATCAACTCTGTGACAACCCGTAAAAATTTGCGACTGCAGGAGATCGCCTTTAGCACAAGATTACCGCTGGTTTGTTTAAGCGAAAGCGGTGGCGGCAACCTTTCAGGCGGCGGTGATCCAGATCCCTGGGGTGCGCACGGTTTTCTCGATGGCGGCAGGGTATATTGCCAACAGGCTGAACTCTCGGCCGCAGGCATACCGCAGCTAACCGTAGCCCATGGTAATGCTACAGCAGGAGGGGCCTATCAAGTGGCCCTCTCTGACTATGTAGTACTGGTGCGCAATCAGACGCATCTGTTTCTAGCCGGGCCGCCTTTATTGAAAGCCGCCACTGGAGAAGATGCAGATCATGAAACTCTGGGTGGCGCAGTGATGCATGCAAGCATCTCGCAAACCGGCGAGTATCTTGCCGAGAGTGATGCTGATGGCATTAGAGTCGCCAGAGACATTCTCGATCAGTTTCCACCTGATGCAGGCAGTTATATAACACCGGACCAGACGGCAGAACAGCCCCTGTACCCGGCAGAAGAACTGCGCGGTATTGTGTCGGAAGACAAACGCATTCCCTATGATATGCGGGAGGTCATCGCCAGAGTATTTGATGGCTCCAGGTTCTTCGAATTTGAACCGGAAAATGACCATCATACGCTTTGTGGGCATGCGCATATTGGTGGGTGGCGATGTGGCATCATCACCAACAACGGACCCATTACCCCCCAGGGGGCGAAAAAGGCCAGCCAGTTTCTGCAGCTGTGCGATCAAACCAACACACCCATGATATTTTTACAAAACACCACCGGGTTTCTGGTTGGCGTAGAGGCGGAACAGGCCGGGCAGGTTAAACACGGTTCAAAAATGATCCAGGCAGTCGCCAATTTTCGTCCCATAAAACTTACCATTATCGTTGGCAATTCCTATGGTGCAGGTAATTACGCAATGTGCTCGAAGTCTCTTAAACCTGAGTTTGTTTTTTCGTGGCCAACTGCGCGCCAGGCCGTTATGGGAGGCGCTCAGGCTGCTGGTGTAATGCGCGTGATAGCAGAAGATAAGGCCCGCCTGTCGGGCCAGCAGATTCCGCAGGAACAAAAAGAGCTAATGCAGAAGCATGGTGAGCAACTCATTGCGTCTATGGAACGCTCTTCGGAGGCAATGTACTGCTCGTCACGCATGATGGATGATGGGATCATCGACCCCGTGGATACAAGGCAAGTACTCATATTTACCCTCGAGACCAGCCTGGAAACAAATCACCGGGGAACCAGGCCCAATACATTTGGTGTTGCCAGGTTATAATCGTTAAGGAACTGATCTCTAGGTTTGAGCGCAGACGCAATTATTCATTATTTTAAAGCGAGTGAAAAAATATGTGTGATGAAAGAACCAATCAGGAAGAACAGACGTTTTTGTCCCGGCAGAAGGGCTTAACCCGGCGTGAGTTTGGTATGTTGGGTGCGGGTATAACGCTGTCGATCATGTTGCCACCTATTGCCAATGCACAGAATGTGGTTGAGCAGGACGTGAAGATCGATATGGCTGAAGGCGCGGCAGACGGCTATTTTGTTCACCCGGCAAGCGGACGACATGCAGCCGTAATTATATGGCCTGACATAATGGGCATTCGTCCAGCCTTTCGTGCCATGGGCAAACGACTGGCCCAATCGGGATATTCGGTGTTGGTGGTTAACCCCTATTACCGCACGGTTACGGGCCAGGTTACCCCGGATGGCAAATCGTTTGGAGACCCCGAAACCCGTGCGATGTTAATGCCCCATGCGCGTTCATTATCACCGCTTACTGCCGTATCTGACGGAAAAGATTATGTAAGCTGGCTGGATTCCCAGGCTTCAGTGGATACCACCCGGATGATCGGCACTACCGGTTATTGCATGACCGGTTCCTATGTTATGCGCCTGGCTGCTGCGATACCGGCACGTATTGGCGCAGGTGGTTCGTTTCATGGTGGTGGACTTGTCACCGATGCCGATGATAGTCCACACCTGTTGGCACCCAAAATCAAAGCCGGTTTGCTGATTGCTATTGCTGAAAATGATGACGAGAAAGAACCGGATACAAAGCATGTTTTGAGGGCTTCCCTGGGCAGTGCCAAGGTCGATGCCGAAATCGAAGTGTATGAGGGCACGTTGCATGGTTGGTGCCCTCCGGATTCACGAGTTTACAACGAAGCGATGGCAGAAAAAGCCTGGTCAGAGCTGTTGGCACTTTTCGAAAAAGAGCTGGCATAAGCCATAACCGGTTTCACCTGCTCCGTTTTCTGTGGAAGCCTGTTTTCTCAGGCCTTTGCCTGCACTCGAAACGCATGCAACAAGGGTTCGGTGTAACCACTGGGCTACTGCACGTCTGCTCTCAAAGCAAATAGTTGGTTATGCGGCACGACTCAGGTTCCGGCCCTCATCCTTGGCCTGAAACATTGCCGCGTCTGCACGACCCACCCACTCGCTACCGGTTTCTCCAGCCTGATACTGTGCACAACCTGATGAGATAGATACATGGTGCAATTGAAGAATTTTACAAGCCTGAACAGCGGTACGGAGTTCCTCTGCCAGCTTTAATACGCCCGTGACGTTCGTATTTTCAGCAAGCACAACAAACTCTTCTCCTCCGTATCGGTAAAATGTGTCTGTGGAGCGTATTCTCTCCGCGACTATTTTGGCCAACTGGACCAAAACCTCGTCACCTTCGCTATGCCCGAATTTATCATTGATTGCTTTGAAATTGTCCAGATCCATAAAAATCAGTGAGACTTCGGAAACCCTGCGGTTTTGCAAATCTACTAGTTCAACAAGCTTTTCTTCCATAGCTCGTCGATTACCTGCACCTGTCAATGGATCTCTAATCGCCAGAGTAGACAATAGTTTTTGCTGTTCTTGCATGCGATATACAAATGCATATACTGCGGCGCTATTGGCAATAACGGTGAGATAAAAAGCCCCGCCTAGAACCAAATCAGCATGGAGCAACACTACAGGTATCATTGCAACAAGAAACACTGAAACAATGACGGCTGCTAGACGCAGCGTAACAAGGAAAAAAGTGGCTACTAATGCTGGGTAAGCCCAGAAAAGCTGGCCCTGCCCCTTAACGTATACGCTGGCCCAAACAATTATCATCACTGATACCGAAACAACAATACCTGCCAGGTTCGTTTTTCCGGTAACGTAAACATGTGCAAACGCCGCCATCATGATCGCTATAGCGAACGAATCCAGCGCAGTCATTGTCCATTCAGACGCCGCGAAACGCACAAACCAAAAAGGCAGTATGGCAAGCGACAAAATGCCGCTGAGTGACAGTAGGATATATTCTTCAGCTGTACGCTGCTTTCGCATGATGAAAATCCATAAACTTGCACAAACAAATACATGTGTTCTTTGACAAGAGTAGATACTTTTTGAGCTTGATGTCGCGTTAAGTTTGTTTAATGTGAACCATTTCAGGTTAATCTGTGTAGCATTGTGAGGAATGCTACACAGCTCTCACAGGAATGTGACTTGGAACGATGCTTATTGGCACAAACTATTCCCAATCTTCAATCCACCCTTTCATGGTCAAGTTTTGTTGGGCACGAATTCGTACTCATTCCAGGTGTTTTTTGTTGCTACATTCTGCGCTAACACCTTGTAATCTCGTTAGGGTCTAACCTGATTGTAATAACTAACAAGAAAGTCAATAATCTCGACCTTGGGTTGCCCTGATATTAGCAGGTGAAGGACGGCATCAACCGTGCAGATCTACTGGATTGGGAAATCGCCCCGAATCAAACTTGTTGGGCACCGCACATTTACCTGCAGCAACCGTGACTCAATTGTCGGGGCGATCCCACTGTTAATCAGCGGTTGATTGCTTCTTACACCTTTGCCTGCACTCGAAATGCATGCAGCAGAGGTTCGGTGTAACCACTTGGCTGCTCCACACCTTTAAATACCAGGTCGCTGGCAGCCTGGAAGGCAACACTTTGTGCAAAGTTGGGTGCCATATTGTGATACAGCGGGTCACCGGCATTCTGTTCGTCCACAACGGCAGCCATACGCTGCAGGGTTTCAGTAATCTGTGCTGCAGAACAGATGTCGTGGTGCAGCCAGTTGGCAATGTGCTGGCTGGAAATACGCAACGTGGCGCGATCTTCCATTAGCCCCACATTATTAATATCCGGTACCTTCGAGCAGCCAACGCCCTGCTCTACCCAGCGCACCACGTAACCAAGAATGCCCTGTGCATTGTTGTCGAGTTCACGCTGAATTTCAGCGCTGCCAAGCTTGCGCTCACCCAGTAATGGCGGGGTCAATATATCATCTACATTGGCTTTTTCGCGCTGCCTTAAAGCCTGTTGTACGGAAAATACATTCACCTGATGATAGTGTGTTGCATGTAATGTAGCCGCAGTTGGCGAAGGCACCCATGCGCAATTTGCACCTGCATTCAGGTGATCCAGTTTTGTATCCAGCATTTGTTGCATTTCATCAGGCTTAGCCCACATGCCTTTACCGATTTGTGCTTTTCCAGGCAAACCCGTCTGCAAGCCGATATCTACATTCCAGTTTTCGTAAGCGCTGATCCAGGCCTGCTGCTTGATATCATCTTTAGGCAGCATAGGACCTGCCTGCATGGAAGTATGAATTTCGTCGCCGGTTCTATCCAGAAAGCCGGTGTTGATGAATACCAGGCGGTCTTTCACCGCACGAATGCATTCCTTCAGGTTGACGGTAGTGCGACGCTCTTCATCCATGACGCCAATTTTCATGGTAGCAGTGGGTAGACCCAGAATTTTTTCAACAGCACCAAATAATCGGTCCGCAAAGGCAACTTCTTCGGGACCGTGCATTTTGGGTTTTACTATGTAAACACTCTTGGTCCGACTATTGTGCAATGGGGCGTCGTCTTTGAAATCATGCATCGCGCACAGCGTGGTAAATAGTGCGTCGATAAAACCTTCGGGTACCTCGTTACCCTCGCTATCAAGAATCGCGCTGTTGGTCATCAGGTGACCAACATTGCGAACCAGCAGTAAGCTTCTTCCGTGCAAAGTAAGTTCACTGCCGTCTACACTGATATAGGCTCTGTCCGCATTCAGGCGTCGCGTCATTATTCGGCCGCCTTTTTCGAAGCTATCCTCAAGATCTCCCCGCATAAGTCCCAGCCAGTTACGATAAACCAGCGCTTTATCTTCCGCATCAACCGCCGCAACAGAGTCTTCACAGTCCTGAATGGTGCTTACGGCAGATTCCAGCACCACGTCACTCACACCCGAAGGATTAGTGCTGCCTACACTACTATTTCTGTCAATGTGGATTTCTATATGCAGACCATTGTTTCTGCACAGCAATACCTTTTGTTTGTCATTCAGTTGATAAGCCACAAATTTATCCGCGTCTACCAGGGGGACGACTGAATCATCAGACAAGCGGGCATTTAATCGTGCTGGTGAATCGGCGGTGATTTCATACTCAACCACTGTGGAATGGCTGGCACCTCCAGCCAGGGGTATCGCACCATCCAGAAAATCCGCAGCTTTTGCGATTACCTTCTGCCCGCGCTTCTCGTTGTATGGCCCGGTGCGTCCACAATCATCGTCTTCACTGATCACATCGGTACCGTAATAAGCATCATACAGGCTACCCCAGCGAGCGTTGGCCGCATTCAGGGCAAAGCGCGCATTGTTCACGGGTACAACAAGCTGCGGGCCCGCTATCGAGGCAATTTCCACATCAACATTTTCTGTACTGATAGCAAATTCAGGGCCTTCTGGTACCAGGTAATCGATCTCGACCAGGAATGCTTTATAACGTGCAAAGTCAGTTCGGACTACATCGGGGTTTTGGGCGTGCCATTGATCAATTTTTTCCTGAATGCTCTCACGCTTTGCAAGCAGTTGGCGATTTACAGGAGTCAGTTCATCGACCAGTTTACGAAATTCTTGCCAGATATGATCAGAATCAAGTTCAAGACCGGGCAGAATTTCGTTATTGAGCAGGTCGCTTAGAAGCGTGTGGACCTGCAGCCCGGATTTATCCAGATATTGACTCATGTGTAGGGCCTTCGCCTTAATTTTACCAATTTGGCATTTTACCATTGTGTGAGGATGGCGTCACTCCAAAACGCCTTATCGGCACCCGTATCGCCCCAATATAGACTCGTTGGATAGTAGTGATGGCCTAAATTGAACCTGACCCCTTTTTTTGCCTTTTTTCGCCTATGGTAAAGCTTGCAGGCGTTCCACAAGTTCGTCGGCGATGGGTTGGGCTGCATCGCGGGCCTGGTCCTGGGCATTCAGGGGGACGTATTCCAGGCTGTTCACCCACGGTGCTCCCAGACTGCGTTTTTCTGCCAGGAGAACGGCCCTGACCCGCATGTTTGCAGTTTTTTGATATTCTGTGCGGCCGTAAAACGATAGCTTGCGCTCTCCGGCGGGACGAATATCGGCAAACACCAGAACATCGGCGCCGTTGGCATGAACCGCTCGTCCTATGTCGGCCAGGCTAAGATTGGACCTGTTCCGGCCTAACCCTTCAAAAAACTGTTCATCCATCACGGTAAAATCCGCGGCTGACAAAGTGTTTTCCAGTACGCTTTCGATCATAGTCGAAACTGCCGGATCACCTTTTGCAATGACAACCAATTTTGGGGGCCCGGTAATCAGCCTGTTTTGAGCGTTAACCTGGGGCCCGGGTTGCGCCGCTGGATTTAGCATTGCTAGCTCTGTTGGCTTACTAGCCAGGGCAGTCTCAGCCGGTTTTGTGTCGATGCTCACAACGGGTGTATTTGTGAATCCGGAGTCTTGCCCGGTAGAAGGCTGAGTGTTCAGCTCTCTCGCTAACTGTTCTGTTGTTTTTACAGGTGCTCTGGAATCGGCAGCCTCTGGATTTGTTTCGATCGGTCGGGCTTGTGATTCGCTTTCTTTTGGCTGAGCCTCCTTCGCCAATTGGTTTTCTACCCGGGGTCCACCGGTGGCCAGTAAATCCGCTGGGGCTTGGCCGTTAAATCCACCATTTCCGTCATACAGATACCAGGCAGCAGCACCCGTGCTTACCAGGAGCAACAACGCTAATGCCCATCGCGTCATGCTCATGGATGAGCCATCTCTGCGTTGAGCGGTGACCGTAGGCGTTGTTTTCGTTTCCGCAGTCTTTATGTTCCCGGGGAGCGGCATTTGTAGCGTGGCGTCGTTGACGGCCGCAATGGCATGCGCGGGAGGCTGGCCCGCAGCGTAAGACTCAAGGTCCTCAACCAACTTCTGGCATCCTGCGTAACGTCTGGCCGGGTTCTTCTCCAGCATCTGCCCCAGAATCAGGCGGATGTGCTCATCTACTTCTGAATTCAGGGTGGTGATATCCGGTATTTCCGCGTTAACCACAGCGGTCATCATCGCGATAGGGCTGTCGGCATGAAAAGGTGTCTCTCCCGCCAACATTTCGAAAAACACGATGCCAAGAGAGAACAGGTCCGAGCGTGCATCCACCTCCTTGCCGAGGCAAACCTCTGGTGAGATGTAATTGGGAGTCCCCACGGCCATGCCCGTGGCGGTAAGTTTCGAGTCCGGGTCGTCGATTTTTGCGACCCCGAAATCTACGACTTTTACACCGCCGTGTTTGGTTAACATGATGTTGTCGGGCTTGATGTCACGATGCACCACGCCCTTGGCGTGTGAGGCGGCAAGACCGGCTGCTGCTTCTTTGAGCAACTGCACAGCGCGATGGGGATCGACACGGTGGGAGGTTCGAATTAACTCAGTCAGGGACTCACCCTCGACGTATTCCATGGCGAAATAGGGGCGACCTTTGTGTGTGTCTACGGCAAAGACCTGTACGACATTAGGGTGATTCAGATCTGCAACTGCTCGTGCTTCTCGCAGAAATCTCTGTACCACAACCTCATCATGGGTGAGTTGATCGCCCAGCATCTTGATCGCCACAAATCGCTGAAGACTTTCCTCCCAGGCTTTGTATACGACACCCATACCCCCCCGGCCAAGCTCCGAGACGATTTCATACTTACCAATCTTTTCTCTTTCGGTCACATATCTTCTCGACTTAGTGGGTTAGAAAGGCCTGATACCGCTTTTGTCCTGTTAATACGATACCCCATTCCGCGCTGGCTGTCAGGCCTGTAGAGCGGTGCACCACTATCTGTTAAAATGTGCACGATTAATCGCGGTTAATGAAGGGGAGATCACTATGGGTCATAAGTACGGCGTGGTGCTGGCGGTAATTTTGATGAGCTTGGGCGTTACGTGTGCACATGCTGAGTATCTCGCTATTGCTGTGGGAGAAAAGTCACAAGTCGCGTTGCCAGAGCGGATAGACGAGATCGACGCCAAGTACTTACTCAACATTAAATGGGGCAATTATGCCGGGGCAAAATCACGCGTCGCGGTACTAGAAGTCGACAACAACAGCTCTTCCAACTCGATTAGTTTTAGTGGTCCCGACGGCCAGAGCTATTCCTGGGATGTAAGCAATGCCGACCAGGTGCCGGTGAACGGCATAGAAGCCATCGTAACTGATGTAATGAATCAAACCGGGCGCTTCCGGCTAATCGAACGCCAGGAGTTGGGCTCGATACTGCAAGAACAGGACCTGGCGGCGTCCGGACGTGTCGCTAAACCTTCTGGAGCCAAGACGGGTAACGTATTGGGTGCTCAATTTCTGGTTCAGGTCGTGGTCACAGACTATGAAACAAACACCTCTGGTACCAATAGCGGTCTAGGTGGCCTGGTGACGAAGAGATTGCCCCTGCTGGGTGGATTTGGCGCCAAGAACAGCAAGGGTCAGGTCGGGCTGAATTTCCGTTTGATTGATGCAGAAACCTCTGAAGTGATGTACACCAAACAGGTGCAATCGGCTATTAATGATTCAGGATTGACCGTTGGAGGCGCTGCTTTTACCGGCAGCGGCGCTCTGGGTGGGTTCTATTCCAAGTATTCCAAGACGCCCATTGGCCAGGCCGTGATTGCTGGAATCAACAAAGGCGTGTACGAACTGGTCAAGGAAATCGGCGCGGCCCCGGCTTCAGGTTCTGTGATCCAGACCAAAGGCAAGCAAATTTGGGTCAATATGGGTTCTGACTCGGTTTCAGCAGGTGATGTGCTGACGATAATGTCAAAAGGCGAGGAGTTGATCGATCCTGACACCGGTATCAGCCTGGGCAGCTCAGACACTGAGGTCGGCAGCGTGCGCGTCAACCAGGCCCAGGAGAAATTCAGTATTACGGACACCATTTCCCTAAATGGCAAAGTCAAGCGGGGAGATAAAGTTGTATCCACTGCGAAGCAGCCGAGTATCGAGTATGCGCCCAAGTGGAAAGAGCCCAAACGAGGCAAATTTTAGGAGGCTATTTCGAGAGGGTGTTCTAGACAAATTCTCTTTCCACTCTGGTCACCCAGTAATCCGCATCAAACTCCTCATCTCCGAGTAAATATCGCCAGAAACGAATTCGGTTGAGGTACTCGAGCCTGCCGGTGTCAAACTCAAACCAGGGCTCAGGTGTGGTGAGTTGCTCATGGATAGGGTCTCTTGCCTCCGCCCCGGTCCAGAAGATCGCCCGTTGTTCGAAATGCGCACTGGGCAGGTCCGAGTCGTCCCACAGACGCACCTGGCGCTCGCCTGGTTGCAGACGAATCTTGAACATGTATCGCACCCGATCGGATTGATTGAGCCCTCCCCCGTGCCATATACCCATGTGCATAAACAACAGCGTACCGGCCGGGCAAACCATATGTTGCTGACCGCAAATATTCTGGTAGCGACCAATGGATGCCTCGCTCACAATCCTGAAATGGCTACCAGGAACAAAACGTGTTCCGCCCATCTGCTCGGAGACGTCATGCGGGAAATACATGATTTGCACATCGAACGCTTGCCTTGGATCGATGGTTGAGTCCTGGTGGGTGTGCTGTGAAACCTGTTCAATAACGGAGTTTTTATAAAAAGATGGTGGGAATGTGATGTGCAAAAACTGATGATCAAATATAGGGGATTCGCCAACGAGGCTCTGAATGGCACCTGCAACAGCCGGAAGAGCCAGAACTTTTTTTAGCGCATTGCCAGTAGGGTAGGCATCCGATAGCGGCGTACCAGCGCTTACAATCGGAATGGCACTGCTGGCCATCACTTTCGCATAGTGTTCTCCAGGACTGCTGATTTCGTCTTCGGGGACGTGGCCGATGTCCTGTAAAAATTGTTGATTGATTTCTGCTGGCACAACCGCGTCCATCCGCAGAAACCCACGTGCGGCAAAATGGGCCATATCCCTTGATCCAAGCAAAATTGGCTTACTCATTTTATCTGCACCAGCTTTTCGAAGAAAAATTCATACTTGAGATAATCCGTCCTGAATTCAGCGCCAGTAGCATGGCTTACCAGAGGACTTGCCTGGATCAGACGCCAGCCATCCTGCAAAGCAGCAAGCCCCGTCAGATAGGGTGGGTCCTCTGAGTCTCCCGCCATATGACGCGCCCGGCCCGTGCCATCGTAATGTGCCCACGCCACAACATGTGTGTCCAATGCGGAGCTCGCAAGGTAAAGCACCATAACCTGCTGTCGTAGTTTTGCCATTCGGAAAGATTATCACAGGCAGATCAAAGGTCTAGTTGGTATGGAGACAGGTAAACTATTTCCCGGTGCGCGGCAGCATGTCAATGTCGCACTGTGCTGCCGGTAACATCTAAACCAGTCGCTGAATCGTCCATACAGTTGCGAGCACGCCAATCAGTATCGAACCGGGCATAACAATCGCACGCGAGTACCAGGCTTTATTTCGCGCCCAGCCGATCAAAGCGAGCAATCCGGCGACAAAGGTTATCTGTCCGGCTTCCACGCCAACATTAAAACTCAAGAGAGCGCTTAGAAACGACTCTTGCGGTAATCCCAATTCCGACAATGCACCCGCAAAGCCCATGCCATGAATCAATCCGAATACAAAAACCAGGGCGATATTCACTGACATGTTTTTTCTAGCGAACAGATTCTCTACCGCTATCCAAACGATGGATGCAGTTATGATGGGTTCCACTACCATTGGGGGTAGCCGAAAAATACCTAAAGTGGAAATGATTAACGTTAAGGAATGCGCGACCGTGAACGTGCTAATCAGGATTAATAAGGCTCTTAGGCTTGCAGCGCCCAGATAAAGTCCCAGAACAAACAACAGGTGGTCTGCGCCAAAAGGCAGGATATGCAGAAAACCAAACTTAAGATAATTCCAAACCTCATTCCAGGCTGGCTCAGACGCCACGACAGTGCCGCTTTCTGCCGAAGGCTCCTGTGACCACCAGGGCCTGGCATCAAAGTTTGGGCTCTTTTGATGGATCGCAAGCCAGCGCGTCATGCTGATATCATTTTTGACGTCATAAAAGGTAAACGCGATGGGTTCTTCAAAGCGAAATCCTGGCAGGAACTGACCCTGCGCAACCAGGCTCCCTGGCGCCCCTTCAATAACTTGTTTGACATCTCCGGTTAAGCGGATTTTTGTCCGGGGCCAGGTGTATTCAAACGACTCTCTGTCCGCTTTGGGCATAACAACACTAACTACCACCAAAGGAACAGGCTCACCCGCAAGTGTAATTCTTGTTGCCTGGGTAAGCGCGCTGAGCAGCTCCACCATCTCCGCAGCTTTAGCTGGTTCTTGAAGCTGGCTGATTTCGAAGTAACGCTCGGAACCGCCCAGCGCGTTACCCAGATCAAGCTCCATATCCACCGTAAGGGTTTTGTCAGCTTGCAGGTTGGCTGTAACCCGGGACATGTTTAGCAGGTGGGCATGACAACCCACGCTCGCAAACCACAACAGGAGGACCGCGTAAACCTTCATATATACGTTAGAGCGCGTTCAATTGATGGACGCTACCAGACGACGGGGTGAATCTCGCCGTTTGTCACGTTAACAAAACCGCCCGGGTTACCTTCATACGGTGCGACCAATTGCCATTTCCAGGGGGATGCCGTGAGAAAGGCAAATCGCATAAGTTCCGGTATGCCCGGGTTTCCAATCCATTTCATCTTGTCTGCCTGAATATTAAGCGCCTCGACTTCTTCCGCAACCTCTGCTGCGGGCCTCTGCGTTACCAGCCCCGCCAGTTCCAATCGTACCTTTGCAACAACCTTGCCATTATTAACCAGCGCCCAGCCACCACCTGACTCAGCGACCGTGTTAACCGCAAGCGCCATTGCCTCATCATCATTGCCCAGAGCCCAGACATTATGTAAATCATGCGCATGGGAGCTCGCCAATGCTGAACGCGGAGTCACTATGCCCACGTCACGCCAGAACATTTTCGCAACTTTGCCGCTACCGGTATGTCGGTCTACCAGTGCAACTTTATTAATGTTTTTAGCCGGATCAGCCTTAACTACACCATCAGTAACTGGCAACTCGCCACGAATGAAATCCGGTGCAAAATAAAATACCTCCATCAAGGCAACATTCATCGTCTTTCTGCCCGCTGCCGCCTTTATTTCAAAATCTTCTGCAGTCACCTGGCGACCAATATTCATGGTATTGGAAACCCATTCGGGGTATTCGATTTTGGGAATAGGCAACAGATACTTACCTTTCTCCCCTGCGAGTTGACCGTTGGCAAATACTCGTTCAATGGCGACGGTTTTCGGATCTGAAAGTAGCACCACGTCCGCATACCGACCCGGTGCAATGGATCCCATCAGGTGTTCTATATGAAAATGTTTTGCCGTATTAAAGCTACCCATAGCATAAGCATCCTTCATCGGCACACCGGACTCAATCGCATTTCGAATGTTGTAATCCATGGATCCAAGCTGCAAGGTCGTATGCACGTCCCGATCATCGGTTGTGATTGAAACATTACTCCAGCTTTCGATCCCCTGTTCCACCAAATAGGGTAAGACATAACGCGCTTCGTCTGCGCGTAATTCAAGATAGGTGCCGCGTTGCAGTTTGTTGAAGCCCGCCTCTTTTGAGTCGGCATCATGATCAGAGGACAGTCCGGCCGCAGCAAAGGCATTAATGTCATTCAAATCCGATAATCCTTTGCCATGGCCTTCAACCACACCCCGGTTATCGTAAGTCGCCTGAATCATCTCCCAGATTCGCTGATGGCCAGGTGCACCGGGATTTATCAAGGCCGGCCAGTCCATGACTTCACCGAGTGCGATTACCCGCAAGTCATACTTAAGGAAATCAGCCATTTCTTTATAGCCGTAGTACCCACCGCCGGATTCGTACACCGTGGGTGGTGTTGCTGATCCGACAGAGACAAATATCTTAAGTGGGCTACCGGCACGCTCCGCCTTAAGCCAGTATTCAGCATTGTAGTTGCCCACCACGTTGGAGATTTCGTGTGAGCCTTCGGCCGTCCACGTATTCCCCATAGGGATTACCAACTCCGCTTCGTACTCCGGTGAAAGATAGGTGCTTTCGATGTGTTTATGCGGCTCACCAAATCCAGGCACTGCCCAGAGACCGGAAGCATCATGTATTTGTTTCGACTTGCCTGACCAGGCCCCGGCATCCCCGGTCCATGCAATACGCTTCCCCTTAATAACGATGTCCTGATTTTTTTGCCATTTTGAGGTAAACATATTCAGTACCGTGGCACCCCGAATAATCAGATCAGCGGGTTCACGCGCCAGGGCCACCTGTACGAGTTGCTGACGGGTTTTGATTTCATCACTGAATTCCATATCCCCGTGTGCTTTCCCGTAAACCATGGGAGCGCTCAATAGAAACAGAACTGAAAAGACTCGAATAGTGGAATACATTGTTATCACCTCTTCAAAGACAGGCTGAAACTTAACAGAAAAAGGGGTCAGGTTCATTTTCATGGTAAAGGGGTCAGGTTCATTTCCCACACAAATCAAGCGTAGCAACCGACACCCGGAAGTTGCCTGCTGGCATATGCTCATGGAATTAGGTCATTTCTGGAGCGTTCACTATGGCTCGACAACCCCGAATTGATGTAGCGGGTGTAGCGCAACACCTCATCCAGCGTGGTGTTGACCGCTCTGCTTGCTTTGCCGCAGATGAGGACAGGCGATTTTATCTCTCTGCTTTGCAAAAAGTCGCCATTAAACATAACTGCCAAATACACGCGTACGTCCTTATGACCAACCACGTCCACCTGCTAGTGACAGGTGGGCAACCTGGATGTAGTTCCACAATGATGCAGGCATTGGGTCGACGATACGTTCAATACTTCAACAATCGATATAGTCGAACCGGTACGCTCTGGGAAGGGCGATTCAAATCCAGCCTCGTTGATTCGGAAAGCTATCTGTTGACCTGCTACCGGTACATTGAATTAAACCCCGTGAGAGCACATATGGTGCCTCGCGCCGAAGACTATCCGTGGTCTAGCGCAAGGGCCAATGCATTTGGGAAACCTGATCCGATAGTCAGCCCACACGCGGTCTTTCTAGAGCTTGGCAAAGATCCTGGTTCAAGACTAAGTAGCTATCAGGCTTTACTCTGCAATTCACTAAGTGAAAGCGAAGTCTTGAACATTCGTGCTCATATCAATCAAGGGAAGGTGCTTGGGACTAAAAGGTTTCAGAAACGAATCGAGGAACTCGTGGGTCAGTCGGTTGGATTAAAACCAAGGGGTCGACCAAAAAACGAGGGGGAAAATTGAACCTGACCCCTTTTCACATATAATCCCCACCACAACCAATAATGAGAATTACATGGATCCTATCAGCCAGGGTTCGCTCGGCGCGGCGTTCGCACAATCTGCCAGCAACAAAGAGGGAGTGAGGGCAGCAACACTGTTTGGTTGTTTCGGTGGCTTAGCTCCGGATCTGGATATCCTCATTTCTTCGTCTAACGATCCACTACTGTTTCTCGAGTTTCACAGGCAATTCACGCACTCCCTGATTTTCATCCCGATTGGTGCTTTGCTGGTAACGGCGGTCCTCTATCGCTGGCTGGGCAAGGATGTTTCCTTTAAAAAAGGATATCTTTTTTGTCTATTGGGTTACGCAACGCACGGTTTGCTTGATACGTGCACAACTTACGGAACCCAACTTCTATGGCCGTTTTCATCCGAAAGGTTTGCGTGGAACAACGTTTCAATAATTGACCCCTTATTCACCCTTCCCATTCTGGTCCTGATTATATTAGGTGTAAGAAGAAACCAACCGTGGCTGGCCAGGTTGGCATTCGTTTGGGCAATTACGTACCTTCTGTTTGGTGTCATTCAACGAGATCGGGCAGTAGCTCTGGGCAATCAGCTGGCAGAAAGCCGCGGACACACACCAATCCGCCTCGAAGCCAAACCCGGTTTCGCAAACCTTATTCTATGGAAAGTGGTTTACGAAACCGAAAATCACTTTTATGTCGATGCCGTTCGTGTCGATACATCACACAAAACATATGCTGGCGATCGCGCTGAAAAACTCAGTGTGGTTACCCATTTTCCGTGGCTGGACGAATCCAGCCAACAGGCAAAAGACATAAAACGATTTCGCTGGTTCTCAAATGACTATCTTGCTTTAGACCCCAATAAACCCAACCGGATTATTGATGTTCGCTATTCAGTAGTTCCCAATGAAATCAATGCGTTGTGGGGAATCGAACTGGACCCTGAAAAACCTTCGGATGCGCACGTAGCCTGGCTGAGCCTTCGTCGTGCGGAGGCAGAACAAACAGCCAAATGGTGGCGCATGCTGACTGACAGGTAAATGGGGTCAGGTTCATTTTTACTTTGGATCCGGTTTTTGGACCCCCGTTCAGACTTGCCTCTTTTCAAATTTAAATTGAACCTGACCCCTTTTCATTGACCTAAATTGAACCTGACCCCTTTTTCATTGCTCCAACATAGATGCTATCGAATAAGTGCGCGTGGGTGTGATAAGTCGATTGTCCCTTAACACGTATTTTAGTTTTCTTGTGGTGTCGTTAACTATCACTATGGCAGACGCTCTATCCTGTCTATCAAAAACTGTAAACCATATTTCGTCGCCACCTTTACTGTACTGAGGATGCAATACACGTACTTTCTGCCCTTTGAAACCTGCCCACTCTGCTATGGGGAGCGTGTGAATTGTTGGATCGGATGCATTTCGATCAAAGGCATACACGGAATTGCTGAGTTCGGTGGATACATTTAAAGGAGTATCTACCCATAGGTTTCCTGATTTTTCGTGGGTTTCAATAGAAAGTGATCCGGCAGTGGGCAATCTAAAAGAGCGTACCACTCGCCAGGCATTTTCAGGATGCTTATCTGGATCAGTTCCAATAACCACAACAACAGAACTACCCATCGCACTCGTCGCCCAGACCGGCCCGTAAAGCGGATCAACATAGTTCGTTCCGCTGTTACCACCTACCAGACCTTCCACATCAATTGTGGTGATAACCTGTGCATTTTTAGTATCGAACACCACCACCTGTTCATCATCCGCAGGGATGAGAAAGTATCGCCCGGATCTATCAAATGAACCCGCGCGCAAGAATGCCGCGCCCTTGTGGCCTGCGCCAAGTTCATTTGCTTTCTCCGGGGAAACAACAAACAACTCACCACTTTCACTAGTGGCAACAATAAAACTGGCTGTTCTAATTCCAAAACTAACCACCTGGGAAACGCGCGCTTCAGATCGTCGACTGAGGTTCAAGCTCTGGTCCAATAGCTGCGTGCGAAAAGGACGCAGCGTTTCAGGATGCAGGATAGTGATTTGTGGAGGCCAATAGGCACCTGCCACAAGGTAGTTATTTCTTTTCGCACGGGATATGGCAAAACTTCGCGCTTCGAAGCCTGTTTTTACCCTGGCCACAACCTGGGGTCTTTCCATGTACAGATCAATCAGTCCAACATCACCACTTCTGGAAATGACATAGAGATACCGCCCATTCTTTGAAATGTCGATACTATGCGGTGCAAGCCCAGTACTAATGACCTCTACAATGGCCTTGCTCTTTGCATCGATCAAAACCACCTGGCCAACATCGTGTAACAATGACACGAACATGTCTGCAGGATGCACCTTGAATTTTCGACGTGAAGGACGTTTTTTTACTGGTACAAGTTCCTGCCAGGATGCAGTTATGGCTTCGATACCAAAACGCGGTGCGGGCGGCGCTGGTAATTGTAAAAACCGCGCCATTAAGCCCATGTCCTCTGCCGTCATTCTCTCGCTTACGCCCCAATTCGGCATTCCCCAGGGCGATCCATAGTGCAGAATTTCTTTAAGGCTATGACTGCCACTCGAGCGCATCAGCCAGTCAGTTAATGCGCTGGCTGCCGCACCCTCTCGATGAACACCATGACAACCAGCACATTTGTAGAAATACTGCTGTTTTGCCCGATTGAATCCTTCCTCGGATAAGGCAGTTGCGTCCTGTGTGTTTTGCAGCCGACCTCTCTCAAAAGCAACGTCTTCGGTGGTTATCAAGGGAGATTTTATACCTGCATTTGAGTAGAGGAAGTTAACAATATCTGCCAGATCTTCATTGGCCAGGTGGTCCCAGCCTGGCATTATTGGCACTGTGTGTGCCAAATCCGCCTCTACAGAAAACCTGCCCGTCAGGATCATATTAATGATCTCATCCAACTCCTGAGTTTTCACCCTTTCAACCAGGGAAGGAAAAAACGGCGGGCCGCCTTTAGCATCTACGCCGTGACAATTACTACAGTGCTTTTGAAAACTGTCAGGGCCGTTCGATACTGCTGCGGCAGAAATACTCGTAGTGGCTATGAGTGCATACATCGAAAGTAACAATCCTGCAAATTTCATACGCATACCCCTGCTATCATCTAATGGCAGTATGCGGATTGCCGCCTCCCCTGAAACTAAGGGATTTCCCTATTCTTTTTTTTCTCTGTGCCGTTCATGCAGTGCGCGAACCCATCACTCCGCATAAAACTGAATGAGTCAAGTAATTGCAATAACATTCCCTCCTCGGGATTCATTCGCTAGTATCTACTGGAAGCTAGTAAACAGGTGCCTGGGTATGGATCTTTCCTTCAGCGAGACAGATAAGGTTTTTCGAGATCAGGTCAGGGATTTTCTGGATCTTAAGCTGGATGATGAACTCAGAGCCGGTGCCCGGCTGGCAACCAGCGTTTTTACACACCCTGATATAGCGATGCGCTGGCAATCGATTCTTCATACGCAGGGCTGGGCTGCACCTTCCTGGCCCGTTGAATGGGGTGGTACCGGGTGGTCTGTGGTTCAAAAATACATCTTCTCCACAGAATGCCAGGTTGTTGGTGCTCCTGGATTAATACCTATGAGCCTTAATATGTGTGGTCCCATGCTCATGGGTTGTGCAAGCGAGGAACAAAAAAAATACTACCTGCCGCGCATTCTCTCGGGAGAGGACTTCTGGTGTCAGGGTTACTCTGAGCCCGGTGCGGGATCTGATCTGGCATCGCTAAAATTAAGAGCCGACAGTGACGGTGAAGATTACGTGCTTAACGGCACGAAAATCTGGACGAGCATGGCACATTACGCAAACAAGATGTTTCTGTTGGTGCGTACAGATTTCGACTCAAAGCCCCAGGCCGGAATCACGTTTCTTCTTTTGGACATGAACTCGAGTGGAATCGAGGTGCAACCCATCGTCTCCATTTCAGGCGATCACGAACTAAACCAGGTCTTCTTCACGGATGTGCGGGTACCAAAAAGCCAGCGCGTTGGTGAGGAGAACGCAGGCTGGACGGTAGCCAAATACCTTTTGATGTTTGAACGCGGGGGAAGTTCGGCGCCAAGGGTAAAACGCACAATAGAAGAATTGCGTAAGGTCTTGAAAAAAACTGATGTCCCCGGATTGCAGAGCAAGGTGGACGAAGCAGAAATTGGCGTCATGGCGATCGAAGCTACAGAACTGCGTGTGATGGCAACTTTAAGCAATGGCGGTTCTCCCGGACCAGAATCTTCCATGCTGAAAACCCAGGCTACCGAAATGCAACAGCGCCTTACCGAACTCACTTTAGAAGCCTGGGCTTATGCCGCCTTACCAGATCAGAAAAGTGCAAGAACGCTGGGGTCAAACGTAAAACCGCTGGCAGAACACGGAGCAATGTTAGCCATGCCGCATTATCTAAATACGCGCGCGGCTTCAATCTATGGCGGCTCCAATCAGGTGCAACGCAATATCATTGCAAAACAGGTATTGGGATTGTAGGCAACAGGACGGAAACTGCGGGATCAAATGTCAAAACTTCAGGAATTCAAAAAACGTTCAGGCCAATGGGGATTAAGACGTTGTCTGTATTGGGAACTAATGAATCTGCTCAAAATAGTTTTTGGCATTCGAATCCACTATCTCTACGTCGGAAACTCCATTCGAGACACCTACTATGCAGCCCTTTCAAAAATTTCCGACAATCACATAACCAAAAAAATCGCACCAGAGGAACTATTGCCCTGGGTAGACTCGGTTGCAGAACTTGATGCGGACTTTCTACAGACAGCAACAATTAATGGGGATACTTGCTTCGCAAACTTTATTGAAGGAAATCTTGCTGGTTTCGATTTTATAAGCCGCACCCGTACTATTGTGTCAGACCAACTGGATATTCTTATTCCTGAAGGCTTTCGCTATGAATATAAAGGCTGGACTCACCCTGATCATCGACGATCACAACTGGCCCGACTGCGCGCTCGGGCTATGTTGGAGAATGAAGACCGTCCGTATCACGAGCGCTCTATCTGGTACGTAGAAACGCACAACTATTCATCACTTTTACACGGCTTTCGACCCCCCCGTGAACGCGATTTTCGGGTTGGTTTGATGGGTTGGTTCTGCTTTTTTGGAAAGGAAATTCCATTCAACTCCAGAAATGCCAAACGTTATGGCGTCGAGTTCGTTAGAAAAGAAGATTCGCGCAAACGACAGTACGTTTAGTTGGGAATACCGTATAGCAATAGCACTTTTTCGGTTACAAAACAGGCCCTTATAAAAACAGGATAATCCTCATGGGTTTACGCAGAATAGTCAAAAACTGGATCGCAGATGCGGTACGTGAGCAGTATTACGGTTTTAACAAACGCGGTCGCCCAATGGAAATTGAGCAAATGGCATACCTGATTGCAACCTACGAATCAGCAAAGTTATTTGTGGACAAAATGCCGCTGGCAGAAAACCATAAAGACAAAACATCTCTCTTGCATTTTGCAATATCTCAGGCAAATCTGGAAGGTCTGATGCTTGAATTTGGAGTGGCAGGGGGAAAAACCATCAAACGCATCGCTGGTGCTGTGTCGCAAAAGGTTTATGGATTCGATTCTTTTGAAGGATTGCCAGAAGACTGGACACACTTCCAGAGAAAAGGCCGTTTTTCGAGTTCGGGAGAAACTCCCTCTAAGCTTCCCGACAATGTAGTTCTGGTAAAAGGATGGTTTGATGTAAGCCTGCCTGCATTCATCAACGATCACCCTGAAGACATTAAATTTCTGCATATTGACTGTGACTTATACAGCTCTGCCAAAACCGTTTTATCCAGCCTGGCAGAGCAAATAAAACCGGGCACAGTCATCTTGTTCGATGAGTATTTTAACTACCCTGGCTGGCAAAAACATGAATATAAAGCGTTTGATGAATTTGTTGAGGAGCACAATATCAGTTTCAAATATATTGGTTTTGCTTCCCAACATTTCTCGGTTGCAGTAGTGATAACTGAGCGTGATATAGATTGCATCACAGAGAAAGATTAAGCAGTTATTCCTTTTTTTATGCGGTTCTGACTCAAGCATCCTCGCATCGCGCCTCTAACTATTCCAGCCTGTTTCTCGTTGAAGTTCTGCCATCACGAATGCCCTGATATCAGCCGCATTGTCCAGGCGCTCCACTTCGTGGAACAGTTTGCTTGCCCAGCTGTATTCAATAGAGCGAATCAGCGCTTTAGCCCTGGGTAATTTTGCCGCACTCATGCTGAGTTGTTTTACCCCCATACCTGTGAGTAAAACAATCGCCACCGGATCTGACGCCATTTCACCACAAACACCAAGTGCAAGTTCACATTGCCGCGCTATACAAACAGTACGATTTATCTCGTGTAGTACCGCCGGATGTACATGGTCATATCGCTTTGCAACGCGCCCATTATCCCGATCAAGTGCGAGCAGATACTGGCTCAGGTCATTTGAACCCACCGACACAAAATCCAGTTTGTCCTTCCAGAACACAAGCTGGGAAATCGCAGCTGGCACTTCTACCATAATCCCCAATTTGGGTTTTACAATAGCGACACCTTCATGGCATAACTGATCACACGCATCCTCCAATAGCACTATGAATGCATTGAGCTCCTCAGTACATGAAATCATCGGCAGTAAGATGTGCAGGCTTTCAGAACCTCCAGCAGCCCGAATCATTGCCCGTACCTGTGTCATCAGCAGTTGTACATTATCGAGGCTGAACCTGATTCCCCTCCAGCCCAGCGCCGGATTCGACTCACCATGGATCGGAAAATAGGGTAGTTGCTTGTCGCCACCAATATCCAGAGTGCGCATGTACACCGGTTTACCTGCATAGGCATCGAAGACCTTTTGATAAACCGCCAGCTGTTCCTCTTCTCCCGGAAAGCTGTCCCGAATCATAAACGGAATCTCTGTGCGGTACAGTCCAATCCCCTCGGCGCCAGCCTGCAGCCCCGGTTCAATGTCCGCCTGCAAGCCTGTGTTGGCAAACAGGACGATTCGCTGGCCGTCCCGGGTTTTCGCAGGCAGGTTTTTAAGCGATTCCAGGCTCTTTTTTAGTGACTGATCATCCCGAACCATCCGGCTGTATTGTTTCGCTACAAGCTTCCCTGGATGCACAATAACGATGCCATCATTACCGTTGACGATGAGCATTTCGTTTGTGATAAAGCCGCTGTATTCATCCACACCCATAACTGCAGGGATACCCAGCGCATTTGCCAGCACAGCGGTATGTGCAAGACTGGAGCCTTCAAAACAGACAATTCCGGCCAGAAATTCACGCGGAACACGGGCAATATCGGACACACTGATTTTTTTGCCCACAAGAATTACCTTTCGATCTATTTCCTCCAGCTCACGGTCACCCGAATTACTCATGCTCTGCCACGCACGATAAAGTTTTTGTCCAAGATGGAGAATGTCTTCATGGCGAGCACTTAGATAGGGATCGTCCGCTGACTCAAACAAGTCTGCAAAGTAGAAAATACTCTTTCTCAATGCACCAGGAAGCCAGTTACCTGCATGCAATTCCTTCTCTACCCTGTCTGACAGTGACTTGTCCGATACGATCATCTCGTAAGCATCAAAAATGCCGGTGATTTCGTCGGACAAGCTATCGCTCAACATCGCCTTTTCAGCGGCGATTTCTGACCGCACAAGATCGAGTAGTTCCTTCCACTGTCGAATAGAGCCTTCGGGATCCTGACTTAAGGCATCGGCAACACTGCCCAGGTCCTCAGAACCACACATTCGGGTACTGCCAATACCAATTCCTGCTGCGCCTGAAACACCGTTGAGATGAAGGTTAACCGCCATGTCTGAATCGATTAACAAGGGAAGACTGCTAAGAATCATGGATAGCTGTGATGCCAGCGTAACGAGAAAAGCTTCCGTTTCGTCACCGAAGCGCTCATTCATTTCACTCTGAACCACCAGGACGCCGATTACTTTTCCGTTATGTATTAAAGGGACGCCGCAGAATCCCTGAAACCTGGATTCGTTAGAATCGGCAACAAAGAAAAACTCCGGATGGTTAAGAGCGTCTGCAATGTTGAGTACATGTTTTTGTCTTGCAATCAGCCCCACGAGACCTTTTCCAGATGGCAAACACACCTTTTCAGCCACGCTAAATCCATGACTTGCGAGAAGTACCATGTCACCATTGGCGTCTGCCCGATAGAGGCTGCAAACGTCGGAACCAACCGCTGCACTAATCGAATCGACAATAATCTTGATCTGGGCAGCGGCTGAATCCAGCAGCGATACCTCCTGAAGAATTCGCATCAGCTTGACAATGGTATTGTTCATCGCGCGCTCTTGGTTTTGTTGGGAATCGGCGTGGCTCCCAAAGTCGTCAACATGGTTTTGGCCTTGGAGCGTTTGATACAGATTTTCTGGCGCTTAATGCCATCTGATTAACTCCTTTAACTTTCCGCACAAGCTGTGCGGCGCAAGGATATTATTCTTAATTTTTCCAAAAACAAGCACTATTTTGATTCCCGAACAGCTATTAAATCGCTTGCAGAATGACTAAGGATCACGATAGCGTATTCTGCCATCGAGTCTACTATCTTAGCGCCCCGGAGCTGAATCGGTATACTCAACCCAGGCTAAACTATCGAACAAATATTAAACAATTGTGAAACGCCCCTATTCCAAAGACCCATTAACAGAGAAATCACTTTCTCATTCCATTAAGGATGGGGTCAGCTTTGCCGTTATGGGAGGCGCCAGCGAAAGTTATTTTTCTGCATTCGCTATTTTTCTGAAAGCATCAACCCCGCAGGTAGGGTTGTTGGTTTCACTACCACAATTGCTCGCCTCATTTGTGCAGATGTTTGCAGTCTGGCTCGGACAGGTCACGGGCACCAGGAAAAGGATCATCGTAGCGGGAGCAATAGTTCAGATTCTTGCCCTGATCGCCATAGTTGTGTTGCCCTACTTGTTTCCGGGATACGCCGTTCCCTTACTAATGATGAGTGTTACGCTTTATTTTCTGGGTCCAAATCTGGGTGCCCCATTGTGGGGTAGCCTGATGGGTAGCATTATTCCGGAGACAGTTCGCGGTCGATTTTTTGCCCGCCGAAACCGACTTAGCAGTATCGCTTCATTTTCAACCTTAATCTGCGCAGGCGGCGTACTGCAATGGTTCGATGCCCAGGCTGCGACCTATTTTGGGTTCCTGTCCATTTTCTGCATAGGCATTCTGGCACGCTCGGTATCCGCATGGCAGCTCCATCAGATCCACGACCCGCCACGCCAGATTGATGCAGAGCCGCATGAAATCGATGGCATTCCATCCATCGCGCTTCTCAAGCAAAATCCGAAATTTATGCGCTTCTCAGTGTTTTTTGCGATTATGCAATTTTCGGTAGCGATATCCGGACCATTTGTTGTTGTCTATCTACTGCGAGACCTGCACTACAACTACCTGCTGCTTACGGCCAATACCGCCGCCTCGGTCTTTATGCAGTTTCTGGTAATGAACCGCTGGGGACGATTAGGCGACCTCTTTGGTAACAGAATCATCATCCAGGTAACCGGTTTCGTCATACCGTTAGTACCATTCTTATGGATTTTGTCATCCAACTTCTGGTACCTGTTGCTGGTACAAACACTTAGCGGACTTGTCTGGTCCGGCTATTCTCTCGGCGCATCCAACTTTCTGTTCGACCTTACGCCCCAGGCAAAAAGAGGGGGCATGATGGCGATTCACAACATGAATGCAGGCCTTGCTGTATTTCTCGGAACTTCTCTTGGAGGCTTTCTGGCTGTTCAGCTACCCACGTCAATCGCCCTGGGCGATTTTTCGGCGCAATGGTCTTCGGTATTTTTCGGCGTTTTTGCCGTTTCCTCCGTGCTGCGCTTGCTGGTTGCTGTATTCTTCCTCCCGCGAATTACGGAAGTCCGGAGTGTCAGAAATATGTCCTACCATGGTCTGGTATTTCGTGTTACCAGATTTTCCCCAATTTCCGGCGTCATATTCGACGTAGTAACACGACTGCGAAATGGAAAAAAACCGCCAACGGAATAAATCTTAAGACGTGATAATTTGTGTTCAGGATGTAGGTGCGGGCTGGTCATGCCGTTTTAGTTGGTTGCGACGGATAATAGTTTTTACCTTGTTCACATAGGTATTCGCACCGGCTGAATAATTGATCAAACCCGGGGCCAATATCTCTCCATCCAGAGGATGTTGTTTATGGCGAAGTTCAGCTCGGGCGGAGCGAAAGGGTTTTAACAAGTTTCTGGTATTAAGCACGTGAAGATAAGCGGCTGTTCCGTCAGCGATTGATGGGAAGTTAGCGACTTCGTGAGATAATATCGGGTTTCGCTGTTTTGGAACGACTCCACAACCGGGGGTAAAGCACCACAGCCCAAAATAGTTTTTGTGTTGCTGAGCAAACCTTGAGGAACCCCATCCTGTTTCAATTGCAGCCTGGGCCAGAGCCAGTGAGACTGGCACCTCATCAACCCGCCGCAGGAGTGACTCAACGGTAAACAGCGAAGGATAATCGGAGAACGGAACCTCGTACTTTACTGCCAACACAGAGACTATGCCGCGCTGTGAATGACTGGTAACACCTCGCTGAAATGCGGGCAAAACTATATGAAGCATTTCTCGTTCCTGACGCACTACCTTGTTTGCACTGGCGATTATCGGTGCCATGTGGCTAAAGAACGATACCTTTTTCTCTATAACATCCTTGATTTCGGAGAACCTGGGTACGGACTCGCCATGCGACAACAGTGGTACAAGTAACAATCCTGCCGCTAAAACGCCAGCTACAAATGCTCGCGAGCCAAGCCCATACTTTTTCATAATCTTATCCCTGTATCGTGCTCGCCTGAACTTTTGCGCTGCGTCTGCAGCGCTCAATATGAACCTATTTTCTGCATCCAGCAACTTCAGTATGGTATAAATACCACGCATTATCGGAGCGTGACATAGTATGTATCACGGCGAAAAACTAAACAGTATCACCCATTTGGTTGGTGCCGTTCTGGCGCTAATAGGCTTTGGCGTGCTGCTTACGATCAGTATTCAATATCACGACTGGCCACTGATTATCAGTTTTACCATTTTTGGTTTCACTCTGGTCCTGCTGTACACCATGTCTACCTTGTACCACAGCTTTCATCCACCTAAACTCAAAAAAATATTCCAGAAGCTTGATCACATAGCCATCTACCTGCTGATCGCCGGAACGTATACACCCTACATGCTGGTTTCCTTACGCGACAATGATGGCTTGATCATGTTGGCGGCAATATGGCTGCTGGCCCTCATCGGCCTATTACTGGATATATTTATACCCAGAAGAATTACATGGTTACAAGTTATGTTTTATCTGGTTATGGGCTGGATTTGTACAATCAATTTTTCTGATCTGCAGACCGCCATTTCCTCGGCTGGTGTCCTGTGGCTGACGGCGGGTGGAATTGCCTACACGGTAGGGGTCACTTTTTATGTATTGGACGGCATGAACAGGCTTCCCCATGCGCATGGCATATGGCACCTGTTCGTTTTGACCGGCTCCATCTGCCATTTTATTTCGATCGCTGCATACGTCAGGTAGTGGTGTCATTTTCCGAAGTATCCGTAAAAACCTTTTCACCCGAAAACATGGCAGAGATTAAAGCATTTTTTTCCCGAACTTCGGTAACAACAACCCCGGTGATGTGCAGCAGAACCGCTACCATCAATAAATAGAAGGCATAAAGGTGCGTGGAGATAATCGGTTTTCGAAAACTGCGCATTTCATCGTAAGCTGCCGCGTCTACATAGTCTTTAGACCCCGGCTTCAGGTTGGCAAGTTTGTCCGGGTCTCCTTTCGTCACCCAATCAGCAATCGCACCACCAAAAGGTGGTTGGTAAAGATCAGTGCCCGCTAGCACCAGACCAGTTGCAGCCTGGGTTAGTAAAACCACAAATAGCAGTGACACCATGAGTCGACCAAGCGGATTGTGCCCACGATACTTCGGAGTATTGCCGCCTATTATCCCGCGAATATATTGACGCAGCTCTCCGGTATAACCCGCACCTAGCGGCAAAATGGCGCTCCACCGGGCATATTTGTTACCAAGAAAAGACCATACTACACGCCAGAAAAGATTGACGGCGAAAGCATAGCCTGCATAGGAATGCAGCGTTTTTAACAGGATTTTTCCATCTGCACTTACACCTAGCGATTTAGCATTAAGTATAGCCAGCCCCAGAACGGTCAGACAGAGTACGCACAACAAATTTATCCAGTGAAACCACCGGGTTGTACGATCCCATACCGGGTATGCAACCAGCTTGTCGGCAATCATCGATTCTGTTTCTCTGGCCATCAGCTTTACTCGCGGACAATTCGCATATCAGCGCTGCGTGAAGCCAATATTGACATAGCTATACCTCCGGCCTGTATCCGGATGAGTACGTATGACACGAGAGTCGAATTTCAGATATTGTCCCTAAAGTAACCCTAAATCGCGACACTTGCGTATTTTAAGGGCCAATAGGAGGCAGGTTGGCAAATTTGACATTTTATGGAGCAGTAAACGGGGTTACGGGGTCGGCGTATCTCCTGAAAAGTGATGTATGCTCGGTATTGATGGAATGCGGCCTGATTCAGGGTAGTTGGGAAGAAGAAAAAAACAACAAGGTAGCCTTCCCATTTGATGTGCACAAGATTGACGCTGTGGTGCTTTCGCACGCACATCTAGATCATAGTGGCCGTCTGCCCAGACTTGTAGCTGACGGGTATACAGGGCCCATTTACATGACACGGCCGACACTGGAACTGCTTGAAATAATGTTGAAAGACGCCGCTTTTTTGCAGGAACGTGATGCAGAGTGGGAAAACAAACGCCGTCTTCGCTCGGGCAAGGAGCCTATAGAGCCCCTTTATACGTTGGCCGATGTCGAAGCGGCACTTTCATTGTGTGAAGGCATACCTTACAACACCCAACGCCAGGTTGCCGAGGGCGTTAAAGTTAGCTTTCGCGATGCCGGGCACATCCTGGGTTCATCCATTGTGGAGTTAGAGGTGCAGGAGCAAAACAAAAGCAAAAAGCTGGTTTTCTCAGGTGACCTTGGGAACAGCTATGCTGCATTACTGGATGAGCCCGACATCGTAAAAGAAGCTGATGTCCTGCTGCTGGAATCAACCTACGGCGATAGAGACCACAATCCCCTGGACGATACTCTGGAAGAGTTTGCGCACATCCTTAACGAGGCCCATGAAAATGGCGGCAATGTTCTAATTCCGGCATTTGCAGTCGGCCGTACTCAGGAGATTATTTTTCGTCTGGGAGAGCTTTACCAGCAGGGACAGCTTAAACAGCAGGCCGTCTTTCTGGATAGCCCTATGGCAATTGCGACTACAGAAGTTTATCACCGCTTTCAGCAGGTTTTTAACGAAGAAGACAAAACCACCCTGAAGCGTTCCAGGTCGGGTAGCCTTCACCAGTTTTTACCCTCTCTACGCTATTCGCGCACTACTGAAGAGTCTATGGCGATAAACCGGATCGGCAGCGGTTCGATAGTCATAGCGGGCAGTGGTATGTGCACCGGCGGCCGCATTCGCCACCACCTAAAGCACAATTTATGGCGGGGCAAGGCACATGTCATCATCGTCGGTTTTCAGGCCAGGGGAACTCCAGGCAGGGCTTTGATGGACGGTACTGAAATGTTACGTTTGGCCGGGGAGGATATTGCGGTAAAAGCCAGCATTCATGTGCTGGACGGTTTTTCAGCCCATGCCAGTCAAACACAACTTCTGGATTGGTCGAGCAATTTTACAAAACCAAAGCCACGACTTTATCTGGTTCATGGTGAATCGGACGCAAAGATCGCCTTGCAAGGTAAGTTTGGTGAGCGGGGCTGGCAGGCGGAGACACCCAAATATGGTGAAACCATATCTATTTAGGCACAAATTGGCAGAAGAACCCTGGTCACATCAGCACAGACAAAAACACATTGAACTGCGCTTATTGGAGCGTAAAGTTAACTCAGGAGGATGAGTTTATGAAAAAACTTTCAACCCTTATAACATTTGTTGGTTTGTTCGCTTGCACTGTAGCAATCGCAGAATCAAACAAATCCGTGGGAATAACTGCTGACATTATGTCGGTGGAGGTTATTCACCAGGGCAAACCCTTGAAAATTTCGCGAAATCAGGATAACAAAAATGAAGTAAGTTCAGACTACGCGATAACTTCACGACCCTGCCCACCATTTTGTATTCGCCCTATCAAACTTGCGCCTGGGGTGGAAACCATCGGTGAGCTGGAAATGCTCGATTATCTTGTTGCGGCAGGTAGTGATCCGGATGTTCTCGTCATTGATTCACGCACGCCAGACTGGGTAGCCAAAGGCACCATTCCCGGTTCGGTCAACATCCCCTGGACATTATTGAATCCAGATACCTCAGACCCCATAACCATCGGTGAAATCATGGAAAATCGCTTTGGTGCCGTACAAACTGATGAATTGTGGGATTTTAGCCAGGCAAAAACCCTGGTGTTGTACTGCAACGGCATGTGGTGTGGCCAATCACCCCGTAATATCCTGACCTTGCTCCGATACGGATTTCCCGCGAACAAAATTAAATGGTATCGAGGCGGTATGCAGGATTGGGAAGTGCTTGGATTAACCACTGTGCCCGGGAACGCTGGCACTAAGTAAACTGGCCGACCCGGATAAATACCTTGAATACAACCTTTGCACTGGGTTTTCGCCCCTTCTATCTGCTGGCAGCAATTTTTGCACTAATCGCCTTGCCGCTCTGGATGAGCATCTATTTCGGTCTGATTCAATCCGGCAACTATCTGCATGGACTAGCCTGGCACAGTCATGAAATGATATTCGGGTTTGCAAGCGCTGTAATTGCAGGTTTTCTGCTTACGGCAGTACGCAACTGGACTGGACGGCCCACACCAACAGGCACACCGCTTGCCGCCCTGGTCACACTCTGGATGCTGGGCAGAATATTATTACTCACCGGGTTTTCAACGCTGGCTGCTGTGGTTGACCTGTTGTTTTTGCCTGCCATTGCAGTAAGCATTGCAATACCAATTGTGCAGAGCGGCAGCTTGCGAAACCTCAAAATCGTTGCCGTACTCAGCGGGCTGGCACTTACAAATCTGGGGTTTCATCTGGCACATCTTGATTATATTTCTCTGGATATTGCCCGCTTGTGCATAGTTCTGGCACTCGACATCATCGTTATCCTGATGGCGGTGATGGCCGGCCGTGTCATTCCGGTCTTCACTGCCAATGCCGTTAGCTCAGCGAAACCAAAAACCATCTACGCTGTAGAGGTAATTGCACTGGGTTCACTTTTAGTAATTGCCGTAGCCGAGGTGATTGCCTATTGGTACCCGCTTACGAGTAACGCCTGGTCTGCATTGTTTTTGATCGCTTCACTTTCACACGGACTTCGACTGTTGCTCTGGCAACCATTTAGTACGCGTCACCAGGCCCTGTTATGGATGTTACCCCTAGCTTACTTGTGGATTCCAATCGCGCTCGGTTTGCGCGCTGCGGCAGCGCTTTCTGTTGGCATAACAGCCACAACTGCCTTTCACGCCTTAACCGTGGGTGCGATGGCTTCTCTGATGCTGGCCATGATAACGCGCAGTGCCCTGGGGCATACTGGCAGAGCACTAAAGGCCGGTCCGATCGAGATAATTACATTTTTGTTGATCCAGGCCGCCGCAATTTCCAGAGTGGTACCCGCCCTGATCTGGCCGCAACAGTCCTCCACGATCTTGCTGGGCTCAGCTGTGCTGTGGTCATTGGCATTTGCGGTGTTTCTATCCGGCTACTGGACAATACTGACTCAGGCGCGAATCGATGGTCAGCCCGGATAAATTCGTTAGTAAAAAAAGGAACCAGGAAATCGAATTTATGCAACCGAGCCCGTTGAACAGAATCGCCACCCTTAACATAATCTTTCATCGGGAGGGCATGTTATGGGTCTGACGATAGACCAGTTTACTTTCACGCAGGCCGACACAGAAAGATTCAGCACGCGACTACACGATAATTTGCACGCGCTGGAGTCTGTGTTAAAGCGACCGGGTTTTGGCGAAGGAGAGTTGTCTTTTGGGGCCGAACTGGAGCTGTACATTGTTGATCCGCACGGACGTCCTCTTCCGCTCAACCAGGAAATACAAAAGCAACTCGGTGATGAACAATTAACCCTGGAACTTAACAGCTACAATCTCGAATACAACTTTAGCCCGGTGTTGGTCAAGGATAACTGCTTCGCCCGAACCGAGGCCGAAGCGCTCGCAGCAATCCAGAAAATTAACAATTGCGCCAAAGCCTGGAATGGTACTGCGGTTCCTGTGGGTATTTTGCCCACTTTGCAACAGTCTGATACCGGCTATCATGCCATGACCAAATTACCACGGTATGAAGCGCTGACGCGTCAGTTGGCTCAAATTCGTGGCGGACCATTCAAAATTGCGATTGAAGGCGAAGAGACTATTCAACTCGCAATGGACGACGTTACTCTGGAAGGAGCAAATACTTCCTTTCAGATCCATCTGAGAATTCCACCTGCCGAATTTGCCGATTTCTACAATGCGCTTCAACTGGTTACACCCCTTGTCCTGGCACTGGGCGCTAATTCTCCCACCCTATTCGGCCACAGGCTCTGGCATGAAACACGCATTCCGCTGTTTAAGCAGTCTATTGATTGCAGGCAGCAGGACCCATTGCACCCGATTCCGGCTCGGGTAAACTTTGGCAATAATTGGGTTCGCGAAGGCGCTTTGGAGTTGTTCGCAGAAGCCGTTCATCTGTTTGAGCCGATTCTTCCCATTAGTACAGAAGAAGATGCAATTTCTGTGGCAAATGCTGGAGATACACCACAACTACGTGAACTTCGAATGCAACAGGGAACTATCTGGCTATGGAATCGCCCCGTATACGATCCGGTTGCAGGAGGACATTTACGCATTGAAATGCGGGCATTACCTGCAGGTCCCAGTATTGTGGATATGATGGCAAATGCTGCCCTGCTAATTGGTCTGACCAAATTGATGCAGCCAAGGATGAAACACCTCTTGCCAGCCATCCCATTCGCCTATTGCAGTAACAATTTTTACAGGGCAGCTCAGCTGGGTCTGAATGCCGAACTTATTTGGCCTTCAAAACACCAGAACGAACCGCAATACCATACGGTTTATTCCATTCTCGGGAGATTGTTACCTGAAGTTGGCGAACAACTGGAAGGTATGGGTTTTGTGAAGAATGACTTTTCCCATCTACTCACCGTTATTGAAGAGCGACTCACTACCCGACAAACAGGTGCACAATGGCAGCTCGATAAACTGACTAATCTACGTCCGCAAATGCCGAGACAGGAAGCCTTGATAGCCATGTTTCAGGAATACCAGGCCAATAGCGCAAAAAATTTGCCGGTTGCACAGTGGAAATGACGAATGATGATCAACAGTCAAATTTTGCTTCCGTTCTTTTTCACTATTGGCGCAACCCGGGTCGTAACGACATCGGTCAATCAGCCACTGAATTTTTACACCGGTTACCGGGTCCAAGTCATATTCACTTGACCGGTAAAGACCGGTCTACCTGCCGGGTCGTCGTTACGCTGTTACATGGTAATGAGCCTTCCGGCCTGTTTGCACTTTTTCATCTACTGCAACAACAGATAATACCGCGTGTAGATATACACATTTTTATTCCAAGCGTAGCGGCTGCACAACGCGCGCCCGGTTTTCACTATCGAATGTTGCCGGGGCACAAGGACCTGAACCGCTGCTTTAATCAGCCGACTGGCAATTCGCCGGAGGACAGGCTGGCAGAAGAATTATTACGCCTGCTCAAAGTCTTATGCCCTGAGGCTGTAATAGATATTCACAATACTTCCGGTTCTGGTCCCTCCTTTGGTGTTACCACGTTTAAGGACGAGCGTCACGATGCGCTTGTTTCCCTGTTTACCCAACGCTTGATCGTGACAAATTTGTCCCTGGGCGCGCTAATGGAAACCAGTGATACCATGATACCCACTGTTACTATTGAATGTGGTGGAGCAGATGATCCTGAATCCAATCTGATGGCGACTGAAGGAATGACGCTCTACGTAATGCGTGACGATGTACTTGTACCCCCATCCAGCGACTTTGACATGGATTATTTTTACAACCCTGTACGTCTGGAACTTAAACCGGGCAGTAAAATCAGTTATGGCGACCATGCGTCCCCAGCGCCAGCGATAACGCTGCTTCCTGAAGTGGAGCATTACAACTTTGGATTTGTGCCAGCAGACACGCGCCTGGGTTTTGTAGCAGGCGTCATGGAAGAACAGTTAACCGTTAAAAATAGTGCGGGAGAGGACCTGTTGGCTGATTTTTTTCAGGTATGCAATGGGGAGTTAAGAACAAAACATACGCTAAAGCTTTTTATGGTGACTACCAACCCGGAAATCGCCAGAACGGATTGCCTGTTTTACATGGTAAAGGACAAAGACCGGTAAATGCAGATGCAAAGTTAATCCGACACCCAGGCGAAATAAGGCGCATACTGCTGCAACTGTCCGGGAACTCGTATATATCGGACGATCAAAAGGCACGGTATCATGGCTAAAGGTCAGGATAAGAGAACTCAGGGCGACAAAACCAAAGCAAAGAATTCCCTCAAAGAAAAGCGCGCGCTTAAGCGAGCAAAACGCACCGGGTCGAAGTCAACGGATGCGTTCTCCACGATAAAACGTTAATGTAATTTGCGCATTTGCACCGCGTTCTAGTCCAACTTAAGGACCTCAAAAATGCTGCTAAAATTGTCCGTCCATAAAGGGCCGGTGGCAGGCATGGGCTTTGCGTCTTTAAAAACTGCATTATTGTCGAAAAACGCCCGGTTGTTGCTCAATAAAACCCAATGCGCTGTACTGACTTCGCGCTCATCGTCCTCTTCGCTGCGAATATACACAGCCCGCATTTCGTTTACCTCGGCCAGCCGTGCCAACACGGGGATCAGGTCAATAAAGCGATTGCTAACGTGAAATCCCAGAATACCGCCCTCACGCAGGTGTTTAAGATAGGTCGAAAACGCCTCCAGGGTGATGAGGTGTATCGGAATCGCGTCACTACTGAAGGCATCAATTGCAAGCACATCAAATAGTTGTCCTTCCCCTTCCTTCAGCTGACGCTCTAGAACAATGCGTGCATCTCCTTCAAACACCGCGATATCTAACCCGCGCTTCTTCGCATCTGCCAAAAAGGTAAATCGAGTTCGCGCCCATTCAATCACCATAGGGTTGAGTTCATAAAAGCCCAGATAATCCGGATGTTCGAGTTGGATCGCCTGCGAAAAGTTGCTCCCGTACATCTCAGGGTCAAACCTGGCGTTTCCATACGCCGCCAGCGTACCGACACCCAGGCCCACCACCCCCACACGGAATTGTCTGTCCGTAATTTGGCGAGACGGATGATACTGCAACGCCAAGCCAATGCCAGAATCAAGCCCATAGTACGCTGTAGGCCAGTTCAAATGTTTCTGTAGCTGTACACCATGGCTGATTCGCCCATGCATTAGAGAATGAATGTGGCCGGTATACCCTGCAGATTGCTCCTTCACAGCGAGAACACCATAAAAATTTCGATCGCGAGCCACCACATGCCGTTCTTCCTCGCGAATCTGCCATTGCAGGCTGACTGCCAGTGAGAAAAGCCCTGAGCTGAGTATTACGAGCATTCCCAATTGGCGTGCACCGCGAAGTGAGGTCCACCAGGATGCGGCGTTTTGTTTTTGTTGGCGTCGCCAGGCCTCATTTACAAGTAACACAACACCTAGAGCATAGGGAATGCCGTAAATCACATCCGATCGCCATTGGGCGTAAGTTGCGACGACGTGGGTGCTGGACTCCTCGATATACCAGCTTCCCGGGTAGAATGAGAGAACCACGCCAGTGAATACCCCAACTACAGCAACAAACCAGCACAGTCTTGCAAGCAGGCTTATGTTCGGTTGATCTGCACCAGAAGTTTCACCATGTACATAAAGGGGTATTAGTACCAGAACCATAAGTGTTGCACATACCAGTAGTAAAAGATGGTACTCATAAAAACCTGCAAACAGGGCCGGGGACAATACAGCAACAAACAAGCCCCCCAATGCACCACCAATTGAGTTCACCAGGAAGAACAGCGTTATCTTCTCCGGTGCAGGGCGCATACGCGCCAGTTCGCCGTGGCAACACATACAGGCAATAAACAGAGTGAGGGAATACCCCAAAACCTGGTCCACAATTCCCAGATCGCTGCCCTCGTACAAAATGCGCAAGGAATTAATGAGAGCCATTGGCAGCAAGGCTGCGTACAGTGGGCGTATGTACCATCTGTCGCTGTCAAAACAAAGAATGAAAGTCAGCAGATAGATACCCAGCGGCACCACCCAAAGAAAGGGCACCGCCGCTATATCCAGTGACATTTGATTCGTTGTTGCTACAAGTAATCCGGACCCGCATGCCGAAAGGGCCATCCAAAGGCCAATACTCATCACACTCAAAACGGGTTCCTTTCCGGGCTTCCCAGCTGAATTTACCGGGCTGTTATCATTTTCCAATTGCAATGCCCTTGTTCCCTCACCAGTTAGGCGCCGCATTCGCCAGGCGCATGTGGCACAAAACACAACAAACAATCCATAGGCCAGTGACCACACCCAGGTTTGAGTTTGCAGGTAAACAAAGCGTTCGATTACAAATGGATAGGACATAAGCGCCAGAAGCGAACCGGCATTTGAGAGCGCATACAGACGATAGGGAGAACGACCGGGATGCAACAATGCAAACCAGCGCTGAATGAGAGGTGCGGTGGTAGACAGCAAGAAAAACGGTGCACCAACGGACAGTGTGAGAATGATCAGAATTCGCTCAACCGGCGCACTCGCATCCTCCGGCTTTAAAGCTTCCACCGGCGTAATAGGCAAAACAAGCAATGTCAGGCACAACAGGGCGATATGAATGATGGCTTGCCGGTGCCACGTAAAGCGGCTAACTATAAAATGGGAATATCCATAACCCAACAGTAGAACTACCTGGAAGAACAACAGAGCCGTTGCCCACACGCCTGGCGTCGACCCAAACCAGGGGAGAATATATTTACTAACTACGGGTTGAACCTGGAACAGCAGAAATGCACTGAGAAAAATAGTGGTAGCAAATAATAGAACGGTTACAGGCATGCGTCCCCATAATGTAATGCAACGAGGAAATGCTATAGAAACGAGTTTCAGCATGACTACCGTAGCGAGTGCAGGTCGCAAAATAGCAGATGCGAACAGAGTCCTCAACGTGTACCGCCAAATGGGCATAATGTTGATTTCAACTACGATACCCAGCAGGTCTTGGCCAGAAGTAATATTCCGAATTGCGCCGTGCCAGATAATTAACTTGTTTTAGCCGACCAACCATAAGAGTATTAAAAGTAATGGGCGAGAACACACCTCAACGACCAAGCTTCGGATCAACAATCAATTGATTCAGCCATACTCCGCTCCTGGCTTTTGGACCAAGATGGCTTACGGTTTCGGGTCGGTAGCCTACGGCGTCAAGAATAACGGCTTCGATTATTTCCTGCTGCTGTTTTACAGTCAGGTAGTGGGTCTGGATGCACGTCTGGTGGGTATGGCCATCACCACCGCGCTGGTGATCGACGCCATTTCTGATCCGGTAGTAGGATACTGGTCGGATAATCTGCGTTCACGCTGGGGCCGCCGCCATCCCTTTATGTACGCTTCGGCGATACCTGTATCTCTCAGCTACTTTCTATTGTGGAGCCCCCCGCAAGGCTGGTCGCAAGCGTCACTATTCTGGTATTTACTGGCGTTGGCTGTGTTTATTCGAACGTTTATTACGCTCTATGAAACACCGAGCTCCGCGCTCGCCCCTGAACTCAGTGAGGACTACGACCAGCGTAGTTCGCTGTTAAGTTTCCGCTACTATTTTGGCTGGACCGGCGGTAATGCCATGTCAGTACTGATGTTTTTCTTTTTGTTCCCGGTTTTTGTAACCGACACTATCAACGATGGACGATTTAATCCTGACAGTTATGCCGTGTACGGGGTAGTCGCATCTGTACTCATATTCGTATCCATCATGATTTCGTCCATGGGCACACATTCCCATATTCCCAAGCTAAAGGCGCCCCCTCCGAAACGCCTGCTTACCCTCGGTGCAATACTGGGGGAAGTCAAAGAGACGTTGACAGATAGCTCCTTTTTCGCGCTCTTTTTTGCTGCCCTGCTTGGTGCTGTGGCCACTGGTCTTGTTGCAGCGCTCACATTTTATTTCCTGACGTTTTTTTGGGGCTTCAGTTCCATACAAACGGGAGTGATCACTCTGGGTACTTTTATAGCGGCGTTCATCGGTTTATTCCTGGCCCCCGTTGTTACCAAAACGATAGGGAAGAAACGGGGTGCCATGATCATTGGCCTGGTAGCGTTTCTGGGTTACCCCCTGCCCATGGCCTTACGGCTTCTGGGTATACTGCCTGAAAGCGGTGACTTCGTATTCTGGTTTGTGGCCATTACCAGCGTGATTGATACCGGTCTGATTATTTGCTTCCAGATACTGGCCGCATCGATGATGGCAGACCTGGTAGAACAGAGTGAACTAAGAACCAAACGTCGCTCGGAGGGTATATTTTTTGCCGCATCGACCTTTATTCGAAAGACCACCCAGGGCATCGGCTTGATGTTGGCGTCAATGTTGTTGTATCTGGCAGACTTTCCGCAGGGGGCTGACACCACCCAGGTGAGTACGGAGTCCGTAGAAAAACTCGTGACGTTCTACATTCCCACAGTGCTTTTCATTTGGCTGACTATGATTCTGGTGATCTCACGGTATCGGCTGGATAGAAAGCAGCATGAAGATAACCTGAGGCAATTAGCCGAGGTGAATTCAACGAGATAGGGTGGGGTCCGTTCCAATTGCAAACAACCCGCTCTTACTCCAAGCTGTATAAACATTTGAATGAACGTGCCTACCCTGAACTTTCCACGTGCAATAGTTATCTCCATCAATTCCATGGCTTAAAGGTGAAATATGAGTACAAAGGCGAAATTATCCCTGGTAAAAGACAGTGTCGGAGCAAAGGAATGGCAACAACGTGTCGATCTTGCCGCCCTCTATCGTCTGGTTGTCATGCACGGATGGGATGATTTTCTTTTTACCCACTTATCAGCCCGGGTACCCGGTCCAGAGCATCATTTTCTTATCAACCCCCTGGGTCTGCGCTTTGAAGAAGTTACAGCCTCAAACCTGGTTAAAGTCGATAATGAGGGCAACAAGGTGCTTGATTCAAACTACGAGATAAATCCCGCCGGATTTACCATTCATTCTGCCGTGCACATGGCGCGTGATGATGCAAAGTTTGTCATGCATCTGCACACCGATGATGGTGTTGCTGTTTCGGCGATGACTGATGGCCTGATGCCCATTACACAGCACGCAATGCAGTGTGGAGAAATTGCCTACCATGATTATGAGGGGATCGCCCTTGACCTGGATGAACGGAAACGTATTGTGGCTGACCTGGGAGATCGCCAGTTCATGATACTTCGCAATCACGGTACACTTACAGTAGGGCCTAGCGCAAACGCGACATTTATGGCGATGTACTATCTGGAACGTGCATGCACGATGCAGGTACGCGCCCTTTCAGGCGGAGTCAGCATCAATCATCCTCCGCAGGGTTCCGGTTTCAGGGCAGCCGAACAATCTGCACCGTTGTTTGATGGCAGCGTAGATGAGATTGCCTGGCCTGCCTGGTTACGTAAGCTGGACAGGATAGATGATAGCTATCGGCATTAGGTTTGCAGCAGCACAATATCAACACACCTAATCGGCCAGGAGAAACTTAAGTACAACTTTTTTAAATCGTTCATCCGCTACAACACTCAGGTGATCCGTCCCTGGAATTTTGACATGTCGAGCATTGGATAAAGCAGCGACAAACAGGTCTGCACTATCCACGTAGGGATGATCGTTTTCGCCATTGACGATAAGTACCGGAAATTCTGCATTCGAACTATCCGGTCCAGCGATTTTGCGAGGATATCCCTCAGGCCACATTTCGAGTGCAGAATATGCGAGTGATTGCAGGTCATTGTCGGGGTTTGCTTCCACATAGGCGCGAATTGCATGTCCATAAGCATCGTCTATTTTTGTGGTGTCCTTTGCACGCAAGGCTTGCGCAATCACTATACCTTGCGCAGCAGAAGATTCGGTTTCATCACCAATGCCGCCAAGTACCATGGAGGAAAACCGTTGCGGATGATGTCCAAGCAAGTGCGCTCCAATGAAGGCACCCATGGAATAACCCATGAAATCACTCTTTTCAATTTCAAGTGCATTCATCACTGCCAACACATCAGCGCTCATGGCGGCGTAACCATACGCATTTTGGGTGTATGGTTTATCACTCTTGCCATGGCCCCGTATGTCGATTGAAATAATTTTCCGGTACGGATTCAGAAAATCAACCCAACCCGTCTCGACCCAATTATTATCCGAATCAGCACCCCAACCGTGAACAAGAATTAGCGGCGTACCACTACCGGTGACCCTGAAGAAAATACTGTAACCATCGGAGTCAACATATCCCGTGATCGATTTTTGGGGTTCCGGATTAATTTGCGCCATGCCATTGCTCCCCATATTTACTAGTAAAAAAATTATCACCGTCCAACGAAGAACTTTTGAATCACTCATATTACCCCCTGCTCTTTAAAGCGGCGAATATCCGCCACTGTGTAAGCAAGCTCCTCCAGAATTTCAACGGCATGTTCTCCTACATCAGGTGCTCTCCTGGGTCCGACGCGATGTATTCCTTCTATATTTAGTGGATGATTGAGTATGCGTTTTGTTTCAACTGTATCGTCCTCGGGCGTAACCGTTATACCATTTGCAAGTAACTGCTCGTCTTCGAGAACTTCTTCTACGCGTTGCACTCGATTTACAGAGACACGCGCCTTGCTAAAGATCATTAACCATTCCTCTGAACTGCGATGGGAAATGTTTTGCTGGATGAGTTCGGCAATTTGCACGCTAAAATCCACACTACTTTCCGGTGGCCTGGAAATCAGCTCCACAAGTTGCTGTTGTGCATCAATCGCTTCAAAAAATCGATGGAAGTCTTCGTCACTGCGTAACATATTGATTTGCAACCAGCGCTTGTCAGATGTCTCATAAAGTCTGCTCCAATGGGCAGGTGTTTGCTGACGTTTCCGATAAGCTGCCATATCACCGCCTGCGATTGCACCTTGCAATATACTGGCTGCAGACCATAGCCCATTGGCGAGTAGCGAAGTATGTACCATAGCGCCTTCATTGCTTCGTTCACGCTGCAACAGAGCCGTTACGATACACGCATAAAGCGCCACAGCAGTAGGATGGTCTCCCATGCCCGGCAATGCCTGGCTTGGCGCTGAATCATTAGCTCTTACCAGATCCATGAGACCACTTCTCGCCCAATATGCAACCAGATCAAAACCTTTGCCATTTCTTTCTGGCCCATATTCTCCGTAAGCGGAAAGTGATGCATAAATCAGCCGGGAATTAAGCGGTTTTAGATCTTCGTAATTGAGTTTGAGAGAATCCCGCACCGGAAAAGGCTGATTGGTGATGTATACATCACAGTCCTTTACGAGTTTTAACAAGATTGCTCTACCGTGCTCCGACTTCAGGTCCAGTGCAAGGCTGCGTTTGTTTCTGCCATCCATGTCCCAGAAATAATTGCTGTCAGCATCAGGTGTAGTCGATACATAGGAAAGGTTTCTCAGTGGGTCACCAACCCCAGGGGGTTCTATTTTTATTACGTCCGCACCAAAATCGGCAAGTATGGTTGCTGCTACCGGTCCCGCAATAAAGCTACCGACATCCAGCACTTTCAGGTCAGAAAATACACACGAACTCATATTGTCTCCGGCTCTAACTACAGGTTGGGAATAATATCCCGGGCGACTCTTTCAATTACCGCATATCGCGGATCAAATGGAGGCAATATCATTACCTGATCCAGCCCCGACTTTTCAAGCTCATGTAATTTGTGCAGGATGTTATCCTGAGTGCCTACGAGACAACTTGCTTCAATGGTTTCTTTGGTAACAAACCTTTCTTCTTCGGGAATAACCCAGCAGTTATGACCGGCATGTATTCTTTGATGACGCCGTTCTTCGGGATAAGAATCAAGCAGCCTGGTGTATTCATCCCACACGCCAGCCAGTTGATTGGGTGGCTGGTGCCCAAAATTTCTATACTGATCATAGGCATAATGCACAGCCGCCATCGCAAACGCACCACATTCTGCTTTTACCCTGGGCGAGTCAATTGCTTCGCCCGGGTCAAGCACGACCATAGTTGTTAGCGCTGTCGTATAAAAACTACTCCTGTCAATAGCCCTGCCAATGCTTCGCGCACCATCCTCAATCATCAACCAGATAGATTCCATAACACCACCACTGGCGGCGAAGGCCATCACTGCCCCCTCACCGTGCTTACCGGCCAGACCAAGCGACTTCGGACCGAATCCCGACACATACATGGGTATCGGATCTTCAAAATTTACGAAGCCATGATCCGGCATCACATGCCGTATGGGAATTTCTCCTGACGCCAGTTGAACCAGAGATTCATTCCCCTGCAGCAAGGGTTTAATTTCTCCCAAATAGCGATCCAACTGATTAATGCGATGGGGAGGTTGTCCCATTATTCGCATTGCAGTATTTCCCGCACCCACGCCAAAAAAAGTCCTCCCTGGAGCCAATGCGTTGATAGTGGCAATACCCGCTGCATTAACGGGCGCTGGCCGTGTACCTGATATGGCAACACCAGTGCCAATGTTGATTTTGGAGGTTCGATCTGCAACCAGGGCCAAAGTCGCGTAGCAATCTGACCAGATCATTTGGCTGTCTGCCAGCCAGGCATGGGAAAATCCCAACTCTTCAGCTCTCACCACATAGGGAATATCCTTAATGTGCGATGCAACGCAAACACCCATATCCATCGCTATCACTCCTTTTACTATTTTTTGGCAGGTACCAGTCTATATATAGCGTCGTAGGGGTTCCACCGGGGTGTGTACTATAAGCTTGGAGAGAAGGCAAAGAAGGCGCATCATACAGGTACTCTGTACCACAGGAACCTCAAATGAATCACGTTAAAACTGTAGTTATTCTATGCAGCGCACTCTTATTGGTCTCGACAAGTCAAATTGCAGGAAAGGAAAGCTTTTGGGATAAGGGCAAAAAACTGTTAGGTGGTGCAGATAAAGAGCAGATGATTGGGGAGCTTGGGCTGGAAGAAATAGCAGCTGCCTTTAAGGAAGCGCTACAAATTGGATCTGAATCTGTTGTTGCGAAGCTTGGAATTGAAGATGGTTTTAATACCGATCCCGAGATCCACATTCCCTTGCCTAAGGCGCTAAAAAAAGTGAAATCGGTACTTGCCCGCGTAGGTATGGCTGACAGTGTAGACGAACTGGAATTGAAACTGAACCGAGCCGCAGAAGCTGCAGTTCCTAAAGCACGGGACCTGTTTGTTGAGTCAATTCGTGAAATGACCTTTGACGATGTGAAGCAAATATATGATGGTCCTGATAATGCCGCGACCCTGTATTTTCGCGAGAAGATGTCGCCGAATCTGGCCGCGGCAATGAAACCCATTGTGGATGCCAGCCTCTCGGAAGTTGGCGCAATTCAAACATTTGATGAAGTAATGGACAAGTATGGCGACATCCCGTTCGTGCCTGATGTAAAAGCTGATCTGTCTGATCATGTGATCGAGGGCGGCATGGACGGAATTTTCTATTATCTGGCCAGAGAGGAAAAAGCCATTCGGGAAAATCCGGCTAAACAGACTACCCAACTATTGAAAAAAGTTTTTGGCAGATAAGCCAACCGGGTACCCTAGGCTACAACTCCATCACAAAGGCGATTCTAGCGGCCCGGCAGTTCCTCAATAGTCCAGTGCAGTAGTTTGGATTCGTGCTTTACCATGAGTCGCTTGCGAGCCTGCATGGATTGCATCGCACCTATCCATAACTCTATCCAGCAATTGAGCACCAATTCGCGTTCCTGTGATTGCATGCCTCTAACAATGCGAAGTCCACGCTGTACCAGAGATATCGAATCCTTTCGCTGATGATGCAGTTCCACCGTATCACCCATTCCCTCGAACATAGTTGTCAGATAGAAAACCGCATCAGACAGATTCCCGTCAAGGCCATGCAAAAGCGCATTCGTTTCTCTGTAGTATTGCAAGCCGATCAAGCGTGCTGCCAAACCGCCCAGTTCCCCTGTCTCATCTTTCCCAATCACTTCAGCGAGCGTGCACAGTCCGTTGCGAATATAGTCCATGGCATAGTTTCTATTTGCTTTCGCCAACCTGGAGGGATTCCATTCATCAACCGGCGGTGATGGTTGAAGTGCTGCATCAAATGGAGGTGGAACTTCCGCTCTGGCAAATTGCAAACGCTCACTGGCCTTCAGTGGAGAATCATATTCCATGAAATAGCCGCATAAACCATATTCCCCGGTCATATCTTCGGACACACAAACAAAGCCAAGATTTGGATTGTTCAGGGAAACCCCGTTTTGTGCATACCAGCCATTCAAAAATCCCCGACTAACTTCAACAGGAATACCGCAAATAGCGGCACCGTGATACATCCAGCGCGGATAGCGAAACCGCACCCACGCCTTGCGGTCATTTTCGGGCATGTACTCCACACCTACCCCGCCAATATTGTTGGAAAGTACGTGATACCGGGCACAAGCAACTGCCGGAGGCAGACCTGACAAGCCCAGTTTTTTGAAACTTGAAAGAAACTTGTCTTCATGCTGACGACGAAATAGCCTGAACATCCAGTCGCCCATTACCTGTGGGCCTTTGCGTGTTGCTACCATCAACTGAAGGCCAAGTAAATAAGCGTGGTGAAGATGTGCCTGCGCGCGAATTCCATTCAAGTTGTCCGAATCTGTGGCTTTCATGTTACGTTGAGGTATGTTGCCGAAAAGCGCGAAGTGTTTCAGTTAGCGACTGTGCACTCTCTCCGCGAAAACGCATGCGTAGCCATAGCTCGATAGACAAAAGGCGAAACTGAAATATTCTATTACGTTCAAAAAGTGCAAATATCTCGTTTTGATCCTTTCTCCTCCATTTCAATTGCTCAGCAAGCACCCCGTTCTCCAATATCTTTTCCATACCCGCCCACATGGATGCAGGTAGGTCAAAGCCAATTTTTTTAAGACGTATTAGCTCATTCGGCAACATTCGTTCTGCCAGTTTCTTAACAATATATTTCGACTCACCGCTATGATATTTTGCACTAACCGGCAGGTTAAGGGAAAAATCGATAAGCCTGTTTTCCAAAAACGGTACGCGGGCTTCGATCGAATAGTGCATCATCATTTTGTCCGTAGTTCCCAGGCACTCCTTCAAGTGGATAAAAATATCATCCAAAGAACTCGTTAGAAAAGCACGCTCTTCATGATATGGTAGCGCCTTGAGGTGTTCGAACATGCGTACCTGCCTTAAATGGCGGCGCGCCCCATCGACCAGGAGCGTTTTCTGGTCAGCTATTCGACCTGACCAGCCGCCAATGGGGGCAAAGGGATCCTTTGCTAACTGATCAAGATTTACAGGTTTTAACAGAGGGTGCAATTTTCCGAGTATTCTGAAAATGGCGTTGTCCGGGAAAAACCTTGCATGAATACGCCTTCGCCGCCACTTCTCATATGCGCGACCATAACGACCGTAACCGCCAAATAGTTCATCCGCCCCGTGACCGGTAAGCACTACCTTAAAACCATCCTCTTGCAATTGCCTGGCCACGGCTAGTTCCGCGACATCCTGAGGAAAAAACAGGGCTTGGTCATTAGCCTGAATGGCAATTGGTAACAGTTCCATAAATGTTTCCGAATTAACTGCTACTTTTCGCAATTCGATGTCCCGTGCGGCACAAACGATTGACGCCCGCCGCACCTCCTCCCCGTTCATGCCTTCTATATCGGCAACGTAGGACACTAGATCAGGCTTTATTTCCTTGGCAAAACAGCTCACCAGGCTTGAGTCCAAACCCCCGCTGCACATCGTTGCAACGGGTGCGTCGCTAATCAGGTGAATCCGGACACTTTCCTCTAACAGCTCCTTTAAATTTTCAACCTGGTCTGTGAACGCCGTCTTTTGATTCATCAGAATACGCTTTGGATCCACATTTTGAACTACATCAAAATAGGTAGTTAACGTTTGTACACCCGATTGTATTTTTACAATCTGTCCCGGCTCCAGGGAGCGAATATTTTCGTAAGGGGTTTCTTCCCCTTCAAACCTTTCATGCAATATCAAGGTCACAATTGAGTGGGCATCAGGACGACAGGCGATCTCAGGATGTGCCATCAGTGCTTTCACTTCTGAAGCAAAGACGGTCAGGTTGCCATTTTTTGCGATATAAAGGGGTTTAATCCCCAATCGGTCACGCGCAAGCCAAAGTGTATTATCACGCAAATCGTAGTATGCAAGCGCAAACATGCCGTTTAACTTTCTTATCGCAATGTCCGGTCCCCAGGTGTGGAGCGCATTGAGCACAATTTCGGTATCGCTCTCACTTACAAAATTAACACCTTCGGCGCCCAGTTCTTCACGGATTGCACGATAATTATATACCTCACCGTTATAGCTCAACACACCCAGGCCATCGCCGAATACATAAGGTTGGTGAGCCCGTGCGCTCAGATCAATGATGCTCAGCCGGACATGTCCGAGCGCAGCACCCTCCTGGTCATAATTTTCATGTACCCAGAAGCCTGAATCATCGGGGCCACGATAGGAAATTGTGTTTAACATTTCCTCAAGAGTATTTTGGGGATTCCCGCTCGCTGCGCCTACAAAACCTGCAATGCCACACATAACTACCTACCCTCCGCAGTGACAACAATTTCACTGAATAATGCTTCACGGTCAAAAGCAGGTTTTAGTTGTCGACAAACGTCACAGTCATAAGTACGGGAACAGGAATGTTTCCAGCATCCCAGATCTCCAAACTGGGCAAATGCAATTCTTGAAAGGTGATCGACGTTCCTGCCTTTCAAAAATACCAGATCCCCATGAATGAGTTTCGATCGCAGTAAACCGGCCACCGCTTGAATACTCATAACATTGTGACACCTGTCAGCAGGCATGCCGTTTGCAATCGCTGCCTTTACAGCATGATGACCATGGTCACTCAAAAATATAGCCATATCGGTAAACTCTGCTGCAAACCTCCCGAATGCCCGTTGCCGTTTCCTTGGTTTTTCACGGGAATCACTCATGTCAGAGACAACCAGTATTTTTCGCGTTGCTGAGGATTCTCTCAGCACCTTTAGCATGGCCTCAAAAGTGTCTGGCGATCCGTTTCCCTCGTCTCTTATTACGATCGCACCACAAGGTAGTTGCATAGGTTGCATTCTCGCCATAAATGGTTGCACAGTGGCAATAGCTTTTAATGCCTGCTTTGGATCCACATCCAGTACATCAACCGTCGCAAGTACCGCCAATACAGAACTGGCCCAGTGCGTTCCCACGAGTTTTGTTTCAACATCAAATTCGCTTTGGTCAATAGTTACCTGCATTGATAAACGAGCCGGCCACAGCGAACGGATATTTGAACCTTTCACCTCACAGGCTTTGTCAATTCCGTAACGAACAACCTTTTGGCTTAACCCAGCCGCCATGCTGCGAACACGCTTATCGTCTTCATTAAGCACTGCGACACCATCCTTAGATAGATATTCCAGAAGTACGCTTTTCTCCGCCGCTGTTTCATCAAGGGAGCGGTAGTTTTTGGTATGTGTTCTGGCAACTGAAAGAATGATAACTACATGGGGTTTAACCAATCTTGCCACTTTAGCCATCTGTCCTGGCCTGCTGATCCCCATTTCAACTATGGCATATTTGTGCCGGGGGCGGATGGATAGCAGTGTCGTGCAAACACCAGGTGTGTCGTTATCGTTTTCCCGCGTACTGTACGTGGGTGCAACACTACCCAGTGCTGCCGTCAGCAATTCTTTCGTTGTAGTTTTACCAACGCTCCCTGTTATGGCAATCACAGTGGTACGAAACATGAGCCTGCGCCAGACAAAGGCCAGCGCTCTGTTTGCGTAAATCGCTCGCCTGAGACGTATGCGTATACGTCGTATGTCAATAACCAAGTCTTGTTCTCATTACGGACACTCCATTTCGGCCTATACTAAGGGTATTATTGATTTTTTGCAGAACCGGTATAGAGGCAGCATAAGTACATGAAGAATTTGGTCCTCAAATCACTGAGTCTGGGAATGTCCGGCTATATATGGATAGCCAGAAGGCTCGACTACTACCTCAACAAGTCTGTCCACAGCCTCACTCCACCTGATAGATCAACAAATCCCTATCCTGCCGCCAATGCCATTCGAGAACGTGCACCCGTTATCCGTTCCTATATGAACGGTGGCTGGATTATTACCGGTTACAAGGAAGTAACTGAAATATTGCGCGATCAACGCGTAACCAGCGATTTTACGAACAATAAGTTCGTGACCCGAATTGTGCGTTACGCTGCTGAAGGGCATAAAGTTATCAGTTTCGACTATCCAACGATGTTGAGTCAAGATCCACCGGATCACGGCCGCCTTCGAAAACTCGTCGCCAAGGGCTTTGTTCACAAGTATATCCAGTCCCTTGCACCGGCTATTGGTCAGTTAGTCGATGAATTGCTGGCGCAGATACCCAATACCGAACAGTTTGACATCATGGACACCCTGGCCAAGCCCCTTCCCGCTATTGTGATTGCCGAGATGATGGGTGTGCCCGTACACGAACGACATCTGTTTGAACAATGGTCTGAAGATTTGGTTAAGGGTTCAGATATAGCGCGTCCGGAGCATATCAAAAAGGGCGGTGAAGCGACCGGACAAATGCGTAGTTACCTCGTCAATCTGACAGAACAAAAACGCAAGAATCCAGGCCAGGACCTTATATCCCAATTAATAGCGGCAGAGGAAGATGGTGACAAATTAACCATTGAAGAGTTGTACGCCAATTGCATCCTGCTACTGGTGGCCGGGCACGAAACAACCACACGGCTGATCGGAAATTGCCTGCATCTCTTGCTTACACATCCTGAGCAGATGGCCGCTGCACGCTCAAGTGAAGCTTTACTTATGGGTGCGATCGAAGAAAGTCTGCGCTTTGAACCGCCTGTACAGTTCACTGCCCGAGTGGTTAAGGAAGATTTTGAGTTCAGGGAATGTACGCTTAAAAAAGGCCAACTGTTGATGTTATCTCTCGCCGCTGCCAATCGTGACCCGCTGGTTGTAGAACGACCCAGCGAATTTGACATAACCCGTGAAAAACCGATCCATGTAAGTTTCGGCTATGGAATACACCTTTGCCTGGGAATGTCCCTGGCACGTCTGGAGGCAAAAATCGTGTTCCAGAAGCTGTTTGAAAACTTCACAACTCTGGAGAATGCACAGAAAAATCTGGATTGGGGCCAAAACCCCATGTTTCGTGGTTTGGAGCAGCTACATGTGCGAACGACATGCGCGTTTGAACTCAGCGAACCCTTACCTCTGGCAAAGACTGCAGCGAGCGTTTAATCATACCGACCAAACGCTCTGCTACAGGATGTAGCAAGTGTATGGAAACAGATTCAGCTAACAAAAAATGAACCTGACCCCATTAACGCAGCTATTCGGAAGGCACATTACTCATGTCAGCTCGTAAGCGAGTTAGGGTCTGACTAATGCTTGCAACGGCTGCGGCATTGTCTGCCATCAGTTTTGCGGCTTCCTTTTTGCCATACTTGGCTTCCAGTACTTCTGGAATAGGTTTCGGGTCGTTATCTAGATCCGCCCACTTCATAGGTACCCGTACAGCGTAGTCCGGACCGTCTCCAATGCCACGCTGGTACACATTAAAATTACGATCCTCGGCTGCTGCTGCAAATTTCTTTACCCAGTTTTCAAATTTTTCGGTCATTCCCGGGTTAAGGGTTATGCCAAAGCTCATAACTATTTCCGCACCTTCACCATCGTTAGCCCTGCTCAGGTCCGGGCGACCGTGATAAGTTACTGTTTCTGCAGAAACAACAGATGCTGCATACATACCATAGATCTTTTGTGCTTCTTCAGCACCAAAAGCTTCAACTACCGGATTAGTCTGGTCCGCCAAATCTGCGAATGAGTTAAACGGTCGGGCGAAGGAATAACTTGTAGTACTGCCAATTCCGGGAGATTCGGCAAACCATACTGGGCCGCCAACTTTATCAACGGCTTTTTTGTACCCGGCTATAAAGCCCTCAAATTGCTGTTGTGAACCGGGTTTAACTTCTACGTTCAAAACACTAAACCCCATAGGTGCTGCTTCCTCTGCACTGGCGAAAAGGCCAAGGCCAAGTAGCAGTGAACAAACCACTAATTTTAACTGTCTCATATGTGTGTCCTCGTTACTAAAATTATCTGTTTTTATAAAATTTATCGTTGCAAGACGATCAATTTTTAGTTGTGATAATGTAGTGCATTAGGATTTTACTATCCAGTGTTGTTTTCTGCGGTGTTCCGGTACGTTTGTACTGGGGGGAATAGACAGGTCTGCTCAGCTCTATTTTGCGCTATTTCTCACCTTCCCTTTCAAGGGACATTCGAAGTTCTGCAAGTGTTTTCGTGGCTTGTCTAATGTTTTTCTCATCAGATTCAAAATTCATCTCGCGTCCTTCCAGGCGCCGCATTTCGAGAATAGTTTTGCTACCCTTTCCTGTAAGGGCAATGAGTGGCGATCGTTTGCTTGCAGGATTAGAGATAGTCTTTGCAAGACCAAGCTCAAAAAGTGAATTGACTAACGCTTGCACGCGCTGCCGCGTAACCCGCCGCGCCCGCGCCATGTTTGGCACAGTGGAATTTCCGTTTCTATCCAGATATTCAAGAATCGCCCGCATACCCATGGAAATACCAGATTTCTGATGCAGCTTAGTGCCTACTTGCACAAGCGACTGGTAAAAAAGCCGTACTTCATTAATAAGCTGTTCGATTGGTCTGTCCATAAGTGGATTGTGGCAGGATCGATCAATAATGACAATTATAGTTGTCATTAATCCAAAGATATCCTATATTGACAATACTTGTTGTCATTGTGGAGTAACAATGGAAACCTATATGATGTCAAACGGAGCCGAATTACAGGTTCCCCTATTCTTCGGATTCCTCATTCTTTTCATTGCCGTGGAGCGCATAGTGCCGATGCGCAAACCGGAATTTTCCCAGTCTACTCGATGGTGGACTAATGCCGGATTGAGTACCCTTGCGATACTGCTAATACCGCTCATGCCGGTTAGCTTTATTACCGTAGCCGCCTGGGCAAAGAATAATGATTTAGGCCTATTGAATTATTTTGATCAATTTCTACCCGTATCTGCAATTATCTTTTTAACGCTATTCCTGAGGGGTTTTGTTTCGTTTTTTACACACTTTCTTAATCACAAAATTCCTTTTTTGTGGCGAATACATCGCGTCCACCATTTCGATACCGAACTTGATATATCCAGTACGGTCAGGTTTCATCCTCTGGAAATGCCAGTGGGAATGATTATTGGCTTGCCCATGATAGTGCTATTTGGCCTAAGCCCCTGGGTGCTTCTGCTATACGAGCTGTTCGATGTGACGATAACGCTATTTTCTCATTCCAATATTCGTCTACCGTCATCCCTCAATAAGATTCTTCGCTATGTGATCGTGACCCCAGACCTGCACAAGGTACACCATTCCGCTTTTATGCAGGAGACCAATAGTAATTATTCTGCGGTTTTCCCGGTTTGGGATATCTTGTGCGGTACTTTCAAAACGAAGACCCGTGCGCCACTGACCACGATGAAACTTGGCCTGGATGAGGTAAGGGAGCCACAGGCGAGTAATTTTTGGTGGCTGCTGCGCTCACCTTTTCTACAAGAGTTGCCGGAAAGCAAATCCGCAGAAGCTGTGACATGAGCCCCAGGCCTGCGGGTAACATCCGTCTAATTCTGATTCGCAAACTATCTAGGAATAAACAGTAAAGCCAACCAGCCAGTGTGTTAGTGCGTAAAATGCCGACGAATTGGCTATGGCGCCGTGCAGTAACTGCGGCACAACATTTATAGCGGCACCGAGTATCGTCGCCCTATGTAGTTTGCCCAAAGTACGCCAGTCATACACCAAAAATGCAAGAATAATAAGATCTACTGAAACATAAAGTATCCAGAAAGGTGTAAATTCGAATTCAAACAAAAATATGAAGATACGATTTAGGCCACCAGCTAAAAATGCAACCGTTGCCAGCAAGATGAATCTTTTGTGCGCCTCAGAATCCCGAATATTATTGATTGCGTAGATGAATAATATTGAAAAGGCTATTATCGCAATAAGACTTAAATACATTAGTTCGTACACGAAGGCGCTCGGGTTTTCTGCCAGAGCTTTCCCGGTCGATAGAAATGTGACTGTGCTGGCAAGAAATACGATGCCAGTGGCAATTGAAATACCAGCTAGCCCCATACTCCTGTGCACTGCCATACTCTTATGATTGACCAGCCAGGATTGCACTACTAACAAGATCATCCAGGCAAAGTAAAACACGCCGTGAATATGCACAATGGGTGCCACCGGTCGCAAGGTACCTGCTGCCATGGGTTGAAAATACGAGGCGCCAAACCCCGCAAAAACCACGAATGCCATAACAAGGGTCATCCAAAAGAAAAACGAAAAGTTTACGGTTGGTCTGGTAACACTATTTGCCGTTGTTGTAGTAGATGTTTCTGCCATGACTTTCTCCGAAGTGCTTTGTCAGAGCAAGGATCATAGCAAAAATTCCCGGTAAATGCGGTAAATGGGGTCAGGTAAATGGGGTCAGGTAAATGGGGTCAGGTAAATGGGGTCAGGTAAATGGGGTCAGGTTCATTTTATTAAAAATGAACCTGACCCCATTTTCCTAGCGCGGCTCTGGATACTTGTGATCTGCCGGTAAGGTACAGATTCGCTTCATTCGTGTTGTACTGCCGTCCGCATATTCCCAGATAAGTTGCTCACCATCCAGATAACGACGCACTACTACCGGACCCCACCCAAACACATGAAAATCGAGAACGCCCTCATTCCAGATCATACTGGCAGATGTTCTCGGGCAGTATGCGGTTTCACCAACGCTGAACAATACTGAACCCTGGGTATCATTGGTATTCTCACCCAGGCTACTGTTTGGCCCATAGTCATGAATTATGCCACTGGAAGTTACCACTACCCTTCTTCCGCATTGCTCAACTCGCTCCACATGGCCAATGTGTCCACCTTCCACGCCCTGCCAAAGCCCTCTGATATCATCTGCCCCCTCTATTAATGGTTCGGTACATTCAGCCAGTATAGGCAGGGGAAAGTGCGAATAGGCACAGCCGGGTGTATTGCCCTTGGGAATATCGGCAGCTATTTTCCCACTGCCATCAAGCATTGGTAGCTCACAATAGTTGAGTACACTCCCATCACCAGCAAGTGTTGCCGGATCCGTGGTGAGTGGTGGCCGTGCTGAAAAAAACAAGACCCAGAACACGAGTAATACAAAGCCGGTGACCACAACCAGTGTTCGAATTGGAAAGGATCTCACAGCTACCCCCACATGCCCTAGTTCGACCAGATAATTGTCTCAAATTCACCGGCAGGTTTATTATTGACGGTGTAATCAATCGCTATAGGCACTTCAACCAGTGCAGGCCAAAGCGGCTCTACCATTCGCCCATCCATGTCATAAAGCGTTTTAGTGAGATTCTCCAGCCTCTTCGGATGTGAATCACTCAAATTGAGTTGCTCAGTTGGATCCTCATTTAAGTTGTAAAGCCAGGTCTTGCCATTTTGTTCCTGTAATTGAAGCTTCCAGCCATCCTGTTGCACTACCTTGTAACCACCTGTCCTCCAGAACAATGGCCGGCTAAGCTCCGCCTGTGGGCTTTGAAGCGCGTAGTCGAGAAGATTAACCCCGTCTATTACCCGGTCAGCGGGTAGCTCAACACCAGCTGCTGCAAGTGCGGTAGAAAAAATATCAACATGTGCAACGGCGGAATCATATCGACTGCCAGCCGCAATTTTCTTTGGCCAACGAATAAAGTAGGGTGCATGTATACCACCTTCAAAAAAAGTGATCTTCCAGCCACGGTAAGGTTTGTTGATATCTGGCAAACCGAGATAACCTGCCCCACCGTTGTCACTGGTAAAAATTACTATGGTGTTGTCATCAATACCATTATCGCTTAGTGCAGTAAGTACCTCCCCAATGCCCCGGTCCAGTCCACGGAGCATTGCTGCATAGGTTCGTTCTGTATGATCATTGATGTGCGAGAGTGCGTCATAATCCGCCTTTTCAGCCTGCAGCGGAGTATGAGGAGCGTTGTATGCAAGATACAAAAAAAACGGTCGGTTGCGATTCGCATTTATAGCCTTAACAGCCTCGCGACTTAAGTAGTCTGTCATGTGTGAGTTCGGACGAAAACGCTCGCTATCATTAAACCGAACCGCGTACTTCAGGTTAGCCCAAAGAAATTTGTCAATCGGATCAAAACCCTGTTTTGAGTTAACAACCTGATCGTCTCCCTCCTCCATGAATAAACCTGCACCAGCTAAAAAACCGAGGAATTCATCAAATCCCTGGTCATTTGGTTTCATGCCATCAGTCGCACCAAGGTGCCACTTGCCCAGCGCTACCGAGTGATACTCTTTGGCTTTTAACATTTCTGGCAGGGTCAGCTCACTGCCGGGCAACCCCAGATGGTCAGAGTCAGGGTAGTGCTCGGCGTTTTGCTCGATAAAACCATCGCCAGCGGTTAGTCGTGCGAATGCGGGCGGTGCAGGTGTGAATTCGAACCCTACACGTGTGGGAAATCGACCCGTCAGCAGAGCAGCACGCGAAGGCGCACATGTGCCGTTACCTGCATAGCCATTGGCGAAGTGCATGCCCTGTTTCGCGATCGAATCAATGTTGGGTGTAGGTACACTTCCATTGGCAATGCCACCACCATAAAAAGTGATGTCGTTAAAACCGAGGTCGTCAGCTACTATCACTATGATATTTGGTGGCTGATCTACTCCAGTAGGTAGCGCCGGGCCCTTTTGCCAGACTACTTCGCGGTTATCACTTACCGGGTTGACAAAATCTGAAATAATGCCAGGTGCGTAGTACCAATAGCTGGAAAGCAGCAGACCAATAAGGCTGAGAATCACCACTGCTATCAATATTTTCTTCAATTATCTCACCTTCTGTTTGGCTGCTTATCAAATATATGTCAGGTTGAACGAATGAGATCTACAATGGCTTTGGTCACTTGCTCTGGACAGTTTTCCTGTACAAAATGACCGCCCCCTTTGATGGTTGTATGCGCTTGCCCCCTGGTGCCAGGCACTCTTTCCAGAAATACAGCATCCCCACCCTTCGTAACCGGATCATTGTCAGCAAAGATACAAAGGAATGGCTTATCAAAGCCTGCGAAAAACTCCCAGGCTTGTTTTTGTGCGTTCAGGGAAGGGTCTGTGGGTAATGTTGGCACCTGGCTTGGCATGGCGCGAGGCCCCATTTTGAAACTCGCATCCGGAAATGGAGCGTCATAAGCCTTTGCCAGTTCGGATCGAAATGGCGACCACTTGCCCATACCCATCCTGTTGAATAAAAAGTTGGTGGTCATGGCAAATGGAGAGGTTTTTTCCATTGTTGACTGCATCATCATGCCTATGGGAATGTCGATTGTTTCCCAACAAAACTTCTGCCAGTAAGCAAACATAGGCGCGCCTTCTCCGGGTATTCTACCGAGCGCCTTGCCCATTTCAGGCAGAGTTGGAGTTTTTGCATTAGCGCGAAAATTTTCAACCTGCCTAACCACTTCATCCGGTACATCCGGATTATAGGGGAGTCCGGTATTGGAAATAATTACCCGGCTAAACCTTTCTGGATGATCGGCAATCATGCGCAAGCCGATCAACCCGCCCCAATCCTGCCCAAAAAAGCTTACCCCCGTAAAATCATTTTTCGTGAGCCACTGGCCCATCCAGTCAACCTGTCGCTGGTAGCTATAGTCCTCAAGTGCTGCGGGTTTATCAGACTTTCCATAACCCGGCAGATCCGGTGCTATCACCCGCATACCCTCATTAACTAACAGGGGAATCATTTTGCGATACAGGTAACTCCACACAGGCTGCCCGTGCATACACAGCACAATTGGCCCATCTTTTGGACCTTCATCAAGATGATGAATGCGAAGATCACTACCACCACCGCTTTGAATGGTTGTGTAATTAGGCGTAAAAGGATAATCAGCCAAATTGGCGAAGTTCTCGTCGGGGGTTCTTAATATTTTCATACTGGTGTTTGCTCCTGTTCATTTTTTTGCTTCACCCCAAATACCAGAATATCCAAAATGGCAGTCATAAAACCAAGCACCAAAAACAGAATGAATCGAAGGTCAGAGACGTACAGGCTTGGCTCTACCGGATAGGCCAGGGTTTTCACCATTGCTGCCAACTTGTAACTATGCCTGGACTGCATCTCGGGATGGGCAATGATTTCCAGGAAGCTACGACGACTGCGATACCGAAAGAGTGCAGCACTGTCCCAGCCTGATGCGACTGGACCCGTGATGCCCGTTAAATCTGCAACGAAGCCAAGCCCGGAACCAAAAAATACGGGGTGGCAGGCGCGTTTAAACAACTGTGTATACATGTGCTCCATATAATGATTTACATAATCCGCCGCCGTAGCCTCAGCACCGAAACCAGGCATAGAGGGCGGGTGTTCATTCATATCAATATTATTCACCATAAGAAACTGACGGCCCGTGTCTTTGGTAAGAAAAGCCCTTAATTTCGCAAGCCCTTCCGCACTGGTAAAACCATTTACCTGCATTGAGGATATTCCGGAATCAATTTCTGCCTCAGACAATGGCCCTCCAAAATCTGTGTACCAAATGGTAAATAACAGCCACAGGACACCGGGCACCGTCCATAACAACATTCGTTTATGCACTAAATTCTCCTGCCTTTAAAATGAACCTGACCCCATTAACTTAGGGCATGGAAACTCTGATTTCATCGGAATCGATTGGCAGCTCAAACCACATGCCGTCTTCAGCGAGTAAATAATTAGATGGCATGTCCCGCTCGAAAATTTGTTTGATCACAATATTGTCGACCGAAGGCACGAGGTGGTAAAAGGCCACCATACCGATATCAACGCGCGCTCCCAATTCAATCAGGGAAGTGGCTGAGGCATGGTAATCCAGCACGTCAGACATGATTTTTGAAATACGGTTACGCCCAGCCTCGCCAGCTGCCTGGGACATAGTGGAAACTATAGGTTCAGAAAGCGCGTCGTGCAGCAGTAAATCAGTGTTATCGGAAATTTTGCGCGTTTCATCTGTAACCAGAGAATCACCGGAAACTACTACGCTTCGGCCCCTATAATCAAAGCGGTAACCCACTGCGGGCTCGATAGGTGGGTGACCACCCGTGTACATGGTTACCTTTAGATCACCTGACTCAAAAATAATGCCCGGCTGTACCGTTTTTGCTGACAGAACACCCATCTCTGGGGGCAGGAGCGCAAGCCCGTGATGGTCAGTTCGGTATTTGCGATCAAGGGAATAACCGTCATTAACTGCCGCTACAACCGTTTCCACACCCGTGGGCCCATAAACCGTCAAGGGCTGGGGCCTGCCATTTACCCAGGACCCGAGATTCACTTCGTATATTTCGGCGATGTGATCGGAGTGGAAGTGCGTTAGAAAGATACCTTGCAGCCGATTCAAGGGCAGGAGGCCGCTCTGCAAATTGGCTGTTGAACCCGCACCCGAATCTACAATGTAAAAGTGATCGGGGGTTAGCACTGCAATGCAGGCCTGTGCCTGGCCCGAATTACCCATGGGGGATGCACTGCCACACACAAATACTCTCAAGCTGTCCGATGCGGGTAATGTCCGGGCACCACGATTGACAAATACATCGGAAACGCGATCTAACAACAGGGTTTGAATTCCTTGCGATTTCAGAGCCAAAAATGCTACGCCAGCAAGAACCGCTGCTGAGACCGCCAGTATGATCAACCACTTTTTCACCTGCACATTCCCCTTTTTATGTTAGGCCTTTCGACTCACAATGATCAGTGCGCCATTGACTATAACCATTCATAGTTTTAATGTATATCATTATTAATCGTGTAACGACGGTTATGCTAATCTCACCTGCAGAGCTCAAAAAAATGAAGCCTACTCCTGCCAGTCAGCAAACTCGTAGTGCAAGCACCCAACATGCGCTTATGCAGGCGGCGGAAAAGCTAATTGCAGAAAAGGGCATGGAAAATGTTTCTATTAGAGAAATCATAAAGGCCGCCGGACAAAAGAACGAATCTGCCCTTCAGTACCATTTCAAAAATATACGGGGACTGTTTGTAGCCATTCAGCAAAATCGGGACCAACAGACGCGAGAAAAACGAACACAAATGCTTGAAGAGCTGCTTGCGCGCAAGCCTGATCCTTCACTGAGAGAAGTCTGCAGTTTGATGACTACACCAGGGTTTATGCTTGCCAAAACCAGTACCGGATATCGACGGTATATCATCGCTTTCAGCCCTAAACTTGCACTTTCACAGTATTCTGCATTGTCTCTCGTAAATAGACAGGGCGGCGGAGGAGAAAGCGGCCAGAAAATCGGACAACTACTTCGCGCAGCCCTTTCGCATCTCGATGAAAACACCTACCGACAGCGTATGGAATCTGCCGTCAGGCTCGCCTCTGTATCAATGGGTAATCATGCCCGACAAAAGAAAGCCTTTAAGGGCACACACGCGAAACTTTTCCTGAACAATTTAATTGACACGATGGCAGGTGTTCTGAGCGCACCGGTTTCACCAGAAACCAATGCAATCATCAAATCCATCAAACGCGAAAAAAGCTAACAATCGGTCTTGGTTTTTGCGTTATCGCTTGAAAATCATGGCTGCACAACCCGTGTCTTTAAGTAGTGCGTCCACCTGGCTTTGTTCACTACCGTTCAAGTTTTGATATGCCTCATTAATCCACCGCAAACACTTCGCCTGGTACGGAAATGTGGGCTGCACCCAGGATTTGCCATCAATGGTTGTTTCCATCTGTTTTTCACCAGACTGCAGAGCTTTGGCGTTTGCGATAAGTGCAGGTGCATACACCCTGCCAATTTCGGAAAGTAAAGCTCCCAGCGTTTCCTTCACTGCATCTACTGACATCCAGTGCGAAGTATCTGCAGGATGTCCACTAAGGTCATCAACAAGATCTGTCCAGGCATGCACACGTGGCGCTTGTTTCATACAAATTGCTGCGGGTGTCGGGTCAAATTTTGCCAATTGAGTAAGTTGCGCATAGATACCAAAATCTGCAGACGACGGACGTGCGCCCAACACGAACTGTTGGCGAAGAATGATCTCATCCATAATTTGTAGAAATCTTTTGTAACTTTCTTCGATAACCGGAGCGGTTATATCATTTGAGCCCACGACATAGAGTCGCGAAATCTGACGCTCGGCGATGTAATCACTCATCTTTTGCAATTGGGCTTCCGTTTTCTGGATACCACGCCAGCGAGGCAGGATTGCAGCCGCCATCTCGATGTCTGCTTCGTAGTACCAGCGGTAGTGAAACATGGCTTTGGTTAGCCACTCATCCGCGTAGTCTTCTATCAGGTAATTTATAAATCCAAGTACCGCGTTATCCGGAATAGTAGCCCTGCCCTCAATCTCATTTTCAAATCGACGAATCAGCGGCGTCGAATCCACAACAGCCTGCATCTCTTTATTTTCATCTGTCAGGTAAAAGGTCGGTCACAAACCCACTTTGGCTTTCGGCAGATCGAGAGAATCAGCCTGATCACCAAACAAAAGTTCATAGCGAATGTGTCGGTAACGCAGGTAAGCCAGCATTTTTCTCGTATAAGGTGAGCCCGGCATACCTTTAAACTGGACAGGTTGTTTTATAGTCATAACACGCAAATCCCGATTATTTTTCTATTTCACTGTTCAGCCAGTGAAGTTAGCCGTCTGATTCTTTCATCATCTAGTCCAAGATACCTAATCAGTGTGGTTTGAACCTGTTCGATATTTAGCGTACCGGCAGCGTGCATTTCTTCAAGATCTGCCCAATCTCTGGTCCGATTAAAGAATGCCTTGAACACAGCAAGGTCCAGACAGGAAAGAAATGGAATGTTTTGACCTGCGAATTTTTCCCATCGAATTCTGCCGACAAGTTGTTCGTGAAACTCGGTACTATTTAGAAATATGTCCACGGGTGTTCTGTTCCACCATAGACGTACCTGCCCTTCCCGCTGGAAAAGTTGCTGATCCTTTTTTGTTACTTTTACTCCCTCCGGCAGTACATCAATGACCCGTTGATATTCACTTGCCGGAACCAAAACATTAACATCGATATCGATAGTTCCGCGTGCACGCTCCGTACACCATGCCAGTGCCAGAGCACCCCCGAATGCATGTGGCAGGTCCGCTTCACCCAAGGTGTGATGGAGCACAACAACTTTGTCTACCATGCTATCCATTTTCAGAATAGCCATTTTTGGGAAAACCCTCTCCTGGAAAAGAAGGAAACTCCAGATGTCGGCTTGCCCGATGTGGGAATTGATCGGCTAATTCCAGAACCAGGGACAGTTCTTCCCCTCTGGGAATTCCATCTCGCTCCCGAACGCGGCGGTGCAGTATTATTTCTACGGAATTGCCACAAGCTTCCAGTACCCTGAAATAAGTCGCTGTGGAGGGTATCTTTTTGCCCTTTTCATAGGCAATCAATGTTGCATGGGAAGTGCCTGCCCGTTCGGCCAATTGCCGCAGGGACAAACCTGCCTGGTGGCGCGCCTCTTGCAAGCTAATCGAAATTTTTTGCCGGGTGTTTAACATGACTATCATGGTATCCAATTGGATACCACTTGTCCACAACCCTTGTCAATAGTCCCTTTATCCCTGAAATCCCAACTACAAGGCAAAGAAGAACTGGCAGGCGTACACGCCCAAACTGCAGTTAGCTGCTGGCCCATTTGACGTCATTTGCATTTGTCCAATACATTACGTCTGGCTCATCGGCTGAAATGGCCGTCATAAAACCCAGGCCAATAAATGCAAAGACAACAAGCTTGTATTTCAGTTAGTTGCTCCTTTTATCAATGGATTGACAGGCACTTAAAACATCATTCGGATTTACATGCAGGAGCAACACCTTCCGGTGTGCCCACACCCGTTTCGAGATACGCACGCAGGCTTTCAAGAAAGAACGCCCAGCTCATTGAACAATCCCGGAAATGATCTGAAGCTTCAGGCCAACCGGAATGATCAAACCTGACCAGCATCTTGTCGGCATCTTGTTCAAGAGAAAACTCAATATCTGTATTGTCCCATCCGCCACCTTGCTCGACATGTAGGAGCAGGCATTCATTTTCGCGTATGTCACTAATGGTCATCTCAGTCGAGCCAAACCACACAACTGACCCGCTAGTAACCCATTTGTCACAGCGAGTTTCCGTAAACCACATGGAAATACCATTATTGCTGGTCAGTGCCTGGTAGGTATCGGCCAGGCTCGCCTTAACACGAATCATTAAATGGATGGAAGCCGTTTGCTTACTCATACACATATCCCCCGTTTACATCGTTGCCAGACAATCCTTTAGTACAGCCAGAGCGCGCTTGTTAGCATCTCGAATTCTGCCCATGTCCGGCGCTTCTTCACTAATATCACCGAGCTCTGTTAACACAACATGCACTTCATCATGGGCCTTGATCGCTTGCATATCTGCTAACCAGCGACTCACATTAGGAAAATCTGCAAAGTCGTATACGTTAGTGAAACAAGGCTGAAGCTGACCAATTTCAACATATGCAGCCATATCCGCAATAGTCAACTCGTCACCCGTTAAATACCTTGAATCAGCAAGCCAGCCTTGTTCCAGCGCTTTCAAGGCATGCGTCAGTGTTTTTCTGGCAGCCTCCTGAAAGGCTTCAGGTATATTCAGGTCTTTACGAATCTTTGGTGCCACCAGACCAAGGGATGCATCCCTTACATTGCGATGGTGAAAGTTCAAATACCAGTCAACCCGCGCCCTCAACTTTGGCTCATCGGGATAAACATCCGTCCAGCCATGTTTGTTACACAGATAACACATAATTGCATGCGCTTCCGCCAGAGTGAAATTCTCATCCGGCTCCTCTATGCAGGGAATGGTCCCGCCGGGATTTTTCGCAAGGTATTCCGGGTTGCGACTACCGTTGTCCCCCCGTGAGCCAGGATTAATGAGTACCATTTCAAAAGGCTGGCTTTTATACAGCAATAGCCACATAACCGCGCGAACCGGCTGGGAAAAAGGTACTCCGTACAAAATGAGTGGCGAGCTTGTTGCGGTCATGGTCAGAAACAACTCCAAAGTAATCGGGGATTAGCAAGATCCTAACTCCAAACCTTACTCAGCCCAACAAAAACATAAGTTCAACCAGGGCTTAAAAAGTAGTAGCATCGAGATACATTTCCTACACTTCCCATGGAAAAAACAGGTGATCTGAATGCTGGAAATAACCATCAATGACCAAACCAGAGCCATCGACGTCGACCCTGCCACACCTCTGCTGTGGGTGATTCGCGAACAGTTTCAATTAACGGGTACAAAGTTTGGCTGTGGTATAGCCCAGTGCGGTGCCTGTACCGTGCATATCAATGGCACACCAGTGCGGTCCTGTGTAACCCCGGTGGGTAGCGTTGAGGGCAAACGCGTTAATACCATAGAATCCGTTGCTAAAAACGGTGATTTACACCCCATTCAACAAGCCTGGATCGACGAACAGGTGCCACAGTGCGGTTACTGCCAGTCAGGCCAAATCATGTCAGCGCTTGCCCTTCTTGAGGGTAACGCTAATCCCACAGACGAAGATATCGACACGGCCATGCGTGGCAACATCTGCAGGTGTGGTACCTATTCACGCATTCGCAAGGCTATCAAGCGGGCTGCTTCAGGTGAGGTGTTGGCATGAACAAGTGGAGCAGAAGAGCATTCGTTGGCACCGGCATCGTCGCTGGTGGCGCCCTTATAGTGGGAGTAGGCATACGTCCCGGGCACAGAACGCCAAATCTCGCACCTTTGGTGCAAGGTGAAGGTGAAACCCTTATCAGTGCATGGGTGAAAATCGCAGCCGACAATTCGATTACGACCATTATTCCTCACTCGGAAATGGGTCAGGGTATTCACACTTCTCTTGCAATGATGCTTGCAGATGAACTGGATGCAGATTGGCAAACCGTGAATATTATGGAAGCGCCTGCGCACGAGGATTATGCAAATTATGCACTGGGCAAAGGTTACATTCTTGGAGACATTAAAATTCCTGATGCGCTGGTACCCACTATTGACGGCGCGTTCTTAAAAATTGCCCAGACGATGAGCCTGCAGATCACTGGTGGTAGTTCTTCCATCCGTGCAACCGGCGTTCACGGGATGCGTGTTGCAGGTGCTGCCGCACGGCAAATACTCATGGAAGCAGCCAGTGACACGTGGCAGGTACCTGTCTCGGAACTGGATACCGAGAACAGTCATATATTGCATAAAACTTCCAATCGTTCAGCACCATACTCGGATTTTGCACAAACAGCCGCGCAGCTTACACCGCCAAGTGCTCCTGTGTTAAAGAATGTAAAAGATTACAAAATTATGGGTACCTCTGTGCAGCGGCTGGATATTCCTGAAAAGGTGGATGGCAGTGCGGTTTTTGGAATAGACGCAATATTACCAGATATGCTGCATGCAACAGTAAGCGCGTCCCCCGTGTTTGGAGCGCAAATCGAATCAGTTGATGATAGTGCAGCACGTGCCATGCCCGGTGTAAAGAAGGTGGTAAGACTGGAAAATGCAACTTCCGGGCTAAACAGTGGTGTAGCAGTAATTGCGGATGGGTTCTGGCAAGCCAAACAGGCGCTTGCCGCAGTGCAGGTTACCTACTCCGATACAGATTCCGCAGATGCAAACCAGGATAGTTTGTATTCCCAGTTTGTGGCGGAACTGGATAAAGCAAAAATTGATGGAACTACAGAAACAGATGTTAAAACCGGTGATGTAGACCAGACTTTTGCCCAGGCTAACAAGGTCTTTGAGGCAGAGTATCGGGTGCCCTATCTGGCGCATGCGTGTATGGAACCACTAAATTGTACAGCGTGGATGCACGACGGCATTTGTGAAGTCTGGACGGGTTGTCAAAACCCTCTTGGCTTCAGGGATGAGATTGCGCATGCACTTGAATTGGACAGCTCGAGTGTCGTGTTGCACAACGCCTACCTGGGCGGGGGTTTTGGTCGCCGCGCGCAATCGGACTATGCAGTACAAGCTGCTCTTTTGGCTCAAGAAGTTGATGTGCCTGTTAAACTTATCTGGACTCGGGAAGAAGACATTCGCCAGGACAATTATCGGCAGGCTTCTATCAGCCGCTTCAGGGCCGCATTGGGTGCGCAGGGCGAGATTCTGGCCTGGGAAAATCAGTTTGTGGAAAAACATGAACCTGCGGAAGCGCCGTACACGCCTTATAAAACCAACAGCCAATATATTCATTATTCGCCAAGCCCAAGCCATGTCAGGTGGGGACCGTGGCGCAGTGTTGATCATTCCCTTCACGGCTTTTTTACCGAGTCCTTCATGGACGAAATAGCACACACTGCTGGTAAAGACAGTTTTGAATTCCGACGCAACGCACTTGAACCTGAATCGCGTCATCGCAAGGTGTTGGAATTGGCTGCCCGAAGGGCTAACTGGACATCCCCTTTGCCAGAAAGCTGGGGCAGAGGTATTTCATTGCAGGAATCTTTCGGTAGCATCGTTGCACAGGTGGTAGAAATAGAAATTGTTGAAGGCAAAGTAAGAGTAGACCGGGTAGTTTGTGTGGTTGATGCCGGTTTTGCAATTAGTCCTGATGGCCTGATTGCGCAAATGGAAAGCGGTATTATCTACGGCCTGACGGCTGCCCTGTACGGCGAAATTAGTATTGAAAAGGGTGCGGTTGTACAAAGTAACTTTCATGACTACGAAATGTTACGCATGGATGAAGCCCCTAAAATAGAAACGTACATTGTAAATAGTGGGGCAGCGGTTGGTGGGGCAGGTGAACCAGGAACACCGGGCATCGCACCCGCCTTGACCAACGCTATATTCAACGCGACAGGCACAAGGATTCGCTCGCTGCCGGTCAAGAATTTTGATTTGAATTTTCGTGTCGAAGAAACAGAAAGCGTGGTGTCATAATCATGGCCAAATCTGCACCGCATCGCTACTAAAATGACGGTAAAATACACAGCGCGTGAAATACAGGAGGAGCTGGCTCGATTGAATGAAGACGCTTCCGCTCCGTGGATAATCAGGGACGGTAAACTAAACAAGTCATTCTCCTTTCCTGACTTTGTACAGGCTTTTGCATTTATGACAAAAGTTGCTATCCGCGCCGAAAAAGCCAACCACCATCCGGAATGGTCGAACATCTATGGCAAGGTGGAAATTGATCTCACAAGCCATGATGCCGGTGGATTAACCAAGCGCGATTTTGGCCTGGCTGGCGTCATTGACACCCTCCATAATTAGTCAACTCCCGAGTACCGTGTCTTGTGTCCAATGATTTCTATTTTTGTGAGAAAGAGTTTCAGGAGGCCCTGAGCAAGCTCGGAGAAAATACCTTCGATAAGGTCTGGAATTGGCCGCGCGAGTGGGTAGAACCCATTAATGAACGGCGCGGAGGATGGAGCGGTGTTACCAAACATCAGCTGAAAAACACAAACGGCAATTCACTAACGGTTTATTTAAAGCGACAGGAGAACCAGACCCGACGGGCGAGGGCATCCTTTTACCGCCCCAGACCCAGCTTCTGGTTTGAATACAATTCCCTGAGTAAAGTAAACAGCACTCAGCCGATAGGCCCAAAATTATTATGTTACAGCCAACGATCCTTCCACGGCGATCTTCAGGCGATACTCGTAAGTGCAAGCCTTGAAGGTTACCTGAATTTGGAAGAAATACTCAACACGCCTACCCTTACGCCACGGTATGAAGAATTTCTGCGTAGTGCTGGAAAGGTTATCCGGGCGCTGCATCAGCTAAACCTGGTGCATGGTGCCTTATATACCAAACACATTTTTCTGGATACCGAGAGCGCCCATTGTCAACTTATTGATTTTGAAAAGACCTACCGCCCTTTTTTTATGCGGCGAGCTCAGAAACAGGATATTGATCGCCTGTTTCGACGAAGCACAAAACTTATTCCAAAATTTAGAGACACACTCATGGCAGAAATCAATAAGCCTGATAACTATAAGTCGCGCATTAAAAGCGAGCTGAGCGTCGCTGAAGCCTATACCCGGCGCAAACAACACAAGCATGATGCGGAAATGCGCCTGATAAGAAAGGCACTGGCATACCTTAATGGCGTAAATTCATTTTTGGACGCTCCCTGCGGAACCGGTCGTGCCACCATCATGCTGACTCGGGAAGGTTACACAACTACGGGAGTCGATTTGGGAGAGGCCGCAGTAACCGTTGCAAGGCAAGAGTTGGAAAAGGCGGGAGTGCTTGCCAATATTGAACAAGCCGACATAGAAAAATTGCAATATCAGGATGGTAGTTTCGACGCTATTCTTTGTTTCAGGTTATACCACCATTTTCCCGACGATGAGATTCGTGAGAAAGTAATTGGAGAGCTTTGCCGGGTGGCTAAAAACTATGTGCTAATTTCCTATCTAAGCCCGTTTTCTTTCACCAGCATCAAACGAAACTTGCGCGCTACCTTGTTCAACAAACCTTCCAGGCAACACACCACTTCCCTGGCAAGTATAGAAAATCTGTTCATTCAAAACAATTTCAAGCTGGTAAGGAATATTCCCAGACAAAGATTCTTTCACACTTTGCACCTTGCAGTGTTTGAACGAGCGAGGAACTAGTTTTATTGGGGATTACGAAGAAGCATTTAATTCTTTTTCTTTCTCTTCTTTTTGTTTTTTCATTTTTTCTTCAAAAATACGTGCATACTCCGGTTCGGTTTGCACCTCCCCCTTACCAATAGCCCTGTTAAGCTCGGTATAGTTTTCTCCCGACAGATCCATGCCCTGAATTCGCGGATCATCCAGACCAATTCTGTACGAGCGAAATACAGCAGGTGTTGGGCCAAATTTGCTGACAAGTGTCCATGGGCTAACGTACTCCCAGACTACTTTACGTTTTTTGTTCACCTCAAATAACCTTCCGGTCGCACCCTCGGTAATCAGGGTATTCCCGTTCGGCAATCGCTCACAGCCACTTATCATAAAACTGTAGAACGCCAGCACAGTGGGTGCCATATAGCTCCAGACAAATTGACGCGTATCCTTGTCTATTTCGACAATACGTGAAAAGTTTGGCCCACGTTTTCTATGGCAACCATTATCAAACACCAGAATATTTCCGTTGGGCAACATTTGTGCGTTGTGTTGATGCGAAAGCTCTCCAGAGCCCCATTTTTCAGAATCATGGTCGCCCGGAATCTGGTTAGGCCCCCAACGCCAGATTATCTCACCACTCTGACTGTCAACGATCGCGACCGTACTGGTAAGCCGGAAAGAAACCAGCCAATTACCATCGCTTAAAACGTCCAGGGAATTTGCATGGGTCCACTCCTTGTAGCTCTCAAGCGGGCAGATCACATCTTCATCAAAATCCAGATGTTCCCAGGATAGCCACTCTTTTAATAGCTCTCCCTTTACATCAATTTCGCGAATCACGTCCCCCCACATAAACTCAGGATCTTCCTCGTGATGATGGCCACCCTGTATTTTTTCTGAATACTCCAGTGGTATCGCTTCCCATGCCAGGTACACTGTATTCCCGTTATCCAGTCTCACGTAGTCATGGTGTTGTGAGATATCCCGATGTTCCCACACAGTGTTGCTGGCTGCATCCAGCTCTATCATGGCACCCGCAGAACCACCCGATTTTTCCCGGCCACCAGCGTCCTCCAACGGCGATGTTTGTATAAGCAGGTTTCCGTTATCAAGCAGCTTGAGATGCTGAATTCCTTCCTTATGATGCCACTGGTGTACCACCTTGCCCTGCATATCGATCATGCTGGCGTAATGCCCGGTGACGGAGCTAAAGATGGTGTAGCCCGGGTAGGCTCCATCAGCAGAGTAGGTCAAACCAATGGGTCTTTCTGTCAACCAGGCCACTTTTACTTATCTCCAACAAGCGAATTGGATGCACCGTCCACGTATTCAATTTCAATTCCGGACAGTGCCGCCTGATCCTCAAGACAGCCTGTGTTGTAACCAAATTCATCGGGTGCTGTTCGTCGCTGGTGGTGGGTATAAATTCCGCAAAGTTTACAAAAGTAGTGTTTGGCAATTTTTGTATTCCATTGATACAAAGCCAGGTTTTCCTTCCCCCTGGTGATGCGCAAACCACTAAGGGGTACCCCCGCCATCACCGCACCTTTTCGATGACACAAGGAACAATTGCAACGACGCAAATCACCAGGCCCATCGTGCCACTCAACTTCAAACTCCACTGCCTTGCAGTGGCAGCTGGCCTTTTTGATCTCTAACATGCTCACCTCTTAATAACTTGCAATTTTTCGCGGGATACTCTGCGCCACCAGACTTTGCCCCTGGATCTCATATACCTGTCCATTTACCTCATCAATGGTAATTTTTGGCAAACTTGAATGCAGGGCCAGCATGCCTTCGGTTTTTCCGGTATTCAGATTGACCACCATCAAAGCGTGTTCTTTTAGGCCCTTTGGTACGGTGACAAAATATTGATAACTTGCCTCATTATCTTTGTTGTCGTCATCATCATTTTCACTGCTTAAGACATCGTCCCCTCGCGCACCCACCACCAATTGTCTGCCTAACTGGCCAGTAGATTTGGTAACCAGCTTTTTAGTGTTTATCAATTTTATATTGACACCTGCCAACGGTACCGCCAGGGAGGGCACAACCCCCCCGGCATGACTCACAACAAATGAACCAAATCGAAGCGCATTACCAGAGGCTGCCATAAGACTACGAGAAAACCGTTTCCAGACACCTGGCCCGGGAATGGCATAATTAGCATGCCAAAGCCGTTTTTTTGCCGAATATTCAAATGCCGCAGCTTCACCATCACCCAGCAAAATAATCTGATTTCGATCATTCAGGCCAATAATTGCTGGCTCATTTTCAAGATCGTGTTTCACCCGCATGCAAACCGAGCCCTTAGTCTTGTTCAGGCACAACAGATACTTTTCATCGGCAAGCCAGATCTGGTCTTCCAGAACCAGCAAGTTGGTTATCGAGCCGTTCGCACTTTTATACCGCCACAAGGTTTTACCCGTTGTACTATCAATGGCAGCAACACCGAAGTCGCCCTCCCACACCCAACGCTCCTTTTTAATATCAAAAAAATTTCCGCCCAATTGCGCATAGATTGCGTTGTCACCGGAATCATTCAAACTGGAAATGACATCAAATCGCCGTGAGCGCCATAAGCGCTTACCGGTCTCAGGGTGATACGCCTGTATGCGCCGGTTACTGGTGGTTACCAGAGCCTGTCCTTTGACAATGGGGTAGCTATAGGAAAGCGCCAGATCTCCGTTTAGAACGCCAAATTTTTCATACCATAAGGGCTTACCACTGGAATAGTCATAACAATCAATTCCCTGATAGGTTACGCAGACCTTCCCTGAACTGATCAGGGGCTCATGAAATAAACCCAGATCAAATGGTCGCAAATTTAACCAATTGGCGTCCTCATCCAGGCTGGTTCTGTATAAGGGTCGCAGCGGAACTTCATCCCCGAAAGCCCGCGTCCACAACACCTTTCCGGTTTGTAGTTCAAGTGCACTAATGTGGGGTTCTCTCTTCAGTCCCGACCACAGACCCTTGCTAGGCAAGGCGCTACTCAAAAAACCCCTGTCATCCCCATGTGCTCCAATCACGCTGGTAACAAATAACACCGACCCGGACGGATCCAGCGTAGCTTGCAGTACCTTGCCCTCTAACAGATCGGATTCCCAGACAATCTCGCCACTACGTTGTTCAAGCATCAAAACGTTGGTGTTCTTGTCTGCGAACGTTCCGCCACCGGCGTCGCTTACCAGAAAATAGTCGCTGTCCTGAATAAGCGTAATGTCCTGGGCTGCGACACTCAAATTGCGTTTTCGCCACAAAATTTCGCCGCTGACGGTGTCAATTCCGTAGAAATGTCGGGTACTGCCTAATACCAGCAAATTTGCCCCCAACAAGGACTGAAATTCGACCGGATGCTCAAACTCGTGTTGCCAAACCACGGCTTCCACTGGTTGCTCCGGGGGGGTAGAGGCACAGGAAGCGACAAAAACAGCGCCCAAAAACAGTATGTTAGTTCGTAATACAGGATTCATAATGTTCATAAAATCAGCATAACAATTGTCAATTATGCGTATTTTATATACTCCTTACTTCTAGTCCCAATTCCTACTATTGTATTAGTTAACGTACACTAACAGTCAACCTTTGAATGAATTCAGGAACACTACCACCTCAAATGAAAGCCATTATCTGGACAAAATATGGTCCACCCGAAGTCCTGCAGCTTGAAGAGGTGCAAAAGCCCACACCTAAAAGCAATGAACTGCGCATAAAGGTGCATACCAGCAATGTGTTCACGGGCGATTGTGAAATGCGCCGTTCCCAGATACATCCAAGCATGTGGTTACCGATTCGAATTTTCATGGGAATATTCCGACCCCGCATAAAAATTCTGGGTCAGGAACTCTCAGGCATTGTTGAGGCAGTGGGTGAGAACGTAAGCACATTCAAGGCCGGTGATGCGGTGATAGCCTGCACGGGATTTCGATTTGGCTCCTATGCCGAGTATCTTTGTTTACCCGACAACTATGCGATTGCAATGAAACCGGCAAATATCAGTCACGAAGAGGCAGCAACGCTACCCGTAGGGGGAATTCACGCCCTGCATTTTCTGAGAGCAGGTGGATTAGCGAAGGGAGAGAAAATTCTGATATTCGGCGCTGGCGGTTGTATTGGTACCTATGCCGTACAGATAGCACATAATCTGGGTGCAGAGGTAACGGTCGTAGACAGCGCAGATAAACTGGAAATGTTACTTGGCATCGGCGCCGATCACGCAATTGATTTTCGGCAGCAGGATTTCACTCAAATGGACACCAGATACGACGTGATTTTTGACGTTGTGGGCAAAAGCCCCTATGCCCGATCCTTACGCTCATTAAAGCCCACAGGCCGTTATTTGCTTGCCAACAGTGGCCTTTCGGTCATGTTGCGCGGCTGGTGGTCGTCCCGAAGAGGTGCAAAGAAAGTGCTGTTCTCCATGGCAAACATCACCGCAAATGATCTTGAATATCTGATTGAGATGGTTTCACATGGAAAGCTCAAAGCGGTTATTGATAGAACTTATCCGCTGGATCAGATGACAGAAGCACATCGTTACATCGATTCGGGCAAGAAACAGGGTCATGTGGTTGTGCGTGTGGCTGACGATGAAGTTGGAACATAGCGAAGATTTCACATTATATTTGAGCAATTGAACTTACTCTACCAGGGCACCACCAGATGCAAAAAGTACCGGACTCAATATTTCGTTATCTAACTGCGATGGCTTTTTTTTTCACGCTCACATCCTGCTCGATTTTCGCGCCTCAAAAGGATTTTGTATTTGTTGAGGCAAGCCTGGACGATCTGCAGTCGGCATTGCTTACAGGTACATCCTCCTGTGAACAAATAATCCGGGGTTACCTGAACCGTATTAACACCTATGACCAATCGACCGGACTCAACGCTATAATTTTCAATAATCCCAACGCACTGACTAAAGCACGCGAAATTGATGAGAAAATTGCTGCCGGTGATACTCTGGGTGCTCTTTTTTGTGCTCCAGTACTACTAAAAGACAACTACGATACAGCCGATATGCCAACCAGCGGTGGTTCCATCGCATTAAAAAATTCTATACCACCAAACGATGCCTTTATGGTGCGAAGGTTACGCGAAGCAGATGCGATAATTATTGCTAAAACCAATATGGCCGAGTGGGCCTTTAGCGCAAGACAAACTATCAGTTCATCCTATGGTACTACGGCAAATGCATACGACCTTACAAGAGTTCCAGCTGGTTCCAGCGGCGGAACAGCATCCGGTATCGCAGCAAATTTCGGCATTGTAGGTATGGGTTCAGACACCGGAAATTCCATCCGCGGGCCTTCCTCGCACCTGGCATTGTTTGGCATACGTTCCACCATAGGTCTCACCAGCCGTGATGGTGTTATTCCGCTGGCATTTGATCGTGATATTGCCGGGCCGATGACAAGAACCGTGACGGATGGCGCAAAAGTATTCAATGTTGTTGCAGGATATGACCCGGCAGACCCTTACACCGAGTTAGGTAAGGCGCACATTGAGGACGATTACACGCAATTCCTGAACAAGGAAGCTCTCAAGGGAAAACGCATTGGAGTGCTGAACGCCCTGGTATACACGGATGATGCGGATAGTGAGGTCATCAAAATTTTTGAACAGGCTGTTTTTGACTTACAAGCAGCCGGTGCGATAATCATTCACGATTTTGTTATCAGCAATCTTCAGGCGCATATGGATGCGAATAACTTTTGCGTTCGATTTCGCTACGACATGCACCTTTACCTTGCATCACTGGGGGACGATGCACCAATAACTGATGTGATGGATGTACTGGAAAACAAGGACTACGCCCCCTACATAGAAGATCGCCTGCACTTTTTCGGCGCTAATCCTGCTGACCTTCACCCCGAAAACTTTGACCCACCCTGCCCTGATTATCCCCAACATCCGGGCAGGCAGGCCTTTTTGAACGACGTTATTGCCTCAATGGATGCAGCCCAAATTGACGCTATGGTGTATCCGGGATGGACAAATCCACCGGCACATCTGGATAAGGCACTGGAGGAGTACAAGGGAGATAATAGCCAGCTCATTGCACCAGCAACGGGTATGCCAGCAGTTACTGTACCCATGGGATACAGTTTCGAAAACCTGCCTGCCGGACTTCAGATCTTGGGCCGTCCCTATTCGGAAGGTTTGTTAATAGGCCTGGCATACGCCTATGAACAGGCAACATTACACCGCATTCCACCTGCAGGCTATGGCGAGCTGGCTGATTAGGGCGCGTGTTTTGCGACACATTATTCTGCGGAGTAATTACCTAATTCACCGGAATTAAGTACACTATCTCTCTAACTAATCAGGAGTGTTTTAATGATAATTCGGGTAATCGGCTATTGTCTGTTGTGTATTTCCCTTGTGGCATGCGCAAATACTGAATCTGGCGATTCTGACACTCCCAATTTTCATCTCCCCATTGAACTGTTAACGGAAACCCTGGGCGAATACCAGTGGTCAATTACCACGAACCAACCAAAAGCCCAGGAATATTTTCGACAGGGCATGCAACTGCGCTGGGGCTACAATATGCTGGAGTCGGCTCAGTCTATGGCTGAAGCACGTCGCCTGGATCCCGAATGCGCCATGTGTTACTGGGGCGAAGCATTCTCTTTAGGCTCATTTTTAAATGGAGGAATGAGCAAAAAGAAGGCCGGTTACGCGCATGCAGCTATCAAAAAAGCCAGCGAGCTGGTGGCTTTAAAGGGTAGCGAGCTTGAAAAAGACCTGATATCAGCTGCCACGGTACGTTACCCGGCCGACTATGACCCTGATAACAGAAGACCCGTCGACCAGGCCTTTGCAGACGCCATGGCAAAAGTTTATCAAAAGTATCCGGATCATCATGAAGTAGCTACCGTATATGCGGTGGCCCTGTTTATGCTGGAGGAACGGCGCGGCTACAGGGATCTGGCAGATCCGGATCTAGTACACCTGCACAGCGTTTTGTTGGGCGTGCTGAACGAAGATATCTTACATCCTGGTGCTTGCCATCTTTATATTCACGCAACTGAATCCAGCCAGGAACCACAACGCGCACTGGAATGTGCGCAATATCTGGGAGACGCCGTTCCCGGTGCCAGTCACATTCAACACATGCCTTCCCACACCTGGAATGAAGTGGGTTACTGGGGTAAATCTGTGCGGGCAAACATTCGCGCGGTACACGCAGATATCAAATCCAAAACTGGCAGGGGCGCATCCTACGGAGCCTCGCATAATTTACATATGCTGGTTTTTGCTTCTTCCTTTGATGGCCAGGGAGCCATTGCAGTTCAGGCAGGCAAGGATTATGCAAAGATTACTGATAACAGTATGTACCATGTTTTAACGCTTTTGAGATTCAATCGCTTCAGTGAAATTCCAGCTATAAGCGACAAACCAAAAGATACCGTACCTGCCGGTCTCTGGGAATTTGCACAGGGTTACGCCGCAATGCGTAATGGTAAGGATGCTGAAGCCCGTCGCTATCTCAGGTCCATTCAGTCCACAGCGAATACCTCCGAAAAAAAGTTTCGCGCGCACTCTGCAAAACATTTGTTGGGCTCTGTTGGCAAACTGCTTGAAGGTGAGTTACACCTGCAAGGTGGTGATCTTGTAGCCGCCATCACTTCATTTGAAACCGCAGTAGAGTTGGAAGATGCGCTCAATTACGACGAACCGGAACCCCTGCCTTTCGCTGCAAGGCACTGGCTGGGTGCTGCCCTGTTACAGGCGGAACGATTTAGCGATGCCGAAAAGGTATACCGGGAAGAACTTGTAGATCACCCGCACAACGGCTGGTCGCTTATGGGTTTGCAAAGCGCACTGGCAGCACAGGGCAAAAGTGATGTTGAAGTGGATAAGGACTTTGAATCAAGCTGGGCCCGCTCGGATATCTGGGCAACATCATCGCGGTTTTGAAGTATCTTAGTCTGATTGTTTAGGGTTTTTAAGGAAGTCCTCCTTATAGCGCACCGCGCAATCCGGACAGACAAAATCATCCGGTAACTCATCAAATTCCATTCCGGGCGGATAACCTTCGTGGTCATCTCCCAGCGTTTCATCATAGATGTATCCGCAGCCCGGACATTGGTATTCAGCCATATTTTTGAATCAGTTTTTCCCGATGGGCTGGATCCATATTGATCTTGTTCAAATCCCCGTTTATATGTGGCAACGCGAGTAATCTGGCATCAAGAATCTTGAACCAAAGCCAGGGAATATAGGCAACGACATACATGCCATAATAACCGACGGGTAATTGCGGTAAATCCTCAAAGTGCCGCAAACTCTGGTAACGCCGGGTTGGATTGGCATGATGATCAGAATGGCGTTGCAAGTGAAACAACAGCAAGTTGGAATACTTGTGATTGGCATTCCAACTGTGGTGGGGTTGGCATCGTTCGTACTTGCCGTCCGCCTGTTTAGCTCTTAACAAACCATAATGTTCAATATAGTTTGCACTTGTGAGTACCCACCACGAAAAGAAATTATGTATTACCAAAAACGGCAACATGATCCAGCCGAAGGCAACGATTAAGCCAAGCTGCATCACTAGTGTTATGACGTAACTCTGCAATATCTCATTTTGTGGTCCCCAAACGGATGCACCTTTTCTACCGAGTCGCTCATACTCTATTTTCCAGGCACGATGGAAGGCCCCGGGAATTTCACGCCGCGCAAATTTATATATGCTCTCCCCCATGCGCGCACTTGCAGGATCTTCCGGTGTAGCTACATCGCGATGATGCCCACGATTATGTTCAATCCAGAAATGGCCATAGGCAGGCACTGCCAGAACAATCTTTGCCAGGGTAGTTTCCAGTCTGGTTCTCTTATGGCCCAGTTCATGGCCGGTATTAATTGCAAAACCATCTGAAAAACCCACCGCAATAGTTAGGGCAAGAAATCCCCACCATGGTAAGGACTGCGTGCCCACCCAGATGGCACACCCAAAAAACATAATGAAATGCAGAGGTACGGTGAGATACGTAAGTATTCTGTAGTAGCGGTCCTGTTCAAGCTGCGGTACCAGCACTTCCGGAGGATTGTTTTCATCTTCTCCAAATGTCCAGTCCAGTAGTGGACCCATGCCAAACATCAAAATCAATGGCACCAGCAACCACAGCTCGTTACCCGTTATGACCTGACCGGCAATTCCGACAAATGGAATAAGGGGATTAACGAGAGATAATAACCATAACCAGCGTTTATTGTCTGTGTAGGTAACCAGACCATCATCCTGTGTATCAATTGCATAGCTACGCATTGATGGATATCCCGTGAAAAAGCATTTGAAAAGTAGTTCTATCACTACTGCTCGCGTGCGGCAAGAAATTCACCTAATTCAGTTGCATTAGATGGATTTTTGTCAAAGTGAAAAAGTAGGCGTACAGTAGGGATATGTGTAGATGGATATTGTTAATCACAGTATTCCTGATATCCGGGTGTGCAAATAAATACTCGGAAGGCTCCCTGTTAGCCCAGCGTAATAGCCAGGCGGCAAAAGAATATCGCATGTGTTTGAAATACATGGCCAACCGCAGTAGCCAACTGGTATACCCGGACCCGCTTGTCTATTGTCGTGCAGTGCAGACGGCAGTTCGAAATTCGCAACGTGTGGAAGACTGGCGGATCTAAAGGGAACTTCCTATCAGGCTGGACACAATAAGCCAAGCTCCCAGGGCGATCATCACTCCAAACACAGCCTGCCTTAGCACTGTTTCTTCCAGCAGGGGTGGATATTTTCTGGCAAGCCATGTTCCAAATAATACAAGAGGAGCGGCAATAATAAAGTAAAACCATACCTCTTGGGTTAAGCCGCCGCTTACACCCACAATGCAGGTGCGCACAATAGTAGAGAGCGCAAAACAGCCCAATAAAGTGGCGCGAACTTCTACTACCGCTAGGGGTTGGCGATAACAAAACCAACCCATTACCGGCCCCGACGCCGCAAATAAACCACCCAACAGGCCACCGGTCATGCCCGCCACCAGACAGGATGCAGAACTGGATACATTGTCTCTCAGACGAGGTTTTACCAGCATCGCCATGCAACCCAGCACTATGAATATACCCAGCATTATCTCCAGCACGGTAAGCGCATTCACGCTGAGTATCCCCAACAACCATACGCCCAAAAACAAGCCCGGAACTTGCCCAAGCACCAGCCACTTCAGCACACGTCCCTGAATCAGGTGGTAGTGCCCATGCAAAGACAGGCCTATGTTTACCAGAGTAAGCAAACTTACCGTTGCTGCAAGCACCTCCAGCTCCAGAACCCTTGTGCCACCCAATACTGCAACGAGCAGCATAGCCATCGCAAAACCGGTGACACCCTGAACGTAGCTCGCAATCAGCACGCTCAGTATAAGCAGGACAATAATCTCTGTGGGGATAAGAAGCAGCTCCATTACAAAAATCTAGGACAATAAAGGGGTCAGGTCCATTTAAATCTGAATAATTGGACCTGACCCCTTTATTCAAATAAATTTGCAGTATATGAACTCCAAATTAATTAGCCTTATCGCCGCGCTATTCGTTTTGTGCGCTTGCAGCCCGAAAATCGCGCTGGTAGAAGCATCCGGTCTTGTGAGAAAGGGTGATGAACTACTTATTGTGAGCGACGATAGCGCAGGAGCTGTATTCCGCTATAAATTTACGGGCGTATACAAGGCAGGGGACACTGCCCTGCTAACAACATTTACAATAGACACAGCACAACACCAGTTATTTACAAGCAACAAGGGAGCGGACCTTGAGAGTATTGACATACTCCCCAATGGCCAAACTGTGGTGTTATCCGAGCAAGCGGCTGCCCTTTTTACCAAGGAAGGCCTGGCAACTCAGTATCCTGACAGCTTGCGAGAGGTAGCAGGTCGCGGCCTCGAAGGCATGTCTATTCACACCAATGGACAAATTGTTGTGCTGTGGGAAGGTGGATATTATTCCCGAAAGAATCTGGCAGGAATTCTTATGGATGAATCAATTAACTTCAAAATTCCACAATTACCGCGGTTTTGTTTGCACAGGCTTCCACAAGGATTAGAAACCGAAGTTTGTCGCAACGCAAATTCAATTATTGACCTGAAGGTACCGGCAACACCAGATGCAAACCAGTCATTTCGTGCGCCAGACCTGGTGTGGAGCGCAGACGGCACATCACTTATCGTTTTACTAGCCTCACTAAATGCTGCTAACGACTCCTTCAAATTTTTATGGCTGCAAGAATTTTCTATATCCGGAGAGCCAATTGGAGATCCACTTAATCTATGCGATCAAGGGTATTTGCCTGCACATCTACGCGATGGACCGGAAAGTAACATTGAAGGGCTGGCGTGGTTTGAGTCCGGAAAAAGCCTCGTATTAATTAACGATACCGGCCGAACCGCAACCGCTGCCATCATTTCCGTGAACCCCTGGCCTGATACGGACAAGAACGTCGCTTGCGATCAATAAGGGCAAAAAAGGCAAAAAAGGGGTCAGGTTCAATTACTTCAACAAAAAAGGGGTCAGGTTCAATTACTTAGACATAATTGAACCTGACCCCTTTTTTGGTGAACCTGACCCCTTTTTTGCCTTTATTGCTTTAATCGCATGTTGATTTCCGCTCCGGCAACCGCACGGTATCCGCGCATGGTGGTCTTTGCGCGGTCGAGCCGCCATTCGGCGGCATTAGCGGAAATTGCTGCCCTTGCCTCTGATAGACCGGCGCGTGCTTTAGCCAGCGTTTGTTGAAGCGCATCTTTCTCATTCGGATTCGCTGAATTTGCCTCTATCTGCGATTCCAGTTCCTGAACACGGCGCAATCGTTGTGCAAGATTTCGTCCAGCCTTTATCGCCTCTGGCTGGTCTACAAAAAAGAGTAAATGTGTCAACCATGACGCTGCATCAAACAAGGCTTTTTGGTCGGCGCGCACACTTCGAGCCGCGAACACTTTAAAGGCGATTAGGGCATCATCAGAACCACCGCGTTGAATGATGGAGTACACACGATTAAAGGCATCTTCATTTACTGAGGCAGGTAAACGCTCCACCTGAATAACGTTGAGCAAAGCCTGAAAGTAGTTCGTAGGAAAATCTACAGCTATACGTTTACGTGGCCGTACCTTTTCATCCGTGCGAGGATAATCACCTCGATGCGCATCCACAGCATCCAGCAGTTCCTGCGACACCGGGCGCCGGCGTCCAACTTTCCGATAAAAAACAGAACCATCCTTGTCTACGATATAAACAGCATGGATGGCCAACTCGCGGGTATCCGGGTTTTGCACACCAAAAGCTTTAACAAGGTCTTGTTGTGGGTCGCTACCCAAATCAAAACTCAGACCCAGACGTTTTTGCATAACTGTTGACGCCTCGGGTTCATCAACCGATAAGGCAACTACCGACACACCACGTGTAGTAAAGCGGTCAATCTGGTTCTGCAGCTCCCCGAGCTGCACATTGCAAGCAGGTCACCAGTGTCCTCGATAGAAAACGATGACTACCGAGCCCTGTTCGCGAAGCTTGTCAAGAGACACGGACCCTCCACCAACTTTTGGTACCTCAAAATCCGGAACGACTGCACCAATACCCAGGGCATGGGGGGCATCGCGGCTGGCACCATAGGAGTTACTTCGAATATCCAAAGCCAGGGGACTTCCTGAAGAGGGCTTATAACGCGGGTACTCATCTTCTGCTGTTACTGTACTCACAAGAGCAAGTTGTATAGCAAATATACCCAGCCAAATTGGGGCAGGCTTCATTGTGGACCTCTCAATATAGCTAGCTAAAACCTTGTACTGCCTCGGCAATATTATCCAGCGCTTGCTTTATGTTTTGCCGTTGAGTACCCAGGTTCATGCGCATATGTCCAGGACCCCCGGTACCGTATTTGGTTCCCGGGTGCAGCTGCACACCCGCGTGTTCAACAAACCAGTTTTCCATGTACTGTTCAACTGTTAATGATTCCCCACCCTGACGGTTCTTCTCAACGGCTTTGGCGGCACCACTTGCCTCAATAATTTTGCTTATATCCAGCCAACTGAGATAGGTGCCCTGCGCTCTGGTAACTTCCACAGCAGGTATGTGTTGCTTCACATAACTGTGTACATAACTGTGGTTTTCATCGAGGTAGGGCAACAGCTGATCTACATAATCGGCACCCTCCCTGTACGCCGCCTCATTTGCAATAATCCCCAGTGCGTTAATATCCGGGCGATGGTTGGACTTCACCCGTTCGAGATATACCGGGTTGGTAGAAAAGAAGTAGGCATTTTTCATCGATGCCAGATTAAAGGTTTTGCTAAGCGCCTTAAAACTTATGCTGTTATCAACAACTTCTTTATCCGGCAGGCTGGCGAAGGGTACATACTTTTCACCAGTGCGCACCAGATCACAATGTACCTCATCCGCGAGAACCACAATTCGATGCTCAAGACACATACGTCCTACACGCAACAGGTCGCTTTCCGACCAGACATTGCCAGTGGGATTATGCGGATTACAGACGATCATTGCCTGGACATCAGGTGTCATACGTGACTCCAGATCCTCCCAATCTATTTCGTAGCGGCCATTTTTTGAGTACATCTCGCTCTCTACAGGCAGGGTTCGCGTATGGGAGATATGGTAGTAAAAACCGCTATAGGCGGGTGTCTGTAACAATACTTTACTGCCAGGTTCTACAAAGGTTCTTAGTGCTGCAATTATCGCAGGATAAATCCCTGCAGAAATTTGAATGGAGCCCGGATCCAGCTTGTATCCATGGCGGTCCCTGTTCCAGTCAACTATCGCTTCCAGAAAAGAGTCGGGCGTAAACATATATCCCCAGTTTTCATGCGCGCAACGCTCGGCCAGGGCTTGACCAATGCAGGGTGGGGCTTGAAAATCCATGGACGCTACACCCATTCCTATCTGAAATTTTTCAGCGCCATAACGTCTGACCTGGTCGTCCCATTTGTAACAATGAGTACCGAAACGATTGTAAGGCGTGTCAAAATCGTACTTGCCGTTATGCAGGAAGGAGGCGCCGCCACCGGACTTCTGAGCGCTCGAATCTGCAAAAGCAGCATTGGACCCGGCAGCTGAAGCAAATGCCGTAAGGCCAGCACTCCTGAGAAAATTCCTACGATTAAAGCCCATGATGTTCGACATATTACTCCCCGGTATTTTTGTGACGCCTCGTGTAGCCAGGTACACTAGCTACACATGAGAATATGCCCTTGATGGTGTATTTGCAAAGCGAAGCATTTTCAGTAGATGTTCTGAATCGCATCCCTGATTAAGTGAGGGAAAGGTCGGGATTATGGCTGTCCTGAAATTCCTTTCTGAATTAGTATCAGATACATGAAACAGAAAATTACCCGACGCGACTTTCTCAATGGTACCAGGATTGCGCTGGGAACATCTTTAATATCGCCCTGGCATAACATATACGGGGCAGATCCCGGCGAGTTCGCTCTGGGCCCTGACTACTACCCGCCCGGAAAAACAGGACTCAGGGGTAGCCACGATGGCTCCTGGGAAACCATGCATGCCCGGGTTTCAGGTGCCACCTGGCCAACGTCGGATCCCGAAGCGCACTATGATCTGGTGGTTATAGGTGCGGGTATTAGTGGGCTTGCCTCGGCACATTTTTACCGCAAAACACACCCTGACGCGCGTATTCTGATTCTGGATAACCATGATGATTTTGGCGGACACGCCAAACGCAATGAATTCAGTATAGATGGCAAAACACGGATTAGTTACGGTGGTACGGAATCTATTGATACCCCCTCCTCCTATAGCCAGGTTGCCAAAGATTTGCTGATAGATATTGGCGTGGACGTCCAGAAATTCTATGCGGCCTATCACCAGAACCTGTACCGGTCTATGGGTCTGGGCAAAGGCATTATGTTTGATGGGCAGCACTTTGATCACGAAAAACTCGTGGTGGGTTACAACAAAATTCCATGGCAGAAGTTTGCAGACCTCTCACCTATGAATGAACAGGCAAAAAAAGATTTTGTACGCCTGTGGACAGATAAACGTGATTACTTTCCCGAGTTAAGCCAAAAGGAAAAGCTCAAAAAGTTAAGCAAAATGAGTTACCACACCTTTTTGAAAGACGTGGTAAAGGTAGATCAACAGGTACTGGACATTTTCTCACGCTGGGGAATGAGTTTCTGGTGTGTGGGGAGTGATGAGATACCAGCCGCTTCGGTGCAAGGTTACGATGGTGGAATGCCTGGTGTAAATCACACACTTAAGCGTGAAGGATCACGCGGAGATGAGCCCTACATTTTTCACTTTCCCGACGGTAATGCATCGCTTGCTCGGTTGATAGTACGGTCCCTGATTCCCGTAGCGGTGCCCGGCACCACCATGGAAGATGTGGTTACGAGCCGCATCAACTATTCCCGGCTGGATGACAGCGATTCAGGTGTTCAAATTCGACTGAACAGTACCGCCGTGAATGTAGAACATACCGCAGATCAGAAAAACGTAGACATCACTTATGTTAATGGCGGCAAGCATTACACGGTGCGAGCTAACAGTTGCATAATGGCTTGCTATAACAGTGCTATTCCCTATCTGTGCCCGGAGCTGCCATCCAGGCAAAAACAGGGCCTTGCCTACAATGTGAAAATTCCATTGACCTATACCAAGGTGCTCGTTAAAAACTGGCGTGCCTTTGCTGAACTGGGCCTCGACTTTGTGTACTACACCAATGGCTTTTTTAAACAGGTTGAGCTCGACTACCCCGTGTCTCTTGGTAAGTACAATTTCAACAAATCTCCAGATGATCCCATGGTGCTACATATGTGTTATGTGCCCTACCTCAAGGACATTCAGGGTCCTGAGCAGTGGCGGGCGGGAAGGCGAATCATGTTACAAACCCCGTTTGATACTTTTGAGAATCACGTGCGTGAACAACTGGACCAGGCCCTATCTGGCGCAGGATTTGATGCCGGAAGAGACATCCACGCCCTCACAGTGAACCGATGGCCGCATGGTTATTCCTATGGCAGCCATCTTACCTGGGAGCCCGACTATAAAAGCGAGGCTGACAAGCCCTGGGTAATCGGCAGGCAGGCCTTCGGCCGAATCAGTATCGCCAACTCGGATGCAGGCGCATCGGCAAATACCAACGCAGCAATCACGCATGGCTACCGTGCAGTTACAGAAGTCCTGAATCGCAATTGACCAGCCGTGGGCTAACAGTCCTACACTGTTTCTGCGAGTGAATCCAGACGTGAGCTGACATACGGCCAATGTTCAATTGGAGTACGGCCAAGTCGAACTACTACTACATCTTTTTCAGGCACACACAGTATTTTTTGACCATCATACCCTCCGCAATTAAACCAGGAGGGTTTATCCGGACGCATCCACCAATGTGCTCCATAACAGTATTCTGCATTATGAAAGGTGGGCGAACGGGCATAATCCACCCACCCCGACGGCAATATCTCTTGCCCATCCCAAATTCCGTTTCTCAAATACAACAAGCCAAATCGCGCAAAGTCTTTTGGTGTTGCCAACAAAAAGGACGAACCGATAAAAGTACCAGAAGTATCAAACTTGGGTGTCGCCGAGCGAATGCCTATCGGTTCAAACAATTCATCGTTCATAAACCGCAACATGCCGGATGCACCACCTCCGACACAATTTTTGAGTATTCTGCAAATAATATTGGTAGTGCCACTGGAATAGGACCAGAAGGTACCCGGTTTGTGCTCTAGTGGCATGGATGCAGCAAACGCGCCGGTGTTATGCCGGCCTTCAAATTGCAACATGGGGATTACATCCGACATGGCACCGTCTACGTAATCCTCCGCAAAGGCAAGGCCACTGGACATTCTTAACAACTGGTCCATGGTAATTTCAGCGCGCGCATCATCCTTCCATTCAGGTACATCAACCGGTGCATATAGGTCCAGTTTGCCCTGTCCAAGCAAAATACCAACCAGAGCATGGGTAATACTCTTGGCCATAGACCAGGAATATTGCAAATAGATGGGGCCTGCACCGCCTGCGTAGCGCTCATATACCAGTCGCCCCTCCTTCACCACCAGCAAGGCATAAGTCACGCCCTGTGCCTCGCTCAGGTCAAAGACTTCATCAACGATCTTCCCAAAATCTGCGCTTTCCACGCTGCCTCGTGGCCAGGACTGGGTACACCATGGAGTCCCGTTTGGTTGTACCGGAAGCGCAACAAGTTCCGATGCTATTGATTCAGCTTTTAACATGTTTTACCCCTCGGGTTTTCTGCCCTATTCCCAGCCATTTTCCCTTCCACTATAACAGTAGGCGGACTTCCGGTAGTTTTGGCTACTGTTCCTTAACTACAGGGCATCGTATCATCGGTGTTTACCAAAACGAATATGGCTATATAACATGATCAGAGAATTACCCAAACTGGGATCTGACTGGGATATCCTGAAGCAGGAAATGCTCTCCCGTGGCAGCAATGATGCCAAATGGCGCGAAGGCAAAACCGCGGTGTATGTATTCAACGCCGGTGAGGATGTGCTGGAGGTACAAAAGCAGGCCTATACCCTGTACATGTCTGAAAACGGGCTTGGGCCCCTGGCCTTTCCATCCTTAAAACAGATGGAAGAAGAAGTGTTGGGTATGGGCCTGAGTCTTTTGCACGGCGATGAAAATTCCAGTGGCTGTATGACGTCTGGTGGAACAGACTCTATTACCATGGCTATCAAGACCGCGAGGGATTTTGCCCGCGCCAACAATACGCTAAAGGGCAATGCCAATATAGTAGTACCCTTCTCCGCACATCCTGCGTTTGATAAAGCCAGCATGTTAATGGACATAGAAGTGCGCAGAGTGCCAGTCGGCAAAGACCTGTTGGCCGATGTGCAGGCTATGGCAACACAAGTGGATGGCAATACCATAATGCTGGTGGGGTCAGCCCCCTGTTTCCCTTACGGCTTAACAGACCCCATTGAAGCTCTTGGGGCACTGGCTGTTGAAAGAAAGCTCTGGTTGCATGTCGATGCCTGTGTTGGGGGATATATCGCGCCATTTGTGAGGATGAATGGCGAACACATTGCACCCTTCGATTTTCAGGTGGACGGTGTGCACTCCATATCCGCAGACCTGCACAAATATGGCTATTGCGCAAAGGGGGCTTCCACCGTGTTGTTTCGCCATCGCGATCTGCAACAGTACATGAGTTTTGACTGTGCTGACTGGCCAGGTGGTCGAATGGTCACGCCTACACTTGCGGGTACCAGGCCGGGTGGCGCAATTTCCGCGGCCTGGGCGGTGATGAACTATTTGGGGCAAGCAGGCTACCGCGCCAAACACAAACTGGTTACAGATGCACGCAGCACAATCGAGCAAGGGGTTAAGGCATTGGGCTTTGAAATACTGGGCCAACCGCAATTGGGACTTGTGGCATTTAGCCACCCCGGCGAGGATGTATACGCCATCTACAAACAGATGTACAACAAGGGTTGGTTTACAAGCCTGACCACTCAGCCAAAAGCGCTGCACCTTATGTTGTCGCCCTTCCATGCTCAGGTAACTTCCGTTTACCTGAAAGACCTGGAAGACAGCCTTGAGTTGGTTCGCGCAGGTAATACTGAAACGATTACAGAGGCACGCTACAGCTAATGGCACGACTATTTCCAGCACTGGCATTTGGCCTATTGTGGATGTTCACCAGCCTGCCTGTATCTGCAGATACCAAAAACAATTCTGCACTTGTGATTCACGTTGAAGCAGGTGACGGTCGCGTACTGGAATCCGACTCATCTGATCTCGCTATCAATCCGGCATCTCTGGTAAAAGCTGCTACCTCACTGTGGGCACTGGAAACGCTCGGTCCGGATTACCGGTTTGACACTTACATCGGTTACACGGGTAACTGGGATAAAAACCGCGGGATAATCTATGGAGACCTTATTCTACAGGGTTCTGGTGACCCGGATTTTCATATTGAGAACGCCTACCTGATTGCACGCAGGCTAAACCAGTTGGGTATACAAAAAGTTCAGGGCAACCTGCGGGTCAACTCTACGTTTTGGATAGGCTGGGAAGGCGGGTCGGAAAAACGCGAACACAACCCGCACAAGCGTGCAAAATATATGGCCGTGCGAATGCGCCGCGCCCTGAACCCCAGGCTTTGGTGGAAAAGCAACCTGGCAACGGTTCAGCGATTCGAAAAACGGCGCGGCATGGCCCCAAAAAACCGTCCGGCTGTCACCATAAGTGGCAACGCAGACATCTATGCCAGCAACAAAACAGGAAACGAAACAGTTAACCCACTGCTTCTACATCGCTCCAATCCGCTGCTGGACATCCTTAAGCGTTTTAACTCCTATTCCAATAATGATATCGAACGCCTGGGTACCAATCTGGGTTCCCCGCAAGACTTAACGCACTGGCTGTCCACACGCTGGGGAGAATCGGGTAAAGGGGTTAATTTCGCGAGTCTTTCGGGTTTGGGAAGTAACCGCCTGACTGCGCGCCAAATTGTACACTTGTTGAACGACCTGGATGCCAGCGCAAAAACGATTGGCATCACATTGGGTGACGTACTTCCTGTGACCGGCTGTGACCCCGGTACGGGAAAAAATTACCCGCAGCTACACACTTTGCTCAAGGGTAACCTCAAGGCTAAAACCGGTTCCCTGCGCTACACCGACGGTGGCGTGTCGGTGCTGGCAGGTGTTATGGACGCTGCCGAAGGACGACGAACCTTTGCGGTAGTAAAACAAAATTCCGGAATACACATAAACAATGCCCGGGCACAACAGGAACAATGGGTAGTTGACCTGATTGCACGCAGTGGTGGCGCACAGACCAGGCAGTGTGGCACTACCCTGTTATTTTCGGACGCTCACATAGACATCAACCCCGCATGATTGAGATGGGTAAAAGCTGCAGGCTTCGGGTCGCAAGCCTGGTGGATTTTGGTGCCTACCTGGATGCCTGGTCATTAGGCGAAATCCTGTTGCCTAACAAATTTGTCCCGTCTGACCTGCAGCCGGATGACAGCATCGATGTTTTTCTGTATTTCGATTCTGAAGACAGGCCGGTAGCCACCACCCGGATGCCGAAAGCTCAGGTTGGCGAATTTGCCTATCTGGAAGTTCTGGATACCAGCGAATACGGCGCATTTTTAAACTGGGGTCTCGACAAGGATCTGCTCGTACCTTTTGCAGAGCAACACCGGCCCATGGAAGTAGGGCACGCCTACATTGTATATCTCTATGTCGATATCAGGGACAAGCGCATAGTTGCCTCGTCAAAAATTGACAAGTTTCTGGACGACGATAAACCGCATAATTTTGAAGCACGCCAGCCTGTAGACATCATCGTGGCGAACAGCACAGATCTGGGCTTTAAGGCTATTGTAGATAATACGCATTGGGGCGTTTTATATACCAACGAAGTTTTTGAGCGCCTGAGTTTTGGGCAGTCAAAAAAAGCCTTTATAAAAAGGGTTCGTGAAGATCGAAAGATCGATTTGATATTGCAGGGTGGCAAAGACACCAGGGACGGCAACGAAAAGACTATTGAAGACTATTTACATGCACATAACGGATTTGCCGCAGTACACGACAAATCCAGTCCGGAACTCATTTCACGTACCTTTGGTATTAGCAAGGGTGCGTTCAAGAAGACCATCGGACGCATGTACAAACAAAAACGCATTACGATTGGCAAGGACGGGATACGTCTCGTCGAATAGACCACTATTCCGAAGCGCGGCTTAAGTTCGTAAGAAACCCTGTAGGGGTGTTCAACAAACTCTGCACTTCCAGGTTTGCGGTGGAAACTACCTGCAGTTTCCATTTTCCAATACCATCACCCAGCGCACCCATAATGCCCACTGGCACATTACCCAATTCAATATCCTGCGCAGTAATTTCTACAGCCGAGTTGGCAGCAATGGTAAAACTTATGGTTCCGCCGGGTGCAGCTGCGCCACTGTCATCAATACCCGATATCGTGACGCTGGCCAGTGCATTCGTTTTGTTCACCAGGCGCAGAGAACTACGTTGATTTACATTGCTGGCGGGATTAAAGACCAGCACCTCGTTGGCATCCCCACTTATCGGCGTGGTACGACTTAGATTAGTTAGAAAACCATCCGGTGTTCTGATCAGGCTCATTACTTCAACATCGGTAGTCGCACTTACCGTCAAACGCCAGCGCCCTGTTCCACTACCCAGCATGCCGGTAAGACCCTTGACTATATTACCAAACTCAAGGTCTGCGATATTCATTTGTTTCGACGTGTTGGCTGCCAACACAAAGGTGACATCACCCGAAGGTGCGCCGAGCCCGTTATCATCTATCGCCGTGATAGTAACCGTTGAATCCTGATTAGTGGGGTTGATGATACGCAAAAATGTCTGTTTTTCTATTGTAGCCGCGGGATTGGCAAAATAGATTACATGCAACCCAGCGCCCGCTTCATCAACCATCCCGCTCAGGTTGGTAAGAAAACCATCCGGCGTTCTGATCAGGCTCATCACCTCCAGTTCCAGGGTTGAGCTGACGGTTAATCGCCACTTACCAGTTCCATCCCCCAGGCTACCCGTTAGATCTTTACCAGCATTGCCCTGCTCGAGATCCTGCGCATTCAACTGTTTTGACTGGTAAGCTGCCAGCTCAAAGGTGATGGTGGTACTGATATTGCCCGCATCATCCACAGCGTTGATGGTCACCGTTCCTGCAACATCATTCGTATTAACGATACGCAAGAAAGTTTGCTGGTTAACATTACTTGCGGGGTTAGCAAAATATGCCAGGTTATCCTCACCTGATTTTGGCACAGTATCATTCACGCTGGTGAGAAATCCATCTGGCGTCCTGATCAGGCTCATCACCTGAATAGCATTGTTAGAGCGAATTTGCAGTTGCCACTTGCCCTGGCCATTGCACAAGTTGCTGGTCAGGCCCTTATCAGGATTCCCCGCCTCCAGCTCTTGTGCATTAATTTGTATGGATGCCTGGGCATCCAGCGTAAAACTGACAGGCGGGCGTTTGCTGCGTTGGCCTGCATCATCAATGCCGTACACCTCTATGTCGGTACTCAGCGCATTGGGGTTTATGAAACGCAGAAATGTCTGCTGCGTAACATTACTGGCCGGATTGGCAAAATAGAGACTGCTCTCGGTTAGTAGCAGTGAATCTGCAGGATCCGGTGGAATTACGTTGGTGCCCAGGCAGGCTTCCACACTGGCAGCGTTGTTGGGATCGGTACTGAAGGCAAATTCCTGCAGATTGCTGGCGCCATCGTTATCCGCATCCGTATCGGCATCAGAGTCATCCAGTGTATCGAAGCCATTGGCAAGTTCAAAAACATCTGGCATACCGTCGTTGTCGTCATCGCTGTCGGCATTATCTCCGATACCATCACCGTCGTTGTCTACAGATTCAGCAGCATCCAGCGGAAAGGCATCTTCGTTGTCCGCTACTCCATCATCATCGTCATCATCATCTGCGTTGTTGCCCGTACCATCCCCATCGCTATCTATGGACTCATCATCGTCCAGGGGAAAAGCATCTTCACCATCGCTTACACCATCTCCATCGTCGTCCGGATCGGCATTATTTCCCGTCCCATCGCCATCGGTATCCAGGGATTCATCCTCATCCAGCGGGAAGGCATCATCCTCGTCATTAACGCCGTCATTATCATCATCGGGATCAACGTCATCGTGCAAACCGTCACCGTCGGTATCGGGCGGTGTGCTGGCGCTTACACTGATGTTCACAAAGTTTTCAAGTACGAAGGCACCACCAGAATAATTAATAACCGGCAAATCACTGAATGGCGGACCCTGATCAGTTATGGCCAATGCCGAAATGGCATCTACGACGGTCATGCCACTACCCAATACCCGGCCAAATACCGTAAAACCCTCATTCTGGTTGTCCAGGTTTTCTGAATTATCAGCAAGATTCACAAACCATTGGCTTGTTGCGCTATTGGGGTCACTACTCAACTTGGCCATGGCCACCGTGCCCCTGGTATTGGAAATACCAAATTCATTAATTACCGGTGGATCGGTCGCTATAGGAGGTGCGTTCCCCGCTACGGGGTCAAAGAAAAAGCCCCCCCCCTGCACGATAAAACCAGGAACACTTCGATGCAGGAAAGTACCATTGTAATCCCCGCGGTTTACATAGTTTAGAAAATTGGCAACCGTTGCTGGTGCAGCACCTTCCAGCATCTCCACATCAAAAGAACCCAGCGGAGTCTGAATAGTTACTATAGTGACGTCGTCCGCATCGAGCGCTGTACAGACGTACAAAAACGCCAGTAAAAGTATACGTTTCAAGAGTTAGATCCTTTCAGTTTGAATATTCGGATTTGGGGGGAAGTTCCGATTACTATTAATTGTTGTCTGCGCTTCTCGAATTTAGTTGGACTGCTGATTGTCCCGTTCGTTCTCCGCTTTTGCAAGCCAGGCTATGCCGGTATATTTCCTAGAGAGTGACAACGCCCACAGTGCAGCCAACGGCAAAGATTGGAATAGGCTGGTAATGCCAGACTTCAGCAGAACTGCCCTCGGTTGCGCCAGACACGGCTATAAAAGTACGAATCTCAAATCCACCCTGCCCACCGTCGCGATACGTTTCGGCGTCGGAATAGGACAGCAATTGCGCTTTATCATTGTTACACCAGCGATCCAGAAATTCGCGATCCCAGGGCTCGTTAATCTTTCCCGAATCGGGTGTTGCAGGCCAATGGGAGATTCCTCCGGTGCCCACCAGGGCAATGCGTTCTGGCACGGCATCACAGGCACGACGTAAGGATTTGCCAAACTCCCAGGCCCGGTGCAGTGGTGAGAGTGGCGGTCCCTGACAGTTTATGTTGACGGGAATAATGTCGAGGTCGTAGCGAGGTGTTAAAAAATGCAGTGGTACCGATATTCCGTGGTCAAATTTCCACTCCTCTGCGTAGGCTACATCGCAAGTATTCAGAGTCTCTTCAATAATACGGCGTGATAGATCTACATTACCGGGTACCTTCGTACGTGGTATTCCCAACCAGTCCGGGTCTTCAATCGGCCCTTCGTATTCTTCCCCCATGCCAATACTGTAGGCTGGCATGTTATTCATAAAAAAATTGGCAAAGTGCTCTGCGGCAATAACTATCAGGGCATCCGGTTTGCTGGCTTCCAGAGCTTCCCGCATGCGATCGAAGCCGGCATACAAAACATCTTTCGCGGCAGGGTCGGCCATATGGGCGCGGCCGGTAATCCCCGGTGCATGGCTGCACACCCCTGCAAATACCAGGCTCATCAGATAGCTCCTTTTCCATCGGTTGTGGCGTAAATACCTGCGCGCACATTGCCATGTTCTGCAAGTCCGTCACGCATGGCCTGAATGTATTCTGACCATTCCAGCCCGCACATTGCTGCAAAATGCATCAACAACTGGCCGTTTACACCCAGTATGTAGAGCTTACCTACATCACCCTCCCTAAACGCCTGTAACTCTTCTTCATCGAGACTATACTCAGCCCGGATTGGTTCGGGGTTGGCTTTGTATTCAGCCTGAAGCGCGGGCGAGCGATTTAGCTCATAGATCAACTTTTGCACGGCATACAGGCTCATAAAGTGTAATTCCTGACGGTTTAGCGTTTATTCAAATCTGAATTAATATAACAGCTTAAGCAATTTTCCGCTCGTTCTGACACCTGTTCACGGTTATTATTTAACCTGTTAACTGCTCCAATACTATTCGGACCTCACTATGCGATTTTTACGTTTTTCCGCCAATAACACGCCATCCTGGGGCGCTATAATCGACGAGGGAATAATCGATTTGGGTAGTCGCTTTGGTGGCTCGTTACATCAAAGTATCAGCGAAAACCGCCTGGCCGGGTTGGCTGATAAGATCCGGAGCGTAACCATCGACTACCGTGTTAACGAGATTAGCTATCTTCCACCGATCGAGCAGCCCGAAAAAATTGCCTGTATCGGGGTGAATTATGCAAATCGCAATGCCGAGTACAAGGACGGCAGCAGCGAAGCGAAATATCCCTCCCTGTTTATGCGTACCCCGGACTCCTTAACGGGGCACAAGTGCCCCATACTGCGTCCTCCTGAATCTGTACAACTGGATTACGAAGGTGAAATTGTCATTATAGTCGGCAAGGGCGGACGCCGTATTCCTGAAGAAACGGCGTATGAGCATATTGCCGGGCTTACCATCATGAACGAAGGCACCCTGCGTGACTGGATTAGACACGCCAAGTTTAATGTAACCCAGGGTAAAAATTTCGTGCATTCAGGTGCGATAGGCCCATGGATGGTAAGTGCCGATGAATTTAGTGCCCGGCAATACGAAAACATGCACGTCACTACCCATGTGAACGGCGAGTTACGCCAGAACGACAGCACGGCAAACCTGATGTTTCCCTTTAAGTATATTATTTCCTATTTATCCACTTTCTATCAGCTTAAACCCGGTGATGTGATTGCTACAGGTACGCCGAACGGTGCCGGTGCACGTTTTGACCCTCCACGCTGGCTGGTGCCCGGAGATACAGTCACCGTAAAAGTAGCGGGCGTGGGTACGCTTGAAAATACCATCGAGGATGAAATTATCGCCTAGCGATATCCACCGCGCTTATTCTGCTTCCAGCAGGCTGTTTACGCGATCCATCATCTCGTCCTTGTTGTACAGGTCAAAGTAACCTGCCGCCATGATATTCTGTGGTCCAAAGAAAAAGCGTTCGTACAGGGCCTGACGGTTACCAAAACCGGACACAGACACATCGTGTGCCAGACGAAATAGCGCCACTCGATCCTTGCTTTGAAGGTTTACTGTTTGAAAATACTGTTCTACATCTGCGGTAATAGCATTATTGAAATCTGCCTCACACGGTGTTGCCATCAGCGAGCTGGATCCGAGTAACTGAACCGCCTCCACCATGCGTGGATACATTTTGGGAAAGAGATTGCGCGACGTATCAATGGGACGACGCAAAGGGATAAACACACCACGCTGATCGGCATGTGCCTGTTGCTCTGCGCTAAACAACATAGCGCGGACACTTTCCGCCATCCACATGACTTCAGCGATCTGGCCTTTAACATTCATATCCTTGTCTTTGCCAGTCGCACGCGCCATGGCGCACAGTAAACCCACGATAAACTCGGCCTTGGCAAGCTTGCCTGCTGCTACCTGGTGCATCATATGGATCACCGCATTGGTTTCGGCAAAAGCCCTGTTACACAGACCCGGGTCACCCAGCATAAAAACGCGCTCCCAGGGTACAAGTACATTATTGAAGATGACCACAGAGTCCATTTCTTCAAAACGGGAGGATAAGGGGGCGTCAAAATGGGACTTCCCATGGTCGTAGGTATCACGGCATATCAGTCGCAGCCCTTTGGTTGCAATTGGAATCGCAAACGCAAAGGCAAAGGGAACATTCTCGTCAGAGCCTTTTAGCAGTGTTGAAGGAAATACTTCAATCTCATCGGCGTGGGGGCCGAGTGTTGCAAGTAATCGCGCGCCATTCACTACAATACCTGCATCGGTTTCCTTAACTACCTGCAGCGCCACCTGGTCGCTGTATTTACCCTCCACAGCCTGTGCATGATTGAAGGTAGGGTTTACCAGAGTGTGGGTAAGAACCTTGTCATTATCCCTAACATACTCATAAAACTTCTGCATATTGTCTGCAAATTCGGGTCGCCCCTGTGCCAGAAAGTCCGGAGAACTTGCAAACGCCATAACCGAGGCATTCTTGTAATCAGGTGTGCGCCCGAACATACCGTTAGACCAGCGTGCCCACTCATAAAATGCAGCACCCCGGCGCAGTACATCTTCTTTGGAGCGTGGAGTAAGCATGGACAAAGCGTAGCGTTTGCCATTCTCCTCGTATGTTACTTTGTCCTGGATGGCTGGATCGAACTGCTTGTCAAAAAAACCTGCAAGGGTCCTGCTTCCCCGGCTTAAACCCGGATGGTCGGTTACATCATCAACTTGCTTGCCACCAATCCAGACATCCCGTTCATCGCGCAAACCCTCAAGATACTGTGCACCGGTACGAATCCCCTTGTCCTGTTCTTCCGCGTTAGCTCCGCTCATAGTGCATTTCCACCCTCAAAGTGATAATTAGTTAACATATTAAGTAGTTTCCCAAAGCTGTCAAGGCAGCATTTTGACGCGTTAATTTTTAGGTTACACTCTTTCGACAATAATTATTACAGAGACATACACCCCTGATGAATCAACACAACATGCAGAACTACCAGGAAGAATACGCTAATTTTGCCTGGCAACATCCAGAGAAATACAATTTTGCCAGGGATGCTATTGACCATTGGGCTGAAGACAAAAACAAGCTGGCGATGCACTGGATTGACGACAATGGTGTAGAAGAGAAACGCACCTTTCACGATATCAGTACGCGTTCAAAACAGCTGTGTAATGTACTGAGTGATGCAGGCGTAACCCGTGGTGATACGGTGGTGCTCGTATTAGGCAGAAACATAGAGTGGTGGGAAACCGTAACCGCCTGTATACGCATGGGGGCCGTCGTATCACCAGGTACAGTTCAACTGTCGGCAAAAGATCTGGCCTACCGGATAAATACTTCCCAAGCCACTTGCGTAGTTACCGATGCCATAAATGCTGCCAAACTCGAACAGGTAATCGATGAGTGTCCCACCTTATCTTCCAAAATACTGATCGGCGATGATGCTATGGATGGGTGGGTTTCCTACTCAACGACGGTGGCGGCTGCAGCCCCGGATTTTGCGACCGCAGACACTGACAGTGAAGAAAACGCTTTGTGTTACTTCACGTCGGGTACCACGGGTTTTCCAAAAATGACCATTCATACGCACAGTTACGCGATGGGCCATATCACTACCGGCAAGTACTGGCTGGACCTGAAACCGGAGCACCTGCACTGGAACATTAGCGACACGGGCTGGGCAAAAGCCGCCTGGAGCAGCTATTTTGGCCCGTGGTTATGTGGTGCTGCTATTTTTGTACACAATGCTGCCGCATTTGATCCAACGCGAACTCTGGAGATTCTCTCAGGGTATCCCATTACCACGATGTGCGGCGCGCCTACAATCTACAGGATGCTGGTACTGCAAGACGTAAAGTCTCATACTTTTCCGCACCTTTTGCATTGTGTTGGTGCAGGCGAACCGCTGAACCCGGAAATAATCTCGGTGTGGCGTGCGGCAACCGGATTGACCATAAGAGATGGCTACGGGCAGACAGAATCAGTTATTCTCTGCGGTAATTTCCATTGTAACGAAACGCGCGCCGGGTCCATGGGTAAACCAGCACCGGGGATCGATCTTCATGTGATTGGTAACCAGGGAGAGATATTACCCCCCAATACAGAGGGTGATATTGCCGTTCGGGTTGTGCCAGAGCGCCCCCAGGGCTTATTTAAAGAATACAAAAATGAACCCGACAAAACCGCGGCGTCCTTTAAAGGCGACTGGTATATCACCGGTGATCGGGCATCTGTAGACGAAGATGGTTATTTCTGGTTTATCAGCAGATCTGACGATGTGATTCTGTCTGCCGGTTATCGTATCGGACCTTTTGAAGTTGAAAGCGCCCTTATTGAACACCCGGCGGTAGCCGAGTCTGCGGTGGTCGCCAGCCCGGACGAAAAACGCGGGGAAGTGGTGAAGGCATTTATCATTCTTACTGCTGAATATACGGGTAGCGACGCACTTATCAAAGAGCTTCAGAATCACGTGAAAGCAGTTACTGCACCCTACAAATACCCGCGCAAAATTGAATTCGTTGAAGAATTGCCCAAGACCGTTAGCGGTAAAATTCGGCGCGTGGAGCTTAAAGAAAAAGAGTGGGCCCAGGCAGAACATCCTGGGACGTAAAGGGTAATAATTATTCGCTTGCCCCGCACTCTCTACAATACTTGCCATACACAAAAGTTTCTTTGCTACAGGTAGCACATTGGCGTGTTAGCTTAAAACCACATTGAAAACAGGCATTGTTCTCTGCGGGTAAGCGTACACCACAATTTTGGCACTGCCCTTTTGCTATGCGTTTTTGTACTATTTTTTCCTGTGAAAACAGCCTTTGTTGCATGACATAAATCAGGGCCAGTGCTGCAGCGATACCAGCGCCCATTGACAGGTAATGCCAAATAGCGACCAGGTTGAAAGACTGCAGCCAATCAAAAATATGCTTTAGAAGTTTTTTCGGCAGAATCTCGTACACCAATTCCAGTACCTTGAATAGCACCGGAATGAACACAACCACCAGTAAATGCGACGACACCAGGCTTTGATAGGGTCGAGCTTTAGCCAGACTTTTCGAGTTCCACAGATAGAAAATTACGATAAGTGGTAACAAAAAAACCAATTCCATGCCAAGGCGTTTTACGGGATACCAGAAATTCAGGTGACGTAGCTCCTGCAATAGCAGCTCTCTGTCCTGCGGGGACGACCCTTCAATAATACTGAACAATTGTTGAATGGCGTCATTTTGCAAAAGCAGATCGCGTGTCTGCGATTCTTCTTTTGAAAGTCTATTCAGCTGCGCTGTTACACCCTTAGCCTGGCGCTTTATTGCAGCTACATCGTCTTGATTACCCGCTTGCTCAGCAATGTCTTCCAGCAAAGAAGTATCGTATGCTGCCCTGCTTCTCTCCAGCTCGGAACTGAACTGGTTCGTAGTATTTCTGTATCGCAAGTAAGCATTCAGGGTTTCAGAGAGAAGTGCATCACGCTTAATGGACAGCATCAGGTCTGTTATCGGCAGACAAATCGGATGCACCTGCATTAGTTCAGCATTGGTATCCGGGTAATAGATTCTGTTTCTATATTCTGCCGCGATTTGTGCGATACGAGTTAATCGCTTTCCCTCATTCCACTCCTCTGCTATCACGATATCCCGGCAATGCTGTGGTATATATTCAATCGGGCTAACCAGCTGGCTGGTATGGTCAGATAAACCTTGAAACAGGGAAGCCAGAATAAACAGGTCCAGCAACAATACAATCGTTAGAACCGTCTTGCCAATTGGGCGATTATCCAAACTGCTTAAACCGGATATTAGGTATTTGAACTTGTTCTTAAGTCGATTCAGCATTTGGAAAATTCTGTTATTGTGGATTTTAATCTATATAACATATTATTTTGTGATTGTCGGGTGAGGTAATGGAAAGTCTGACTATCAGTGTAATGAGACATTATGAAAAATATGGAATACGCGGGATTTTGGGTTCGGGTGGGAGCGGCATCGATTGATTCCATATTAATTATGCTCATCACTGCTCCGATATTGACTATGATTTATGGGCAACAATATTGGATAAAGGAAGACCTGTTGAATTTGAAACTGACCAGACCCGCACACAAGACTAGTCCTGTCTGTCAAATACCTTGCGTAATTTGCGAGCGCCCTGAGGACCACCACTTAGCTCAACAAACAGAGTCAGCAGCTGCCTATCTGCGCTAATGGTGTAACGTTCCTCAAGTTTCATTCGCCCATTCTGCATTTTCACTACAAGGGAGTTGTTTTCCCATCCCGATTCTGTTTTCAGTTCACCCTGTGTTTTCTTACCCCAGGAAATATCACGATAGCCCTGATCCTGCCGGGAGCGGAATTGGATACCCATAGAGTCAGAAGTTTGCTCAATCTCAAGACCGTGTGCCTTTAGTGATAACATCATTTCATGCATGGAAGAAGCACCTCCCGGCATCCCACCCTTTCGTTGTCGTTCAACGGCTGGAGGTCCCTTTACAGCATTTCTTCTGGTTGGTGCTGCTGGAATATCACTCAATGCGCGGTTCAATTGCCAGGTACCGGAAAGATCCAGTGCTTGAGGCGCTTTGGTCGACAGGCCTGCGCAGGCAGATAACAGTACAGATACAGATATTAGTGATAAATGACGCAAGGAAGCTCTCCATGTTTCTATGTGTATACGAGATACTGTTGAAATTCCGTCGTTAGAGCACTACCCCATTCCCAAAGGTATCTGCAAAAGCCAGCTCGTTTACTGGCCTGCGACTAATTGGACCATGTCCTTTACCAACGGGATAACCCAGTGGCATAACACCACAGGTGTACCATTCTTCAGGTATTTTCAGTAAAGACTTTATCGCGGCTTCTTCAGCGCAAAGCAGTGTGGTAAGCACACAGCCAACACCTTCAGCCCGACAAGCCAGCATGGCATTTTGTACTGCAAGGTAAACCGAAGCACCACCCACAATGCTCGGTCGATCCATATTACTATCGGTGATCGCCATATTGGCGGGATTGAAGCAATAAACCAATAGAACGGGGGCCTCTGCCAGTTTATCGCCCAGATGGTCTGCAGCAGCCAACATCCGTTTTTGCTTTGCCAGCACCTCACCCGACAGCTTTGACAGGTGTTCGTGGTGTCCTGCAGCATATTTTTGCCACAAGGGTTGATAGAGATCACCTATGGCTCGCCTTTTTTCACGATTTTTTACCACCACAACACGCCAGGGCTGAACATTTCCCCCACTGGGCGCCCAGGCGGCCGCCTGCAAAATACGTCGCAGTACATCGTCGGCAATGGGGTCTCTACGCAGTCGTCTCACTGCTCGCAGAGTGCTCATTGCTTCATATAAATCCTGGCTTACACCACTCATCAATTTTCCTTTTTCTTAAAACATGGAAGTATTGGCATCAACACCTAGAAAAAGACGGCCAATGGTTTCAAGTGTAGTGGGTGCCACCATGATGTGTTGCCGGGCTACATGAACGTCTCGCAGATGCCGCTGCAGCCTGGATGTTTCATAAACAGATGCACCTCCACCCAGGGCATACATAACATCTACAACCTTAATGCTGGCACCAACAGCATGGGTTGTCGCAAGGCGCAGATCCCGCCGTAGTTCGATACTGGCCAATCCATCTTTCCGGGTACCATCCCATACAGCATCAATCGCCTGGTAATAGAATGCACGGGCACTGCGTAGCGCCGCCTCCGCTTCGGCTACTTGCAGATGGGTATAAGGCTGTTCTGCAATAGTGCTGCGAGTATGTGCACGTTTTTTGGTCTGTGCCAGCGCCAAAAATTCGTTAATTGAAGCACGGGCGATGCCCAGCGTGACCGCAGCGATGCCCAGAGCGAGAAAGGTAATAGGCGGGAAGGCAAACAGAGAGCCCTTAGAATATGGCTTATGGTGATAACCAACCGCATGGGTCGCAGGTACGAACAGGTTATCAACCCGATAATCAAGGCTGCCGGTGCCTTTCAAGCCACTTACGTGCCAGGTATCCAGATACTCAATGTGCTTTGCCGGCATCACCAGCATGTGTGTAACCGGTTTGCCTTTCTTATCCAGAACAGGTTCGCCGTTTTTAGTTATCACGCAGCCGCCCGTAACCCAATCCGCATTCTGGCTTCCCGATCCCCATTGCCATCGCCCGGTAACCTTAAACCCACCGTCCGTAATCTCGGCGCTGCCATTGGGTGCAAAGACACCTGTCAGCATGGTAGTGGGGCTTGAAAAAACAGCTCTGGCATCGATCTCACAAAGACCGGCCAAAGCCGTGCCGGAAGTAGTACCAATAAACGCCACCCAGGCACAGGAAGCATCACCTTGTGCAAGGGTTTCAAAAATCTGACTGGACAGTTTAGGTGGTGCTTCCAGCCCGCCAATCTCTTCAGGCACGCCTAATCTGTAAAAACCAGCCTCAGCCATCATTTTTGACAGGTCTGAGGGAATTCTCCTGGCCTGCTCAATGGCTTCCGATTTTTCGTAAAACAACTCGCTGAGGCGCTGCGCTTCGCCGAGCAGTTCTTTTTCTACACTCACGATCATAGATTCCTTCATGCAACAGGGATAGCCTTGATTAGTCTATGAATGAATGGTTACCATTTGCAAATTGTTTCTGTTTTCACAAGTCAGAAAGGCCCAAATGACACATAAAACCGGTACGTACAACATTTCAATCAAGGCTGCCTTTTCTGCGATCTGTTCATGAGAAATCTGCGTATTGGGATGGCCACACCGGTAAACCTGTGGTCAATGAAAGAGGATGCCAAACGACAGATTCTTGAAGATGCCTACAATGCGGGAGTGGACCACATCTTTATGGCAGATCACGTCTCTTTTCGTGATGGTTCCGGTACCGATGGCTTTGTTGAAATTGCAGCACTTTCCCAGTTACACCCAAAGATTGGAGTGATGATCAGTATCTACCTTTTGCCGCTGAGACATCCCCTGCCGGTAGCCAGACAATTGGCAACCATTAACACCATAGCACCCGGCAGGGTGATATTTGGAGTGGGTATCGGCGGTGATGACCGGCATGAAGTGGAAGTTTGTGAAGTGGATCCCCGCACCCGTGGTCGTCGCACAAACGAATCCTTAACTATCATACGTCGGCTTATGACCGAAGAAACGGTTGACTTCACGGGTGAGTTTTTCAAGCTTGGCGCAGCCCAAATCAAACCAGAGATCGGTACTGGCATTCCCATAATTGTAGGTGGGCGTTCAGATGCAGCACTTAAACGTGCCGCACACTTTGGTGACGGCTGGATTGGGGCCTGGTGCTCCGTTAGCAGGTATCAGGAAGCCCTGGCCCTTATACAACAGACGGCTACGGCGCTTGGGCGTGAAGGACACAATTGGCATCATGGTTACCAACCCTGGGTAGGCGTGGCTAACAACCGTGAAGAGGCGAGAGTTTTGGTCGCGGATGCTATGGAAGATTTTTACCATGTGCCCTTTGAAAAATTCGAACGTTACGTTCCATTTGGTACGCCCGAGCAGGTGGCAGAAGCATTGCTACCCTATGTTAATGCCGGTTGCTCCATCATGAATTTAAAGGTCGTTGCATGTGACGACCAGGCATCCATTGCAGCGATCAAAATAATCGCACAATTGCTGCGCAATCACTAACCGTACCCGAGCATTTCCTATGTGATCCAGCCTTTCGTTTTTGCAGATCGGGCCAGCCAAACAAGTGCGATAGCGATCAGCAATACCAACACAGGCATAATTGCGCCACCCGGACCATAGACTTCAAAAGCATTACTCATAAAAAATGAGTGAAACATCTGTACCACAACACCGGCCAACGACAGAACGAGTATGCTTTCTGCAAGCGCTTTTCTAAGAAACAGCAGTAGCGACCCTGCAGCCCCGCCAAATACGGCGATAGCAAAAGCACCTGTCGCCCATGCCGGGGTGCTGGTATACAAATCCTGCTCTGCGGGTGACATGGCGGCAAAGGCTTCGGGCGTCATCATCGTCTGGGCGATATACGCCACCACACCCAATAAATTCCACGCTACTGCCAACCCGGCCACCAGTTTGAACCAACCAGGCAGGTCTTCATTTACATCTTCTGTCATGGTAACACCTTCCTTATTTTCACTTGCGCACCCACAGGGTAACATCAGACAGTGTGTGCTGGAATTTTCTGCTGGTTTCACGTATCACAAATGGCACCTGCTGCGGTTCGCGTAACAGTTCAAAATGCTCCAAAAGCACAGATTTCAAGCCGTCCAGCGTGGTTACATTTTCACCATCGCTTTTATATCCCCCAAGCCAATGGTCTTTTTTAGTGTGTTCTTCAAGCCACGTATAGGGCGACGTTACCATCAGCACACCACCCATATTAATACGTTCATGAATGGTCCCCAAAAACAAGACAGGATCGTACAATCTGTCAATCAGGTTGGCCGCAAGCACCAGATCATATCCGGTATAACTGCTCTTGAGATTGCAGGCATCTCCCTGGGAAAAAGTTACCTTGTGGCTGTGTTCCTGCAAACCCAGATCACTTAAGCGTCTTTCACAGTAGTGTTTTAGCTCACCTTCATCGGTAATGCTGTAACGTACAACACCTTGCTCAGCCAGCTGTACACCAAGCCCAATGAGTCGCGCGGAAAAATCTATGCCACGTACCTCATCAAAACGCCTGGCAAGCTCAAAGCTGGCCCGCCCTACTGCACAACCTATATCAAGTGCCTTAACGCAAGGTTTGTCTCCCATGGCTTGTATCGCAATATCGGCAAGGGTTTTGGGGAAATTCTCAACGTTGAAATAGGTATCGCCAAAGTGAAATTCTGCGTATTCCGATAACATTTTGTCATCTTCATAGTGGGATATTTGTTGTTCTTCCGGGGCATCTGCAATGACGTAGCGAAAGCCCGCGTGTTGATAGAAATGCCGGCGAAATGCATACCTGGCCGACCTTTGTGTTTCATTCCCACTGGATATCCACGAACCGCCCTTCATGAGATTGTGTTTGCCATCCATGGTAGGCATGGTGAAATCATCATAATAAGGATGTACCCGAAATCCTTCGAAAGGATAAATTGCGGTTTCTGTCCACTGCCAAACGTTACCTACTACATCATAAAAATCCCCATGTGGAAACTGGTCAACTCGGCAGGAGGAGGCGCCATGGTCCAGATGAATATTGGCCTTGCTTATCTGCCCCTCAACAGGCGCGTCTACGCCTGCACTGTCATATATTCGATACCATTCCTCTTCCGTTGGCAATCGAACCGGCTCCCCACTTTGTTGTGCTTTCCAGTTACAAAATGCCCTGGCTTCGTGGTAATTGACCTCAACCGGCCATGCCCACGGCATCTCTACCACTTCGGTCATAAGGCGCAATTTCCAGGCTTTGCCCTCCAACAACCAGAACCCCGGTGCGTTTACAGCAGCGAATTCACGCCATTGCAATCCTTCCTCACCCCATACTGCATCGTTTGCGTAGCCGCCGTCTTCAACGAATGGCAGAAACTCCTGGTTACTTACAAGGTACTTGGCAGCATGGAAGGATTTTATGTCCGCTTTATGTGCACCATATTCATTATCCCAACCATACACCGGGCTTTGTTGCTCCTTGCCCAATGCTACTGATCCGCCGGGTATTTCAACCACTCTGTTTTCAGGCGCATTCCGGGGGTCCGGGGTTTTCGGGTTTTCTCGTGCCCACACTTTCCAGTCGGGATGTGCTTTTACCAACTCCAGACTGTGCTGCCGGATAAGCACGGACGAGGTTTCCAGATGAATATTCTCGTGCTCAATGCCCATAATGATCACCCACCACGGGTTCTCCCAATCCAGCGGCAGTGTCAGAGGGGCCGATTCAAGAAGGGAGTTGACCAGAGATCGTACCTGATCCCGATATTGTTGAACGGATGTTACACTCGGCCAGTCATAGTTGGTTTCGTCAATGTCATCCCAACTCATTTCATCAACGCCGATGGCAAACATGGATTCGAATTCCGGGTTTATCCGTTGGTCGATCAGGCCGCACAGTATTAGTTTATTTACAAAAAAAGTAGCTGTATGCCCAAAGTAAAAAATCAGCGGATGTCTCTGTGAAATGGATTTATCGTAATAGGCTGCATCCCCGACCAGGGTTTCAAAGAGTGATTCGTATCGCGAAAAAGTTGCGTTAAAATAGCGTGCGAGCACGTGCCGAGCGCTTTGTGTATCCTGGAAATCCAGTCTGGGGGTTCTTACATACTGCGGGGCGCTCATCAATAGTTCCTTGTTATTTTTCCCGTGTCGCCTGGAAAGCTTACTTAGTTGGCTGGCTGAATGGAACCGGTCTCAGGGAATGCGCCACGAAGCTGCTATCTCATCCAGCTTATCGCGCTGCCACCAGGGCCGCGTACCTGGACACGGTATGCTGCCCAAAGCGTACTTGTTGCCCCGCTCTCCGGATTGCCGGGCGTATTTGATACGGCATACATCACCGGACTTCACGATGGTGGAGTTTGCTGCCAATGTAGCAGCACCAGCCAGGTCCGTTTTGCTTTGTCCCGTCCTCTGGTAGCTATTGAGTGCTAAAATTGCGCTCCTGGTTTTGTTAGCTTCCCGTGCCCGTAGTTTGTGCTGGAATTTGCCACTGAAGGTCCAGGGGTTATTCGGATTCTGTAGCCCCGTTCCAGAATCCCGTAACACAAGGTCTGGCACCGAGAGATTCAGAACGTGCTCCTGTTTCTTAACCTGCGGCTCTGCTTGTGACTTAACAATATCCTGCGCAACTGCCAGTTTCTGTATTACAACCGGTTCCTGTTGCAGAAGTCGCGGTGAATGATCAGCTTGTTCAGTAACAACAACTTCTTCTCGGATTTTGGCAAGGCGTAAATCAATTACCCGGAATTCGTCCTCAAGAACAGTTTTTAGTGACCATGAACTGGTATTCAAAGCATAGAGCAACAACAGGTGCGCAGAAATAGAGATCCACAGCGCGGTAACAAACTTGCGGTTCGGCTTATAAAGCTCCAGAAATTGGGGATTATAGGTCGCAAGTCCATCCATATCAGGTATCAGACAACTTCAACCCCATTAGGTTTTATTCTCTGAATTCAGGTTCTTTACCAAAACCTGCAGCAGTTTCTGTATTTGATCACTTATGCGTTTTACCGTCGCCCGATCATATCCCTGAATACGTGGCGTATGGATATGACCAACAAGTGCTGGGCTATTATGCAGTTGCACCAGGCGCACCGTACGATAGGAAATTTCGTTACTCAAATACCCTCCTCCGCTACCACGCACCGCGGTTTTTCCAGGCTTGCACCCGAGCGTTCGTTCAGGTTTCCAGTTACTTCTGCCGAACGCCTGCGTCCAGGATAGCGTTCCAGATCAAAGCCGGAAAGGACGATGCGCAATTGCCTGCCATCTGCAAAAGACAAATCCGCAGCTCTCCTGGATGCCCATTCATAGGCATCCAGAACCTCGGCACAATTTTCATCCCTGGCACATGAGGATCGGAAAGATCTTTTCTCCGCCGGACGCTGCCAATAAAGTGGCCTGTCATCATAGGAAGCAGTGCTAACAAACGTTTCTTCAATATTTTTCAGTTCCTGTCCCCATATCAGGATATTCGAACAGCATAACAATTTGGGCACCACATAGACCAAAATTCGCGCTATAGTTAGGCTATCCACAATCAGCCGGGAGAGAGCAAATGATAGGTTACGTCACACTGGGTACTAACGACCTGGAGCGTGCAGCACAATTTTATGATGCGGTGCTAGCTACCATCAATGGTGCCCGCATGATGGAAGAAGACGGGTTTATCGCGTGGACAACTTCTCCGGGCGCACCCGGCCTGGCGGCAAGCAAACCGTTTGACGGCAAAACCGCAACCGTGGGTAACGGCACAATGGTAGCCCTGCAGGTTGACTCAAGTGACAAGGTCGACCAGCTACACGAAAAGGCGATGGAAATGGGTGCCGAAGATGAAGGCGCTCCCGGTCCAAGGGGTGACAGCGGGTTTTATGCAGGATACTTTCGCGATCTGGACGGTAACAAGCTGAATGCTTTTTGCATTATCGAGTAATTGTTCGGCAACTTATTCTGGAAGGCCTTACTGTACAGACCAATGTTCGGCGGGCCTTAAACCGTCTGCATAAAATCAAGCACAGCGTCCCAGCCCAAGCTGTTCCCTCTGGCACCTGACTGAGAAACTGACAAGCTCGCCGCGGCCGCGGCGATTTCAGCTGCTTGTTTAAAGCTAAAACCCTTAACCAGCGCCGCCGCAAGAAACCCGCAAAAAGTGTCTCCCGCACCCGTCGTATCGATCGCCTTAACGGCGCGCGCAGCCAGTTTAAACTGACCAGCAGCATTGGCCATGTAGCTGCCACGGGAACCCAATGTTATGGCTACATTCCCGGGGCCTAATTCCAGCAAAGCCTGCGCATTTTGCTGCGCTGCATCGTCGTCGTGTAGTGGAATACCGGTAAAGGCTTCAGCCTCCAGTTCGTTGGGGGTCAGGTAATCTACCAGATGTAGAAAGTCCAGTGGCTGTAAAGGAGCCGGTGCCGGATCAAGCATAACCGATACGCCAGCTTGCCTGGCAATTTCAGCCGCTCTGCGACAGCTCTCTGGTGGAATCTCCAGTTGCAACATGATAATAGATGCGTCCCTAATCAAGCCCGCAACGTCATCAATATTACCGGGGGTAATGTGCGCATTGGCACCCGGTGCAACGCTAATAGAATTGCGCGCTTCAGGATCCAGCAGGATGCTTGCCAGGCCCGTTGAGTGGTCAGCGCTGCGTTGTACAAACTCACAAGACACACCCGCCTTTTGCAGACTTGCGATAGCATCATCCCCAAAGGCATCCTTTCCTACCTTGCCCACCATATAAACCGGCAATCCTCCTGCGACCGCTGCCACTGCCTGGTTAGCCCCCTTTCCGCCCTGGGATACCGCATAACTTCCCTCTCCCAGTACAGTCTCGTCCTTGCGAGCAAAACGCGGCACCTGAATAACCAGGTCAGTATTGATACTTCCAACAACTACAATGGACATCTTTGTTTACGCATGGCTAACTCCGGGGGTAAAACAAAACGATCGATTAGTATATTGAATAACAAGCACCGCATCACCCTTGTGAGTTTTCTTGCCTATTTCGCGATGTCTGGAATGCTGGCTCCCATTGGTATTATTTCCGGCCCTATGTCGGAAGCCTTTAACCTGCCTATTACCGAGGTAACAGCGGGTTTTAGCTGGCTTACTTTCGGCATTCTTGGGGGCGCTATCAGTGCATTGTTTGTATTCAATTGGGTACAGCTAAAAAAACTGATGATGATTTTGTATTGTGTAGTAGGCGCAAGTCTTATTGCACTGTATTTTCAACGACAAATTGACCTTATCTGGTCCATTCTTGGGCTCGTTGGTTTATGTGCAGGCACCGGCCTTGCAGGAGCTGCGTTCATAATTTCCAGAACCTATAATGACAACCAGCGGGCATCAATGCTGGTGATCACAGATGGATGGTTTAGTCTTGCAGGCATTGTTTGCTCATGGATAGCGATTTATCTGGTTTCGCGCGATTTCCACTGGTCTGGCAGCTACCAGTTTGTAGCGCTCATTGCGCTTACAATGTTGTTGTTGCTGTCGTTCTCTGCCCTGCCAAATTCCAAAATCACGCCGGGAGACAAAACTGCTACTGAACCCTGGCCATTAGGTGTGTGGCTGTGCATATTTTCACTTTTCCTGTTTACCCTGGGCCAGAATTCAATATTGTGGTGGTTACCCACTTACGCTGAACAATACCTGGACGCGCCTCGCGAGCAGGCTGGAAGCCTGGTGGGCCAGTTTTGGAGCGGAATGTTCGCGGCACAACTATTTGTCGCCTGGTGGGTATTAAAAATTGGGGTACAACGCCTTGTCATTATCGCCGGCATCACCACCGCTTCTGGCTCTATATTCATGTGGGCATACCCGCAAATAGACGGACTGGTAATACTTGCTTTATTGTGGGGTTTTGCAAACCTTGGCTTGATGAAACTGGTACTTTCTCTGGCAACCCAAATGTTGAAGATACCCTCGGCAAGGCTCGTATCAGGATTGCTGCTGAGTGCCAGCCTGGGCACGGCAGTGAGCCCATGGCTAACCAGCCAGATTGTTGAGGCTAGTAACTCACGCTTTATTATTCAATTTGGTACCTTGTGTTACGTCGTGCTGTTCTGCCTGGTTTTCTGGGCAACCAGACTGCTCCAGACCCACGTTACAAGCAAAGAAGCCGTGGCTGGTACGAGTTAATATGATAGTTCAGACGGTGGATTATAGATCAGAATCAGCTGGTGCACGCTTTGCACAGTCCCTGCACGAGTCGGGCTTCGCGATTCTTAGAAACCATCCGGTGTGTCAGCAAAAACTGGATCGCCTTTACCATGACTGGTTCGATTTTTTCCAGACCAGGGAAAAATACGCTTACCTGTACGATCCTGAAGACAAAAACGGCACCCAGGAAGGATACTTTCCACTGGAAGTCTCAGAGACTGCAGTAAGCGCCTCCACCAGGGATTTGAAAGAGTTTTTCCACGTTGTTCCAGGTGCCCCTCTCCCTGCAAAACTTGCGCAGGATATTCTGGAGTACCGCGAGGAAATACTGCAGTTGGGTAGTATTTTGTTGGGCTGGATTCAGCAAAATGCACCGCCAAAGATACGTGATGGTTTTTCTGAACCTCTGTCCAGTGTACTAAGCACCAAAGCGAGTCTGTTGCGTATACTGCACTACCCACCACTCTCCGGAGGTGAAACGCCCGATGCCGTGCGTGCTGCCGCGCACGAAGATATTAACCTGATTACTATTCTGCCGGTATCACACCAACCGGGACTGCAGGTGAAATCCCGAAGTGGTGAATGGCTAAACCTGGAAACCAGCACGGGTGAGCTAATTGTTAATATTGGAGATATGCTGCAAAAGGCCAGCAAGGAGTATTTTCCATCAACCACGCACCGGGTAATAAATCCCGCAGATGACAAAGGTAATATTTCCCGTATCTCGCTACCGTTTTTCCTAACCCCGCATCTGGACTTTGTTCTGTCTGAATCCCATACCGCTGGCAGTTATCTCAAGGAGCGATTAAAACAGCTCTACCGCTAGTCAGCGTCTCCATATACAAAGCCAGTACTTCCTCAGCTTTTACCGCAGTACATATTCGGGTTCGGGATTCCCGCAGTTCATCAAATACGGTCTGACCTTTTGATGGCCCAAATTCCACTACATCAACGCGTGCTTCCACGGTTGTGTAATACCCGGGTCGTAGTAAATAGGCCACTGCGCTTGAATCGTGCACCGGACACTCGGACCTGTTTCGGGTCTGATAGTGAAAGTTCAGGTAATAGCGACTGATCGCGTAGATGAATGCACCGGCTTTACCGCCGTCCCTGCGTAAGGCTTCAAAAAAGGTCGGACGCGCGATGGTTTCTTCCGTAACATCCAGGCCAACTATCGATATGTTAAAGCCGGCCTGAAAAATGCGCTTTGCAGCCGGTGCATCGCCCCAAATATTTGCCTCCGCAACCGGCGTCACATTACCATTGTGGTTGTTAAATCCAAAAGCGCCACCCATTACTACCAGCTCTTTTACCAGCTGTGGAAGTTGGGGACACAACTCCAGCGCGTGCGCCAGATTAGTCATACGCCCCACGGCAACGATAGACACCTCACCCGGTTCGTCTTGCACGAGATCGACAATCGCCTGTGCTCCGTTTTTGGTCTCTTTTTTGGAGAGAGGGTCAAGTATTTTGATGCCACCCAGGCCATTTTCGGCATGCACAAAATCCGGGTACTCTCCAGTATAGTCTGAGTCAGGGGCAACAGAATAAGGTCGTCCCGCTCCCTGATAAACGGGCGCTTCTATTTGAAACAGGTCCTTCATGTACAAGGCATTGCGTGTCGTATTTTCTACACTGGCATTCCCGAATCCGGAAACTATCGCCCGTAACTCCACTTCGGGGGAGTAATGCAAAAACAGGAGTGCCATGGCATCGTCAATGCCAATATCTGTATCGTAAATAACCTTTTTCATCGCAACATCGCACTCCTGTTGGTTATCTGACATTACCAAGCATCCTATGCAGCTTGAGCATAACGTCAACCGAGCGCTCAACATCAGTTTTACGGGTTGACCAATTGGAGACAGAAATACGCATCACGGCCTTACCCTGCCAGGTACTACCTCCGGCCCAACAGGTTCCTTCTTCCTGCACCGCCTGAATTACGGCCTGGGTGTGGGTATCGGAATCCCCAAAACGTACGAGCACCTGATTTATAACCACTTCGTTCAAAATTTCCACGCCCTGTTCCTGTGCCAGCAAAGTGGCAAATAATCTGGCCATGGAACAGCACCCGCTGACAAGGTCATCCACCCCCTGCCTACCCAGGCTGCGAATTGCAGCCCATGTTGCCAGCCCCCTGGCTCTTCGAGAGGCTTCGGGAACAAGGTTCATACTGTCTCGGGGAGCGTCCGTTCCGCCCATTATGTAATAACTGGCGGTGCTGCCAAAGGTGGCCAAATGGCTTTGCGGATGCGCGGTTATGGCATACGCACTGTCATAGGGTACGTTAAGCCATTTGTGGCCATCTACCGCCCACGAATCAGCCTGTTCCACACCCCTGCACAGGTGCGTATATTCTTTGCTCGCCGCTGCCCAAAGCCCAAACGCACCGTCTATATGTAACCAGGCATTGTGCGCTTTGCACAGGCTGGCGATCTCGGGTATCGGATCATAGGCGCCGGTGTTCACATTGCCAGTCTGGGCACAGACTATAACCGGGCCTTCATATTCACAGAGTGCGCTTTTCAGGTCTGCCACTATGAGTCTTCCCTGGTCATCGGCTGCGACTACGCGGGCGGGTTTACCAAGCCCGTTATATCGAAGCGCCGTATCAATAGTCGCATGCCGCTCCGCTCCCACTATGGTAGTTATTCGTGGCGCACCAAACAGGCCTTTGTCCTCAACATCCCAGCCATGCTGCGCCAGTAAGTGGTGTCGCGCTACCGCAAGACAGGTGGTACTGGCACCCTGCGCTCCGGTTACAAAACCCACACAGGCATGTTGAGGCAATTTTAACAGTTGCAGTAACCATCGCGCTGCAATGTCCTCGCTTACCGATGCGATGGGACTCATCGCCGCCAGTGCTGCGTTCTGATCCCAGGCAACAGCCAACAAATCTGCCCCCAGTGCTGCCGGCAAGGCACCCCCATTTACAAAGCCAAAGTAGCGTGGCCCAACGGTTCTTAACGTGCCCATTTCTCCCAGCTCAGCCAGCTGATTCACCACATCCAAAGCCCGCATGGACTCCTGTTCCAGGATGGACGGCATCAGAGTACGCAACTCAGGAACCCCAAGCTCTGCGCGTACTGGTTTCGTATCCGCCTGCTCCAGATACTCTCTGGAGTGATTCTGAACCAATTCAAGAATTTGACCCACACCCGCTTTCGATAACACCGCCATAAAATTCTCCTGCTCCGACACATAGATGATAAGGGCGGCCCGTGCCCAATACTATGGAAACCCCTTATATCCATTGCAGCCGACAGACAAAACAATAGAAGTATTAGTACATTCGGGAAGAAAAGTGAGCTTGTTACCTGAAACGATTACAGATCTGGTGCAGCGCTATGCGGGCTCTGGCCCCAGATATACGTCCTATCCAACCGCCAATAATTTTTCCGGGGCATATAAACCCGGACATCAGGTCGATGCGTTGGCGAGCATCACACCCCAACAGGACTTGTCCCTCTACCTGCACCTGCCCTTTTGCAACACCATTTGTTATTACTGCGCATGCAACAAGATTGTGACTGCAAACAAAAAAAAGGCAGAGACTTACCTCACCTACCTGCAAAAGGAAATCGCGCTGGTAAGCAATCTCATAGACGGCAATCAACCAGTCGAACAGCTACATTTTGGTGGTGGTACGCCCACCTACATGTCCGACAGGCAATTAGAAACCATCATGCAGAGCCTGACCGACCACTTTAATTTGTCCACCAGTCCTGAGCGGGACTTTTCAATAGAAATTGACCCCAGAACGGTGGATCCTGCAAGAATCGCACACCTGGCTTCACTGGGTCTAAATCGGTTAAGCCTGGGTATTCAGGATTTTGACCCCCAGGTTCAGCTTGCTATCAACCGTCTGCAATCTACCGGGGAAACCACCGATATCGTGAACGCAGCCCGATCATCCGGCTTTGAATCCATAAGCGTAGATTTAATGTACGGCCTGCCTCTGCAGTCTGTGCGTCATTTTGAAAAAACTCTGGAGGTAGTTTGTCAAATAGATCCGGATCGGATATCACTTTTTAACTATGCGCACATGCCGCACCTGTTTAAAACACAGCGTCAAATTGTGGACGCACAGCTTCCCTCACCTTCCGAAAAATTGAACTTACTGTCCTTCTCAATTCGTTATCTGCTGGATGCCGGTTACAGCTATGTGGGTCTTGATCATTTTGCAAAACCCGACGACAAACTTTTTGCTGCCCAACAATCTGGAACCATGCATCGGAATTTTCAGGGTTATACCACCCACCGTCAGTGTGAACTGATTGGCCTTGGAGTGAGTGCTATCAGCGACATAAATGGTTCATACAGTCAAAACGAAAAAACCCTGGATGCTTACTACACGGCATTGGATCACTCCAATTTACCGGTTGCCAAAGGCCTGGTCTGTTCTCCGGATGATTCGCTCACCCGAAATGTACTTACCAGCCTGATGTGCAATCTGAAACTGAACTACACGGAGTTTTCAGAAAGTAATGATATTAACTTCACAGAGCACTACGAGGAAGAGTTGACCCAGCTAAAGGCATTCGCTGAAAACGGACTTCTAAAACTCAGTGACGAGGGCATCAGCATTACCGAGACTGGCCGGCTTTTACTGCGCAACATTGCCGCAGTATTTGATGTGTACCTTCCGGGTAAACCTGCGAAATCGCAATTTTCCCAAACTATCTGACAATTACCTGTAACCGCATAAAAGAGGCGACAATGAGGATAGCCAGTACGATCAACATACAAGGACATATTGCAGTTATCAGCCTGCTTTCTGCAATGGCTTTTTCCGTAAGCGTAGTTGCAGAAGAAGATCTTTCGGCACTACTGGAAGATGGTGATGCTACATTGTCCTTTCGATATCGATATGAATCGGTAGACCAGCAAAATTTTACCGAAGACGCGCAGGCTTCAACCTTGCGTTCTCGCCTCACGCTGAAGTCGGGCACCTATAAAATGATTAATTTTTTACTTGAACTTGATGATATTCATGCCATTGGAAAAAAACACTACAACGAAGGCGCTGGAAACACACCCAATAGAACCCGGTACCCGGTGGTGGCCGATCCTGCAGGCACCGAATTGAACCAACTGTACGTCGATATTAATCCCTCAACAAAAGTACGAACGCGTTTCGGTCGCCAACGCATAAACCTGGATAACCAGAGATTTATCGGCGGTGTGGGCTGGCGCCAGAACGAACAAACCTATGACGCTGCCAGCCTGCAATATACCGGTGAAAAATTCACCGGCGTGTATGCATATGTGGATCACGTGAACCGTATCTTTGGACGGGACGTACCAGCGGGTAAACATGACCAGAGCGGAACACACCTGCTAAATGTTTCCGGAAAAATTTCGGAGAAGGGAAAGTTGGCGGCTTACTACTACGGGATAGACAATTCAGATTCGCCTGCCTTTTCAACAGACACCTGGGGCGTAAGGTTAACGGGAGAGGCTCAGGCAAACCCCCAAACAACTATTTCCTATGTTATGGAATATGCCGTTCAGAGTGACGCTGCAAATAATCCTGTGAATTATTCGGCCAATTACTGGAACCTGCAGGGCACGCTCTCCAGGGATACAACAAATATCAGTCTGGGATGGGAAGTACTGGAAGGTGATGATAATTCACTTCTAAACGAAGCCTTTCGCACTCCACTGGCGACGCTGCACGCATTTAATGGCTGGGCGGATGTGTTTTTGACGACCCCGAATGCAGGCCTGGATGATAAATATGTGAAATTTCAATACAACAGGGATGCCTGGGTGTTTAATGCCCGCTACCACCATTTCGAAGCACGCGATAGCAGCTCAGACCTGGGTGACGAATTTGACCTGAGTGCAGGCTACAAATTCAGCAAAAACCTCAGGGGTGATCTCTACTACGCTGATTTTGATGGAAAAAATGGCCTGTCAAATGTGCGTAAATTCTGGCTGGCGTTATCTTTGACGCTTTAGCGTGTAAGCTACAGGTTTAGAACAGAGTAGCAGGATCGCCCGGTGAATTTTGACGGTAGTTTCCAGAAAATCGCACAGCTTGATGTTGCACCTTTAAAACTATTGGTTTCACGTCTCACACCGCAACACTGGGTGGCCGAAAGGTCCCGCCAATCCCGATACGAGGTCCACAAGGACACTCAGACTATTCCACTTGTGTACGATGCGGATTTTCGTCACACCAATCCCACTTTGCACCCCGCTATGCAAATGTTTGGCGACGAATTGAAACGTCTGCTCGCTCCAATCGCTAAACATTATGACAATACAGAATCAGGGAAAAGCCTGTCGGCTATACATGGGCACGGTTTTTGTATTCGTGCCACACTCGTGCGACTGAACCCAGGTGGAACTATTGATGCGCATCAGGACAAAAATTATTCGCTGGCACATTCCCACAGAATTCACATACCCCTGATAACAAACCCGCAGGTGATGTTTCAGGTCGGCGCACAGAAAAAACACCTGAGCGAGGGAGAGGTTGTGGAAATAAATAACCGCCGGGAGCATATGGTAGAGAATCCCAGTCATTTTGAACGCGTACATTTAATCATCGATTGGGTGATCACCGGCGAACAATGTTGTTGTAGCTCAAAAACGCATCCAGGCATTCCCTGCGCGGTCGACGTATGTCTGGAAACAGATCGTCTAAAAATAGCGTGCAACTGTTACCCCGAAGCGTACGCATCAGACGAGCATTCGACTTGAAACCAGCAGAACAACTCAAACAGGCGGCCCTTCAACTCAGCGCCGAACTCACGCCAGACGCGGTCTTCTCCACAATCGGGCAGCCACTAATAATACTTTCGGCTCCACGAGCTGGTAGTACCCTGTTATTTGAACTACTGGGTCGGCAGAAGGGCTACTGGAATATTGGCGGAGAAAGTCACATCGCGTATGCGAGCATGCCGCACCTGAGATTCGAAAACACGGACAAGGACTCATCCTGCCTGAGTGCACATCATGCGGATGTGGAAACCGCATGCTTGTTTCGTGCTGAGCTTCTATATCTGGCAAGAGATCATCGCGGAAGCGCATACATAAATCGAAGGCTGGCAGATCGTCCCGAGAAAATCACCCTGGTAGAAAAAACACCACGTAACTCCCTGAACATACCTTTTTTAAAAAGCGTGTTTCCACAAGCCAGGTATATATTTTTGCAACGGGACGCCAGGCAGAATATCGCCAGTATAATTGAAGGCTGGACACTTGGATTGCAGACTGGCCGCTTCGCCACTTACCCTGACTTACCTGAATGGGACAGAAATAACTGGTGTTTTCTTTTACCGCGGGATTGGCGAACCATGCGCGGCAAATCCCTTGCAGAAATAGCCGCTTTTCAATGGGCTGCAAGCAATCGCGAAATTGTAGAGCAGTTGGCTCAATTACCAAAAACAAGATCGCTTTGTATAAACTATAAAGACCTGGTTGATACACCAGCTGAAACCCTGAATACAATAAGCAGATTTACCGGCGTACACAGGCGCGAAGATGTCGATGCAGAAATTCAACTTCCAATGTCGGCTACGACTACCAGTACTCCGGATGCCAACAAATGGAAGAAACATCAGGCTGAAATAGACGCACTGATGCCAGATCTTGAATCACTTGTAAGTGTTATGCAGGAATTCAGTGCTGCAGGATAGCGGGATCTACGTCATCCTCATTCAATGCACGGGTCCAACCCGCAAACTCCAACAGAATACCGTCCGGATCCTTGAAATAGATTGATCGTACAAAAGTGGTGTCGGTAATGGTCCTGCTCGCCTGGTATTCACTATCATCGTGGTTATAAACAGGAGTAACTTCTACACCGGCAGCCTCCAGAACGCATTGATAATCTTCGATTTTTTCCTGGGGAATATCAAATGCTACATGATTCATACTGGCATGCGCTGAAGTAATATCTCCGTGACCGACAATAGACGCTGCATGCGTAATACCGGGCTGACTTTCCGGTGCATTTGGAAACCAGAAAAATGCTAAAGCATCGTTATTACCGATGTCGAAAAAAAAGTGTTTCCCGGAATTCATGGGCAACTCGATGGTTTTGATTAAAGGCATACCCAAAATACCCGAGTAGAAATCCACCGTAGCCTGCATATCCTTGCACACCAGAGCCAGGTGATTGATACCACGAATTTCAAACTTGCTATTTACCGCCATGCTTCATCCCCTTTCGCAATAACTGGAACTACAACCAGTCTGTAAGTTTCACCCCAATTCCGATACGCTCAACGGACTCATTGTAATAAATCAGTCCATCGCCGTAGCCATTAAAGTATTGCACAAACCCGCGCAGACGTTTACTTAGGGGAAACGACCATCCCAACTCAAGCGCACCCTTGTTGTTCCTGCGTAAATTATTACGTACCTTAATCTCCAGATTGTGATTTCGTGGCAATTTCCAAACTGCATTCAGCTCCCCATAGCCCAGAAATGCCAGAATGTCCGGATTGTCATCACCCCGTGCCTCGCCTGGACCATCCTTTTTACTTTCCGGAATACGCCACCACGCAGATGCACCCCAGATGAAATTTCCCTGGTCAAAAGATAATCCGCCAATAACACGATTCCAGCTACGGGAAAGCTCACCCCCCCTGCCATTTGACTCATGTGTCAGGGACAAAAATGTGTTCTTGACGGGTAATCCAAATAGTGACCAGGAGCGATCATAATTCAGGATTAATTCGGGTTCGTAGTTGGTTTCCCTGAACGGCGCAGAAATTTCGTAATTGTATGATTGCCACCAGCTAACCGTCGTAAACGCTACCTGCAAATCAAGATCATTCACCAAAACGTTGCTGGCAAATTTGTACTTGAATGAAATCTGAAACTTGGCTTCCACATTATCATAGCTGTCACCCTGCAAAACGTTCTGATAAGGGTTTTCGTTAACATTGGAGTATGTGAAAGGCAGGATGTAATTCGGACGATATGGTTGAATCGCAAAGGGATTACCACCCACCGCACTCTCAAGCGTACGGCGGGATTCGATTAAACCTGTTCCCGTATTCTTGCAGAGCGCTCGCAACTCCCCCATTGTTTGACGATTTTTTGCAGAACTTACCTGTTCAAACATACAAGCCCTGAACTTTTCCTGTTCCAGATCTACCTCGATGGATTGTTCTTCCAGCTCGGATGCGGTTTCTGCATGCACGCCCTCGTTAAATGACAAAAACAAAATGGCATAGAGCAGGATCCTCTGGTTTATTGGGAAATACACCGTTTCCTGACCCTAACTATGGGTGTCCAGCGCTTTATTAATAACGCGTTGCAAGTTTTGTGCGTGCGCCCTGGTCTCCACATTTCCACCGCGTCGACGCTGTTGCAATTGAAGTATTTCGTTAAGCGCATATACAGCCATATTCTGTGATGGCGTATCGTACTTGGCTTTCCCTTCGCCCGCTATCATTGCCGTCAGGCGATTTGTATATTCCATCTGCAGGTTTTGTCGCAGCGTATTCACATTCATTTTTGCATCCTCTGCAAAAACTGCATCATTCAACTCTGCAACGAAGCGTGCAACATCATATTCATTCCCATACAGGCGGCTATCGCTCATTCGTTTCATCACTACAGGATGCAACAAATGATCGAATACGTCCGTTTGAATTCTGAGAACCAAATCGTGCAGTTTTGGATCTTCGGTTGTCCCAAAAAAGTTAAACCCGCGTCGTTGGCGGGCAAGGTGGCGATACAAATCCTGTGGTGCTTCAAAAGCTGATGGCGCAAAAATCTGGCGTTTTAATACTGCCATGGCGGCCTGCTGCTCTTCGAGAGATACTGGCGTATACGGTGCCTCTGCTCCCTGTTGCCCGGACATGCCACGATCCAGGTATATGCCCCCTACATAACGCGAAACAACTGTTGCCGCGCTTCTTATCTGGATCATCAAAACAAGATAACTGATATAGGTTTCCTGAAAGGACTCCCCATTATCCGGATAGTGTTGTGGAAGGTTATTGACGGTACTATTAACCAGATCTATTCGGCGCGAGGCGTAATTAATGGTATCCGATGCCATGTCAAACAGATTAACCCGGGGGTCGATTGCGACTCCGGGACTGCGCATGTCGTCAGCATCATTTCCAAAGGCCAGGGCGGGTTCTGTAGAGCGTTGAAGAATTGCAGTAAGGCGTTTTTCTTCAGCTTGCGGATCAGCTACTGCGCTTGAATACCCGTATTCAATAGCCCATTCATCGTAGGGCCCGGCCCGGGTTGGGTAAAAGTCAGTCTGGTGTTCGCCGGGTGGCGCAAAATTAAGTGCGGGATAATCCATAATCGAAGCTGCCAGGCCGCGTTCTGCAACCACCTCTGCATCAAAGGCCTCATCGGTGCTTAAATAATACGTGCCCTTCATATTATGGTTCAGCCCCAGTGTGTGGCCAATCTCATGCAAAATAAGGTAATACATCGTGTCGTGTAACAACTGCTCTTTTTGCTTTTCGCTATAACCCGCGCTTCGCGCCGCAGCCATACCAAACAACATATTGGTTTGCAGACCCTGAGCCAGATTACAATAAGTGCCTGGACCAGAGTGTCGAACTGTTTGCTCCCGTGCAAACATTTTCTCAGTCAGTATATTTGCACCCAAAAAGCTGTACTCCAACATGATGTCTGCGCCCAGAATCTCCCCAGTGCGTGGATTCATAAAACTTGGCCCGGATCCACCGAACAAGGGGTTTGGAGAGGCAATCCAGCGTAAAACGTTATAGCGAATATCTCCTGCATCCCAATCCGCATCGTCCGGTTGTATTTTTACTACCACTGCATTCTTGAACCCGGCTTTTTCAAACGCCGGGTTCCATGCTAGCGCTGCAGATTTAATCAGCTCTCGCAATTCAAGCGGAGTGGTATTTTCAATCCACCAGGTTATCGGCACTACGGGTTCAGAGAGGGCCTGGTCAGGGTCTTTTTTCACCAGGTTCCAGCGTTTAATAAAATCCCGGAAGGGCGCGACCCCCAGGGACGTGAGGTCTGTGGACTCTGCCCGAAAATACCCGATCCGGGGATCATCCCTGCGTGGCTGATAATCGTTTTTGGGCATAGATAAAAAGGAGTGCCTAACCCGTATTGCCACATTGCGCGAATCAGTAACATCGCTGTCTGCCTGCACTGCAGGTGCTTCGTTACTATAGACATATTCAACTTCAATATCGGTGTTTTCCGGGTAACTGCGCATATCGGTAATTTTGCTCTTTCCATCCGACAAGGTACCCAAAGTGAAAGTCTTTTTGGGATCTGCATCCGGATGTGCGGAGGGTTTTACCTGTAACAATGCTTCACTTAATAATACCTTGTCGATACTAACCAACATTTCATCGGTGTTTTTGTCTTCGGCTGCTATCTTTTCAACTGCCAGCACGGCTTCGGAAATATTGGCATCTGCTGCCCTTGAAAGTGCATTTTCAGGATCAAAATAGAAGGCGGTATTTTTACGTACTATTTCTATCCGGTCGAAATAGCGGCGAAACGAGATCACCCCGGTATCAAGGTAGTTACCACGAGAATACCCCTGGTTTGTTACACCGTTTGAGGCGTGGGCAAAATAAATAAACTCCTTGTCCAGTTGATCTGCCCTTACGAGCAAGTGAACTTTGCCTGTCTTGTCATTTTGAAACAGCGTGAACAGCCCATCAAGACGCGTGCTGTCTTCGGTAAGCTCGGCTATCGTCTTGGGTTTTTCTTCTTCCTTCTCTGCATCGTCCTTCTTCTCTTCGGCAAACAAAAAACCGGATATCAGGATAATCAGAGTCAATAGGAAGGGTTTATTTAGCAGGCTTGCCTTGAAGATCATTTGGTGTTTTCCATCCACGGTGCCGAAGAAAGGCGTACCTTAATACCCACAGAGCTACAAAACAATCCGGTACGTTCGAGGGACAGTCTTCAGGACATTCCGACAGACGGGATTTTATTTTTTCCAGAGTTCAGGATGCCCTCAAAAAAAGTCTGCCCGGAACTAAAACTCACTTAAGACAATATTTGCATCAGCTCTTCTTAGCAATTCTGCTTCACTAATCTCTGAAGAGTTCCATTGTGCCAAGCCATCTTCCTTTTCACTCAGATGGAACAACAGTAAGCTGCCTCCCACGATCTTGAAATTGGCGGGGTCAAGTGGGGTGGTTTTACCCAGTGCCAGACTATAAGGGCAGGTGCGGTATCGTGGTACGTATTTGCTCGGATTTTTGTTAAACAATTCCACCTGTTCATTAGAGGTTAAAAAATACAGACTGTCTTTGTATTCCACCAAAAACTCGGAAACCCCAAGTTCTGCCTTGTTCTCGGTAAAGTAGGACACCGGGCTATATCCACCAATGGCAGCTTGTACGTTAGCAGAAGTGATTTCTTGCGCAATTGCCGATCCGGGGAGCAGCATAAACAAATAGCAGAGCGCAATAATATATTTTCGGTGAGACGTGTTCAATATATTTACTTCCCTAAAAAAATGATTTCGCCATATTTGCGATACAAAGTATTATGTTTAGTTTGATGAAGGAACGCCAGATAAACATACCTATTTAGGAAGACAAGGAAAACGGACCAAATATTCTCAGCAATACCCAGGTTGGGTGGTGATGGACCCAGAAAAAAGACCTGCTTAGACCCTCGAATTAGCACTGGCATTTAGGTGTATATACATATATTATATCGGGAAAAGTATACTTGGAAATCGCATGGAAGACCTGCTAAACCCAGCTCATTGTGTAAGCAATAATCTGCATCAAACAGCAAGAGCTGTAACACGTATTTATGGCGAGGAGATGCGCCCGTCGGGCATAAAACGCTCACAGTTCGCGATTTTGGGTTATCTTGGCAAATTGGGAACCAGTAAAATATCAGACCTGGCTGATGTGCTCTATATGGAACGTACCACACTCACCCGCAACTTAAAACCACTAGAAAAAGCAGGATTTATCTCTATACGAACTTCCGAGAGCGATGCGCGATCCCGGGAAATAAGCCTCACTCGCGAAGGCAAAGCCAAATTTACCGATGCCAGAAAACTATGGCGCAAAGCACAAAGTCGCATTCTTGAAACCTTTGGTGCAGAACAGTGGCATGCACTAGAAGCCGATTTACTCGAATTGCGTGAGAAAATTCGTCAGAACCCCGGGATCTAAATGAATTTGCAAAAGCGAATTTTTCTGTCATTATAGGTGTATATACACTTATATAGCTAAGGACCCCTCCATGATTAAAACTATTTTTCAGCAGGTTTTAAAATTTCGCATACTATTTTTGATAGCCGGTACCAGCGGAATCATAGTAGCAGGCAGCTTCCTGCCAACCCTGACGCGAGACACTACATCAGACGCATTTATTCCAGAAGATAATCCCGCCCGTGTATACAGGGAACAGGTCAAAGAAACTTTTGGCCTCGCTGATCCCATTGTAATTGCAGTTTTTCAGGAGGGTGAACACGGAGTGTTCACGCCCGATGCTCTGCAACTCGTGGAAACCCTGACTCTAAAATTGCAGGACTTACCAAACATCGATCCCGAGCGGGTTGTTAGTCTGGCAACCGAAAAAAACATCGTAGGCCGTGAATTTGGTATGAACGTAGAACCGTTCTACGAAAATTATCCAGATACCCAGGAAGCCGCTCAGGCAATTTGGGAGGCGGTTGGTGATTTTCCACTCTATCTCGGTAGCCTTGTGGCCCGAGATGGCAGCGCAACTCTTATTGTCGCAGAAGTATTAAACGAACAGGAATCTGAATCTACCTACGCAGCGGTTACCCAGCTGGCAAACCAGACAATCTTACCAAATGGCGTGAGTCTTCATGTAGCAGGTGAAGCTTCAATCACAGGTTATATGGGTACCTATATCGATAGTGATGCACAGAAACTGAATCCACTCGCGGGAGTAATCATCACCATTATCCTGTTTCTTGCTTTTCGTACCCTGGCTGGTGCCCTTCTGCCAAATCTGATTGTTGTTGCAACAGTAGTTGGAACCGTCGGCATAATGGCAGCTTCTGGCGTGTCATTCTTTGTTATCACCAACGGAATGCCGGTTGTGCTGATTGGGATTGCTGTCGCGGATTCTATCCACATCTTCACTGCCTACTACGAATCCTTAGGTAAACACCCTGATATAGAAAACAATGACGCCATCGTAGAAGCCATGTGTGAGATGTGGCGCCCTATTACCCTCACTTCCCTTACTACTATTGCGGGGTTTATGGGTATGTATATTTCATCGGTGCAACCCCCCATGCAATTTATGGGTCTATTCACAGCGCTGGGTGTAGCAATTGCCTGGGCCTATTCAATGTTGTTTCTGCCCGCCGCCATGAGTTTATTCAGAGCCAAACCGAATAGTTATGTGGCGCGCACCAAAGCCAACGACTTTGCCAGCCGCCTCATGTCCCGTCTGGGTACTATGGTGATCAAAAAACCCGGATTGATTGTATACCTGGCAGCGAGCCTCGTACTTGCAGGTATTTTCGGAGCCATGAACATCAAGGTAGATGATCGTCGTATCGACGTATTTAACAAAAAGGAACCTGTCTATCAGGCTGACAAGATAATAAACGAACACTTTGATGGAACCAGCGTATTCGACATTGTCATCGAAACTGACAAGGTCGAGGGTTTGTTTAATCCTGAGTACCTGAAAAAAATGGAAGCCTTTCAAACAGAAATAGAACGCCACGCAATCGTTGGCGGAACCACCTCAATCGTAGACTATCTTAAGCAGATGAATCGTTCTCTTAATGAAGGTAAGCCTGAAGAATACCGGCTTGTGGATGACGAACTTTTGATAGCACAGTTGTTTTTGTTATACACGGCTTCAGCTGATCCTACCGATTTTGAAGAAGAGGTAGATTACGACTATCAAAAAGCCAACATTCGAGTGGGCATAAAAGATTCCAGTTATCGCAAGATAAAACCGGTAATAGCTGCTTTGAATCTGTACATTGAAGAAACTTTCAACGAACCGGGTCTAAAGGCCACACTCAGCGGTCGGGCCATGGTCACCTATGAATGGGTAGATTCTGTTGGAGTAAGCCACTTCAACAGCGTATTGGTATCATTGGGTCTGGTTCTCCTGATGGCCTGTGTGGTATTCAGGTCTGTTGTAGCGGGTCTCCTCTCACTGGCACCAGTCGCCATATCCATATTGTTTGTATATGCCGTAATGGTTGTGTTTGGTATAGATATCGGAATCGGCACTTCAATGTTTGCATCAGTGGCCATAGGTCTCGGTGTCGACTTCGCAATTCACACCATCGACAGGGCGCGCACTCTGTTCGAGGAAGGTTACACCAAGGGAGAAGAAAGCCGGCTCATACACAGCCTGTTCCCCTCTACCGGCAGAGCGTTGTTTTTCAATTTGCTTGCCATAGCATGTGGATTTGGAGTGCTGATTTCTTCTGATGTTGTACCCCTTATGCGCTTTGGTGCCATAGTTGCGCTGTCAGTAGGCACAGCGTTCATATTCAGCCTAACACTACTACCCGCTTTAATAATTCTTCTTAAGCCCGGGTTCATATATCGCCAAAAAAAGTCTGACGGTCTACCCGGTAACGCCGTTGCAGGTCTAATGGTTCTTGCAAGTATTGGTTTGTCGGGTCTGTCCAAACAGATGCAGGCAGACGACCTAAGTGCTTTGGAAATTATGACCCGCGTAGTTACGCGAAATGATGGGGCTTATGTATCCAGGAATTTAAAAATGGAACTGATTGATCGACGCGGAAAAACCAGAATCAGGGAAACTCGCGGCTTTCGAAAATATTTTGGGCAGGACAAACGCACAGTGTTGTTTTACATCAGCCCAGCCAATGTCAAAGACACCGGTTTCCTTACCTATGACTACAAAGATACTAACTTGGATGACGATCAATGGCTTTACCTGCCTGCTGCCAGAAAAATACGCCGTATATCCTCCTCGGACCGGGGCGACTATTTTCTGGGCACAGACTTGAGTTACGAAGACATAAAAAACGAAAACAAGCCCAATCTCGCCGATTACACTTACGCAATTACCGGGGATGAGGTTATTGATGGTGTAAAGTGCTTCGTACTTGAAGCCACGCCCGTTTCAGATAAGGTAGCGCGCGAACTTGGTTACGGTCGCGTGGTATCCCGCATCGATCCTAATATCTGGATGGCCCGCAAGAGTGAATTTTGGGACATCAAGGGCAACCCCCTCAAGTTTGTTTTGAACAAAGATATTCGACAAGTGGACGGTATATGGACCAGCCATGAAATTTACGCGGAGAACCTGAAAACAGGACATAAAACACGCTTCTCCTTCTCGGAAATCGATTACCTGACGCCCGTTAATGACAGCTGGTTTGAAACACGCCAACTAAAGCGGGGTCTTTAATGGGCAACAATGTATGGATGGAGACACGGTGAGAGGCTTTTTCACCCTGGTATTTCTGTTTTCCACCGGCATATTGCATGCAGGCGAGCTTGAGACAACCGGTATCATCGCTACAGACCACAGCTGGTCGAAAGATGGGTATCAAAAATCCAAATTTACCGCCCTGATAGAAAATGCACAGAATTTTGGTGCAAATGTATCCTTTACATCGATTGTGCGTGCCCAGTTCATCGGACCGGATTCGCTCGAGCCGGGACAGTTTCAGCAACCCTCCCTCGCTCCCCTTTCCAGACGCTTGAACATTAGCAACTCCCTGGAACTGGAACTGCGTGAGCTGTACCTGGATATTGATCTGCGCAAGGCGCACCTTAGGCTTGGAAAGCAACAGATTGTCTGGGGACAGACAGACGGGCTTAAACTATTGGATCTAATCAACCCACAGGATTTTCGCGAATTTATTCTCGAGGATTTCGATAACTCCCGAATCCCCACCTGGATGGTAAATTTCGAAATGTTTTTTGACGAGGGCGACTTGCAGTTATTGTGGATACCGGATACATCAATGCACAGCTTGCCAGGGCCAGGGTCGACTTATGAGATAACTGCACCATTTGCCTCCTTGCCTCCAGGAGCGCCTATACAGGTCAATCCGGTAGACCGCCCCAACAGATTAATCAAGGATAGTGATGTAGGGCTGCGTTTTACGCTTTTCAGAGCAGGATGGGATATCACCCTGAACTATTTGTACCACTATGATGACTTTCCCGTTGTTCATGCACTTCTTCAGCCCAGCGGAATAACACTAATGCCAAAATACGAACGCACACACACATTTGGTGCCAGCGCCTCCAATGCGTTTGGGGAATTTGTACTGCGAAGCGAGTTCGTAATCAATACCGACAAATATGTGAATGTGCTTGACTCTCCGAACACCCAAGGCATCTACAAAAGTTCAGAGCTGGCTTATGCGCTGGGAGTGGACTGGTCGGGTTTGACAGATACCTTTGTCAGTGTACAAGTATTCCAGTCCCGGTTACTCGATGAGGCACGTTACACGCGAGATAAAACAGATACAAACATCACACTACTTTTGCGACGCAACTTCCTGAATGAAAGCCTGAGCACTCAAATATTGTGGCTTTACCATCTCAATAAGCACGATAATTTATTGCGGATAGGTGCAACTTACGAGTTAACATCGACGTTACAAATTAGCGTGTATGGAGACATCTTTAGCGGAGGGGCTGACGAATTGTTTGGCCAGTTTGGTAGCCGCGACCAGATCGGTTTCAAACTACAGCTTGGTATCTAGGGTAACTATGGCTGAAGCGACTACACAACCCGATGCACGAACGCGGAATATTCTAAGTGCCTCCGCCCTGCCCGTGCTATTGCGCATGGCAACTCCCAATGCCATGGCTTTTGTCGTGCAAGCCAGTGTCAGCATGACCGAAGTCTGGTATGTAGGGCAGTTAGGAACATCTTCACTGGCAGCAATGGCCCTGGTTTTCCCGGGTTTGATGCTAATGCAAATGCTGGCTAACGGATCGATTGGTGGTTCAGTGACGGGTGCGGTTGCCCAGGCGATTGGTAGGGGCCATATCGAAACTGCCGAGCGCCTAATCTGGCATGCTATCGCAATTGCAGTAGCCGCCGGCCTGGTATTCATGTGTTTTTATCTACTGTTTGGGCGAAGTTTACTCTCGGTTTTTGGGGCAAGTACGCAGGTGCTGGAGCAGGCAAATTCCTATGCGACAATACTATTCTGCGGCTGTATCACCATCTGGTTAATGGCATTGTTGAGCTCCATTTTTAGAAGCATGGGCAATATGCTGCTGCCCGCAACACTGATGGTAGCCGCAGCATGTATCCAAATCCCGCTCTCGGGCACTTTAATACTGGGGTGGTTCGGTGTGCCAAGTATGGGGATCACGGGAGCAGCGGTATCGGTAATTACAACATCTTTTCTTATGACTCTGGTGCTTTTATACAAACTGCACCACGCACCCGTCCGTCTACATCTAAACCGGCTGAAGCTGAGTCATGACTTATTCCGTTCTATTTATTCGGTAGGCCTACTTGCCTCGCTGTCACCGTTTTTGGTGGTTTTCTCTGTTACCTCTATAAATTTCCTCGTTAGCGGATTCGGCGAAGCAATCCTGGCTGGTTATGGCATTGGGTCCCGCGTAGAATTTCTCATTATTCCCCTGGTATTTGGTGTAGGAGTTTCCATGACCTCCATGGTCGGCATCAATATTGGAGCTGGAAATATCAAGCGTGCAGAAAGTATTAGTTGGCTGGGTGGTGGGGTAGCTGCACTCGTCTCTGGAGTGGTCGGTATCGTACTTTCTATATTTCCCTGGCTCTGGGTTGACCTCTTTACCAGTGATCCGGTTACCGTGCAGGCTGCATCTCTATACCTGCGCATTGCCGGTCCGACGTTCGCATTTCTCGGCCTTGGCTTATCACTGTATTTTGCATCCCAGGGGGCTGGAAAAGTGCTTTGGCCAATAATTGCCACTTTTTGCAGAGTACTTGTTGCGGTGTTCGTGTCGGCACTTGGAGTTTACGTATTCGACCTTGGTTTGAACTTCATCTATGCCTGTACGGCTGGGGGAATGATTATTTATGGCACCGTCACCGTGGTCGGTCTTAAATTCTCCACCTGGCACGCGTTACACAGAATGCGCTGAAAGGCACAACCAGTCCTGCATCAGCCGAAAGCCGAGTTCGTCAGGACGTATATCCTGGAGACATCTCAGGTGGCTAACGGTTGTTCTTTATAGACCTCAAAATCCACGTCGTCTACCTGGAAGTACAGCATTGTCGCCCGGATTGAAATCACGGCTATCACCTGAAAATACACACTTTGGCCGACCGGCATAAATTCTCGCAGATCAAATGCAGAAAGCAGGACAGAAATAGTGACAAACACAGTCGCCATGATACTGGTAAGAACCAAAGCCTTGACGGTGCCCCCAATCTGCCGTGTTCGGTCCTCGTCGGACTGATGCGGATTCAGTTTCTTACCGTACATATTGAAAACGACAATTCCGGCGAAAAAAATGTTCATGCCTGTTATGCCAACAATGTTCCAGTATCCGCCAAACCATTCAAAATTGAACTGCTTGATATAGAGCACGGCCAACACAAAGGCGAAATAAGTGAAAACCGCTGTGCCAAAGGCCGCTGGCGATACAAAATCCAATAAGCGACGAGGTCGCAGATTGGCTTTCCGGGATGTACTCGAATTCGCTTTCCTCATTTTTTTGAATTCCTTGAACGATGACAGTTCGAGAAGCATCAGCGGACTAAACTGGAGCATAAAGTAACCAAACGAGATTACATTGCCCAGATCAGCGTCATGGGGTACGACGTACAACGCGACAACTATCAGCAATCCCGCAACAAGAATCAGTGCGTTTAACAGGCGAAAATTTCGCCGCGCTCGATGGTAGGACTCTATCGAGTCCGGGTACAATTTCGGGTAGATCGACGGCGGATAGTTGTCGAACAAGTATTTCATGCGCGCATGTATTTTCCTCGGGAAGTAATACGAAATCAGTAAAACCTGGCTAAGAAATACGATGTGAAAAATTGTGTGTTCTGGCATGTCTGTATCCTCAATAGCCGTCGGGTTTCATCAGATTTGCAAATGCAATCCGTATCTCTGAGTCCGTTACACCCGACTTTTTAAATTCCGTTAATGTTTTGTTCAATGTCTCTAACACCCATTCGTTCAAATCAATGGCGCTGTTAGCCTTTGCGTCCGGGTGAATAAACGTTCCACGATATCCTTTAGTTTGGATGACCGAATCACGTTCCAATAAACGGTAGGCTTTAGCCACCGTCTTGTTATTTAGTTCCAGATCGTTCGCCAGCTGTCGAATCGACGGCAACGTATCTCCTGGACATAATTTCTGTTCTAGAACCGCACTCTTTATCTGCTCAATCACCTGGGCAAACAAGGGGACCGGATCGTCAATGTCGATGACTATTTCCATATCAGTTTTTGTTTTATATGATCCATATGTACCATGCATTGTAATGGTACAACTGGTCTATGGAAAATGCAAATAGAAAATGCAAATAGAAATTCCAAATAAATTTTAGGTTTAATGAAAATAGGGATTTGTGAACACCTGAGAACCACAATGGGATGTCAGAACCTGCCGTTAATCACGACCAGTTTGGCATAGCCGTAAAACTACTGACGCCTGGATGTTCCAGGAAAATCGTTCCACCAAGCATAAAAAGCAATAGTTTCTAGCCGAGAACCAGTGCTTCCTTTTCACTTTGTGAAGCAGATAGCAATAAAACCATTCCAGCCGCAACTAATGACCCTATGGAAATTGTCATTGCCACGGTTTGCAAATCCTGGCCCGAGGCAAAAAGAAACCCCGCCAATATCGGGCCAAGTGCCGAACCACCGCGACCGATACCAATCACGAATCCGGTACCGCCGGCTCGAACTTCAGTTGGGAACATACGGGCATTCAGCGCATAAAAACCTACGATTCCTGTACTGGTAAAGAAACCGGCAGCTGCCGCTATCAGGGATAAATCCCGGATAGTTTCAAATCCCTGACCGAACAAAGCCACCATCAAAAAGGAACCGAGCATGGCTAGTACTACTAGATAGCGTAAGGAAAAACGTCCTGATAACAAAGCCAGCAAGATAGTACCTGTCAGGCCTCCTACATTAGCCCAGACCAGTACACCACCAGCTATTGAGGGATCAAAACCCATATCGACCACCAGCTTGGGAATCCACTTGATAATAAAATAAAAGGTCATGACGTGGCAGAAATAGCCCGCCGTCAATAACATGGTGGTACGTATCAGTTGAGGTGAGAACAGCTGCGCCCTGTCAAATCTGGATTTGCTTTCGACAAGCTCATCCAGTTTATCAACCAGCACGTGCCCCATGCGCTTTAATGTCTGGTTTATTTCTTCCAAAGCACCAATACGGCGCTTTCGCGCAAGAAACAGAATGGTCTCGGGTAAAAAAAACCAAACCACCGGAATAAAAACAATGGTACAGATGGCTCCGAACATGAATACGGATCGCCAATCCTGGGACTGCAACAATATTGACGCAACAGAACCACCTAATATTGCACCGATAGGGAAGCCGGTACCGAGACAAATAACCGCCAGATTACGGCGACGCAAGTTAGAATATTCAGCCACCATGGCATTTGCGGTGGCTAACATACCACCAATACCAAAACCGGTGAACAAACGATACGCTGAAAGCGTAGTTACGTCGTTAGCCGTTCCAGCCAGGAACATCCCCAGTGACATAATGGACAAACATAATAAAGATACCGGTCTGCGCCCTACGCGGTCTGCAAGGTTACCCAATAAAACCGAGCCCACCCCCATGCCAATTAGCTCCATTGCAAGTATCACACCCAAAGCGGCCCGATCGACGTTCCACTCTGAAGCGATACCCGGTGCAGCGAAGCTGATGGCAAGTACATCAAACCCATCCAGAGCAAAAAGAAATATGCACAGAATCACAGCAAGTATCTGCATACGGCTCATGGGCTGCTGGTCAATAATTTCCTGAGGACTCATACTTGCGGATACCGCCATCTATTATTCCGGGTTTCATATTGGCTTACGTGTGATTAATCATATCCAATACGCCGCTGTATAGATAACTCGAAATAGCCAGCCAATTATCTGAATTTGGTCCACAACCATTGGTGACATACACTAAGGGTCGATAAATAGCGGGAAATACCACATGGGTGATAAATATGTCAGCATTGAACGCAACGCAGATATAGCCGTAGTGCGTTTCGATCGGGGTCGGAATTTGAACGCGTTCAATGCCCAGCTAATACAGGAGTTAACAGAGGTTGCACATTCCTTTCATGGAGACTTTGACACCCGTGCTGTCGTTCTTACCGGTAGCAATGCGTATTTTTCAGCAGGCGCTGATATCCAGGATATGTCAGCTCGTAATGCCGCCAATGTTAGTGACGCGGAGCGCAGGGACAGCTTCGCTCGCGGGGGACGGCTGTGTGATGCCTGGCAGGCCATGCCGCAGGTTACAATTGCGGCAATAGAAAAACTGGCAGTCGGCGCAGGCGTAGCGCTGGCTATTGCGCTTGACTGGCGTGTTATAGGCAGAAGCGCTTACCTATATGTTCCGGAAGTAAAAATTGGCCTTAATTTGCAATGGGGCGCCTTGCCTCGCCTTATTAGTCTGGTTGGGCCTGCCAGAGCCAAGCGCATATGTATTTTATGCGAGAAAATGCCATCCGCAACCGCGCTCGAATGGGGTCTGGTCGAAGAAATTGCTGATGACGGAACAACCCTGGAACGCGCTCTTGACCTGGCAAAAATAGCCGCCAGCATGCCACCGGTTGCGGTACAGATAGTGAAAGAGGCAGTAAACGCCACAGCGGGTGCACTGCACAAAGCAGTAAGTTATGCGGATTTTGATCAAAGCCAGCTCACTGCTGCACTTGATGATGCTGTGAACGCCAGGGGCAATTTTTCCCGAAACAAATAGAAGGTCGAAAAATAACAATGAACAAAATAAGCCTGGGAAATAAAAACCCCTTAATCGGTCTGACGGTGGCGATAGTATTGTTTATGGTAGTCTGGTTTACAGCGCCTACGAAAGTAGAACTGCACTACGGATTGTGGTCGCTACTACCCGCCGCACTCACAATAGCTATCTGTTTTATTACTCGAAACGTCCTGCTCGCACTACTGCTAGGTATATTTTGCGGTGGCGTCATTATCGGTCGACTGAATATCATTGATGCGTTCTTGATTCCCAGCCTGGGCAGCGAAAAATATGCGCAAATTTTACTGGTATACCTTTGGGCCCTGGGAGGATTATTGGGCTTATGGAACAAAAACGGTGGCGCACGTCATTTCGCCACCACCATGGCAGCCCGCTTCGTCAATTCTCGAATCAGCGCCAAGGTTTTCGCCTGGATAATGGGCGTTGTTTTTCATCAGGGCGGTACTATCAGCACCGTGTTGACTGGCACCACTGTTAAACCGGTGGCAGACAAACATAAGGTAGCGCACGAAGAACTGGCCTACGTAGTTGATTCAACTGCATCTCCCATAGCAACCATAATCCCGTTTAACGTATGGCCCATCTATATTGCCGGGTTATTGGTAATTGAACCACTTTCAGGACTCATTGGGAGCGAGGCGGATGCGATTAGTCTGTTTATGCAAGCCATCCCCTACAATTTTTACGCATGGATAGCGGTTACCATGACCCTGCTATTTTCCCTCGATAAATTACCGCTTATGAATACTCCGATGCAAAGGGCGGTAGACCGGGTAATTTCAACGGGAGCGCTGGACTCCGGAGACGCGGTACCCATGATGTCTGCTGAACTAACAGAGTCACACCTCGCTGAGGGTTACACCCCGTCGATGCTGGATTTTTTAGTTCCCATATCCGTACTCCTGGGTTTTTGTATCATCCCGTGGGCTATGGGAGACTCGCCCCTTGTGTTTGAAGGTTTTGGCCTGGCGGTTGTGGCAGCGCTTGTGTTGAGTGTGTTACGGGGCATGCCATTAGCAGAGGCATTCGACGCTGTTGTAACGGGCATTAAGGGTGTCACCATTGGAGCCATTGTGCTGGGACTTGCCGTTACGCTGGCAACCGTATCAGAAACACTGGGTACCTCACATTATGTTATAGCTGCAACCGCTTCGTGGCTGCAAACCGTGCCCTTTATTTTACCCAGCCTATTGCTGCTGATCTGCATGATTGTGTCATTTTCAATCGGATCATCGTGGGGTACATATGCGGTTGTTTTTCCGGTTGCCCTGCCACTCGCCTTTGCATTGTCCCAGGACCCGACCTTCATCCTGCTAAATTTTGGCGCTATTCTGGGCGGAGCAGTTTTTGGGGATCAGTGTTCTCCAATATCTGACACCACCATTCTGTCATCACTGGCCTGCGGGTCTGACTTAATGGATCATGTCACTACACAGTTACCACTGGCAGCGATTGCCGCTTCGATATCAGCGCTGTTATATCTGGTGTTTAGTTATAGTTTGTTTTAGCAGGCTGAAACTAGCTGCGCTTTTTGCGGACACGACGGGCAGATTTCCCGGGGTTGTGCGGTAACCCGGTATGTTGGGTTTTAATCAAGCGTCCTTTACTGGCAGCACCATTTCTTCTTACCACTGATCCAGGTGGTTGGTTAAATGGAATCAGGTGTTTTTTACCATTGCCAATCAGGTCCTTGCGGCCCATTTTCCTGAGCGCCTCACGCAACAGGGGCCAGTTGTCAGAATCGTGGTAACGCAAGAAGGCTTTGTGCAAACGACGTTGCCTTGTGCCTTTTGGAATAATCACCGAATCACTCGATCGACCAATGCGCTTTAAAGGATTCTTACCCGAATGGTACATAGCGGTTGCGGTAGCCATTGGCGAGGGATAAAAATTCTGTACCTGATCTGCTCTGAAATCATTGCGTTTTAGCCAAATTGCCAGATTCATCATATCCTCATCCGTGGTGCCCGGATGCGCGGCAATAAAATATGGGATCAGGTATTGTTCCTTGCCTGCCATTTTTGAGAACTTTTCAAACATGGCTTTAAACTCATTGTAAGCTCCCATCCCGGGTTTCATCATTTTAGACAGCGGGCCATTCTCAGTATGTTCCGGTGCTATTTTCAGATAACCGCCAACATGTTCGGTAACCAGCTCCTTTACGTATTCCGGTGTTTCTATGGCAAGGTCATAGCGCAATCCGGAAGCAATCAGTACCTTTTTAACCCCCTTCACATTCCGGGCCTTACGATACAAATCAATCAATGGTGTCTGGTCGGTGTCCAGGTTTTTACATATCGTGGGGTGTACACAGGACAACCTTCGACACTTGCTTTCAATGGCCTTGCTTTTACACGCCAGTCGCCACATATTTGCTGTTGGGCCACCAAGATCGGAAATTACCCCGGTAAAGCCTGGTGTTTTATCACGAATATCTTCGATTTCACGCACAATCGACTCTTTTGAGCGACTCTGGATAATTCGACCTTCATGTTCGGTTATCGAACAGAATGTACATCCACCAAAACACCCACGCATGATGTTTACGGAAAAACGAATCATTTCATAAGCCGGAATTTTTGCATCACCATAAACCGGGTGGGGGACCCGCTGAAAAGGCAAACCAAAAACCCAATCCATCTCTGGTGTGGTAAGCGGTATGGGTGGTTCATTCAACCATACGTAGCGCTCTCCATGTTTTTGCACGAGGGGCCTGGCGTTCCCCGGATTGGTTTCGCGATGCAAAATCCTTGAAGTGTGCCCGTATAAAATTTCATCACGACGCACCGCTTCATAACTGGGCAGACGTATATATTCAGCGCTTTGCCCTTTTTCTGCTGTCGCACTTTGTGTCGCCAGCGCCGTATCCAGAATACGCACAACCTGCGGTGCGTCAGGCTCCTGAACATCTGGTTTTTCATCTACCAGAGTGGAGGCGTCAATACAGCGAAAGTTTGACGGCAGTTCATTTAGCACAAACGCTGTTCCGCGAATATCCCGTATTTCATTTACCTTTTCACCAGCTGCCAGCCGATGAGACAATTCCACTATGGCGCGCTCGGCATTACCATACAACAGAATATCAGCCTTGGAATCCATCAGAATGGAACGCCGCACTTTTTCGCTCCAGTAATCAAAGTGTGCAATACGGCGCAAGCTGGCTTCGATACTACCGATAACAACAGGTATGCCTTTAAAAGCCTCCTGGCATCGTTGGGAATATACGATAACTGCCCGGTCCGGCCGTTTTCCACCGATGTTGCCGGGTGTATAGGCGTCATCGTGGCGAATGCGTTTTTCAGCAGTGTAACGATTGATCATGGAATCCATATTGCCGGCCGCAACGCCGAAATACAGATTAGGTCGCCCAAGTTTCTGGAAAGCCGCTTTGGAGCTCCAATCCGGTTGAGCAATTATCCCCACCCTGAACCCCTGTGCTTCCAGCACTCTGCCAATCACGGCCATACCGAAACTGGCATGATCAACATAGGCATCCCCCGTAACGATAATAATATCGCAACTGTCCCAGCCCAACTGGTCCATCTCTTCCCGACTGGTGGGTAGAAAAGGCGCTACGCCATAACACTCCGCCCAGTACGGACGATACTCATCGATACGTTTTACCGCTGAAGTATCTGCTGATAAATTTTTGCTAGCTTTTTCAGCCATCGAACCGTGCTGGAAGAAGGGGCGCTTATCATACAGAGAGCACACCAAATACAAAAGGACGCTCCACCGGCTATTTAAGTGACTGGTGTCCAGGATGTGCCGCACGTATCCAGGGTGGCCACTTTACTAATCGACAAGCTCGCCATCCTTACGGGACCCAATCCTGAATAGCCCCCAGCCCACACTGGCCATTGCGACAGACACAAATGGGTTTAAGTAGTTTAAAAAAGCATACGGGGCGTATTCCAGGGTAGGAACACCCAGGGTTACCGCATAAAACGCACCCGCTGTGGTCCAGGGAATAAGGCCTGTGCTTAGCGTTGCCCCTTCTTCAACCGATCTGGATAATACTGCTTTGTCAATTTTGTGCCGGTCATAGGACTGACGGAACAACTGGCAATTCAGGATAATCGAGATATATGCCTCTCCCATGGCACAATTCCCGGCGATTCCCGATGCTATGGTAGCAGCTACAAGCGCGGTAACATTTTTGAGGCGGGCGATACTCCGTTGCAACAATACCCTTAAAAAGCCACTCGCAGACAAGATGCCGCCCATCGCAAGCGCCATTAAAGACAGCAGCAGGGTCCAAGCCATACTAAGCATGCCACCTCGCCCCAGCATAGTGTCCAGGTTGTCATCTCCTGTGGTACCCGGAGAATTGCTCCACAATGCGTTCATTGCTGTTACAAAACGCACGTCCTGCACGGCTATTGCAACTACCACTGCACAAAAGATACTGGCGATCATGGTGACCTCAGGAGAAAAACGCAGCACCCCCATACCCAGCAATACCAGTAAGGGGCTTAGGGTTAATAGAGGGTTCAGGTCAAACGCACCGGATAATGCGGTTTGCACGGCCAATATATCCTGGTCGGGCACACTGGTGTCAGCATATTCCTGGCCTATAAATCCCAGAATAACCAGCACCAGCAAATAGGTGGGTCCGGTGGTATACAGCATGGAGCGAATGTGTCGGTACAGGTCCGTACCCGCACTCATTGCAGCAAGATTAGTGGTATCTGAAACGGGTGATAACTTATCGCCAAAAGTAGCGCCTGCAACCACCATACCCGCAACCAGCGGCAGCGGAATTTGCATCGCGGCACCAATCCCCATCAAGACCACACCAATGGTCCCCGCAGTGCCCCAGGCGGTTCCTGTAGCCAGGGACATGAAGCTGCACAACAGTAAGCCGGCCACCAGAAAGAGTGCGGGGCTAAGTAACTCCAGTCCGTAATAGATAAGACTCGCTACAGTTCCGCTCTGCATAAAACTGGCTATCACCATGCCAATCAGAATAAATATGTATACCGCTGGCAAGGCCGAAAAGATTCCTTCATTCATCATGCGACGAATATCGGGAAATGAATAACCGACACTATGTGCATGCGCGGCTACCCAGATAATTGCCAGTAACATGACCACGTGCAGGCTCAAAGCAAACACGAAAAGACCTGCAGAGATCAGTACCAGTATCCCAATACAACAGATCAGTGATTGCAGGAACGAGGGTTGGTGGGCAAGGCTATTGTCAGGTGATTTTTGGACCATTATTTAACCGCAGCTGTGATAATGTTTCGAGTACACAAATAAAATATAACAAGTCGGCTTTGCCGAGGACAGTCCGAAACCTGATGAACGAACACCATAGTGCACAATTTGCAGCCTAAACTACAGCGCGCAAGTGGTTGCGTACGTTTGAAATTTAAAGCCGTTGAAGGTGGCTTAACGACATTGGATAATTTGTATCAGCAGGGATGCTGCAAAGTGCGTTTTCCGCGCACACAGGGAGAGCACAGATGCGAGGCTGTGTTAATAAACACCGCGGGAGGTCTGACTGATGGAGACCAGATATCTGTTTCGGTGGATTGGCTGCCCGGAACACATGCAATCGTAACCAGTCAGGCGGCAGAACGTATCTATAAATCCAGACAGCGCGAGGCGGTACTTAAAACTGACCTTAAGGTCTCTGCGGGTGCACAGGCTTGTTGGATACCCCAGGAAACCATCCTGTTTGACGCTGCAAGGTATCGCCGTGAAACAAACATTCAATTGCAAAAAGATGCGGAATTCTTCGGAATCGAGAGCCTGATTCTGGGTCGGGCCGCCATGGGCGAAAAAGTGATTAACGGAAGTATTCTGGAACACTGGAATATTCATCTGGATGGCAAGCTGATTTTCACAGACCGTTTTCAAGTAAATGATCAACTGCATGGCGATATCCAGGCACATCTTAACAGAGCTGCGATTGGCAGGGGCGCTTCTGCCATGGCAACACTTGTATACGCAAAACATGATTGTGGTGAGCGATTAAGCGAATTTCGAAGCATAATAGATACTTCCACGCTCACGGGTGGCGCAAGCTGCCTGGGCCCACTGGTGCTTATGCGATTACTCGCTAGCAGCAGCCGGGAAATACGTGATGTTCTCATCAGACTATATAAAGCAGTACATCGCGATACAATAGACATTCCACGCGTATGGAATTGTTAATATGACAAACACTCATGGAGAAACCTGGTGCGACTCACCCCCAGAGAAAAAGACAAATTGCTAATTTCCCTTGCCGCCATGGTCGCACGCAAGCGCCTGGAACGCGGTGTAAAGTTGAATCATCCGGAGTGCATAGCTTTGATATCCGACTTTGTGGTTGAGGGTGCTCGCGATGGCCAAACGGTTGCCGCACTTATGGAAGCAGGTGCTCATGTCATTAGCCGCGGTCAGGTTATGGATGGCATTTCAGAAATGATTCACGATGTCCAGGTAGAAGCAACTTTTCCCGATGGCAGCAAACTTGTGACTGTCCACAATCCGATACGTTAAACCCAGGCGGAGAAAAAAAATGATGATTCCAGGCGAAATTATCACTTCTGATGAAGACATTGTGTTGAATGCAGATTTAGAGGTAACCCGCATTACGGTTTCAAACACCGGAGACAGACCGATACAGGTTGGATCGCACTTCCATTTCTTCGAAACGAACGCAGCACTTCACTTTAACCGGGCACTCACCCGGGGACAGCGCCTGGATATTGCGGCAGGAACTGCACTACGCTTTGAGCCAGGCCAGGAACGTGAAATATGCCTGATACCTTTTCAGGGCAATCGGGCTGTTTACGGCTTTAACCAGAAAATCATGGGGAAACTGTAATGCCTGCCCTCATAAAACGTAGTGTATATGCAGCAATGTACGGGCCCACAACCGGAGACCGCGTACGCCTGGCGGATACGGATCTCCTCATAGAGGTAGAGCGTGACTGTACGCGTTATGGCGACGAAGTGAAGTTTGGGGGCGGCAAGGTAATTCGTGACGGCATGGGGCAATCCCAGTTAAGCAGAAGTGAAGGTGCCGCTGATACGGTTATTACCAATGCGCTAATAATGGACGTTACCGGCATTTACAAGGCGGATGTAGGTATACGCGATGGCCGAATTTCCAAAATCGGCAAAGCAGGTAACCCGGATATTCAAAACACCGTGGATATTATTATCGGACCCACAACAGAAATAATAGCCGGAGAAGGAAAAATTCTGACCGCTGGAGCGTTTGATGCACACATACATTTTATTTGCCCGCAACAAATCGAAACTGCATTAATGTCGGGTGTAACTACTATGTTAGGGGGTGGCACCGGACCGGCGACAGGCACCAACGCAACCACCTGCACTCCCGGTGCATGGCATATTGGGCGTATGCTGCAATCTGCGGATGCATTCCCCATGAATCTGGCATTTTCCGGAAAAGGCAATGCCTCGTTACCCCTTGCCCTGGAGGAACAGGTTTTGGGAGGCGCCTGCGCCCTTAAATTACACGAAGACTGGGGAACCACACCAGCAAGCATAGATTGTTGCCTGAGTGTGGCCGACGCTATGGACGTGCAGGTTATGATTCACACGGACACGCTCAATGAAAGCGGGTTTGTCGAAAATACCATCGCCGCATTCAAAAACCGCACGATCCATGCTTACCACACCGAGGGTGCCGGTGGTGGGCATGCACCGGATATCATAAAGTTATGTGGACAGGCCAATGTTATACCTTCTTCAACCAACCCCACCCGACCGTACACCATAAATACAATTGATGAACATCTGGACATGCTCATGGTGTGTCACCACCTGGATGCATCCATAGCAGAAGATATAGCCTTTGCGGAAAGCCGAATACGCAAGGAAACAATTGCAGCTGAAGACATATTGCATGATCTGGGCGCATTTTCCATCATAGCATCCGACAGTCAGGCAATGGGGCGCGTTGGCGAAGTGCTAATTCGCACCTGGCAAACTGCCGATAAGATGAAAAAACAGCGGGGCAGCCTCGCCGAAGACAGTGCTAACAATGATAATTTCCGGGTTAAGCGATACCTGGCCAAGTACACGATAAATCCCGCCATTGCCCATGGCATGGCCGAGCATATAGGCTCAGTGGAAGCGGGCAAACTCGCAGATCTGGTGCTGTGGTCACCCGCATTCTTTGGAGTGAAGCCGGATCTGGTTATAAAAATGGGCAGCATTGCCGCCGCACCTATGGGCGATGCAAACGCCTCGATACCCACACCCCAACCTGTACACTACCAGCCCATGTTTGCCTCATTTGGAAAATCCCTTACCGAGAGCGCGGTTACATTTGTTTCAAAAGCGGCACAGGACGCAGAAATTGGTAAGACCCTGAGCTTGTCCAAGCGCACGCTCGCTGTAAGCAATACCCGTGCAGGAATTGGAAAATCTGACATGGTATACAACGGCTACTGCCCCGAAATAGAAGTGGACCCGGAAACGTACGAGGTACATGCAGACGGGGAATTGTTAACCTGTGAACCTGCAATTGAATTGCCAATGGCGCAACGTTATTTTTTATATTAGCCCCGATAAACGGATAATGTTTTGGTAATTCGAGCCACCCATCTTGTCGAATCCTCCCCCGGAGTTTCCCGCTCAGGAGACGAAATCGAGCTGGATTATGATTTACGGCATCGTCGACGACTGAGCATGACCAGCAATTCCGGAAAACATTTTCTTCTGGACCTGGCCAAAGCTATCGCCCTGAAGGACGGGGACGAACTCGCGCTGGATGATGGAACTACCGTTACCATTCGCGCAAGACCTGAGCAGGTAGCCGAAATTACCGCTACCAGCCCGCTGCACCTGGCGCAAATTGCATGGCATCTTGGTAACCGCCACCTGCCCACGCAGATACTTCCAGACCGATTGCGCATCCTGAATGATCATGTAATCGTCGAGCTTGCCCGGGGTCTTGGAGCAAGGGTAGAGTTGTGTGAAGCACCGTTTCAACCAGAGGGAGGTGCTTATCAACATGCACAGAATCATGAGCATTAGCCACTATGGATAAACAGAAGGATTTATACCCATTGTTAACCTGGATGTCTCCGTCTTATCCAGTGGGTTCATTTACCTTCTCCCAGGGTCTTGAAAACGCCATTGAAACTGGCGAATTGAACAACGCTACAGAGGTAACACAGTGGCTTTCTGATCTCCTGTGTTTTGGGAACGGCTACAGCGATCTGGTTTTTCTGGCGGCTGCATGGGATAACGCACACGACAAGAACGATCTGGAAAACTTGCTGGAAGTGGCTAATGCTTTTCAAAATACTTCAGAACTGCTTCTGGAAACCAGAGCACAGGGAGCGGCATTTTTTGAGGTCACATCCCGAATCTGGCCGTGCGACACTCTGGAAACCCTGGCAAAAATCGATAAAACCACTTACCTTTACCCTATTGTTGTAGGGGTGGCGGCACGCGGCCACCGGGTGGGTAAAATTGCAACACTTACAGCCTATGGGCATGCCTGGATCTCAAATCTCGTTTCCGCCGCGGTACGCCTGGTTCCCTTAGGCCAATCTGACGGACAGCGCATTATTGCAAGGCTGCAACAAACCCTGAATAAAACTGTTCAGATTGCAGAAAATTGCGCACCGGATGTACCAGGAACATCAACATTTATGTCAGACATCTGTTCCATGCAGCACGAAACACAATACACACGCTTGTTCCGCTCATAACAGATGGGCACAGTTACTAAACATATTCACTTAAAAAGAAGCTATCTATGAATACTAATGGTCCATTAAGGGTAGGAATTGGCGGCCCTGTGGGTTCAGGAAAAACAGCACTCACCGATGCACTATGCAAGAGCATGCGCGACACGTGGTCGATTGCCGTGATCACCAATGACATTTATACGCAGGAAGACGCCAATTTTTTGCAACAATCCGGAGCACTGGAGTTCAATCGAATTGTTGGCGTAGAGACCGGGGGATGTCCACACACGGCTATACGGGAAGATGCCTCAATGAATCTCGCTGCTATTGCTGACATGAACACGAACATCCCCGGACTAGACCTGATATTTATCGAGTCTGGTGGAGATAATCTTGCAGCCACTTTTTCACCAGAACTGGCTGACATCACTATTTATGTAATTGATGTCTCCGCCGGTGATAAAATTCCGCGCAAAGGGGGTCCGGGAATTACCAAGTCTGACCTGTTGGTAATTAACAAAATAGATCTTGCACCCCTGGTCGGCGCTGACCTGGGAGTGATGGATAAGGATTCAAAAACGATGCGTGGGGAGAGTAGGCCTTATCTGTTTACCAACCTCAAGTCTGGCTCAGGGGTAGAACGAATTCGCACCTTTATTGAGCGAAGCGGAGGATTAACCGGATAATATTGTCTAGTTTCGCATAATTCTGCGACAGAACAGAACTGTGCCAAATACCCCAAGATAAACCCAGAGCAGCACTTCAACACCTATTAAACCAAGCATTAATAGGACAACAGGCGCTATTCCTGAAAGTGCAAAGAGCAATGCAATAGTTCGAAATTCCGGATTCATATCCTGACTGTTCTTTTCAGTTTCTTCTGATTTGTCAAACATCATATTTCCTTCAGATTGTCGATAGTGAAAGGGTCCCCTGGTTCGGGACCCCTGCATTATTACTGCATAGCTCTATAGATGGACGAACCTGAACTCAATATCGAAGCACCATAAAAAATCGCCGCTCCTATCGATAGCGGACCAGCCGCGAGTGTCAAGCCCATAGCCAAAAAGCCCACCGCTGCAGTAACGCCCGCGCCGTACCCCGCATCTGGCCCCCCACCACTTACCTCTCCAAGTTCCGTTAAAGTCAATTCGCGCATTGTTCGTCTCCTTTTATTTGCAGTTATAGACCAGGCTGATGATCAGCCCGGACCTATGTTGCCAATAACTCCAATTGCCGACCATTCGTAAACGTCGACATGAACAGTAAGAAACTTCCAGGTTCAACGTACGCGGAGCGTGTGACCTTACCTCCCCCAAAAACGCCTTCAGAGCGTTACCACAGAGTAGCACCCGGGTGATCAATTACTAAGTGCGAGCAACAAACTTCCATCTTCCGATACCAATATGACATCAAAATTCTCCTACAAAGCTACTGCCTGTTTGTCCGACCTTTTGATAACTTAACATTCCGGCATTTAGACAATAAGTCATTGTTTTTATTACATTTTATTTCATTTTGTATCGTTTTTTTTACAAAGACTGCGTATTATTCGGCCATGCGTTGAACCGTACCACCGACGAGATAGACCGGTACCAGCGCAAACAAAAACACTCAATGAATAAGGATTTAACAAATGCAGATAAGCAAGATGTTAATGGCCTTTAATGGCGGGTTTTTCCGTGGGAAAAAATCGTCAAAAGGCAGTTTGACGATGGCTGTAGTAGCAGCTATCTATGTAGCAGGTAACTTATTCTTTACCAATTTTGCATTAGCGGCAGAAGATGGTGACGAAATTGTAGAAGAGGTACTGGTTACCGGTTCGCGCATTAAGCGCGACGAGTTCACTAGTGCGACCCCTATACAAATACTAAAAGTTGATACTGCTCGTCAGATTGGCATTTCAAGTATTACTGAATTGTTGCAGCGGTCTACCATGACCAGTGGCCAACAACTGGACAGCGACATCAACACCGGCTCTGGAAACTCCAACGCTACGGAAGCCCCGGTATTTGGTGGTGTGGGTTCGGCCAATATCGGACTCCGCGGGCTAGGTCCGGAACGCACCCTGGTTCTGGTTAACAGCCGCAGACTGGGTTCCTCCGGTGTACGGGGTGCTCCAGCACAGCCAGACCTGAATCTTATACCGCTTAACATTGTGGAATCGGTAGAAGTCATTACAGAAGGTGCATCATCTGTATACGGTGCAGATGCAGTAGCAGGCGTTGTGAACGTGAAACTCCGGGATAGCTATGAAGGTTTTGAGATTTCGGTAAATGCGGAACAACCATTCGATGATGGCGGCGAAGTACAACAATTTTCCTTTATCACAGGTGCGAGTAGCGAAAATTCGCGCTTCGTATTTTCCGGCGAATATTATGACCGCAAACGTCTGTCTCTCGGTGATCGGGAAGACTGCATAATTTCGCGACCTGTTACACAATCAGGCGAGACTCTGCAGCGTTGTTCCAACGGTTTTCCGGACAACATAGTATTTTCACTGGACCGGTTGTTTGATGGAGACGCAACCACCGGTGCATTTGTATTCTATACACCAGGTGTGTCGGCTGCGAATTCAGACATTGGTGTGCAAAACTTCCAGTCCTCTTTTGCCCTGCCACCAGCACCGGGTACCAATAACCAGTTCGACGAATCACTGGACCAGGGTAACCGGGACAACTTTTTGCCCTTCTATTCGGATACCGACGATCGCCTGGCATCAGATCTGGTACAACCTCTGCAAACCATATCCCTGATATCACTGGGTGGGTTTTCACCGGAGTGGTTTGGCGGAAATGAAGAGATTTACTACGAGATGACCTACATGAACCGACAGGTCAATAACCGTGCGACAGCGGAACAAATATTCCCGGCTATTCCTATGGATATTCCGAGTGAAGATGCCAATGGTAACCTGGTAGTAGACGCCACGGGTGCACTGGTATTATCCGACAATCCGCTAAACCCCTTTAATTCCACCGACTGGGCATTTAACCCCGGTATTGTGGTCACGCTCGATGACCTACCTCAGGATCGAAAGGTTGAACTACAACAGTTCAGAATAGTTACCGGATTTAAGGGCGATTTTACCTCCGACTGGTTGGGTGATCGTAACTGGAGCTATGACATCTTTGGATCATACGATCGGGGCACAGGCTTTCAGGAACAACCGCTAATGAGCGAAACCAACCTGGATATCGCTCTGGAGACCCTGCGCTTTAATGCTGCGGGGAATCTAACCTGTGGTATCCAGCAACGTTCGAACGATCTGGGATTTATTACCCAGCAGCCCTGTGTGATAATCGATTTCTTTGCTGACTCTTTATACTCCGCTAATGGTGAAGGAACCTTTGCTACAGCCGCAGAACGTAATTTTCTGATCGGTAGTCGCCTTAACAGAACCGTCGTAGAACAAACCATGTTTGCAGCTTTTGTTACGGGTGAACTGATGGAGCTGCCTTCAGGAGATACGCTTAAAGTAGCCATCGGTGCGGAATACCGAAAAGACGAGATTGATTCGGCTACGGAATTTCTGGGAACCAATGGTCTTGTGGCCGCAGAAGTTGCCCTGACCGAAGGAGCAACGGGTGGTTCTCGTGACATCACCGACTTCTACCTGGAGTTTAGTGCACCCCTCGTTTCCGACGTACCCGGTATTGATTATCTGGAGCTGGAAGGGGCTGTTCGGTTTACGGATGAGTCAAATTTCGGCAAGGAAACAACCTACAGAGCGCGTTTAACCTATAAACCAATCGACTGGGTTACAGCAAGCGCTTCTTTTGGCACCTCCTTTCGCGCACCAAACCTGCGCGAACAGTTCCTGGCAGACCAGTTCAGTGGCACGGCGTCTCGCTCTGACCCCTGTGCCATACCTGCTGAGGCAAACATTGGAGGTGTGTATATGCCACAACTGGATACCCGCCCGCAAATTGTTTTTGACAACTGTGCACTAAGTGGTGCAAATCCAACTGTGCTGGGCCTGGGAGCAGGCACTACAATTCCTGTGCGCGTGGGCGGAAATACCTCTGATCTGGAAGCGGAAACCTCGGATTCATTTACCGCAACGGTTCAGTTCAGCCCCCCCATCTCGGATGCTTTCGATTTGGATGTGGCCGTAAGCTTCTATGACATTGAAGTGAAGAAAACGGTGCGCTCAGTGGCAGCAGGCACCATTCTGGACCGTTGCTTTAATGATGCACCGAATCTTTCCAGCCCGTTCTGTGACCGGGTACAACGCGATTCGAGTGGTACTATCCCGGATACGCTCAATTTTGTGTCCTCAATCGACGCTTCATTTCTTAACCTGGGTAAGGAAACCAGTAAGGGATTTGACGTGAACGCACGCCTTAGCGCGCAGACTGAACTCCTGGGTGGACTCAACTTTTCGTGGACTACACAGTTCACCAAACTGCTGGAGTCTGACGAACAGATTTTTGCGGGAGACATCGTAGAAGACAAGGTGGGTGATTTCGGTCGTCCCGAACATCGCTTGAATACTACCCTTGCCATGGCATTGGGTGACTGGGAATGGTTGATAGCGGGGCGTTACATTGACGGCACTGAAGCCAGCGATGCAGCAGCGCTGTCGGCACGCTGTGGAATATTCGGTATCACTCAATCCCTGGCGGGTTCTCCCCTCACAGCACCTACCTGTAACGCTGATGATGCCTGGTACTTTGATAGTTCCGTTACCTACATCTTCAACGAAACATTTGTCGTGAGTGCGGGTGTTAATAATGCTTTTGACAAGGAGCCCGGCAAGGTAAGCCTGTCTGCCGGTTCAAATCGCGGCGGCAGGGTTGTCGGTTCAGGGTACGACCAGTTTGGACGTTCCTGGTTCGTTAACTTCACTAAAGCCTTCTAGTTTTAGTGATTCAAATTGAAAACTTCGGAGCAGGTATTATGCCTGCTCCGGAGTCTTTCAGGGATTCAATCTATGTATAAATTCACGCTGACACTTTTACTCTGGTTCTGGTGCAATCTAACAATAAACGCATCCACCTGTAGCGCTACTACCGGTCTGGAAAGACGACTAGGCTGTTACGATACACTCTCGCAGTGTTCCAGCCTGGACTCTGACGCGAAACGGTTGGCATGTTATGAAAGCCGGGATGCCAGACAGGCAGAAACAGAAAGAAAAACACGCAACCAGACTCCAGTACAGGCGTCAGGACAGACAACACACACAATTGAGACGCACATCAGCAACACCCGGTTAAACCGATCTCAGGTATTGCATATCTATCTGGACAACGGACAGGTTTGGAAAGAAATTACCCGCTCCAGGTTTCGCTACAAAAAAGGCCAAAATGTAAGCATAAGCTTTACCCCACTTGGTGCAGCACGACTACACGCCGAGGGTATGAAAAAATATGCCAAGGTTAGCCAGGTAAAATAGAACTCAGCGACTCGCCTACTTCCCCTGCCAGTTTGGTTTACGTTTTTCTGCGAACGCTTTTGGCCCCTCAATAAAATCCTGGCTTTTGACCATGGTTTTAACCGAATCATAGGGTGTAGTCATTGATTCCTCTAACGAAGCCGAATCCAGACTTCTATAGACAACATCTTTGCTTGCACGAATAGAAAGTGGCGCACACGCACAGATTTGCAGCGCCCAGTTGCGTGCGGCATCCGTCAGGGCCTCATGCTCGACCACCTCGTTTACGAATCCGAGATCAAGGCCTTCTGCTGCTGATACGTGCCTGCCGGTAAGAATCATGCCCAGGGCCCGTTTAGGACCAATCTGGCGCGGCAGACGGTTTAGGCCACCGGCGAGTGCAGCCAATCCAACTTTGGGTTCTGGCAGGGCAAACAGGGCTTTCTCGGAGGCTATTATCAAATCACAGGCAAGGGCGATTTCAAATCCACCACCCATTGCTACCCCATTAACCGCTGCAATAACCGGCTTATTCAGATCAAAGCGTGAAGTCAAACCACCAAATCCCATCGGCATGGGAACCCGTTCACCGCCTTCTGCCTGGTGTCGTAAATCATTGCCAGCACAAAATCCCCGTCCACTCCCGGTTATAATTGCCACCCACATGTCATCATCGTCGGCAAAGTCGTCAAAAACCCTGCCCAGCTCTGCGTTCGCCTGCGAATGTAAAGCGTTTAATCGATCGGGTCGCTCAATGGTAACAGTCATTATGTGGGCTTTCTTCTCAACGCTGCAATATTCTGTCATATTATTTCCCTTCTTATAATTGTTAGAATTCGTTACGTCTAGTTGATGGTCAATAACTCCGCCGGTGTAAGCGAAAACTCCTCCATCATCTCGACGGCATAACAAATGCGACCCGTCATTTTCTGTGGCTCACCATATACCAGGCGCAGACAGCACTCTGCCATGTGCTCTACAGGCGTAATATTTTCCTGTGGTGTATCTTCTGTTACCAGCTTGTGGTGCAGTACCCCCGGTGTCGCAACCAGTCCCGGAGAAATTACATTCACGCCAATTCCATTTTCGAACACCTCAGATGCAAGACCAGTAGTAAAGCGCTCCAGAGCTGCTTTGCACATCCCATAAACGGTTGAACCGCGGCCTCCCCCATCTTTTTCAGGGTGAATAGCAGCGTGGGAGGAAATATTAAGAATCCAGCCCGAACTTCTAGCACGCATTCCGGGCAAGACCAGTTGTGCCAAATGAAAGGCAGCATATACCTGTACTTCCATCATCAGGCTATACCGTTTTTTAGTGAACTCGGCCACCTGACCAAACCAGGTGATCGCTGCATTGTTAACAAGAATATCGATGGGGCCGTAGTGTTGTTCGGCCTGTTTAACAAGGTTTACGCGATGCTCCTCAATAGCAATATCAGCGCGTACTGCATAGGCCTCGCCGCCTGCAGAACGAATACAGCCAACCACCTCGTTAATGCTTCCCTCCAGTACATGCTCTCCTTTGTATAAGGTACGCGCAGACACCACTACTCTCGCACCTTCCATGGCGTAACGTATGGCTATAGCTGCCCCTATTCCACGGCTGGCTCCTGTAACAAGCACCACCTTGCCAGCAAGCAGGCCCTGTTTGTTCACCTTTGCGCTCATCGAATGTGCCTGTTCAGAAACCCGGCGACAATTGCATTAAATTCTTCCGGCTGCTCAAAATAGCTGGAATGCCCTGCATCTTTTACATGAGCGGTGTCAGCTCTGATTTTTTTTGCCGATGCTTCCAGCAGTTCACGGGGAAACAGGGTGTCCCAATCACTACTAATTATGAGCGTAGGCACAGAGAACGACGCCAGTTGTTGAGCATCGAGAAACACTTCGGGATGCATAAGATTACCAATGGGAGGGGCGATAGTAGTGAAGTCATTAATCGCCTGGTACAAGCAGGCACGCTGTGGGTCTCTGCTTCGAAACTGTGCTGAAATTGCAAGGCTTGAGACGGGCGGCGCGTCCGAACCTGTGGGAAGATTACGCATCTGCTGCAATAATTCCTCGCTCGGTATAGCGCCCGGTGTGTTTGCCAGTATAAGGCAGGATACCCGCCTGGAATGAAAAGCAGACAGGCGTACACCGGTCCAGCCACCCATGGATTGGCAAACCAGTGCAGCCTTATCGATGCCCTCCCCATCCATTATTGCAAGCACATCATTTTCAAATTGCTGCACAGAAAACTGGTCAGTGCTACAAACAGAGCGTGCAAAGGCACGATGATCAAAAGTAATCACCCGATACTGTTTTGCAAAGATGGGTACCTGTTGCCACCAGCTGGCGGCGTTACCACCTGCACCATGCGCAAAAATGACACAGGGAGCGTCCACAGAGCCCTGGGATTCGTAATATATATCTACCTTGTCGCGAGTATGGGCGAACATTAATCGGGCTCCGGAACAGTTTTTAATCCCCTTACCTTAATGCCCTTGAACGATGACATCAATCCGATGTTAGACACCAGACGAATGTTTGTGGGTAACATTGCATCAATACCGTGAAATTACCGCATGGACACAAAAGCCCCTATACTAATTTCCGGTTCAGGTTATATCCGGCAAGGTTTTATGTCACAAAAAATCAGGCAACTGGACGCCTTAGGGGCGGGAATATTAATTGGTATTAGCGCCTTGCTGGGACTAAACCAGGTACTGGTGAAACTGGTAAACGTTGGCATGGCACCGGTTTTTCAGGTAGGAATGCGTTCGGCCTGTGCCTTTCTGCCGGTTCTGGCCTGGTCCCTGCTCAGAAAAAAACGGCTGTCCATTACTGACGGCACTTTTTCCCTGGGACTTCTCAATGGTGTGTTTTTTTCGCTGGAGTTCTGCCTGCTATTTTCGGCGCTTGAATATACCAGCGTAGCCAGAGTTTCCCTGTTTTTTTATACCATGCCATTCTGGGTTGCCCTGGGCGCACACTTTTTGATTCCCGGGGACTCCATTAACCGATATCAGCTATCCGGACTAACGCTTGCTGGACTCGGCGTTTATCTGGTGTTTTCAGATGTTGATTCGCAGCCTTCCCAAAAGGCCTGGATTGGGGACTGTTTAAGCATTGCAGCGGCTATATGTTGGGCAGCAATTGCCCTGTTAACACGCACCACCCGCCTTTCGACCTGTACTCCTGAAATGAATTTGCTCTATCAGCTGGGGTTTTCATCCCTCGTCCTCATACCGATTGCCGTTCTAAGCGGAGACACCTTTCGGGAGATGGACTTCACCATTACTGTACTGTTTGCATCTCAGGTGATTTTTATCACCTGTTTTGCCTTCCTCACATGGTTCTGGGCATTATCCGTCTACCCTATTAACAGCGTTGCCTCGTTCGGTTTATTAACGCCCATCTCCGGAGTGTTTTTTGGCTGGCTAATCCTCGATGACATCATTACCTATCTATTGTTGGTGGCACTGGTACTGATCGCTGGTGGACTTGTGCTGGTAAATGCTCGCCCGCAGGCGCAAGTCTCAATTGAAGATCGTCCCGCATCGTAAAAACGATTCACAACGATGGGTATTCTTCACACATCCCGAGCTTGGGCGTGAGGAAATTCGAACGGCTGGCTTGTGGTTGAATATCCAGCACTAACCCAGGCCTCCATACCCCCGACCATAGGATAAACCCGGGATATCCCCATGCGTTTCAGCTTAAGTGCCACACGGGCACTGGATGCTTCATTGGGTCAACTACAGTAGAGAATTATGTCCCGGGATTTCGGAATCTTATCAAAGTATTGTTCTATTTTTTCCATTGGAATACGAACAGCTGTTGGAATCGAATAGGGCAGTGCATTGACATCATGGCGATGACGAAGGTCAATTACAAAGACAGCATCCGATGAATTCAGTTTGTCGTTCACCTGTTCGACACTCAGCATGCGCATTTTTAGAGAGCTCAGAAAAGACTGGCGTTGCAACAGCTTGAATAACAAATACGCACCAAAGGCGAGGCCCAGTATAATACCGGACCAGACACCCAGTTCGGCAAATTGTGCGGCCAGTGATTCCAGCTGTGTGTTAAATAAAAATCCTGTGCCGGTAAACGCTACCAGCCATAGAACCGCACCCAGCGTATTAAGAATCAAAAAACGCCCTACTGACATGCCGCTCATTCCTGACATTGGAGGTGCAAGCGTTTGAACACCAGGCAGAAATTTTGCGAACACCAATGCAAAGTTACCCATGCGCTGAAACGTCTGTTCGGTATTCTTAACACAAAAATCCGGTTCAAGGGACAAGGTACAGAGTAAGTTAAGTACTTTGCCTCCGCGCAGCCGACCAAGTTGGTACCAGCCATAATCCACCGGAATGCAAGCCAGCAATCCAACTATGATAATGGTAGAAAAATCAAGTTGCTGTTGTCCTGCCATCGCACCGGCGGTAAGTAATATGGGACCAGTGGGCAAGGGTAGTCCGGCCTGATCCAGAAGAATCCAGAAAAAGATCACCAGATAGCCATATTGAATTAGAAATGCTAACAACTCAGTCATAACATGCTTTTCCTCGTATCAAGGATCAGGATTCAGGTGCACATTTTTTATTGCGAACCTTAAGAGCACGAAATGCTTTGGCAAGTTGCCGGCCCGTATCGCGCTCTTCACTGATAAATCGACCCATGAGTTCTCCGGTTTGTGGATCAATGCTCTTGTCCGCGAGTATCTGCAACAGCGAATCCACTTCATTTTGTGGTTTGTCGCTTGTTAGTCCGATACCAAAAGAAGCAAACTTGTCCTCATCAGAGGCTTTGGATTTGAGCAACCTTGCCTGCTTTTTCAGCGATTTGTTTACTGTACGACGCAGGCTGAAGCCCAATTCGGAAAGCCGTTTTTCAAACGCCCAGCTGTGCTCCATTTCCCGTACCGCGATCATGTTGAGGGTTGGTTGAAGTAGTTTGTCGCTGGTGCTATTACTCCACGCGCTAAACAATTCGTATCCATCGCGCTCACCATTGGCGATTGCGTTTAGTAGTCCAATGTAGCTCGGTTTCTTTGACATACTCTATTTCCTCTAACGCTATTGAGTGGCCTTGCTACCCAGCTTACTACTTTGTGCCGGATCAAGCCCCAATTGAAGATAGTCCCGCATGATAAAATACAAGTCCGGCTGACTTAGAAAAGTGCTTATCAGTGGTTTACCAACATCATTCGCAAACAATGGAACATTCACCCCGGTGTGTTCTTCAACAAAAAAGTTATTGGTAGCATAATTTACCGCCAATACTGCATTCTGGGGAGTTTTTATCCGTACTATCAAGCCGGGCGTATAAACCGGTACACCATATGCTTTAAACAGGCTTTCGTTGGGTACCAACTGTGCCGCCTGTCCATGATCTGCAGTCACCAGAATCAGGGTATTTTTGTGTTCGGCGGCAAATGCCAGCGCGCTGTCCAGCACTTCACTTAATTGCTGGAGTTCGCCAATCGATCCGCATGCATTGCGGGCATGGGATTGCTTATCTATTGACGCAGATTCCACCATCAGAAAAAATCCGCGTGCATTATTATTGCTCAATACATTAATCGCGACATCGGTCAGCTTTTTTAGATCTGGTACACCTGCAAATTCCGGATTGTTTTCGCATAACATAGGTTCAGGAAACTCAACACTTCCCAACGCCCAATACAGGCTATTTAGCATACTTACGGTGGGTTCTTCGCCACTTCTGTTATTTTCACCCCGTAAGCGCACTGGTAGCTCTTCCTCCGCAAACAGACCTAACAATTTTTTTCCGTCAAGCGCGAGATCCGCGTTATTCAGGTCTGCAGTTTTAGTTAAAACCCGGTAACCCGAGTCCGATGCCAACTGGAGAAGCGGTACCGGGCCTTTGTTCCCCACCGATTCACTTAAGCCGGAGAAATGCATTTTTCCACCACCAAAAATGACATCTACACTGGATTCCACGATTTGTTCGGCAATGGAGCCCAATCCACCATTCGCCTTCAGATCCTGGGAACAATCGATCACGAATTCACCGCCCAGGGAATAATTTTCCATTCTTTCAGGATTTTCACAGCCACGTACACTGATGTGCGCCATAAATGCTGCTGGTGTTGCATCCGTTACACTTGCACTGCTAACAATCCCGGTTCGATATCCAGCGCTGTGCGCGAGATCCACAATGCCTGGAATGTCCAAATCCTTATTCGCGCTGGTGGCAATACGTCCGCGGCTCGTTACTACGCCGGTTGCCATGGCGGTGGCACTATTTGCAGAATCCGCAACGTAAACAGGTATTCCCGGATCCTCCTCAGAAACGGTTAACACCTGTACTGCACTTCGCACGGGCATCGTGTCGAGGTTCAACCTGCCCCGTACACCAGCTAGATAATTGCGCGCAATAGTAATCTGGTGATCATCCATGCCATCACCAATAATGAGTATGACATTGCGTTCTTCAGCCAGCGTTAACTGCGCGCCAATAAGTAAAAACAGGATGCCGAATGTTTGACACTGCCCTATTATTGTCAGTCCCATTCCTGATACCTTATTTTTAATGAAAGACAAAGCTAGCAAGAATAGGGCGCAGAATATCTATTACAAGTGCTTTTCAGCATCAGGAGAAGAGATTTGAGTGAAGAAATAAGGATCGAAAACAAGGGACACGTCAGAACTATTATTATGAATAGACCCTCAGTAAAAAATGCCCTGAATGAGACGCTTGCCTGGGGTCTTATCGGTGCTTTGGAGGACGCAGCAAGCGATGATAGTGTGTGGGTAATTGCGATAACGGGTACCGGCGACGCTTTTTGTTCCGGTCTCGATCTGAGCGGGCCCGGAAGCGCTGCGTCTCCACTTAGTGGCCAGGGCCAACAATTGGACGACCTTGGCTGGGTTGGTCGCTTTCTGATCACTATCCGGCAAAATTGCGACAAGCCGGTAGTTGGCGGAATTAACGGGGTAGCGGTGGGCGCTGGACTTGGCTTAGCAATGGCTACGGATGCACGTATTATCTCAAAAAGTGCGAGACTAATGGCGGGGTATACCCGTATTGGAGGCTCACCTGACGCGGGTCTTACGATTACCCTGCCACAAGTTATGGGTTATGAAAAAGCACTCCGATTTATGATGGAAAACCGTACAGTGCAGGGCAAGGAAGCTAAAAAACTGGGTATGGCCGGTGAAGTGACAGCCGATGACGCACTTGCAGAGCGTTTACAGGACTATTGCCAGGAATTATGCCAATGGTCGCCTATCACGCTCAGGCTTCTAAAACGCGGGCTCGTTCAGTCATTGGAAACCACAGATATGAAAGCGCAGCTTAGATATGAACTCGCCAATATTCGACGCGCATTCACAAGCGATGACGCAAAGGAGGCGCGTCTGGCATTTATGGAGAAACGCAAACCGGTATTCACGGGCAAATAAGCGTGAAACCCGGCCACACAACAACACCCACGGGTAAGCTGCGGGCACGGGGCGTCGGACTTAAGCTGGAAGGCAATGTGGGAAAGTGGAATGCCATCACCGATGTAGCCGGAGTGCATGTTGGGTATTGCACATTAATTGAAGGTGAAAGCGTTAGAACCGGCGTAACTGCAATATTGCCCCGGCCAGTGGAAGAGCTGTGCACTCCGGTTTTTGCAGGTTTCCATTCACTGAACGGCAACGGAGAGCTCACCGGTACCATCTGGGCTGAAGAATCCGGCCAGTGCGACGGTCCCATTACTATTACAAATACCCATTCCTGTGGGCTGTCACGCGATTCCAGTATCAAGTGGATGCACAACAAATTCAGGCGTGATGGGCAATGGGCCCTTCCGGTAGCAGGTGAAACCTATGATGGTGTATTAAACGATATCAATGGCTTTCACATAGCGGAATCTCACGTATTTACAGCCCTGGATAATGCTACTTCAGGCCCCATTGAGGAAGGTAGCGTAGGTGGGGGTACCGGAATGATTTGTTATGGCTACAAGGGTGGCTCAGGCACTGCGTCACGGATCGTCGAGTTAGGGGGTGACAAGTTTACCCTGGGGGTATTTTTACAGGCTAATTTTGGCCTGAAAAAGCAATTGTGTATTGAGGGTGTTCCCATAGGCAGATTACTGAACGCGGATGAACCCGCCTCCAGCACAAGCGCTGCGGAAAGTGGTTCCGTCATCGGCATTCTGGCAACAGATGCCCCGCTGCTGCCCCATCAGTTAAAACGACTGGCTCGCAGAATGGGTCTTGGTATCGGCCGCAGCGGTGCCATATCCGGACATGGTTCAGGAGACATATTTCTGGCTTTTTCCACTGCAAACCCCGATGCGCATTCAAATCAAACGCACATTACCAGCGCAAGGTTCATAGCTAATTCCGCGCTGGATGTTCTATTCGAAGCAAGCATCGAAGCCACTAATGAGTCTGTACTCAATGCACTATTTGCCAACGACTCGATGACAGGCTATCAGGGCAACCATATTGAAGCATTACCCATCAAAAAGGTGATGACGCTACTGGGCAAGCAGTGAACCATGGATATTCGTAAAGAAGACTTGCAAAACCCTGCTGTAATCAAATTACTGAAATCACATCTGCTTGATATGGCACGACTCTCTCCACCAGAAAGTGTACATGCGCTTGACCCAACCGCACCGCAGGCTCCGGATGTCACCATCTGGGCAGCATGGCAAAACGACGAATTATTGGGTTGCGGCGCCTTGCAGGAAATGTCCGCAACCCGGGGAGAAATAAAATCCATGCGTACAAGCACCAGACATTTAAGGAAGGGCGTTGCAGCAAAAATACTTGCATATCTGCTTAAGGAGGCACGGCAGCGTGGTTATACACAGGTGTATCTGGAAACCGGTTCCGCAGAAGCATTCAGGGCTGCCAGATTACTCTATGAACGCCATGGCTTCGATTATTGCCCTCCCTTCGGACCCTACACCGAAGACCCCCATAGCCTGTTTATGCAATTAAAACTCTAGGTGTTCAATAGAATTATCGCGCTCGCATCTTATTGGGTTCCATTTGTATCTGCACTGGCACAAAGTTGCCAGGGGGCTGCTTCATTATTTGTGTAAATACCTGCTTGTTCCATTCGTAGGATACCTTGTAACCCACGATTGCAACTTCCTGTGTGTAATCCGCACAAGGGCCGGTTCCCAGATCCCAGTGCAACAATTCTGAAAAATTTCCACCCGCAGAACGGACAGTTTTGCATTCGGCAGCAATAGTTCGCCTATTAACAATTTTAGTAAGGGGCTCCACATTTTTAACTTGCGCCTCAGCGATAAACTCTTCAGCCTGCAGTTCGTAGTTAAACGCGGCAAGTGCGCAGAGACTCGCACTCAAGAGTATATGTATCAGGAGTTTTGATGTGTTGGACCAGTGCCGCACAAGCCTGTTACACAGCTTTGTTGGCCAGAGCGTATTGCGATATCCTGGTTTCATGTTTGCTGCCTCATCCCTGTATATCCGGCAGTAAGGTCGCAAGCCTGAATCGCGCCTCTGTACCCAGGTTGGTGGCATCCAGCACAACCACCACTTCGCCAGTGTGCTCGGTACGAAGGCTGAATTTTGCGTCCGGTACCTGTTTTACCATAAAAGCCAGATACTGATTTGCCCGAGAGGCACTGGAAAAACGAATGACATCCAACTCCCGGGAACTTTTCAGGGCGATGGGCAGATTACTACTCATGTTGTCAGTAATCCTGGTGCGCTGATGCTTAACGCGCACGACATACGCCTGTACCGATGCCGGGATGTCGGCCTCGGAGGTTATACGGGTAGGGCCATAGTTATAGGCTGCCAACATCAGATCATTATTGCCTGCGTACCTGTCGGACAATTCTTTTAAGTACTCCGCACCCATACTTATATTAAGACAGGGATTGTAGAGTTCCGCGACCCGCCCGGCACCCAAATGGCGCGCGGTAAGCGGCCATCGAATTTGCATGACACCATGCGCATTTGCGGGAGATCGAGCGTCCGCATCCCAGTTACTTTCGACCATCGCCACTGCCATCAACATATCCAGCGGAATTCCTGACTGTCGACTGGATATCTGAAAGCAGGAGAAATAGGGGATCTCTGTGGCTCTGATACTTTGGTTGCACACAATCATCAGTATCACAGTGCCAAAAATGGAGCTGCTCCAGGCTGATACACAATTGCGCGGATAGTGGTACATTTCTAGAGACTCACCTGCATATTATTCGGGTCTGAACGTGTAAACGCATTTACCGAATCCAATACCTCCAGTAGTTCCTGATCACTGGAATAATCAAAGCCAACTTCGTATCTGCCCGCCGCAAGTCTTATTACCCGAAAGGAACGGTTTAGGTTTCCACTTAAAGCAGACGCAAAACCCCTGGCAGACAGCTCACTTCGAAAAGGAGACCACACAGCATGAAAAACAAGACTATTATTTTCGATTTTCGGCGAAGCACCTTCCCCAGGCGGTTTGCTTGAATCAGGTGTGGAATTTTCCGGAATAGACAACAGGATGTCGGGTTCTGCCAAAGGTGTTGGCTGCACCGCTGCCATTTGATCCGCCCATACGATCTCGGCAGCGGAGTTTTCGATGCCGGCTTGTGCCTGTATATCAGGCTCGCCTTCCTTAACCAGATCACTGTAGATCGAATTATCAATAAAGGAAGATTTTATGCTCTGCAGGCTCTTCTCGCGGGCAATGACAGCCAACTCAGCACTTTGCACGTCCAATTCCGCAAACACAGCGTTTCTTGCATCAGGAAACATCATGACACCGATGGCGCATAACACACCGAAGATCATTCCAGTTAAAAACTTCATTGAATATTCCTCCTAAAAACCCTCTACAAACGGGTTATTCCATTTCCATCGCGCATGAGGTGCAAAGCGCGCCATTCCACTCCCTGCTTGTAACGGGAAAGCGCCCGCGTAAATGACGAGACCCAGGTATCCGGTTCACTCGGGCTGGAACTACAGCTGGGTGAACCCATGTTGAGTTCACGTTGCAATATTTCAGCCGGCCCGCGTTGGCTAAAAGCCAGGGTATACACACCCAGGGTGGGCCTGTTTAGTTCGCTTCCATAAGGGACATCTACATTTATCTGGTGTTTACCGGCCGTATGCTCAGCCCCAAGCCTACAGTTCAGGGGTACCGGCACACCATTTCTGGTATAAAAAGCCACTACAAATGCTGGTCGATACAGTTCGAAATGCACCCGCACGCATCCGGGTGTTTTATTCGCGCACCTGCCATTACCATTTTTTAAAGTTCTGTTGGATAGCGTCAGCTCAGAGAGGTATCTTCTGCCCTCACCCGATCTGGTACCAGCGCCGCTAACTTCATTCGCATAAGCAGCAGGCAGGGCTCCCGGTGCAACTCCAGACACATTTACCTTGGCTATCTGCTGCACAAGTTCCGGAGAATCAACTGAGGCAAGAGTCAGACTAAGCGCACTATTGTTTCCGGCGAGTCGTGCGTGGTGCAGCCGTAAAATGGATTTGGCCTCGGCCTGCTTTCCCACCACTCTGGAGCGGCGACTGAATTGCTCTATCAGACGCGGCAAAACACTTTGTTCCAACGATCCAGCTTTCTGCAAAAAAAAGACGGGGCTTTCAATAGTAGGTAAACAATCGACCTGTTCAGCAAGCGCGTCTGCAATCAGATCTATGCTGTGAACGTCCAGTGCATGTCTATTTTCGATACCGGATAGGCTCGTCCTGAACGCCAGGCGCTGCGAATCCGTTAGTCTTCCATTCCAGCTGAAATTAGCACCTCCCAGCCATAAGCCCTCTTCAACATCTACCATGGCAACGGTAACCCTGTGCCGGTTACTGTCATGACGTTGTGTCACTATTCCCAGAACCAGACTGGTTTTATCCCGGGCACAGCCTGCTCGTTCATCAAAAACGAGTCTAATGCCAGTTTGCGTTAACAGGTCCTGTGTAAGTTGATCCTTTATATCAGCACCCAGCTTGTTACTCAGCGCCACCGGGTTGCCATCTTCGATACCCATTATCTTTAGTCTTTGGCCTTTAAGGCGAGGGTGGCGCACCAGCATTTCAACAAGTTTGGGAGAGGCTTCGCGTTCCAGCCAGGAGCCGAGGCTTCCATCTACTACCCTGAAAGCGTGCGCCGGAACCGTCATCCCGAAGAATAGTGCTACAGCAAGCTTTGCAGAAATAATGTGAAGTGTACGATTAATTTTCATAGCTGAGGTGTCCATTACGATGGATAACGAGCGTGCCACCAGGTGCGTCTCTGCCTGATATGTCATGCAAAAAACCATTCAACTCTGACTGCATGTCTCCCGGCAGAGCCACCAGATAGCTTTCGGCCAGAACCGTTCGTTGAAAAAGGCGGGATATTTTTCCGGGGATAGAGGTTGGTAGCAGCGCATACAAAGCGCCTGCCGGCGGGCTTTGTGTTATGTCAAAATTCGCAGCCATCAGATAATAATCACTGGCTGCCTGGGCGTAGAGTTGAATCTTCCCCGTCGAGATCAGCGCAACGAAAGCATCATCCGAAACAAAACGTAGCGCCAACTGCGGCTCTTCCAACCGCCGGGGCTGCTCTTGTAGAGTGGGGGGCTGCTCTTGCAACCGCCGGGGCGGCTCTTGTAAAAAGGGGGGCTGCTCTTCCAACCGCCGGGGCGACTCTTGTAGAGAGAGGGGCTGCTCTTGCAACCGCTGGGGCGGCTCCTGTAAAAAGGGGGGCGGCTCCTGTAAAGAGATCGGCACAATTTCGGAAGGAAGCGTAAGCTCTTCTACTGGCAGTGCTTCCACTCGTTTCGAAACCGTTTTCACCTTGGCACCGGGTCGCTCAGAGTGTTGTTCAACAGGGCGTACGGTTACTTGTACCAGTTCATCAACCAGAACTTCTGAGACGGGCAAAGGCGCTAATTCAACAACTGACTCTGGCCCGGGTGGGCCCATGTTTTGGACCAGGGCCAATATTGCAATGAGACAAAACGCAATTATTGCCATAAAACGCATCACATCCGCCTGAAGCCCGTCGCTGTCGAAGGTCATGCTCTGGCCTGGCCGGTAATGCATGTCTATTTACTCCCGTTTTCTACCAGAGATTCCAGGTGCATCTCGATTCGTGAGAGGTGCGCAAGGGTTGCAAACATTTCGCGCCGGTCTTCCTGACGGTAAAACTCAGTGAGCTCCGCTCCCAACCACATGGTTTTGAACAAGCGCATGAGGTACCCGCCGATGGCGCCCACTATGGTTGTGGTCAGTGCCAGCAAAATACCGCCGTCAACCAGGCGTGCCAATACATCACCAGCTCCTTCTGCCAGAGCTTCGGGCGCGGCCAGTGTGGTTTCCAGAGCACTACGCATGCCTACTGCGGTCCAGACCACACCTATGCCAATAAACAGATGTATCCATACGTCACTGAGCTGATCAAGCGATACGATTTCCTTAAAAATGCGGTTTCTTGTCAGTAGCTCATTAAGGCGTTTCAGATTGGCCAGATAAAACACAAATACGGCAATAAACAACCAGGCCGAGTGGCCAAGATTCAGCGCGAGCCAGTCGCTCCCAAGGCTGTATACTGCAAGTTCCGTTCTCGGCAATACAGCGAACAGACCGATTATGCCGATGGCAAAGCCAATCATTGCACCGCCAAGATAGCCTATTCGCCCGTTCATGATCAGGACCCACCAGCCTCACACGCACGACAGGTAGCTTCAAGCACCAGCTGCGTTTCCTTAAACAGGTGATCAGCTCGATGGTAGGAAGCACTATCCTCACTTGCCCTCATCAGGCCCTGTTCCTTGTCCCGTAACTCTTGCTGCATATCACTCATAACCTTGCCGCGTACCGGACAAGTCTGGGAACAGGTATTGTAATCACCCATCAGCGACACAAATTTTACGTTGAAGTATCGGTTGTAGGTGTTTTTTGCCTGGCGTTTGCTAATGATGCCACGCTCACTCACACCCACCAGAAACTGGCTGAACAGCTGTTTGTTCGCGGGATCGGGATTTTCAGTAGCTATGTTCAACAGCTGGGTATAATAATTATCAAAGCTGTATTCACAGCCGTTACCCAGTTTGTCTTCCGCAAGTCGAATTGCAGAGGCAAGGCCGGGCTTCAAGGTTACCGAACAAAAGCCGACAACCGGTTTGGATTCGCAGGCTGCCAGAACCAGCAGACTCATAATGGCAGCCAGGCTACCCAAAAATTTCGAAGTATTCATTTGCCTATTCCTTTCAGGTTAAATTTTGTTTTACATTTCCAAAGGACTAACAAAAGCCTGCTCATCCTTGCTGGGAGGCAGAGACGCTATCTGGGTATCCAGCTGGCTTTCACCGAACAGAATCGACTTAACCCCGCTCACTACGGCACTCATCTCAGGTGTAATCATTCCAAAGGATTGATTGAGTTGCTCCATTAGAGCGGCGCGACTTATTTCCTGTTGCGTAGCAGCTATCAAATGTGAAGCTTCATCCATGTCCAGGTAAATATCGGATGCGATTACGGCCATCGATTGTGAACTTCCACCCCTGCGTGTCGCGACAAGATCGTAGTACTGCTTAAAACGGTTGGATAAACGGATACCGGAGCGACCGCGAAGCGCTGAGGCTTGGTAGGAGTTATCTGATTTCGAAACGCGACCCAGCAAGGTATCCTGCAATCCCGAGGGAGTGGATTTTTGACCCAACTCTTCACGCAAGCGCTGTTCCAGACTGCTCCGCGTATTGGTCACAGCGCGTTCCATCTCAGGTAATTTGTCGGACATTATGTTAAGTAACTCCAGGTAGGTGGCGCCCAATTGCTTGGCAATTCTTTCGCAACCAGGGTCCTGGTCTACCCCTGCGCACATAGACTCGGTGTACAACTGTTGTTGCAGGTCCAGACGCGATATCACGTCCTGAATGCTGTTTTCCATATCTTCAGCTACTTTGCCGGTTTCACGAATATCCTCGATAACTGTAGATGGAAATAATTGCATGACGGGGCCAGTAGGCTCTGCACTGCTACCCAAACCCGCAAATACGATGCACAGAACAATGGTGTGTTTGACTGATAAATTCATAGCTAACTCCTCCTGATCAGGAAGAAACTAGCGAATTGCGTCTGAACAGAACCTGAACGAAACCAGAATGGGCACTACGGGGGCATTGAATTACTTCGAAGTTGGGAGGCTGTGCTAGAGTTTCATTGCCAAAACTTCACAGTGTGATTTTTGCAAGACCTTCTCCGCAGAATTGCCAAGCACCAGAGCGCCAACACCCGAGCGTCCACTGGTACCCAATACCAGTAACTGCGCCTGAACCTTACTGGCGACTTTACTAACAGTTCGGCCTACTTTACCTACCGGCATGTGAATTCTGCTGGCGGGAACACCATAAGGTTCCAGGAACATTTCCAGCTCCGGCATAATCCTGGCTTTAACCTCGCGCGCATGGCTTCTGGGCTCAATAATACCAAGATCTCTTAGCACCTCGGATATTTCCACCGTATACACGCAATGTAGTTCTGCCGCATTAAGTTTCGCAAAGTAGGCAGCAGCAGCCAGTACCTTTTTGTTGAGTTTCTTTTGCTTACCCTTGTTGTTGTTCATATCAATTGCAGCAAGGATTCTTGGTTTGGTCTTCTGGGGCAAGCCTGCGCACAATAACAGGGGCCCTGGGCAAGTACGCAGCATCTCCCAATCCAGGGGAGTATGGATGAGTGATTCGGTATGATTGACTGCTTTAATAACAAGGTCCTGGGGATGTTTTGTAACATAGTTGGCCACCCAGGCCGCAATATCAGATGCCCAGACAACTTCACGTGTGATTTCACCAGTGTCGCTGGCGGCGTTACACTGGGTCATCAACCAGTCGTGTCGCTGGCCCATCAAGTCCCGGCGAATACTCGACCTCTGGCTGGTCGTAAAAGCATTACCACTTGACACATGAGCATGGTATATAAAGGACTTGAGATGCAGTGTTGCGCCGGTTTGAGCCTGCAAGCTCAGCGCTCTGCGCAGCGCTCCCTGTTCATGTTTAGGCTTGTCTACCACCACCAATATATTTTTCAAGGCTTTCATCATTTACTCCATTACCAGTGTGCCTGGCCGGTCCCCTAGGATACTACCGAACCACCATCACAGGTTATCACCTCGCCCACGGTAAAGGCACCAGCCCGAGAGCTCAAAAATATAGCAAGTCCCGCAATGTCTTCAGGCGTACCGACCCGACCTCGCGGGTTACTTTTACCCAGCTCATCCCAATCTACAGCGTCCGTATCGCCACCACCGCCAACTCCTGTGCTAAGCATATAGGTGGGAAAGGGACCGGGTGCTATGGCGTTGACAATAATATTCTGTTTCACAAGGTGTGCAGCCAATACCCGCGTCAGGTGGTGCACGGCAGCTTTGGAAGGGCCATATGAAAAACTGTCAAAGATCGGGGTTTTAATGCCATCAATCGAGCCTATATTGATTACCCTTGCAGGGTCTTCAGCACTGGCATTTGCTCGTAACAGGGGGAGCAGTTTCTGGGTGAGAAAGAAAACACCCTTTACATTGGTATCCATAACCTTGTCCCACCCAAGTTCCGGAAATTCTTCCAGTGGTGCGCCCCAGGAAACACCGGCATTATTCACCAGAAAATCCAGATGCGATTCCCGACCTGCCAGGTCATTCACAAAGTTCTCAATCGACGCAAGATCAGCCAGGTTGGCAGGAATAGATATGCACTCTGCACCGTACTCCTCACATAACCTGGCTGCAGTAGCATTGCAGACATCCGCTTTGCGCGAACTGATGTACACCTTTGCACCATTGGCAAGATAACCGGCAGCAATCATCTCCCCTATTCCCCGGGATCCTCCAGTGACCAGAGCCACCTTGCCTTCTACCGAAAAAAGATTATTCATCGTTACTCCTGTACACTTTTCTTATGCGTTGTTGCGCAAATTACCCTAACTGAAGCTGGCGGATAGTGCCAACCAGTCGACAGATTTCGTAGCAGGGATACAGTATTTTCGAGCATACTCGCCAAATTACAAGATGTACTGATAACTATTAACCAGTCACCATAGAACAAGAACGGACTCGAAATGGGCAAGTATTTGAAATTAGTGGCTGCAGTATTGGTTATTGCCGTCGTTGCACCCTTATTCCTCACAGGAGAGGACGGCAAGCCATTAATGACATGGCAAAGTTTCATGCCCAGCACCGATATTCCCACACCCCTGGTGCCGGGCGCTAAAGGCGCAGGGGACACAATATACAAGTGGCAAGATAAGCATGGTATCTGGCAGTTCGGCGAAAATCCGCCCGCAGATTACAAGGCTGATGCCATTGTTCTGCGCGATGACGATATCACCCCTCTTGAAAATGGCTGGGAAGGAGAACCAACCGAGGCCAGCTCTTCTGCCAATCGTCCTGCATCACCCCTGGGCGTTCTTACCCAAGGCCCTGAAATGCTCGGCGCCGCAAAATCTGCCGCAGACAAAGGCAACATTCACAACGACAATCTAAAAAACCTGATGCAAGAAATCAGCGAAAACAAATAATCTGGTGACTTTCCAAATCAGGGTGCATTCTGCTTACCCGCCAGGCGAATAATCTGTGGCACGCATAAAGGTACTGTCAATGTTGTTTACCAACGCTCCGTCAACTATCGAGTCTGCATACACTTTTTGCCAATCCGGATCAGCCACAAAGGCCTTCCAGGATGCCGCAACGCTTTCCTGGTTTTTGTGAGCAATCAGGTAGGTAAGCGTATCGGCCTTGTCGACAGGAACCCAGTAACCAATGTTTTTCATGCCGTGTTTTTCGAACAAGGCCATCGTGTGATTACGAAATCGCGCGTGCAGGGCAGAAAGTTTACCTTCGTTTGCGGTATACGTTCTTAACTCATACAACATTTCTGACTCGTCCGCATAAACATTAGCTGTTCCGAGCATACAAATTACCAGGCCTGAAATTAGTGATCTATTTAACATTAGGTGTGTACTCTCCAGTTCTAATTAAGGGTTCTATTCTACTCACTCAGGGATGCGGGAACCTGATTTGTATTGGTGCCCGGACCGGGCAATGTTGATATACGCCATACCACTTGTGTGTGAGATACTAAAACAATACATTTATACGGTTTTAGAATAGTACCTCCCTTTCCAGCCTACAAGTGATTAAAAAAGGAAGACCCGTGATCAACCCCAATACGCCAGTCCTAATAGGTATAAGCCAGCTAAAACGCCAGATCGAATCACTGGAGCTAACCAAAGAGCCACTGCTAATGATGATTGAAGCAGCTCAAATGGCAGAACAGGATACAGGACGGGAAGGACTCCTAAGCCAGATACAGTCGGTGCGCGTCATTCGCGGTGCCTGGACTTACGATAACCCCGCCAGGTACATTGCGGAGCAAATAGGCGCCCCCAATTCCGAAACAGCAGGAACCCTGTTTGGTGGTAACTATGTGCAATCTGTAGTGAACCACACGGCTACATCAATTCTGGACGGAAAACTGGATCTGGTGCTCATATGTGGGGCCGAAAATGGCCACAGTTTCCTCAAATCGAGAAAAGCCGGTATAAAACTTCCGCTTACGGCTACACCTGGAAACTATGATTTTATCTTCGGCAAGCAGGATCCGGACAATGGCCCCAATGAGCTGGCTTTGGGAATCCAACGCCCAATACAGGTATACCCCATGTACGAAAATGCGCTTCGCTATCACCGCGGAGAAAGTCTGGAAGAACATATTAAACGGGTATCAGAGCTTTGGGCGCGATTTAGCCAGGTTGCCAAGGACAATCCCCACGCCTGGATGAGAAATGGTGTGAGCGCAGAAGAAATTCGCACCCCCACTGCAAAAAACCGTCGGATCAGCTTTCCATACACCAAACTTATGAACTCCAACATGAGTGTGGATATGGGAGCCGCACTTATTATGAGCTCGGTTGCAAAAGCCCGCGCTCTGGGTATACCGGAGTCAATCTGGATATACCCCCATGCCGGAGTTGAGGGCAACGATCACCCTACTGCATCTGTTAGAGATAATTACTACAGTTCGCCAGCGATTCGGCTGGTTGGACAAAAATTATTCGAAATTACCAATAGCGACGTAAATGCCATGGACATGGTAGATCTGTACAGCTGTTTTCCCTGCGCGGTACAAATTGCTGCGAAGGAGCTTGGACTGGAAGAACATGCACAACTCACTATTACCGGGGGCCTCACTTTTGGCGGCGGTCCACTCAATAATTACGTAATGCACAGCATCGCCAGAATGGCGGAACTGTTGCGCGACCGACCTGGCACTACCGGATTAATTACTGCAAATGGTGGACATTTGTACAAGCATGCCCATTGCATTTATTCATCGAATGCTCCCGAGAAAGATTTCCAGCATGAAAATGTGCAAAGTGCTATCGATGCATTACCCGCCAGGGAGTGTCTTGCAGGTTATTCCGGGTCAGTTACCGTTGAGTCCTATACCGTAATGTACGAAAAAGAGGCACCAACCGTTGGCTACTTCGCCTGCCAGACCCCTGAAGGTGCACGCACATGGGCGCGTACCTATGACGCCGACCTGATGCAGAGCATGGGTGATGAGGAGTTTTGCGGGCGTTCAGCCATCCAGCACGACACAGGAATATCATTCAGGTAAAGCTAATTCAACAAGTTGAAAATTCGGCTGTACTTGAGTATAAATTCACGTCTGGGTTTATTCGGTGCACCCAGGCCATCATCATCTACTTCGTTATACACCAGATACAAACCCGCATTGGCTGACTGTATCCAGGCAAATCTGAAGTTGGTAGCAAACACCTCATCCCTCTTGTTGTATTGCACCAGCGCCTGAATGGACATTTTTGGGGTGAAAGAATAGGTCAGGCGCAAGCGAGCCAGATCCACGTCAAATTTTCCGTTCGGAACCGGCAAGTCAATACTGTTATGGCTCCAGGAAATTTCCGACGTGAAGGCGTCACCCATTCTGAATTGCATGGACGGAATCGCCTGAAACCGGTCTCCTCCGAAAAACCCTCCAATGAGCCCCCGTACCGAAAAACTAAGTGGCGCACCCTGATTGGTGAAGGCTACATAGGCTAACTCAGAGTGATTAAAACTCCCCGGTTGAACGGTCACACCATCAACAATTTCGAAAGCTTCCTTAACACCCTCATGGGTAAAATTCACACCAGTGTGTATTTCTGTTCCACCTTTCCATTCCCAGTGATTATCCACATGAACAAAACCGGTTTCGTAAAAACCGTCAAAATCCCAAAAGCCCCGATAGGAAATATGTGGCCGCAGTTCCTGCAAACCCCACAGGTTATCCGGGCGAATTCTACGTAAGGAAAAGCCGGAAAGCTTTCGGAAACCCCGCCGGGAAGTAAAACCAACTTCCGGGTTAAATTCCTCATCCACCTCAGTGTAGCTGTAAGAGGAGCTCCAGAGTTCAGAGCTGTGGTCTATCCCCGCTTTAAAAGCATGCCCGTCACCACCGGCACCCGATGTCTGTGTTTTAGCTGCAAAGCCCGATAATGTCAGGTTGGTACCTATGCCCCAGCGACCGTCCAGTGCATAAGCCGTATTGTTATCTCCACCCCCGCTGCCATGGCGATTCACGAAAATTGCGCCCACCGAAGACCGGTTCGCCAACTCCTGGCTAACACGGGCCACCGAATAATCATTTCGGGGAGCAGTACCCGAAACAGAATCTGAACGCATTTGCAGAAACCCAACGTTCGTGCTGTCGCCCAGCTTTCCGGATACTCTTACGCCCCCGGCAATGGGAATCTGCTCACCATCATCACCAATGCCAATGCGTCGACTGAAGAACAGTTCAACTTCTTCCGGGGATCCCACCGCAAACTGTCCCGCATTCTCCAAAAAGAATGGTCTTTGCTCAGGAAGAAACAGGCTGAATCGATCCAGGTTTACCTGAAATTCATCCACTTCCACCTGGGCAAAGTCGGTATTGTAAGTCGCATCAAGGGTAAGGCTTGGAGTAATCGAATATTTGATATCCACGCCCAATTCATGATCAAACTTCGTGCCATTCAGCGCACCGCCGCTATTCGCCAAACCCAGTACATAAGGCATTACCTGCAGATTTTTTTGCGAAGGCACATCAATACCTTCTACCGTGCCAGCCTCAGACGCGCGGTACAGATCATGTTGCATAGACAGGGGCGCCCAAAAAGCCGTTTCATTATTACGGCGAATATTGCGCTGAAAATTAATACCCCAGGATTGCACATCCTCTGGACCGTAGCGCAGTGATTTGAAAGGAATCGCCATTTCGGCACTCCAGCCAATATCAGATATTTTTGCCTTTACAGTCCACGTGGTATCCCAGTTCAGATTAAAGCCGCTTCCTGCACCAAAGTTTCCACCACTGCCCTCTCTTGTCACCTGCGCGTCATACTCTATTCCGGCAGGGTTGGTTCCAAAGACAAAACCATTTTGGCGATCCATAAAACTGTCGATAAAAACCTGAAAGCTGTCGGTTTCATCCAGCGATGCATCACGCTGGCTACTCGAAACAATTATCCCCTCGGGGTTGGTATCATGCAGAACAACTCCGATATAAAGTGTGTCGTTGGTAAAACCTACAAAAACTTCCGTTTTTTGCGTGGCTGATTGGCCCTCATCAGGCTCGGTCTGCCAGAAGTTGGTGAACGCCAGTGCACCGTGCCATGCGGGATCTGCCTGTACCTCACCATCAATTGCAGGTGCTGCGTCCAGCCTGTGTGCCTTGCCCACGGGTGGTTGCGCAGACGGCACAGCAGCAACCACAGCGCTTGTCCACAACAATAGAACGCACAAAAAAAGCTCGCGAAGTACTCGTTTGCTCAAAAGTACTTCCAAATACATAAACATCAAATTAGTTTCCAGAGTGACCGCGACTTATCCGGTCAATTTTGACATACCCGCACTCGTTAAGTCATCTGAATTATTTCTTGATCGTTTGTGGGGCATAGGAAAACAGCTCAACTACATCGCATCCAGATGGCGAGATAGTTAACTACCATCAACGTGCTAATTCAGTAAACTAAACTCGAATAAAAATAACCCCATGTCAGCCGGAGCAAGGTGCGATGAAAATTCCAGAGTTTTTGTTCCCGCTAATTAACGCCTTCATGAAGCTATTGTTGAAGTCTCCACTGCATTCCCTTCTGAGCAAAGAGATAATGGTGCTGGAATTTCAGGGTCGGAAATCAGGGAAGAAAATTCAGACGCCAGTTTCTTACACAATCTCCGAAAATGAAGTGTTATGTTTTACTACCAAAGATGGTGGCTGGTGGCACAACTTTCGCAATACACAAACAACACCCCTGCCGGTTATCGTCCTGATTGCGGGTCGCTACAGCTCTGGTACCGCCATCGCGCTACATTCAAGCGAAGCAGAAATAGCAGCGGAACTACAAACTTTTCTAATAGCGATACCGGGCAATGCCGCCTACCACGGAATAAAACTTGACCCTTCCAGGCGCCCTGTTCAGGCTGATCTTGCAGCAGCAATAAATGACTGTGTGCTAATTCGCATCAAGCTTTGATATTAAAACTCCACACCTCTCTATTTGACTCTAATTAATTGAACCTGACCCCATTTATACATTTCTGTAGACCTGGAGTGTTTGCTCGGCAATAGCGTCCCAGTTGTAATTCTTTGCAACCCAGTTTCGTTGTGCGGCTATTTGTTCTGTACTCCACGCGCTTTGGGCAAGCGCTTGTAAACGCCTGGCCATAACTGCTGTATCACCAAGCGGAAAATAATTGTGTTCGCCAAGCCCCACTTCCAGATTGGCATCAATATCACTGGCCAGGCTTCTGAGCCCATAACTGAGTGCTTCCAGCAGAGCGATAGGCAATCCTTCATGAGACGATGGCAAAACAAACACGCCCGCGTTTGAGTACAACTCCTCCAGATTTCTACCCGATTGAAAACCGCTTAACAACACGTTTTCGGTAGCTTCTGCTGCCGCCTTAACCTGCTCTATATATTCATCTCCCGTATCGAGGCTGCCAACCAGAACCAGCTTCCAATTTTCAAGTGATAACAGTTTAAAGGCTTCAATCAAATCAAGTTGACGTTTCTCGCTCACAAAGCGGCTAACCATAATTATGTAGCGCCCCTGTTGTACGCCAAGCGAAGCAAGGAACTTTCCAGGCTTGCTCATCTCCGGTATATCTACTCCGTTAGGTATTAGCGTACCGGATTTGTTATACAGCTCACGCATTTCACTTTGAATGGCCCTGGATATGACGATGCTCTGCTGACTCATTCGCATACCAAAACGCTCCCCGGCCCGGAGCATGCTACTGGCAAATCGTCCCCATTTTTCCCGTTTGTAATCAGAACCGTGGTGCGTAATCACAACACGCAGACCAAGCAGCCGCGCCAGTGGCACAAAGAGCGCAGGCCCGATAGCGTGAATGTGCAAAATATCCGGGCGCTTCCAACCAGCGTAGAGTACTGCTAAAAACGTATGGATAAGCGTCTCGAAGCTGGTAGACCTTGGCGCTGGAATCGCAGTTATCTTCACACCTTTCCAATTTCGAATTGCAGTTTTACCGTCCGCACCCCGCACATAGGGAGAACGACCAACTACCTCGACCCGGCAACCCAGATCTACAAGGCGGGGTGCGAGAGACTGGACATGGGTTTCGATGCCTCCCTCTACCTCAGGAATACCACGCAGCCCCACTATCATTACGTGGAGCTGCTTACCCAAAACCATTACCCGCCACAGTTTGATCCAGAGCGCGCACATCTACCCCAAGCTCTGCATAGAGCGCCAGAATGCGGGACAGGTATTTTGAACGCGTAAAGTCCTGTTCCAGCAAAGTTCTGCCCGCCACACCCATTGCATGGCAATTTTTAGCGTCCATGTCGTTAATCCACACCAGTTTTTCAGCCAGTTGTTGCGGATCCGCACTGGCAAAGGTTGCGCCAGTGAGGCCTTCCCGAATCATCTCCGGAATGCCACCTATATCCGCACCAAGTACAGGAATCTCCAGAGAATACGCTTCCAGAATACTCAAGGGAGCATTCTCGTACCACTCGGACGGCAGTACAACGGCTTTGGAAAGGCGCAGTTTCTCCTTTAGAGCCGGTCCGGAAAGGTAGCCGCAAAATTCTACCTGCGCGTCAAGTTGTGTGGCCAGCGATTTAAATTCCTCATCGTCCGGCCCGGTACCGATAATACGTATAGCTACCCCTGCCAACGCTGCAGCGCGGATAAGCGTTGCGATACCCTTTTCGTGGCCCAGCCGGCCAAAATAGGTAACAAGCTTACCTGGAGTTTCCTGTGACTCTGGCTCGAATTCGGAGAAGTTTGGAATATATACCATTCTTTCCCGACTGATGCCCCACTCGGCAAATTTTTCGATGTAAAACTGACTCGGCACTACAAACCGGTCCACATAACGCTCATAGGTACGCAGCAGACTATGCAGTTTTGATTCTATGTAAACAATACTGCTCAAAAGACGCGAATCCTTGATGCATTTTTGTTTAACCACATTAAATTGCCGGCCGCCTTTGCAGCGCTCACATATCCCATCTGGCGCCAACATTTTGTACGCCGGACAAGCCAGTTTCAAATCGTGCAGCGTAACAACGGTGGGAATCTTTCGCTTGTGCAACACACCCAATATGGATGGGGAAATGTGGTGGTAAATATTATGTGCGTGGCAGATATCAGGTGCGCATTCGTCCAGCAGGCGGGTAATTTTTTTTTGCGCTTCCAGGGAATAAATGGTTTTGGGTACACGCCACGCTTTTTGGACCAGGGAATAACCGGCGCCGTATTCGAGCTCGTCCACAAAATAGCTATCCCAGGCACTGGCCATATTTTCCGGATGTTGCATTGAGAATGGAACCACTGTCCCACCGGCGCCTTCAAACAGCTTGTTGTGACTGAGAAATACTCCTTCGGCACCACCTCGTTTGTAATAATAGTTGTTCACCGACAACAGTGTAGGACGCGTCATAAAATACTTTCAAAACAGCAATATACTAGCGAGTTTACCTTGTTAATCCGTCTTAATCCCAACAATGCGCACAATATTGCCTGAAATTGAGCCCCCGGCATGCAGGCCACAAAACATTCAGATAGACTACGCTCCCTCTTATTAAAGGCAGCTAATCCAGTGATTGAGTCAGCCCTGGTAACACACTCTGAAAACGCGGTCACGATAGTCCCGGTTGCCATGCAGGAATACGCCGAGTGGCTGGATTCTTCCGCACAGCGGACCAAAACCTGGTTGTCCCAGATTGCCTTCAAGGCAAACCCGGGATCCAGTACGTGGGTACCCGGTGATTCAGATGGTCGATTCGTACTATTGATCTGGAATGCAGAAAAGACGCTGGATGCGCTTATGACGCTACCACTGTCCCTGGCGGAAGGTGATTACAGACTGGAAGGCGGGCTTGAACCGGAAATACTCAACAAATTTGTGCTGGGCTGGGGCATGGCTGCCTATCAATACCAAAACTACAAGGTAGCAAGTAGAAATGCTGCGCGTCTGGTAATTCCCGAAAACTGCGACGCAAACCTCGTGCTGGCACAGCTGAGGGCGACCACGCTTATCAGAGACCTGATAAATACACCAGCATCTGATATGTTGCCCTCTCATCTTGCGCAGGCTGCGCTTGATTTTCAATCCCGCCATCAGCACGTTGATGTTGATATATGCGTCGGCGAAGAACTGCTGGAACGGGGTTACCGGTCCATCTACACGGTGGGCCAAGCCAGCACAAATGCGCCACGACTCATCGATTTACGTTGGGGCAATACTACTGATCCAAAAATAACCCTGGTTGGCAAGGGCGTTTGCTTCGATTCCGGTGGTCTCGATATCAAACCGTCCAGTGGGATGCGCCAGATGAAAAAAGACATGGGTGGAGCTGCTCATGTCCTCGGTCTGGCTGAGCTCATTATTTCGCAACAATTACCCATTCGCCTTCGGGTACTCGTTCCCGCAGTTGAAAACGCCATAGCCGGAAATGCATATCGCCCGGGCGACATAATAACGAGCTATAAAGGACTTAGTGTGGAAGTAGGTAATACTGATGCCGAGGGTCGCCTGGTGCTTAGTGATGCCTTAACGCTCGCATGTGAAGAGCAACCGGAACTGCTACTCGATTTTGCCACACTAACCGGGGCTGCACGGGTGGCACTCGGCACAGACCTGCCCGCATTATTTTGCAACGATGACACGGTGGCGCGGGAAATCCTGGACAGCGCCATTTCCGAAGATGACCCACTGTGGCGCTTACCCTTGCATCAGCCTTACCTTCCGCAAATAAAAGGCGAAATCGCAGATCTGGTTAATACCGGTTCCGTTCCAATGGGAGGTGCAATAACGGCTGCCTTGTTTCTGGAACAGTTTCTGAACAATAACGTTTCCTGGGCGCACATAGATTTGATGGCATTTAACATCAGTTCCAGACCAGGGCACCCGGAAGGAGGAGAGGCTATGAGTGCGCGCGCCATTTATGACTATCTGGCCAGGAAGTATGTCTAAACTGTTTTTTGAAAAACTGGAAAATCTGGATACCGGGTATACCCGCAATCTGAAAGAAGTCTTGTCCCAGCTGAATTACAATGCACAGGGTCTTGTGCCCGCTATCGCCCAACAATATGACACGGGAGAAGTATTGATGCAGGCCTGGATGAACGCTGAGGCAATCTCCAGAACCCTGGATAGTGGCAAGGTGTGTTACTGGTCAAGAAGCCGAAAAAAGTTTTGGACCAAGGGCGAAGAGTCGGGTCACACGCAGACCTTGAAGGCGCTGCAAATAGACTGCGATGGCGATTCTTTACTACTACAGGTCGACCAGAATGGCCCGGCATGCCACACCAACAGGCCATCCTGTTTTTATCTGATGGTTAAAGAAGATAAAGTCGTTATATCAAGCGATAACTAAAACCAATGACCGGGCCCTACCTGTAGTCTCTTAACAATACGGATTCGCAATGCAACTTAACATACACAACACATTTACTGGCAAAAAGGAGCGCTTTATACCAAGGGATCCGGAGCGCATAACCCTCTATGCCTGTGGGCCAACAGTCTACAACTACGTCCACATCGGAAATGGCAGACCCGCGGTAGTTTTTGATGTGCTTTTTCGACTGCTGGGGGCAATGTACCCAAACGTTGCCTACGCCCGAAACATTACCGATATAGATGACAAAATAAATGCCGCTGCAGAAGACGCAGAAGATCGTAATGCCGCTATTCGCAAGCTGTCAGACTACTACAGTGAAGCATATTCCACTGACGTGGCTGCCCTGGGCACCCTGGTGCCCACATTTGAGCCCAGGGCAACAGAGCACGTTCAGGAAATTATCGAGCTCATAGCCATACTGATTGATCGCGGTCATGCGTACGCTGCTGAAGGGCATGTGTTGTTCAACGTACCCTCCTTTGCCGAGTACGGAAGTCTCTCAAACAGATCGCTTGAGGACATGCTTGATGGAGCACGGGTTGAAGTCGCGCCTTACAAAAAGGACGCCAAGGATTTTGTACTGTGGAAACCATCCAGCAATGACATTCCTGGTTGGGATAGCCCCTGGGGACGAGGGCGTCCAGGATGGCACATTGAATGCTCAGCAATGATTCACAAACACCTGGGTCCAAGCATTGATATACACGGTGGCGGATCCGACCTGATATTCCCCCACCATGAAAACGAATTGGCACAGGGGCGCTGTGCCTACGAAAACGAAAGTTTTGCCAACTACTGGATGCATAATGGGATGTTGACACTGGGAAATGAGAAAATGTCCAAGTCCCTGGGCAATATCGAAACAATCCGGGATCTTTTACGGGATTACCAGGGAGAAACCCTGCGCTACGCCCTGTTAACCGGCAAATATCGCTCCCCATTAAGCTGGTCTCGGGAACTGGTCGACCAGGCAAGAAGCGGTCTGGATCGCCTGTACCAGGCCATGCTCGACAGCAATAGTAAGGCCGACCTCACCACTTCGTTGGACTATAGCAAGGTAAAAATTCAGGATGTTCCGCAGGCAGTCGCCAAAGCGTTAGCGGATGATCTGAATACGCCCCAGGCACTGGCCGCCATGCACGAAATGGCCAGCCAGATTAATAAAAGCGATAAGCCGGAAGATACTGCAAAACTCCGGAAAGATTTACTTACCAGTGCCTGGCTACTCGGCCTGCTTACGCATTCCCCTGTTTCCTGGTTTCAGGGTGATATGGGCAAGGTAGATGAAAAAGCCATACAGAATCTTATAGATGAACGTGATCAGGCAAGGGAAAACAAGGACTGGCAGCGCGCCGATGACATTCGCAACGAATTACTTGAACTGAACATCGAGCTGGAAGACTCCAGAGGTGGTACTCGGTGGAAAAGACAGTAACCAGCAAATGACCTCTCATATCGGTATTGTTGGGGCCGGCATTGGTGGCCTTTGCACTGCAATTGCCCTGCGCAAAATTGGCCTGGAAGTAAGCGTATATGAACAATCCGCCAGCCCCGATGAGCAGGGCGCAGGTATACAATTGTCACCCAATGCGAGCCGCATTCTGAGAGCGCTCGGCGTGCTTGATGCGCTTGAAGCGCTGAGTTTCAAGCCCAGGCTGGTTCAATTTCGCTCCTGGAAAAACGCCCGCCTGATAGCCCAGCTGCCTCTGGGAAACACATCCATTGAACGTCACGGCGCGCCCTATCTGCACATTCACAGACAGGATTTACACAATGTGCTGAGAGAAAAGGCAATGCGCGCTGGAGCCAAAATCAATTATGCGCATCAATTGGTGGAAATATCGCAGAATGAACAGGCAGTTCAATTGCAGTTTGCCAGTGGCAACATCGTACATCACGATCTGGTGATTGCCTGCGACGGCATTAAGTCCACCGTTCGCAAGCAAATATTGAACGCCAGTGCCCCCATGTTTACGGGCCATGTGGCATGGCGAGGACTCGTAAAAACGGCAAATATACCAAAAGGTACTGTCGCACCAGCAGCAACCGTCTGGCTCGGACCGCATGGGCATTTTGTAAACTACTATGTCTGCTCTGGTGATGCGGTAAATTACGTCGCTATTCTGGAAAACCAGGACTGGAACGACGAGAGCTGGGCGATTCCAGCGCAAAAAAGCGAATTGTTAACGGCATTTGGCGGTTGGCATAAAAAGGTACACTTGCTTATTGAAAACAGTGAGGCCTGTTACAAGTGGGGCTTGTTTCAACACCAGCCGCTGGAAACCTGGACCAAATCTCGCGTAACCTTACTTGGCGATGCCTGTCACGCCATGTTGCCATACCTTGCTCAGGGAGCAGCCATGGCAATAGAAGATGCATGGGTATTGAGCCGGATGCTGGAGCAACAGGAAAAAAATCCTGTCCTGGCTTTACCGGCTTATGAAAAGTATCGCCTTGCACGGACAAAAAAAATGCAGTTGGCCTCGGCAGAACAAGGCGACATGTTTCACCTATCGGATTCCAGGGATGTTATCTTGCGAAATTTCAAGCTGGGTTTTGGAAGTCGCTATCTTCCGGAACTGGCTTTAAAAAAGCTGGATTGGATCCACGCATACGATGCCATCAGGGGATTTCACTAAACAGGGAAATTGGATTCCCGGGAATAATAACTTTGAAAGAATTACGCAGCTTTATAAATCATACCTGGGATGAATCTATCATTCCTGCCCTGTGTGAATACATACAAATACCCAACAAGTCTCCCATGTTTGACCCGGATTGGGAAAAACATGGTTACATGCAAAGCGCAATAGAACTGCTGGATGAATGGTGTGAAAATTTCGCGGTACAAAATATGAATCATCGTATCGTGAAAATAGAAGGTAGAACACCACTTCTGTTTTGCGAGATTCCCGCCAATACGGATACTGGTGATAACGCACCTACGGTTCTTCTATACGGCCACTACGATAAACAGCCGGAATTTTCAGGATGGCGTGAGGGCTTGCACCCCTGGAAACCTGTTATGCAGGACGGGCGTTTGTACGGGAGGGGTGGTGCCGATGATGGCTACGCCCTGTTTGGCAGCCTCACGGCAATTCGCGCCTTACAGAAGGCAAACCTGCCGCATCCTCGTTGTGTCATCCTCATTGAAGGATGTGAAGAAAGCGGCAGTTATGATCTTCCCTATTATGTTGAGTTGTTATCCAGCGAGATCGGTACACCCGAGCTGGTGATTTGCCTGGACGCTGAATGTGCAAACTACAACCAGCTCTGGATAACCACTTCTCTGCGCGGCACAATCGCCGGCACACTAAAGGTTAAAGTACTTACAGAAGGTGTACATTCAGGAGCCGCCAGCGGAATCGTACCGTCCAGCTTCCGGGTTGCTCGACAGTTACTGGATAGAATAGAGAATGCAGGCTCGGGGCTTATGCATGAAAAGCTGTACGTGCCAATTCCTGCAAAAGTTCGGGAACAAACCCGTGCCATGGCCAGATCTTTGGGCAAGCAAGTCTACCAACGTTTCCCCTGGAGTGAAAATACGCACCCGATGAATGAAGATACGCCTACCATGATTTTGAACAATACCTGGGAGCCGACCTTAAGTATTACCGGGATCAGTGGTGCTCCAGAGGTAACGGATGCCGGGAATACGCTGCGCCCTGAAACCGAACTCAAACTCTCTATTCGCCTGCCTCCTACACTGGACGCACAGAAAGCTGCAACACTGGTAAAAGAGCTTTTTGAAACAGATCCACCTTACCAGGCTAGTGTAACCTTTAAAGTCGACAATGCTCAATCGGGTTGGGCGGGTCCGGAAGTAAATGGCGCACTGGCTGAATATTTTCAAGAAGCTTCAATTAATAACTTTGACGCACCGGTTCAATATATGCCAATGGGTGGGACTATCCCCTTTATGAAAATGCTGGGCGAAAGTTTTCCAGGCGTACAGTTTATGGTAACCGGTGTATTGGGTCCGGCTTCAAATGCACATGGGCCCAATGAATTCTTACACATAGAAACCGGAAAAAGACTAACGGTTTGTGTAGCAGAAGTACTCACGAAAATTGCCGCGCAAGACCACGGAAGCTCTGACTAATGCAGTAGTCGGCTGTTTTTTCCAAACTGTGGCTTAAGAAACTCCATCTGATCACCTAGTATTCTACCGCTGTTCGTGAGTGCAAGATATTCAGCAATATTTGGTACATAGGGCAGCGCGCGTAATTGCATACGGCACTCGTGGACAAGTCGATTGCCTTTGCGATGGTTACACTTTCTACAGGCAGACACCACATTGTCCCAGGTATCCTTACCTCCCCTGGAGCTAGGAACGACATGATCGCGGGTGAGGGCATCATAATCATAAAGATTTCCACAGTACAAACACAGATTTTGATCGCGTTGAAACAAGGCCACATTGGTGAGCGGCGGCTGAATATTACCCTGGTAATGTACCCTGCCCTGGCACGCAATAATGCTGTGTAAATCAAACAACGTACGCTCGCCATTCTGCTTACTGGTTCCGCCACGTATTTTCAGAAAGGCAGATCCCAGAGACCAAAGCACAAGACCTCGCGCATGCAGACAAACTGCCTCCTGCCATTTCAGCCATTCAACAGGTTGCCCGGCAACGTTGAGTCGCAGTATTTTTGGATTGCGCTGGAAATCATCGAGAGTTGCCAACATCATGGCTCCATTCTAGCATCACTGGCCGCGCCTATAATCGCGAATACAGGAGTTTGAATCAACTGCTTTAACAGTGATACCCTATATACCCCCCGGAGATTAGTTTGTCTTCACTGTTCGGGCCAGATGCCTTAAGCACCTCAAATGCGATACCTGTTTTATCGCGTCCCACCACTCGCACAATTGTCTTTGAGGGCATAAAAACCATACCGCTAAAGCGACCTGCAATTCGATTTACGCAAGCGTAATTTCCATCCAGTTCGTGTTCCACAATTCGGGAGACCGCCAGGGCAAGCGTAGCAGTGCCATGTAACAAAATATCTGGCAGGCCTGCATTGCGTGCCAGACGCCTGTCGGTATGAATAGGATTCCAGATACGAGCACACTCGGTATAAACGTGTGCAAAACCGGATGAAATGTACTGTTCATACTCGCGAGGTTCTGACAACACTTTAAGCTGCGGCACTGGCACGCTGGATTCATCAATAGTATCGGGACCGGAAAGAACTTCCCCGAGTCGCATACTACCCTGATAGGTAGTACACACTAATACGCCATTCTCATCACGTGTTTGCATGCAAATGGTCTCATACACACCCGGTTTTTTTTGCACCGTTCCCGTAATACTCGCAGAAGTTGTAAGCACCTGCCCTGCAAGTAATGGTTTATGAATATGTAAATCATGACTTGCATGAACAATACTTGAAACCTCATTTGGGTCACCAGGCAGACTATCCTCGCCACGCAATTTGAGGATAACCGGCCACTCAACACACACTGGAAACAGGGGATGGGCAGGATAATTTTCACCCGTATCATAATAGTCTGGCCCATTGTCGGTCAGGCAAGCCATATATGACATCAACCAACGATGATCCAGTTTCGATTGCATGGAAACTGCACCCGTCCTATTTTCCCTTGTCTCGTCCACTGTAGACCCTGTAATTTTTCTATATACACCACTTTGACAGACATCGGGTAAGGAGGCAAAGTAGCGCCAGATTGAATATCGAACCGGCAACCATGAAATTTTTGAACTTTGGCAGTGTTTGCCTTCCCATTCTTATCCTCTTCACTAATACCTTTTCGTGGGCAGATCCAGCTGATCAACAGTCCACAGACGGATGGTTTTGTGAACAGGGTGAACAAAACAAGGAATGGATTTGCGTACAGAGCGAAACAATTCAACCAGAGGCCAACGAAAACCCGGATACTGCAGCAAGTCTTTCGGGACCCGAAAAACGCGATGTACGACCCCTAAGAGAACTCCTTGATTCATCACAAACCGAAACTCTCAATGCGCCCGAGGTGGACACCAGGCCAGAACCTGCACGAGCACCTGAATCGGTACCAGCACCGCTAAAGCCGGATTTTTCAAGCTTGCCAATATATGTACAACTGTCCCACAACCCCGGCCAGCCGATTAACATTTCGAAACTACCCCCCGAGTTTTACGTTGTACAACTCATGAGCCTGACAGAAAAAGCCAATCTGGAAGCCTATTTCGCGAAACACAAACTAATAGGTCTGTCAGCAGCACGTGTTGAGAGTAACAACCAGATTTTGTATGTGCTGTTACTGGGAATTTACGAAAGTTATGACAATGCCAGGCGGGCTTCAGAGAACATGCCACTTGAATTAAGCGATATCAATCCCTGGATACGCAGTTTGGAGTCATTGCAAAAAGCAATGTTAAGAGCGGACGAATTAAGTGGGTCATCAGACTACTGAATACAGGCTCCGCTATGCGCGTAATAGCCTGCGTTGATTAAACATAGCTTCAACAGAAAATAACAAAACCGCAATCAGGATCAGGCTAAATGTTATGGCACGCTCCAGGGTAAATTCTTCGCCATACCAAAACACCGCCAACAACAACACCATGCTCGGAGCAAGATATTGATAGAATCCGAGCGTCGTCAATCTTAATCGCAGGGCTGCCGCACCAAAAGACAATAGCGGAAGTGTGGTAAGCAAGCCAAGACCCAGAATCAACAGGTTAAGTTCAAACGTGGTATTACCAAACACGTTTTGTTGCTGCATGACAAGGTAACAGAAGTACCCTAGTGCAAACGGTAACAATATGAGTGTCTCAACCAACAACCCGATTACAGCGTCCACTGCCAGTTTTTTTCGTACCAGTCCATATGCTCCAAAGGTTAAGGCGAGAATCAAGGCAACTGCAGGCAACCTACCCACTACAAATATTTCATGGGCTACTCCAATGCAGGCGATAAAAACAGCAAATAGCTGCAATGGCCTTAACCGCTCTCCAAGAAAAACCATTCCCAACAGGACACTTACCATGGGGTTAATGTAATAACCCAGACTGGTATCTATTACGTGATTATTTTGCAGTGCCCAGATATAGGTCAACCAGTTTGCCGCAATAAGCAGACCGCTCAATACCAACCACCACAGGTTGTTTCTGATTTGTATAAAACCAAGCAACAAAGCCCAGCGATTGCTTGCCAACACCAGAGCCATTAAAAACACCAGGGACCAGATTATTCGATGAGCCAATATCTCGCCGGGGCTGACTACATCCACCAGGCTAAAATACAAGGGAATAAAACCCCAGATAAAGTAAGCCGTGAGTGCATAGAACGCACCCTTTCCAGACTCACTCATATTTCAGGAAACTAGGTGGCTGACTGGATATCCAGAATTTCACGTAATTCCCGCTTCAAAAATTTACCGCTCGCGTTTCTAGGTAATGCTTCTTCCATAAACCAGAAATATCTTGGAATTTTATGGCGTGCAATAAAGGGTGCGCAGTGTACACGCAGCTCATCTGCAGTTACTGAGCTTCCGGCTTTACAAAATACTGCAATGCCAACTTCTTCACCCAACCTGTCATCAGGTATGCCAAAAACGGAGCACTCTGCCACGGCATCGTGTTCATACATGGCGCTCTCTACTTCAGCGCAGTACACATTTTCTCCACCTCTAAGCACCATGTCTTTCAGTCGATCGACTATAAATATAAAACCATCAGAATCGATATACGCAATGTCGCCAGTACGCAACCAACCATCTGCTATGTCTTCCGCCGTTTCTTTCTCACGATTCAAATAACCACGAATAACCTGCGCGCCCTTTACCCAGAGTTCTCCCGTTTCGCCAACTGCAACAGTTTCTCCATTCGGGTTTACGCATTTGGCTTCATAACAGGGCATGGCGGGCCCACAGGATGCGGGTTTATCTACAAAATAGTCACCCGAGATTGAGGTAATAATTCCACAGGTCTCGGTCATGCCGTACCCGGTATTAGGGCGCGCATTTTGCACAGATGTGTCTATTTTGCCGACCAGATCGGGCTGGAGTTGTGCCCCACCTCCACCGAGGCTTAACAAACTTGAGGTATCGGTGGCAGCAAAATTCGGATGGCTTATAAGTTCGCGCGCCATAACTGGAACACCTGTTAGGCCGGTAACTCTTTCCCGCTCTATCAGGCGCAAAGCTTCACCGGCATCCCATCGGTAAAGGTGAACCAGCTTGCCACCGCCAAGGGTGGTGCCTTGTGCCACACAGTTATTTGCAGTTACGTGAAAAAGCGGTGTTGTCACCAGCGAGATTGGAATTACCGGCTCGGCATCAGCTTCAAGCAAACCGCTTTGAACACCCAGCGCCGTTTGGGTAGCGCCCCAAAACGCAATGCTCATCACATTGGCCACACATCCCCTATGCGTCAGCTGTGCACCTTTAGGTCTGCCCGTAGTACCAGAGGTATAAAAAATGCACGCATCGCTATCCGAATCCACATGCACGTCCGGCAAACTTCCCCCGGTTTGCATGACACTTTGCCACGAAGTCACACCTATGGTTTCGGCCATACGAACACCAACTACCTTGACGTTTCCCACAATATCCCGCACGCGTTCATATCTTTCCTGATCAAGAATAATCACCCGTGGCTTGGAGTCGTTCAAGGCGTAGTCCATTTCAGCACTTACCCACCAGGCATTCATGCCAACTACAGTAGCCCCAACACTCATTGTCGCCCAGTAACTCAATATCCACTCAGGATAATTTCGCATGGCAATCGCAACCGTGTCGCCGGGCTGTACACCTTGTTGTACCAGCCAGTTTGCCAGGCTTGCAACCTGTGCATGCGCCTGGGCATAGGTCCAGCGCTCTTCCTGGTACACCAGATACTCGCGCTCGGAAAATTCAGCGCTAGCCAACCACAGGTCCCGCAAACTGGCAGGCGCAGCTGCATAGTTTCTTATCGTGTTTCCACGAACCGTGATTTCATTTATTTCGAATTGTGCACCAGCAGCGGTTAATTCTCCCCATACTTCCTTTAACTTCGTGTACATGAATTGCTCTACTGATTATTCAAGGGTGATGTTCAAAGGTACTCCCAAAAAAGTACTTTAAAGTGCTGCGAGAAGCGTTTCAGCGCCACTAACCTCAAATTTACCCGGTGCTTCAATATTGAGCTTTTTCACCACTCCATCGTCAACCAGCATCGCATATCGCTGAGAACGGGTGCCAAGTCCGAAGCCAGAACCATCCATCTCAAGACCCAAGGCTTTGGTAAATTCTCCATTACCGTCAGAAATCATCCTGATTGCATCTGCATTGGCCGATTCACCCCAACAACCCATCACAAAGGGGTCGTTGACGGACAGACAAACCAGCTCCACGCCTTTTTCAGTGAATGCATCGGCATTGACGACATACCCAGGCAGGTGGGCCTGTGAACAGGTAGGCGTAAAAGCGCCCGGTACAGCAAATAGCACAACTTTTTTACCTGAGAATATTTCATCGCTCATCACCGGCGTTGGACGGCCTTCGGCCATGGTAAATAATTGAATACTGGGTAATTTCTGGCCTTCCTGTATGGTCATTTTATGAGTCTCTTTTTAAGTTAAACAGGATAGGGATTCTGGGCAATAGTGGGTGCTTCGTCAACGGCTAGCAACAACATACAGCTACCGGCACTCCACCAGCTACCGGCACTTACTTCCAGGCGAACTTCGGTTGTTCATAATGCGAAACACGCGTAGAGCGGCCTCGCAGGCATACTTCCACGAACTGAAATATCAATGCTGCGGTAGGTGCTGCGATCCAGGTATCGCCCACAGGCATTCTTAATACCGGATGAGCGGTGTCGAGTTCCTGATGATCCAGCAGGGGTGCATCACCGCGCATAAATTCGGCGAGCGGAATTCTGTGAATTGAATCTACCTCGGCTTCATTGGCAAGCAGGTGCTCGTCGGGCGTAGCTCCAGCCCAAATTACTATCGGCGTCATCACATACCCTGAACGCGTGACAAAATCATCCAGTCGGCCAATCACATGGTCCGCAGAAAGCTCCAGACCAACTTCTTCCTGCAGCTCCCGTAAGGCCGTTTGTTCCAGCGACTCACCCTCATCTACCCGGCCACCTGGCAATGCCCACTGACCCGGATGATTACGCATTTTGCCGGAACGGCGAGTAAGCACCAGACAGGCATCTGATTGCCACTCGGAATGGGAAGTCATTCCTGAAACTTCAGCCCCAAAGCCTGCATCCACCACCACCAGCGCAACAGCAGCGGCGCGATATCCCTCACCGGAATGCGTAATACGCGCAAAACTATCCAGCTGTTTAGCCAGCGAGTACCGCAGTTTGTTATCGCACGCCAGTGCCTGTTTATTCGTCAAATTCCATCTACCTCAAAAATACAGTACCTTTGATTCCTCATGAAATCCAATGAATCCAGAGCATACCTCTACGCACTGACCTGTGTTGCACTGTGGTCCACAGTGGCCACGGCATTTAAACTCGGTCTTGCTACGATGCAGCCCGTACAACTGTTATTTGGGGGGGCTCTGGTGTCTGCCTTGTTTTATGCATTCCACATTACGCTGCGCAAAGGGTGGCCAGAGTTCAAAACCCTGCCTGTGAACCACATAAAAGCACTGCTACTACTGGGATTGATGAATCCCTTCTTGTATTACCTGCTACTTTTTGAAGCGTACGATCGCTTGCCTGCGCAAATTGCCCAGCCACTTAATTATACCTGGGCTATCGTTTACTCAGTACTGGCTGTGGTTTTTCTTAAACAAAAAATTTCCCGATTGGGTTATATCGGAATGACCGTCAGCTATCTGGGTGTGGTTATTCTGGTTACTCGTGGGCAGATTACCGACTTTTCACAATTTGACGCATCAGGGCTAATATTTGCACTGGCCAGTACCGTACTGTGGGCTGGATTCTGGCTACTCGCAGTTAAACTACCTTACTCTGCAGACATCAAAATGGGCGCATGTTTTTTTGTGGGCACACCACTGATCGGCCTTGTATGTTTTTTTACCAGTGGACTGCCCGAATTAAGCCCGGGCAATTTGTTATATATTGGCTGGGTAGGGATCGTCGAAATGGGGCTAACGTTTCTGTTGTGGCAAAAAGCGCTGTCTCTCACCCGACACAGTGCTCGCATAAGCCAGCTTATATTCCTGTCACCCCTTATCTCACTGTTTCTCATCCAGAATGTACTGGGTGAGCAGGTACACGTCTCCAGTGTGACTGCGCTAATTCTGATCATTGGTGGTTTATTGTTAAGCGCACGAACCGACAAACCGGAAAAACTAACAGCTAGGTCCTAAAGATTTACCAGCCACTCATCCAGTGCGGCGGCTATTTCATCCGGAGAGTCCTCCTGGATAAAATGACTACCCGCTACGCTCACTTCCTGCTGGTTAGCCCAGGTTCTACAAAAGTCCCGCATATCTCCGGTAGTTATGGCACCGGGTTCTGCATTGATAAACAGCTTGGGGATATCGCTGGTCTTTAACCATTGACCATAGTCCTCCACACAAAGCACAACATCTACGGGTTCACCAGCCAGGGGAATCTGGCGCGGCCAGGTCAAGGTGGGCCGACGATCTTCACCCTCGTTAAGATAGGGACGACGGTATACATCCATTTCGGCATCGCCAAGGCCACGCAGTACCGACCCCGGAAGCACGTTCTCAACAAAAACATTGCCCTGAAGCACCATTTGTTCTCCTGCATCAGAACGAAAGCCTTCAAATACTGTGGTAGCCGCATCAGGCCATTGTTCCCACGTCATGGGCATAACGATAGCTTCCATATAACAGATACCTTTAACGGCTTGCGGGTTTTGTCTTGCCCACGCAAACCCCAATGCAGAGCCCCAGTCATGAATCACAAAGGTTACATTATCGGTAACTCCCAGTGCCTCAAATGCAGCATATAGGTATTGTTGGTGCTCTTTAAATGTATATCGCTCCGGGCCGGAATCCTCGAGTTTGTCCGAATCACCCATACCAATCAGGTCGATGGCAATACAGCGTCCCAGGTGTTGCACCTGAGGCATAATGTTGCGCCAGAGATAGGACGAAGTCGGGTTACCATGCTGAAATACTATCGGGTCACCCTCTCCCATCTCCACATAAGCCATTTGCTTGCCCAATACTTCGATGGTCTTTTTCTCGTGTTCTCGGGTAGGGATACGCTCGCTCATGACAGCTCTCTCAATTTATTCAGGTAGCATCTGAGTGTAACAAATCAGACATCTCCACGCACAGCACTCCAGGCAGCATCCGAAAATATGCGTGTTAAACTGGCAGGGGATCGCGCTACCTGTTTGGCAAGCCAACGACGCGAATATTCCTGAGCAGGCCCTATTATCAGAGGCACATAGGTGTCCAGTGGAAGTGATTTCATACTTCCATCTTCAACGAAGGGGGTAAACCACTGGAAGTATCCACGCATAATATCGCCATATTCCTGACCAAGTTGCAGATGCATATCCGGGGAAAATTGTATATCCCGGGACTGAAGCAAAAATCGGGCGGAACTGGTATTTTCAGAGACCCATTCACAAATTTGCGTAACCACCACCTGCACACCGGTTTGTGCATCATTACAGCGCTCCAATTCCGTAAGTACGCCTTCGTTCATATTTTTGAAAGTTTCAACAAAAAGGCTGACAGCGATGCCCTCTTTACTACCAAAATGATGATACAAACTGCCCGTACTACATTTGGCCACCAGCTGGATGTCCTGGACCGTTGTGTTCTCAAGACCATGTTCGTTAAAGCACTGTAAAGCCGCAGTTAGAATGCTGGATCTGCGCTCTTCGGTGCCGGATCTGCTGGAGTGTTTGCGGGGCATCTTTACATCTTAAACTAGAATCTTATTCTAGTAAAACTTTCAATTTTTCGCTAAGCTGTGTTTATAAGCAGAGGACAGACCACACCATGGATATAGAACTGAGCAAAACCGATCTGGAATTCCAGGCCGAAGTCAGGCAATTTTTGAGTGACAACGCCTACAAGCCCGGGGAAGATTACAATAAGTGGCGAATGAACTGGTTCGCTACGGCGGCCGCTAAAGGTGGCTGGGATGTACCAAAGTGGCCCAAAGAGTTTGGTGGTCCAGGATGGACACCCAGCCAGCACTATATCTGGGAACGCGAAAAGGCCGGTAAAAACCTGCCCTGGGACTTGCCCTTTGGCATTGGCATGCTCGCTCCCGTTCTCATGGCGCATGGCAACCAGAAACAACTCGATCGTTTTATGCCGGATATCCGGGCACGCAAAGTAATCTGGTGCCAGGGTTACTCAGAGCCCGGTGCAGGATCTGATCTGGCTAATTTGCAAACGAAAGCAGAGCTCACCGAGGACGGTAAACACTACATTGTAAACGGTACAAAAATCTGGACCACGGTCGCGCACATGGCAGACTGGATTTTCTGCCTCACACGTACCAGCAACACAGGCAAAAAGCAGGAAGGCATCACCTTTTTACTCTTCCCTGTGAAGCAGGAAGGAGTAGAGGTCCAACCCATCATAACCCTGGGTGGTGCGCACACGGTTAACACAGTATTTCTTACCGATGTGAAAGTGCCCGTAGAGAATAGAATTGGTGAAGAAGGCAAGGGCTGGACCTACGCCAAGGGGCTGCTGCAGCATGAACGAACCGGCCTTGCAGGCATTTCCAATTCGTTGGTAGCCCTGGCTAAGCTGAAGAAAAATGCGCGCTCTATAATTCGTGGCAATGGTACGCTCATGGATGAACCCGCATTTAGATCCAAGGTAGCCGAGCTTGAAGTAGACTTGCACGCTCTGGAGTACACCGAGCTCAGAAGCCTCGCCAACGCAGCCGCCGGATCCGACCCCGGCCCTGAATCCTCCATTCTCAAACTCAAAGGCACCGAGATTCAACAGCGATTGGCTAAACTAACAGTCGAGGCCGGTGGCCTGCACGCAGCAGGCTGGGGTCAGCCGGTGGGACCAGCATTTGCACACTCGGGTATGCAGAGTTATCTGGGCAGTCGCGCCTACACGATATATGGTGGCGCGAGTGAAGTGCAGCGCGATGTAATCGCAAAAAATGTACTGGGTCTTAAAAAGAAATCCAGTGAAAAGACCAGAACAGGAAAAGGATAGACGGCCATGAATTTTGACTTAAGTGAAGAACGCACACTGCTCAAAGACAGCATCTCAAGGTTCGTTCGGGACAACTACGAACTGGAATCCCGCATAAAACATAGTCAGTCATCGAAAGGCTTCAGCGCTGAAAACTGGAATTCCATAGCAGAGTTGGGTTGGTTAGCCCTGCCGTTCCCGGAGGAAGATGGCGGCATTGGCGGTAACCAGATCGATACAATGGTAGTAATGGAAGAGTTTGGCAAAGGCATGGTCCTGGAGCCCTATTTCGCAAGTATCGTACTCGGCGCCGGAGCACTGCGACGAGGGGCGTCGGATGATATGAAAGAAGCAATGTTTGAGGGCGTCATCGATGGCAGTAAACAACTCGCACTTGCGTATGCCGAATCACAGGCCCGATTTGATCTGCACGATGTAGTAAGTTCTGCAAAACAGGATGGGGAGGACTTTGTACTCAACGGAAACAAATGTGTCGTTCAAAACGCAGAGACCGCCAGCCATATTATTGTATCCGCAAGAACCAGTGGTGGTCAGATTGATACCGATGGCATTAGCCTGTTTTTGATCGACGTAAATTCAGAGGGCTTTGAACTGCTTAACTACCCTACCGTAGATGGATTGCGTGCATCAGAAATTACCCTGACAAACGTACGGGTTAACAAAACCGGGGTGGTGGGTGAAGTAGGCGCAGGTTTTGAAATTCTGCAGGCTGTCGCAAATGATGCAATCCTTGCACTCGCTGCTGAAGCTATTGGCACAATGGAAATGTTGTACACAGACACTATAGAATACACACAACAGCGTGTTCAATTTGACCAGAAGCTTTCAGACTTTCAGGTGCTGCAACACCGCATGGTGGATATGTTTATGGAATACGAACAGTGTAAATCCCTGTTGTATAGAGCAACGCTGGAAGTAGTAGAAAACCGCGAAGGCGCACAACGTTCAGTGCATGCCCTTAAACACCTCATAGGAAAAGCCGGAACATTCATCGCTGAAAATGCCGTACAGCTTCACGGCGGCATGGGGATGACCGAAGAACTGCGTATCGGTCATTTTTTCAAACGTCTTACGGTAATCGATATGCAGTTCGGCAACTCGGATTACCATCTGGAAAAATTTGCGGCATAGCCAGGTCTTCAGGCTAGAATAGCTTCAATCAGATAGGGCCCGTCCGTGTTTTCAGCTTCGCTTAACGCCGCTGCAAGTTCAGCGCCCGTGCGCACTCTCACACCCGGCACGCCATACCCTCGCGCCAGATCAACCCAGTTAATATCCGGATTGGACAAATCGAACAAACTGGCGGCCTTGTCACCAACATCATTAATGCCCAATCGACGGTATTCGACATCCAGAATTCCGTAGGAGCGGTTGGAGTAAATTATGCTGGTGATGTTGAGTTTTTCCCTGGCAGCCGTCCACAGATACTGGATGGTATAACCTGCACCACCGTCTCCCAGCAGGGCATATACCGGTCGATCCGGACAGGCGACAGCAGCACCAACAGCCACCGGTCCGCCACCTCCTATAGATCCACCGGTAAGATTAAGCCAGCTATGACTGACACAGGTTTGCAGTACAGGGAATGCGGCAGCACCGCCACCGGAATCTGTAGTGATTATGCTCATTTCCGGAATTTTGGCACCCAATGTTAGCGCTATTGTATGCGCATTCAGGGGTCCTTCTGGTATTGCGGGTCGCGCCTTGAGATTCACTTCAACAGGCTCAGCCGGTGCCCCCTGCGCATCGGCAAGATCAGCTAGGGCTGCGACCACATCCATATGCCGATGCACTAACAAATCCACTTTACAGTGTTCAGGAACCAGATCGCTTGGTAAATTTCTGTAGGCAAAAAAACTGACGGGGGATCGAGCGCCCGCCAGTACCAGATGATCAACATCCGCCAATAAATCTATAATATGTTCCGGAAAATACGGCAGACGGCCAATTTTGGGTAAGCCTGGCCCGCCTTCTACACGGGCTGGAAAAGTTACAGTAATGGCCTGGCAGCCACAATGTTCTGCAATACGCCCGGCCTGTTGCACCCCTTCTTCACTCATGCCAGCCCCGTCGATCAAAAGCAAGGAACGCTCGCCCATTCGATTGGCAATGCCGGAAACCACTTCGACCGAGGCCCGGGCACGCTCCACCGGAGGTATCCCGGAGGGTGCATTCCTACCTTCACCCCATGCACAATCTGCCGGAATAATAAGGGTTGCGACATTTCCCATATGATCGGAATTTGCAGCCAGGCTGGCTTGTACTGCGTCTATTGCATCCAGTGATAAACTTTCAGAAGAGGTGGCGGTTCGCACCCAGGCAGACATGGGTTGGGCAACGCCTGCGACATCCGAGGTTAAGGGTGCATCATAAGCAACATGGTGTACCGCGTGCTCTCCAACCAGATTGATTAGCGGTGACGAGGCACGCCGGGCGTTATGCATGTTAGCAACTCCGTTGGCAAGCCCTGCCCCTAAATGCAACAGCGTGGTTGCCGGTTTACCTGTCATACGCGCATAGCCATCTGCCGCACCGGTACAAACACCTTCGAACAGGCACAACACGGCTCGAAAGTCGTCGTGACCGTCAATGGCTTCTACCATGTGCATTTCCGAGGTACCCGGGTTGGCAAAACAACAGTCCACACCCGCATTCAACAAGGTCTGAACAAGACTCTCTGCACCATTCATCACTCTCTCCAGCTACAATTCCAGTCGATGCTACCAGCATAACAAATAATTGGAATGTTCAAAGACATCTATTAGGATGCGAGCTCGCTCTTTGAAAATGTGTACACAATTTCTGAATGAAATGGCTAAACCTCCTGGAACGCGCAGATTATGACGAGGCAACGGATCACTCGCTAAGCACTCTCACGGCTATCCAACGGCAATGTATGTTGAACATCCCCTTTGAAAACCTGGATATTCACCTGGGCAAAATCATCAAACTGGATGGCAGCAAGGTATATCAGAAGATCGTAAAAAATAATCGCGGAGGATTCTGTTTTGAGCTTAACGAGCTCTTACTACAGTGCCTGACAGAACTCGATTTTTCATGCACTCGTGTTGAAGCTCGCGTAGCTGTTCCAGATGGCGTTATGGATAGTGAGAAATCGTTCAGTCACCAGGTATGCCTTGTTCAGCTCGATGACCTTTGGCTGTCCGATATCGGCTTTGGTGACTCATCCATCATCCCCATAAATTTGAACAGTTCCGTAAGCCAGTTCGATGGCGAAAATTATTATCGGGTGACAAAACGCAATAATGGGATGTTTGAAATATTATGTTCCGACACGCCTGACAGTGATCCGGACCTCTGGGTACCTCTATTGACCGTAAACCCAAGGCCACAGCCCTGGTCGGCGTTCAGCGAGATGTGTACTTACCACCAGACCTCACCAAATTCGTTTTTTCCGAAAAAACGCCTGTGTACAAAACGAACAGAGAATGGGCGACTTACACTGACAGGCAATACGCTCAAAACCAGAATAGATGGCGTGACCAGTGATGAAGCCGTCGAAGAAACACAATACACGCAGGTACTGGAAGACCTGTTTAATATTCACATCGACAAACCGGAATGGATTAACCCGCTCGCGAGGCTCTGATTAAGCCTTACTGCTTGACACGCGAATAAAAACCCTCAAACCAGGTATTCCATTTCCCTTCTTCACGCGATTCTTCAAAAAACTGCCGAACTCTACCATCAGGCTGTAAAGTCCAGGTGCCCCGAAAAGGAAATTCGTCGCCGTTTTGAAGGTAGTGAATTCGACCCACTAAATGCATGCTGCCATCTTTCAGGCCGCCACGATAGTCAATCTGCACACCCGGCGAAATCCATAACTGTCTCCAGCTATCCGAGAAGGCATCATAATAGTTCATACTCTGGCCCGTACTACCCTGAGCGCCCTTCCAGTTTTCGATTAATACACAACCGCCCTGATTTGCCGTAATCGCATTTTGGCCAGCAAGCGTTCCATCTGCCAGACTTACACTCCAGTTACCGATCCAGAAATCAAATTCATGAAATTTTGCGGCATCACATGGCCCGGCTGCATATACGGTTTGCCCAAAAATCATGCAAGTCACCAACAAAATCCTATTCATAGCTCCGGCTTTTTTCATTCTGCTTCTCTCCAGTGAACGACTAAACAAAGCTATACTTCAAATGCCTCGACTATCAGTGCGACGTAATTTCGGTAATAGCGCTTTTGTAAACTTGTCCGGGTTTTTCTTTCCATACTGTCCAACCAGAATACAAGTGCCTCGCGACTTTCAAAGCCGGTCATACGCACATATTGCCAATCCCGATCGGAAGCAACTTCTAGCGGATTAACACTGGCAGTCCACACGTCCTGCATGCCCGGGAGTAAAAGCGCATCCGCAATGGACGAGTAATTAGCCTTGCCGTCCTTAGTACTGCTGTTTAGCTGTAAGAGTTCCAGCAAATAGATCTGCGCAGCTTTCAAATCGCTTTGATCCGGACTCGCAGCAAGCATAAGGCTTGCACCCTGGTTTGGCAAAGCAACACCAAAGGGGGAAACAAAGCTGTCACTGGTATATTGTTTAATAAATGCGGATCGATTGGGATACAACGAGAATGCGATGGCCGGCCAGTTATCTGCTTCGCGGCCTTCCAGTACACTGGTTACCCGGCCGCTCCACAATACCTCTCCTTCGACTTCCAGCAAAAGGGAAGCCAATTCAGAGTTGAAAAATGCTGATTGGCCTTGCATCTGGGCTTGAGCAAAACCCAACATCACAAACTCCTGTGAACTACGCTCTGGATGGAACAGGAATTGAAGTTTGTTCTGACCCAGTACCAGCGCTCCTGCAATACCAATCACCAACAAAGAAACACAAAAAATCAGAAATCGAAAAAGTCCCCGACTCATACCCTGTTACCACCACAAAAATACTGCTGCATGTTAGCTGAATATCGTGTGCGCTAAAACAGCCACTACTTGCAAATCCGCCGCAGGCTGTGCACTCTGAAAAAAAACCACACTACACTTTGCCAGGGGATCTATATATGAGTACCAGTAAAATAATTTCAAGTGATGCATCCCAACTAGACTGGCCAACCCTGGTTGCACAACTCAACAATTTTCTTCGGCTTCGCACCACTCCAATTGGTATGAAGATGTTTGAATCACTGGAAGAGATGGAGAGCATTCCCAAGCTCAGGCGTCCGAATGCTATTCATACTACTGACCAGATTGTAGGGCAGGCTTCGCGCAATGGTTGGACAGTAGGCATTACCATGGACGATCTCGTGGGCGCACAATGTGGAACCGTTATCGGATTACACGCCAGAGACGAGGCTTGGTTATCGGGCGACAGAATGGCAGGCGTCTGGTATGCCGACCAGGAAGAAGCAAGCAAACATCAACACGCGATGGATGTGGTACCGTTTGGACGTTATGCGGGGATGGTCGTAAGTCCCCTGGTTAGCGGCAGACTGAATCCACCTGACATCTGCCTTATATATGCAACACCCGCGCAGATGATTCTGTTTATAAACGGTCTGCAATGGACGGGGTATAAAAAACTGGAATGGGGATGTGTAGGAGAGTCATCCTGCGCAGACTCCTGGGGCCGCGCTTTGTCAAAAGATGAACCCAGTTTATCTATCCCCTGTTTTGCGGAACGCCGTTATGGTGGAGTTATGGAAGATGAATTGTTAATGGCAATTCCGCCGAGATTTATTCCAGGTGTAATCGACGGTCTTGCGCACCTTTCAAGAAACGGCTTGCGTTACCCCATAGCGGGCTACGGCATTAACAATGATGTTCGCGCGGGCATGGGCGTTTCCTACTAAAATATCGCTAAACCTCCAGGTCACCCAGGGCAATAAATCGTTCCAGAATACGATCACCATCTTCATGTGCTGAAATACGTTTCACCAGCGACGTGTGCGCATCGCGTGCCGCCAGTACCGGCTGTTCCAGCGTAGCCCACTGCACAAGCCCGTCCCAGAACGGGTCAATTAGCGCTGCTCCGGAAATTTCTTCGCCAGATGCACCAATCAGGGTGAGGGATCTAAGCTCTCCAAGATACAGGCGCAGGGAGAGTACATGAATCTCTTCATCGCTGCGTATACGCTCAATAATTTCTGCACCCAACTCAGCTTGCTGCCTTCTCCTGGAAAACAGGGTGGGCGCTTTGAAAACACGCTGAGTATCAGCAAAACCATTTTCCGCACGAAACTCTATCATCAGTAAATTCATCAAAAAGCTCAACATGCCCTCATATTCCTGGGCAAGTTGCGGCATCCATCGCTTATCCGATTCGGGGCGAGCAATATTACCGGGAGGTTCTACATCCGGATACGCATCTTCCCCAAAGGCGAGGTCGCGAGCGACAAACCACATAACATCATGCCCGCCTATATCACTCTCTGGCGAGCCACCCTCATCTATTCCGTGGGTAGCGAGCAGGCCCTTATTCAGATGCCCTATTGCCATCTCTGATATATCTTCCTTTACGATTTTTTGCAGGTCTGGAAACTTGATATCGGCAAGTACCCGTCCTCGCCCCTCAATCTTTCCGGTTATGGTTAGTGTGTTCCAGAAAGGTTGGTCCAACCCTTCGCCAATTAGCAGGCATTGTTGCGCCACGTTAGGTACTCGGGGCCCGGTGAGTAAGGATGCATCTGCCTCAAATACCTTACCTCCCCTTTCCTCTAACGCCTTTGTCCATGCCTGAATAGCCTTTACACGCATATTTGCCCGCGGGGGCAGGTACTTTCCATTCGCATCCAAACCTCCATGCAGGCGTTGGCCGGATATTTCATGTAATGATGCAAAATCCAGATCACTAAAAAGTTCTTCTTCGCTGTAAACCAACTGCATGAAACTTCTCCTCAGCACAAACAATTTATCTCAATTGCGTATTAATGCATCAACCACATCAATCATAAGCGCTGTACCACGTTGCACATTTTCAACGGAGACTCGTTCATTATTTCCGTGCACCGTGCGAGCATCGGCCTCGTCCAGCAGAAAGGGTGAAAAACCGTAACTGATTATTCCCATATCCCTGAAGAAATGGCTATCGGTAAATCCCGTTGATACTGCCGGTACCACCTTGGCGTCCTCGTAAAAGCGCGTGATAACACTTTGCAGGGACTCAAACAAAATTGTATTGGTGCTGCTAATGGCGGGTGTAAAACTCATGATAGATTCTATTTCGATGTTGGGATCATCAATCAAGGTGGTGAGTGATTGCAAAAAAACACTCGGACTCTGATCAGGTAATAGTCGGCAATCCAGCTCGAGAACCGCCTCCGGGGGCACTACATTAATCTTGCTACTGCCAACCAGCGTTGTGACAGAACAGGTATCGCGTAACAAGGCATTATTTCCCGGTAACTGATGCTGGAGTGACAACATAAATTCGGCAGAATCTACATATTCATCGATGTTCGCAAACGCTGCGCGAAACTCCGGTATCTGATACTTGGCAAGTCCCGCAAACATGTCTCTGACCGGGTCTACCACGTGGGGCTTGAACTGTGCTGATGCCACTTTATTACCAGCGCGCAACAGGCGGGTTACGGAAGTTTCTACCTGTGGACGAGAACCGTGCCCCGGCTCACCTGTAGCTTTCAGGCGCAACCATAGAGGAACCTTTTGCGTTGCTTCTACCATAAAGACTTTATCTTCTCCATACTTGCCACCGGAACCCCCTTCGTTGAGCAAAAACCCTACATTCTCAAAAATCTGCGGGTGCGTATCCTTTAGCCAACCGGCACCATAAATTCCACCCGCCTCTTCATCTGCTGTTGCGATAAACCAAACATCCCTATTGGGTGTGATTCCAGAAGCATGCAATGCGAGAAACGCCTGGAGGTGTAATATTCCCAGTCCCTTGGTATCCAGCGCACCCCTGCCATAGATATATCCATCTTTTTCGATTCCGGAAAAAGCGTCTACGTCCCAGTATTTCTCATTAACGGGAACCACATCCATATGATGCAGAAGGACAAGACCGGGTTTATCACCTCCGCGTATGCGCGCCCAGATATTGCCCCGACCTGGTGCCGATTCTCCTGATTCATACGCGATACCTGCTGCATTAAACAATCGGGCGAAAAACTCTACACCCCGACTTTCATTGCCCGGTGGATTACGAGTATCCACACGAATGTATTCCTGCAACAAACCCGGAGCTGATTTTGCATATTTGTTGTCATTCCAATCCGCGTTTGGCTTGGCAGTAGCAAATTGCATACTGACGGATAACAACAGACCAATAAGAACCTTACATCGCATAAATATCATCTCACTATGGTTTAAGTACCTTGCTAACATGCTCATAGTCATAAGTAGTAATTTCATGCATGTTTTTGTCTGGATCTGTGAAATAAACTGACCAGGCCAGTTGATGGTCTGAACAACGTAACATAATTTTCTGCTCTTCCAGATAGGACTTCCATTCCAAAAACCCTTCACCGTCCGTTTTGAATGCGATCGCTGTGGAAGGGACAAAATCATTGCTGTTAAAAAGTGCTAAATGAATTTGGTCTGAAGAATCGGCGATAGTTAGAGGGCCGTTTTTATCCTCCGCCCAAAAAGCAAACGCTTCCAACACATGAAATCCCAGAACATCCCGGTACCAATCGGCTGCCTGTTCTCTATTGGAAACATAAACATGAATGTGATCAATTCCGCCAAGACCAGCTAACATAACCTATCCTCACTCTATTATTCTATTTTGCACCTTATATGCATCTATTGCCGCCCGAATTATTTTCTGAGCATGCGCAACCTCTGAAAAACCCTTTGATTCCATTTTCCCTGGCCCTTTATAATTCGAAAACCAAATCTCTATGATATTGCCTACTCCCGCAAATTCCCGTTTCAGTTCTTCCATTGATGTAACACTACCCCAAACAGAATCGGACATCACAGCTATTATCTTGTCATCCTGTTCACCACCATCCAGCAAACTCAGAACGCCAATCGCACGTGCGCTGACAATGCTTCCTCTTGCAAGGGCAGGCCCCAGTACAAGCACGTCTAGCGGGTCACCGTCGCCTCCCATACTTTTAGGTAAAAGTGTAGCGGGAATCATGCCATAGTTCCCCGGATACCCCAGATATTCTACGATACGGCTGTTTCCGTTCCTAACCTCCCACCTTAGCTCGCCCGTTGTCTTGTCAACTTCCCATTTTTCATTACTTCCTGTCGGAATTTCTATAACAACGTTGATATTCCCGGAAGGATCAAGCGGGGAATAGTCCCGTACAAGGTGTTTTTCCCCTGCGAGCGTGCTTCGATCAGTACTTACACCCTGAATCTGTTCTGGCTGAACAAATGGCGAAGCACTTGAACAGCCAGCTATGCCTACAAGACAAACAAACATGCTGCAAACAGTATGTGCCTGCCTGGAGCGCACCCCAAGTTTGCGCACCTCATTATGGTTTTCCGGCGTTAATTCTCTTAATTCGATCATAAAGTGCCGGTGTGGTTTTCAGATTGCCCAACTACAAAACTTGCGTTCGGAAGATTTCCAAACGCTGCCAGCGCAACTGCTATTTCAGCTATTGTGTGGAGAGACTCCTGATTATTTATTTTCATAGTACGCCTGCAACTGCTCGTTAGGAGTCTACTATTCGAAGTGACAGACTGCTTCTATGTTGTTGCCATCGGGGTCGAGAACAAACGCCCCATAGTAATTTGGGTGATATTCAGTTCTCAGTCCTGGCGAACCATTATCGATGCCACCTGCTCGTATTGCCGTCTCGTAAAAAACATCAACCTCACTGTATCGCGAACATGCGAAGGCTATGTGCAAAGGTCCACTGGCCCGTCCTTCCTTGATCCAGAATTTCGGCATGCCATCCTTGCCAAATCCGGCTCCTGAGATGTCATGTTCCATTATCAACGTATAACCAAGCGAAGCTAAGGTCTTTTCATAGAACGTTTTGCTTTCATCCAAATTGCCTACTTTCAATCCCAAATGATCAATCATGATTTTTCCCATACATGGCCTAAATCCTTAACTGTCCGGCATCTCACTGTGTCGCGGGTGATCGCCAGCAAAGTCATACCATGCTGGTTTCTCAGAGCAGAATATTTCTCCATCGAGGCTGAACGGTTGTTCATCAAACGCACCCGCCCACATTATGTATCTGTCAGGTTTAAGGAAATAGAAGAGGTTACTTCCACATTGCTTGCAAAACCCGCGTTCCGCCCAATCCGATGAAGGATATCGGACAATGTTTTCATCTCCTTCGAAGGATACCGAGCCAACAGAAGCAGCCATAGCAGGACCTCCATTCCACTTCCGGCACATTGAACAATGGCAGGCATGAATATGACTATCTATTTGCTGAGCATTGAAACGCACAGCACCGCAAAGGCATTTACCTGATCCATCCATTTTTCTATCTCCTGTCCAGTTCAGTTATCCGACACACTAGGTGCTGAGAAAAAAGTGCTTAACCCGCATGTTAGGGGTCTTTTCGAAAAGCGTCAATCGGGCTGCCTTGCAGTGTTTTTTTGAGCCAGTAGAAACACATTGGAGGCAGTATCAACTCTGTTGCAAGCAGAACCAATACGGCAGCTGAGGGTAAGCCATACAAAATGATCGAAACAAAGCGGCCACAACCGGCCGCAAAGAAAACCCATATCAAGGTACGCAGAACTGTTTGATACTTTTGCAAATCACTTGCACAGAGATAGAGCAAGAATCCATACAAGGTAAAAGCAACTCCGTAGAAACGATTTTGGCTATCAAGTACAGGGTCAGATAAAACCTCCTGCGCTATTCTTGCACCGAGAAGCACCTCTGCCTGCAAACCCAGGACCAGGTGTAACAGTCCAACCATCAGGAATACAGGTGAGACAAATTTTAGTGTTGGTACTAGCATATCTACTCTCTGGCATTTTATGTGTGATTCATTTTCACAGGCTTGGAAGCAGCGTTGTTATAGACAAATTTACGACATCGGTTGCCGAATTACAGTTTTCCAGTTTTCTGGAGCAGCACGTCGAATATCACTTAAGTAAATTTCGTGATGTCTGCCTACGATCTCACTACCACGCCCGCCTATGAAGGCGTGTACTCTATCAACCGTAGGACCTTCTTCTGAAAAAGGACCAAGGTGCAAAGTTTGAGCACACTTACCTTCCGAAAATGATTGAAATCGAACTTTATCGATGGCTGGAAGATTCTTTTTGTCCTTCACTTGAGTAACTGCAATTTGTACCCGTTCTTTTGTTACGCATTCAGGCTGCATAATCATCATTGTCCATATCCAGCTGGATTTATTGTCATTGACGAAATCTGACATATCGTCAGCCCACCACAATCCCTCAAGTGGCATTACTCCGTAATCTACCTCGGCATCACTCTTTTTAATCATAAACTTGAGCGTGTAGGATACTGAATACAAAGCTTCTACTGCCTCCCTATATTTCTTTGTATCGGGAGCGCCATTACCGTCCACCATCAAAAAATTCATTGCTGGAACCTGGACTTCCACGACTTTTTTTGCCGAAGCTTTATAGTATTTCCCCAGCACTTTTTTATAGTCTATTTTTTGCAACTGTATAAACCTCAGAATGAACCCACGATTGACTAGCCCTGATCGGACAAAGCCCATGCTGGTAATTCCCTTTTTCCTCGGGGCGACAAGGCATAGATTCCACGTGAGGCTTTATCGAACCATCCGTAGACATCTCGATAAAGAATATCGCGGGCATTCGCATTCTTTGTCTCTCGCGCCACGTCCGAAGCTTTTGCAGGCCCATGCTCTTCCAGGAACAAAGCTAACACCAACGCTCTTTGCCTGTATGCAGTCATGATACCGTTTTGACTGTGCGAGCCCCCTAAATTAGGATCCCCGACGCGTTTTTCAAATTCCCCGAGAAGCCGACCCTGGCGAATTTTTGATATTCGTGGTTTGTAGTTTCCAGGGTCAAGATGAATCTTCACCGCTGCTGTTTTTCGTGCAGGATCAATGGTGATAAGCCCTATTCCCAGCATCCTGAGTAATTTGCATACTTGCCTGTAATTGCGTTTTAGCGCGCCACAGTGTCCTGGAACGCCGATATACACACTTGAAGACAAAATAAGCCGGTCGACGGCCTGAAGGATAACGGTCAAATTTAGCGACAGTTTCAACTCAACTATCAGCGGTGGTTCTTCATTACGAATTGCGAATACGTCACAATTACCAATCTCCCCCTTTATCTCATAATTCCGGGATTCAAGGTAACGCTTCAGAGGAATATAGAGATCCGATTCTTTCATGTCAGGCCTTGCTTTGTTTCACAAAAACTACAGGAACATTTTCGGCCAATAAGCGCGTCATCAGGCCAGGTTAGTTCAATGGCCATGTTCAGACAGTGGCATGCCCCTTTTAGTGTAATCATTTGACGTCTGCGATTAGTTTGGCGGTCAGCTGCGCGGCCGCTAAAATTTTTGACACCTGGGTAAATTGGTTCCAATCTATCAAAATGATGAAAACAATCCAACGCGTACAAACTCGATCTTACAGCAGAGGACAGTCGGGAAAAGTCTTCACGTAACCCGGATACCTCCCTTTGAATAATAACTGGCTTCGGATTCGTCTTGTGGGCGCCGCTGCGCATTTGACTCAGCGATTTGCCTGATGACTTCAACTAACAATGCTCCAGCGACCGGGTTCGTTTTATCATTTAAACTTGAAACGGTTTCATCAGAATCAATTGGGACTTCACATTGCTGGATGATATCACCGCCGTCGATTTTGGGCGTTACGTGGTGAATGGTGACTCCGGTAACTTTCTCACCATATTGCAACACCATACGAATCGGGTTTGCACCGCGAAATTTTGGCAGAAGCGATGGGTGCGTATTGATGCACGCTTTGGCCGCTAGATTGATGACTTCTGTTTTCAGGATTCGGCTAAAACCACATATCGCGATGAGATCTGGTTTGAGTTTGCGTATCCGCTCCACAGTTTCATCTGAGTTAATTTGTACACCGCTGAAGTGTTCCAGTTGATTAGCATTAGCGAGTTCCGTCAGCGAACGATAGCGCTTTACGGGTAAACCCAATCTACGCAGGGTATTCATCAACACTCCATATACGCGTCTCAGTACCCGGCGAATGGCTGGGCGTACTTTTTTAGGTTTACGGTAGTCGATACACAGGGCCACCGGTCGGACATCCGAGCTGAGTAGCAGTTTCAGGCAAGATAGACTCAATCTGGAATCATCCCGCCCCAGGAACACAATGTTTAACTGCATGCTATCCGTCTGCTCGAAGATTGAGTTGCCATGTCACACCAATCTTATCTCGTACCCAGGCAAAACAGTGACTAAATTCATAGTTGTCCAATGGCATCAATATTTTTCCGTCTCGAGACAATATCTTATATGCCAATTGATAGAGGTCCATAGCTTCTTTAGCGTAACCCTCAAACATCAGGAAAGTGGCAACGGATAGTGGCATCAGGCTGAGCCCCCTATTCAAATTTCTATCAAGTACAAAATGTATTGCAAGTATCCCATAAGTGCCAGAAAGAACCCTACAGCATAGACCGCATGGAACGATTTATTCTCGAAGTGAAGCGCCAAACCACTGGGAATTATCCAAATTGACATAAAGATTATATAGGGAATCAGCGGAGGCCCACCTGATTCAGTAATGCTCGACTTCAGAAGCGAATCAAGGATATCCATCACCCCTAAAAGAAGAAACGTTCCGAAAAACCAGCGACGATTGTCAATAAAATAGTCGAAGAAATCGGTTCCTTTCTCCACATTGTCCGGATACAGAAGCGCAATAAGGAAGTAGATTGTCGCACCGTAAACCAGCACAAAGATAAGCAGTTGCGGCGTCCAGGTATCAATTGTGGATAAGATGAATGAAAACCACCAGTAGGCAATTAACCAAACCAGTATATTAATGGTCCATAACACATGTACCCAGGAAAAACTGATTGAGTTTCTAAGATGCACGAGTTTTGCGATTCCCGAGAGGGCCCTCGCGAGTCCCAGCGCGGCGACAACCGAAAGCAGCGCTACAAGGTATTCAAAGCCATCCATAAAGCACCTGTTATCTGATGAATTATTAAACTGCGTAACTGTTTGTCAGAGTCTATGGCGTTATAGGTCTGCCTTCAGCTGCGTATTTAGGCGTTTCCTGGAGCAGCTGTTTTTACAATCCCACTCCTTACTTTTTCTCTGCATTTCAATTGTACTGTGTTGCTCATCGACTGCGTTTGTTCTTTGGTACCTTTTCATTGCCGTGCTTAAAGTATCCGGTTGCCTTGGCCATCAACAACTGTTGCGATAGTTCGTTAGAAGATGACGCTTTGGATGCAAATTTCGCAGCTTCCTTTCCTTTGAGTGTAGTAACAATTCTGTTTTTATAGGTGATCTGGACTACGCCGGTCTTTGTCTCTTTGTAACCAAAAGGTCGATCTAAAAATTTAGTATCAGGGTTCATAGCGACGTGATCTCTTAGCCAAAATTGAGTACCTGAATTACAGGCGGCATGGCTTGGCTAACGATGAGCAAAATCAATAGTGCCAAATGAACCGATTTTTGTTTCGTGAGCATACCTATCAGAAAAATTAGTATCATCGTGAGCATAAAAATCGGGGGTGGAGCTCCTGTAACACCCGGTAGATAGTCTGCTGCCAGCGCCGTTGACTCATGCATAGCCAACAGAAAAAAAACACTGCGCGAAGATGAAAAATAAGTCGAATTCAGATCGATTGGCTGGTTATCCTGCAGAGTATTTGGAATAAGGGTCGTTGCTGCCAATGTGAAAAAGACGACGGGTGCAATAATAACAAACGTGCTGAAATGTACTTCCAGGTCGACAAAACGGTAAGCCCAGATACCACTAATATGTCCAATAACATTAAAAATCAACCATATCGCAAGCAACAGAAATAGTAAGGGGTTTTCGACTAACCGCCAGTTTCTGATTATGTGTCCCAGAAAGGTCAGGATGACAGATAAGGCTATTGCCCCCACCAGACCGATCAAAACCATTAGAAATTCGAAAAATGTCATTTAACAAGTCAACCTGGCAAATCCGATTACTGCAATAGCGAATTCAAAGTTCAAATAAGTATCCATCAGGATCTCTAAGATATGCAAACTCATGTCCAGGGCCATGCTCACCGCGCCGCTCCAGGTTTCCACCCCATTTCTCTACTTCAGAAATAGCATCTTCAAGAGATGCATCATTCGCCAGCCTGAATCCGAAGTGGCCTATGCCACCATTGTTCCCGGCATTTTCCAGATTGAGAGGATCTTCGTTCAAGGTGATTAGATCTTCAGTTCCAGGCGTATTGAGAAATACCATCTTCGGTCCATCGCGGTACATTTCCTTCATTCCAAACACGTTCTGGTAGAACTCGATAGCCGCATCCAGATTACGAACGATCAGATGAATATGGTTTAGCCCAGTGGTCTTGATCATTTTATACCTCAGCCCTATCCGCTTACTGTGACGCCCGGTTAGGCAAGATCAACTGCGTTCTAGGTTGCATGCTCAATTTTCGCGAGTTTTCGTGTATCACGAATTGCTGATACCAACCAGAGTATCGATAATCCCAGATGGATTCCAGCAACAAGGTTAGTTCCCCAGGGTAGGAAGAATTGATCTATTAATAATGCGATGCCCCAGAATGCCAATGGGAAAATTGGAATCCCAGGAAAAATGCTCACAAGTCGACCTTGTCCCTGAGGAACACCTTTACGTGCTTCAGTTAGCGCCACTTCAGCCATGCACGCAAAGAGCCATAAAAACCATGCTACAAACAGCAATATAAACAAAGCCCACACCGGGATGTAAACCATATCCCTAAGCACCAATTACCAGGCTAAGTTGCAAGACAGGATTACATCGCATTTTATGCGCCACGCTCGTAGAACACCTTATCTTCATTGTTTCTCTCACCTATCATAAGGTAACGAAAAGGAAAATTTGTGTGATTATGAAGATGATGAAAAACTTCCTGCCCGGCAGGAAAGCAAACATAAGAACCAGGTACAAGCTCAAAGACTTCGTCCCCAAGGTGAAGTTGTGCGCTTCCGCTCAATACCAACAGGTGCTCTTCTTCATGGCTATGATAGTGCGCAGGTTTAGTATTGGATTCAGGTGACAGCTCCAGCAGGCCAACCCCAATTTTTGAAACCCCGCCGATGTCACACAAGGCTTTTCCTCTGATCTCACGATCGGTGAATTTGAACCAGGTCGCCCATGGTAAGTCAGCTTCTTGTACCGGGGTCTTCATATCGAGTATCGACACCCTTCAACCATTCGGGTGGCCAATATTAGGAAACTACCGTTAACGAATAGGGCAAGGAATTTGATCTGCATGTTAAATAGCTTCATTGGCTACTCCTAACGCAATTACTTTCGGGATCCGAAATAAGCACCGAGAAACGCACCTGCTACCTTTACCGAAAGGGAAATACCAAACGCCAGCGTTAGAGCTGCTGGTAAGGGTAAACCCGCTACGGGCAGAATACTTAAATCCACTATGCCATAGAAAACGATGCTTGTTAGCGCGAAAAGCATCGCATTCCGATCGGGCCGCCGCCGGGCTAACCAGTAGTTGAAACCGAAAAAGGAAAGGGGACCGAGGATATGGGAAGACCACGGCGCTATCCACTGAGCTGCTTCATTGTAAAACTCCCTTGGATGTCCCGGCTCGATGACGAATGCATAGAACGCCACCATCGGAAAACTGGCAGCTAGAGTAAAAACTATCGTTGCGATCGCAACTCCGAGCGCCTTGATAAAGTCCAAATACTTCATGTCTCCTCCATGCCTTGTTCCTGGCTCCTACAGAAAGTAGTGATATGAACAAACAGACCACACTAATCATGACACCAATACCCGTTCGTACACCTGGAAATTGGAAATATAACCATCATCAGTTGTGATCTGTTGTAGCGTAGATAATAAATCTCCATGCGCCACTCTGCGTGCGTACATCGTGCGGGTTTGGCCATTATAAGCCGTGCTATCGAGCGTACTTGAATTAACTCGAGTAAGCGTCATATGTGTAAAGCCAGGAGCTTCACTCGGCTGGTCGGATCCATCAGGTACACCGCAAAATTCGATATGATGAGCCTGTCCCTCTCGATCTTGCCAGTCAATTGAAATCGAGACTATTCTTTCAGATTCTTCAATGGTGTAGCGCCCGCTTCGAGGCACCTTACCCTGCTGGTAAATGCAAAGCTCTGGTATGAGTTTCCACAATCCCAGGTATGTGTCCGTAATCATCTGGCTAGCACCAGATTATGCGCCCCTTGGCAATTCATCCGGGAACCAGGTCTCGGCAACTACCCACCAGTGATGGCCCTACAGTAATGAGCCCGAATAGAAGTTTGTTTAACATTGGAAGGTCTCCCTTATGCCGCCTGACACCCTATTGAGTGGGCGCCATTCGGTAGCACGGTCAAGGGGAACGAAACGTAATCTAACTTCATTTTAGAAGTCTCCTCCCCGTCTTTGGCTAATGGCAAAACTGATTGCGAGAACAATCGCCACTATCGAAACTCCAAGTATGTATGGAGGTAGAAATTCTGGCATTCCACCCGCAGAGACGTAGCTGATCTCAGATCCCTCGATGGAAATTCGTCGTACAATCTCAGCTTGCAAACTTACTGCTCTGGCGCACATGTCTCGCGCTCCCATTGCAACGCTCATCGTAAATACGCCAAACAGAGCCGTGGTTACGTAGAACTGATATACGTTCAATTTCCTGACGGAAATATAGGTGGCGACGAGATAAGCAAATATGAGCGTTATCAACACCGTTAGATTTGCGGTGAAGGCATCGACATAGATGGCATACAGTTCAAGCAAGTTAGCATCCGACATAGGGTTTTTAACAACCTGTTAAGAGGACGCCTACTCGCAGCAAAGCAGCGGCATGGGCAGCCCGTGTAAATGTAATGGGCGGCTTCAACTCAAACTTCCATCTCACTAGCATCGAGTGGGCCGGAAGTAAGGTCTTAAACCGCGGGCGATTGATAGAAGGCATTGTGTTTACACTGGTATCGGTTACGCACATTACCATTGATTTTATTCTACTTTAGTTTTGATGCCCATATAGCGAGTTTATGCTTCATTGCCACCTGGGATATCTGATCCTGGGGAATAGGTTGCATTACTTTATCGTGTACCAATAGACGGTAAATATACTCAATTTTTTCAGTTGCCGAATCGGTGGGTTCAAATTCAACGACGCCTCTTCGTTCTCCGTATTTCATCCCTTCAGCAATTGCCTTCTTTACCAATTCCTTTTCATTCTTTAGTTTTTTCACTATTAAAATTCCCTTCTAATAACCAATCAAGCAAGGTGACAACGTACTTCATCCGAATGACGAAGCCGACTGGTGAGAAACGGCTTCAACCGCATAATAACTGACCAAATTCCAAAAATAACATCAATGATACAATAAGGCAGTACACATCCTACAAATTTGCGAGCTATGAAAGATTGTAATCAATGCGGAAAATGTTGCATAAAATACGGAGGGGGCGATCTTTCGACAACAAAAGAAGAAGTTGGCTTATGGGAGATATTCAACCCGGATATTTTCAAATTCGTTAAAAACAACGAGATATGGTTCGACCCGAAATCTGGCTCAAGACTAAAAAGATGTCCCTTTCTGGAAGTTGCACCCAAAAAAGATTCTCTCGCACCCCGTAGTTATACATGCAGCATTTACCTAAACAGACCTGAAGACTGCCGTCATTACCCTAGTCTAATTTCTGAAATGATCAGAGATGAATGTGAAATGATAGAACTGGTCGACTTAAAAAACTCAAAACAAGCTCAAACAAAGTTAGATGTATTGATGATAGACAGTCGGCCTTCGAACTCGTCATAAGACACCTTGTTAAGCTGCCAGGTGCTGGCTTTTCTCGAGCGTCAGTTAGACAAGTGTGATCAACCCATCGCGAAAAGACCCTGGCACCAGGCAGTGATCTCAACTACGCTTGAGGAGGTTTGCCTCGTGCTTAAGTTTTTTAGCCTTACTTCGATCTGTTTTCTCTGCTCTCTTTCTCTGCTTTCGCTCATTTTTCTGAGTTACGATCCTGATTGCCTCAATCTTCGTCAGACTGGGATGTTTAGCGAGCAGTTCTTCGACCCTTCCATCAATATTGGCCATTGTGGATCTCATATTTTGTAAGTTCAGATAGTACAGGTATTTTCCTGCTACCGGTATGGAGAGGTGCATAACACCAATTGTTTTGACATAACGACCGCACTGTCAGGACACAGAGAGGAGAACTGGCGGCTTTCCCTAATCGATTGAGGTACCTTGTCTCGATCCAGCCTGGTGTAATTGAGCGTCTCAAAATATCCTTGTGCTGACTCAGTGAGCAGGTAAAGTTCATTAATCCCTGCGCGCGTAGCAATACTCTCAAGCTCTCCAACAATTGACTGAGCGATACCCTTTCTCCGAAGACTGGTGGTTGTGGCTATCGATCGAATGAGCGCGGTATCACCGAGTATCTCAAGGCCGCCCATAGCGTGCACCTTCGCGCCACTACCTTCTACAAGAAAGAATGACAAATCCTGCTCCATTAAATCATCTGCAGGCAGCCCGCACTCGTACAGCAAACTGGTCATTGCAGCCAGTTGATCTACGCCAGGTGCCCTCATGACGCATAACATCTGGTTAGGAGGACGCAGAGTCGATGCAAAACAGCGACAAAGGCAGTCTGTACGAATGTATTGAGGGGCTTCGACAGCATGTTAGACGTCATGTGGAATCTTCGCTTGTACATATTCAACGAAAAGTGGATCGAAACGTGCACCATTACGTTTCCACCACTTGATGAGCCCCGGCATATGACATTGAGCATCAAACACGCGACTGTAGTATGCCCAAAGCTCTTCGCTAACGCTTCCTTTAACGTGCTGAATAAAGAAGGTTTGATGCGACTCGAACATACTGGTTAGTATTAGGGAATAGCGGTAGTGCTCCAGATCGGACAAGGGCTCTTCATCCAGGCTCCCTTTCAACATTAATGCAGCTATACCAGGGTCTTTTATCTGAAGCCCAATGATTTCCAGAGCTGCTTCGTTTGAGCTCACGTCTCGATCCGAGACGAGCGCCTTAGTATTCTGAGCCACGTTTTCGGTATTCGCCCCTATCTGTTTGGCAAGGTAAATTAGCGACGCAATAACGCCAATGGCCGCGACTAGTTCTGCGATTGCCCCAAGTGCGTCCCAATTCAAAATAGCATCCTCACGACGCCTAACACCATGTTAAGCGTCGCCCTCATTTCTGGTCACGATGACCGAAGCACTGGATCTTGCTGCCCCCACGTCGCATACAGCTTCTACATTATTGCCGTCAGGATCAAGTAGGAATGCCGCATAGTAAGACATGTGATACTCGCGATAACCAGGTTGACCATTATCTGTACCCCCGGCCGCAATACCGGCACTGTGAAAAGCGTGCACTGCCTCAATCGAGTCGGCTTGGAAGGCCAGATGGAGGTTCGAGGATGGCAAGCCCTCAGACCCAAAATAGAGCTCGTCGAAGTAGAAGACTTTGTCATCACCGCCGAATCCATCGCTCTTGCCGAGGGTTTTCAAAATGGCAAGGTAGAAGGTTTTGCTGCGGACGAGGTCCGAGACATGGATGCCAATGTGATCAATCAGTCTTCCTTGATGGTAGGGCATGTCACCTCCGCGACGCATAGCAACCAGTTAAGTGGCGTGGACGTTCTGGCGCCGAGATCGCGAATGCCATATCGGTGACAGGTTGCCACGTCCGAAGGAGGAGCGAAGCGACGAGTGACTTCAAATGAATGTCAGGTGGATTCAAAACGCCACTCCGTAGCCGAGTTAGAGAACATCGCTCCTCCATCCTGGCCCGATGGATCACATACCCAGGCAAGAACTCTAGTCGGTCGTACTTCGAACACATCCTCAACCGAGGATGGCATGTTCCAGTTGTACTTGGAATTATACTCCCTAACCCAAAACTCAAGATCATCTTCCTGGATAGGAGATACTTTCCCTTCCAGGATTACCAGTTCGTCGGCGCTCTCCAGATTCACCTGAACACGATCGTCTCGTTCGATGTTACGGGCAATTTGAGATCCTGTGCTAAAGAGGAGCCCGGGATCATTCCAAACGCCCCAGACAGGTCTAGAACTTGGGTACCCACGGCTATGTGTGGTGATCCAGTAGCTTCTCGCATCAAACATACGTGACGAGACCCAAGCCCAAGGCAGGAGTATCGTCTTGTCGATGTAACCAGACAGACTTGGGCGATTTGCCGGGGGGATACCCATGATCCACCTAACAACCAGTTAAGCGGACACCATGTCGCTGCGGAGCAGTGACAAAGGCGGTCCGAGTGAATGAAATGAGCGGTTTCAATTGCATGTCAGGTGCTATCATGGATTAGCCCTTTTGGAGTAACAGACTTCCAACTTTACACCGTCTGGGTCCGAGAAGAACACCGCATAATACTGCTTCCCATATCCAGACTGGCCTCCGTATTCAACAGGAGGATCGAGAACTTTTCCATTTGCAGCTACAACAGCCTCGTATACTTCCACAACTGTCTGTTCATTTTCAGCATGAAATGCAAGATGATGTGGGCCTGGTTCATATCGATCATATGCACGATCTCTGCTCTCAGGTCGAGCAGGACGAACTTCAATATCGAATCGGGAACCGTCGCAGTATTTTATACCCCAGGTTGCCCGCGAAGGATTTTCCCCACCCCAATCTGGAGCTTCGATTTCAGATCGTGTGTATCCAAGTGCAGTCAACAATGCATCATAAAATGGTATCGACTTCTCGGGGTAGCCAACGGAAATGTCTATATGGTTGAGCTGACCGGTTGAGGACATTGCGGGCACCTAATGCTGGTAGCACGGGCGCGAAAAAGCGGAGCTTTTTTGCGTCCCGTGGCTATGATGGTTATGTGTCTGATTAGTAGGCTTCATTTTCATCGTGTACCGAGACTGAGATATTTCCCGCCGCATCTAAAGCCAACCTGAATATGATCGGCTTGCAGCATACTTGGCAATCTTCAATATACTGATGCCCCGCTTCCTGATGGTCGATGAGCACTTCGATGGCCTCCCCACAGTATGGGCAACTAACAACTTCTTCTGCTAACAATTCCATCATCTTCTGACTAACCCTGGAAGTAGGGCACATAACACCAGGTTAGGCAGCGTAGGAAGTTGGCAAGCAGATTGCGAATGCAATATGCGTGACGACTTTCTACATCCGAGAGGCGACGCAACGACTTCAACTGCATGTTAGACGTCACCTCCTTTGTCCAATGCCGTGTTAGATACGATGAGTTCATCTACATAACTTCGAAATTCTACACTGAACCCATACGTATTATCATCCCACCAATCTCGTCCTCCAGGGGAGGTAGCTACGATTTTCATGGCTCTTTCTTCAGCCAATACAATGCCTTCATCGCCTGCGCGGTATTCTGACGTATCTGGAGTGCGAGGTAGACAAGCGTGATGAGAACAGCCAGTCCGCTGACTAACTCTCCGAGAGCGCCTATCGCATCCCAATTCAACGTGCACTCTCCATGACGTCTAACACCAAGTTAAGCGGCCAAGGGACTGGCTTCAACTTCATGTCAGGTGTCTGCCTCAACTCGTAGCCTGTTAACGTAATCTCGAAACTCTGTACTCAAAGATATCGGGTTCACATCCCACCATTCGACAAATCCAGATTGCTGAACAGTCCACTTGAGTGTCTTTTCCTCTGTCAGGAATAGTTGCTCTTCCATGGTTCCAACTTCGCGTTGGTAGTACAAAGTCTCGAATATACGCATATAGGCTATCATTAGAAATGCGTACTGAGTTTGTTCATCTTCATCCAGTCTGGATAGATCGGTATGGCCAATGCGCCACAATCGAGCTGTCCCGGGATCTTCAATGATCTTCACATTAATAGCATTGAAGGAGTCAGTGATTGCGTGATGGGATGAAGCCTTAAGTGCGGCCGTGTTCTGCCGGATCTGTACTGCTAGGTAGACGAGAGTCGCAAATACAGCGGCTGCGCCAACTATCTCACCGATTGCTCCTAAAGCGTCCCAGTTCACTTGGCACCTAACAACTAGTTAAGCGGCGCAGCTGCCTGAAGGGCAATTGCGACAAAATGGCGAAGTCATTCGCAATTGAATAGAGGATAGATACGTCCGAGTGACGGAGCCGTAGGTGGAGGAGCGGCTTCCACTTCATGTTAGGTGTCACTCCTGAGAACCAGAATTCAATTGACTACCTCGCTTTCCATATATTCAGCGAAATCAGGCATAAGGATGGGTTTCAATTCCTTCCATATCGATTGAATATTTTGCGATTTCCATAATGTGCGAAAAGCTTCTACTGGCAATTTGGAATTACCTAAGAGGTTTGAGTGTGATTGTTCCCATTCCCATTGCCAGGTTAGTACGACGCCCGAAATAATATCGAATCTTCTCAATTTGTCTAATTCACTTAATTTTTCGATTTGGGGGGAGTAGATCAACTTCGCAATCTCCGGATCGCCGTTCAAAAACATCTTCCAATCTTTTTGATTCTGCAACATGGAATAACGAGATTCCTGGACTAGCAATTCATTATTCTGTTGAATCTCAAAAGCCAAAAAGACAACACCCGCTATTACGCCAAAATTGGCTAAAAGAGTTAGCCAGTGATTGATTCTTTCACTATCCATGATCTATTGAGGTTCCTCAGCTTCCAGAATGACAATAAGACACATAACGCTTCGCATCAGCGGCTGAGGCAAGCGCAGCTTGCCAAAGTCCTGCTGCATGCGATTGTTATAACTCACATCTCGATTCGATCTTTTTTGAATTAAATGATTCATAGTGTTCAACAGAAGTCTCTTCAACCAAACTTGCCTCCTCCTCCAATAGAACCACTTGTTGCCAGTCATCGCCTACTGCGTTGATAAGTACATTCATATCTTCCCAAATCGACGTCATGGAATATTCCCGTGACTCATCTGTTACAGGCTTTCCAGGATAGTAGGCAATAAGGCCTTGCTGAGATATCAACCAAGGGATAGAAAATTTTTCGACCTTCTCCTGCCATAGATCGAGACATCCCGGTTGAATGCGTGCTCGAAAAATTCTAATAATCATATTTGACGTCTCGTGAGTTATAACACCCAGTTAAGCAGCGTGGACGTTCTGGCGCTTGGGTTGCATAAGCAAGCCAAGTGACAGGTTGCCACGGCCGAAGAAGGAGCATAGCGACGACTGACTTCAACTGCATGTTAGATGCCTCCCTGGGCTTGCATCATGCTCAATATTCGTTCCACCTCTTCTCGAAAAGATCGCGGATAGTTTTCCTGGTAATTTTCCCAGAACCACCGCCCACCGTCAGTATCGAGGATGCGCCGTACGAGATTCACGCCTTGAGTCTCCCAGTTCTCTGGTGAGAAATTTGTCTCTAGTGTCTGCGAGTAGATATCTAGCATTACATCAGTGATGTTTTGGATCATGAAGCGATATCGGACTAATTCCAAGTCTGAAAGGCTGCCCCAATCTGTATTTCCCGATACGAACAGCTTCGAAACCTCCTCAGATGTGAAAATGGCCTGACGGGTATGACGGAGAGCTATGTTGCTGTTATTTACCGCGGCAGCCTTTGCAATGCTCTCATTCTGCTTTAATTGCGTGGTGTTCTGGCGAATCTGGAAAGCTAAGTATATAAGCGTGATTACGACGCCGATGGCTCCGACGAACTCTCCTAATGCTCCGAGCTCAGTGATCGTCACGCTAGCGCCATGGCATATGAACAACTAGTTAAGCGGACGCCAAAGGCGGTCCGAGCGAATGAAATAAGCAGCTTCAACTGCATGTTATGCATTGTCCTCCGTGAACTGTGCGAATACCTCTTCACCAGTCATATTCTTGGTTTCGTTAGCGAAACAATAGTAGGTCGGTTGCTTGTCTATAAAGATTTGATGGTCAAAGTTCAATTGACCATCGAGTGGAAATATACCCGCGGGCACAATGTATCGCCCGGATTGTTTTACCCGAATGTAGAGGTGGGTTCCACACCGCTCGCAAAACCCCCGCTCGGCCCATTCCGTGCTACGGAAGGTTTTCACCACCTCAGGATTGGAAATCTGGAGGAACTCACCGCCATCTAGCGCAAATAACGGACCACCTCCCCAGGTTCTGCAGATATCACAGTGACAAGCGCCCACGCGTTCCTCGAATGAACCGCTAAGCGTGACTGCGCCGCACAAACATGTTCCGACCGATTTAATCATAGACATCTCAAATTCCGCATAAACGCCTCAAGAATTTAGGACCATAATCCTAAGCCACAAAATTCCCATTATTATCAGTGTTCCAAGCACGCTCAACAATGCTGCATTTCGGATAGTTTTTGCGGCACAAAATACTGCCCTCCCAACCAGGTACCCACCGTTAATCCAATAAATGTCATGCACAGACTTAACAGCACTTGCCAGATTTTTCGTCTACTCATCCCTTCGATCTACCGATAAATATTTATCGTTCTACCAACTCCACCCGGCGATTATTTTCACGCCCATTTTCACTTGAATTAGAAAAGACCGGATTTAGCGGCCCAACACCGTGGGATTCAAGTCGCGTGGCCGCAATGCCAAACTCCTCAACCAATACTCTGCGCACTTCAGCAGCACGGCGCCCCGACAAGGTGCTGTTGTAAGTATAGGTACCGGTACTATCGGTGTGGCCCACGACATAAAAATTCATCTTTGGGTGATCCCCAAGAAATGCTGCAATTTGTTCCAGCGCTGGCAGTGATGTGTTTTTGAGTGCAGCCTGATCATACTCAAAAAAAATACCATCCAGCACCACCCGACCATATTCCATTACCCCTTTGCCAATGGCTTCTGAGTCAATTGAAACCAAATCGGTTTTCACATCGTCAACCTCCACAACATCTATCATCGTGGTTGCGATACTGTCCGAATATTGGGCAACACCAATAGCGACAAAAACTGTACCGACAGCGCGTTGCTTACTCGCTGCAATAAAACCACTACCACCGCTGGTTGCGGAACCATTTAACAGGCGGATACCGTTTGGCGGTAACTGGTTTTCCTGGTAATAAGTCCCAAGCCATTTTCGGCTGCCGATATCCGGCTTGCGACTGGACTGTGCGAACAGACCTTGAGACAAAATGGTAAATCCTGAATCTACCAGTGCCTTTTTGTAATTCGCGTACACTTCAGAGTGGGTATTTGTGCCGCTGAGTTCATAGTAAATTCGCGTAATTTGCCCTTGTGTGTCAATCCACTTTTCAATGCTGTTGTAGCCACTCATCGGACCGGTGGCAACCCTGTAGGCTTGAAAGGCCTGCACATCGTACCACTTTATTTCAGAACCGGGATAACGGGTGAGTACAGGATGGTCACTGGCACCGGCCATATCTTCTGCGTAACTCGGCGTTACCACTATCATAAAAAGCATAAGCGCTATTGCCGCCTGCATTTTTGTTGCATTCACTACACTAATGCGCATATCAAACTCCCCTGGCCAATGGACCCCTTGCTTTATGACGCCCGGTATCAATTATTGCAATAGTTTTTTCACAATGCGACTATCAATAGATTCGGCAGATTATGGGTGGAGAGCAGGACATGAAATTTGGCATATTTTACGAGCATCAGTTACCGCGTGGTTGGAAGGAAAACAGCGAACACCAACTGCTTAAGGAAGCACTGGACCAGATAGAGCTTGCCGACAAGCTGGGTTATGACTATGCCTGGGAAGTGGAACATCATTTTCTGGAGGAGTATTCACATTCCAGTGCACCAGAAGTATTTCTGGCCGCTGCCAGTCAGCGAACAAAAAATATTCGCCTGGGGCACGGCATTATTCAGCTCACCACCAACCATCCGGCTCGCGTTGCTGAAAAGGTTTCTACACTCGATCTAATCTCTGATGGTCGCGTTGAATTGGGCATAGGTGAAGGTGCCTCTACCACCGAATTACACCCCTTCAACGTAAAATTCAGAGACAAACGTCTGGTGTGGGAGGACGCAGTGCGCTGTACTCTACCCATGTTTTACAATCACGCATGGGAGTATGACGGTGCATTTTATAAATTTCCCAAGCGTGCCGTCATCCCAAAACCCATGCAAAAACCCCACCCACCTTTATGGGTTGCCTGTTCGCAGCTGGATACCATCCGCTACTCGGCTCATCGGGGAATGGGCGCTTTATGTTTCAAGTTTGTTGATCTGGATTCATCCAGGGCCTGGGTAAACGCCTACTACAATACTTTTATCCACAACCAGGAGAAACTTTGCGATTACCAGAGCAATCCCAATCTTGCAGTGGTTGGCGGTTTTATGTGCGCCAAAACCGATGAAGAAGCCTGGCAAAAAGCCGACGGCTGGACATTTTTCCAGTTTGCCTTGCAGCTTTACAGCAAAGAAGGTCCCTTTGAGCCTAGTACGGTTAACTTCTGGGACCGATATCAGGAGTGGAAACAAACACCCGCCGGACAAAAGCGTTCAGGAAGTGAGCTTATTGGTAGCCCGGAAACCATCATTGAACGATTGTCAGAGCTTGAAGCAGCACATGTAGATCAGGTAATTTTGCTAAACCAGGCGGGTAAAAATACCCATAAGGATATATGCGAAAGCCTGGAATTATTTGCCAAGGAAGTGATGCCTGCATTTCATTCCAGACAAAAACAACAGGATGAGTGGAAAGCTGCTGTACTGGCCGGTGAAATAGTTCTGGAAGATATAGATACGGAACCATTTAACATGGTTGCGCGCGGCAAACCGACCATGCCAGCTTCGGACGCTGCAAGCAATATGATTGCAGGGGCCGTTGGACGACCGGACTCCAGTTCAGTCGCTTAGAGCGCTACCCGATATACTAGGCGAGTTCGTTTATCGACTCACCCAGCGCGTTAACAACACTGTCTATCTCGGTCTGCTCTACTATAAAGGGCAAGCCGAGCTGGATAGTGTCGCCACCGTAGCGCACGTAAAAACCTTTCTCCCAGCACTTCATTGCTATTTCGTAGGGTCTGCGCGCGGGCTCACCCGGATAAGCCTCGATGGTGAGTGCTCCGGCCAAGCCATAATTGCGAATATCTGAAATGTAGCGGGTTTGGTTTAGCGTGTGCAGGCTTTCCTCAAAAATCGGGGCCATTTCCTTAACTCGCTGCACAAGGTTTTCATTTTCCAGTACATCAAGAGCGGCAAGACCAGCGGCACAGGCTATGGGATGCGCTGAATAGGTATAACCATGGGGAAATTCCACCATGTACTCAGGCCCCCCTTCTTGCATAAACACATCGTAAATTTCCTGTTTTACCGCAACAGCTCCAAGTGGAATAACCCCATTGGTTACCTGTTTGGCCATGTTCAATATGTCCGGTACCACACCAAATTCTTCAGACCCGGTATTAGAGCCCATACGGCCAAAGGCGGTAATCACCTCATCAAATATCAAAAGAATATTGTGTTCATCACAGATTTCACGCAAGCGTTGCAAATATCCCACCGGCGGCGGGATCACCCCCGCAGACCCCGCCAACGGTTCAACAATAACGGCGGCAATGTTGGATGCATCATGCAAGGCAATTTTTTCCAGTAAATCATCGGCAAGATAAGCGCCTTTCTCTGGCATGCCCTTTGTAAAGGCGTTTTCTTTTAACAGCGTGTGGGTTATGTGGTCAACTCCAAGAGTTTCACCAAACAAGGCGCGATTTCCCCCAATACCACCCACGCTGATGCCACCAAAGTTCACTCCGTGGTAGCCCTTGGCGCGTCCAATTAGGCGAGTTTTGGAGGCGAGTCCCTTTTTTCGCCAATAGCCCCGGGCTATTTTTAGCGAAGTGTCTGCTGATTCGGAGCCTGAGTTGGTGAAAAATACCCGATTTAGGCCATCAGGCAAAAACTGCGTTATGCGTTCAGCCAACTGAAAGGATTTTTTATGGCCATATTGAAACGCCGGGGAATAATCCAGCTCCATCGCCTGTTTGGAAATAGCCTGGGCAATCTCGGGGCGACAATGTCCTGCACCCGTTGTCCACAAACCCGACAAGCCGTCAAAGATTTTGCGGCCTTTATCATCGGTAAAATACGCACCTTTGGCCGAAGCGATAATGCGTGGATTCTTTTTAAACTGCCGGTTGCCAGTATAGGCCATCCAGTGTGAATCCAGCTGATTCTGGCTGATTTGATTACTCATAAACGTACTCTTTTTGAATTACCCTTCAATAATGGTATTACTTAATGTTCCGATGGGTGAAACCTCTATATCTACCTGATCGCCGGGCAGCATAAATACCGGGGGATTTCTGGCAGCCCCAACACCAGCGGGGGTACCGGTAACGATTACGTCTCCCGGAACCAGTTCAGTGAAGGTAGAGCTGTAACTTATTAATTCTGCAAAGCTGAAAATTAGATATGCTGCGCGTGAATTCTGCATCACTTCACCATTCAGGCGGGTGGTAATTTCCATATTATCCAGATCGCCGATTTCATCCGGTGTCATCATCCACGGCCCAAAACCTCCGGTACGCACAAAATTCTTACCTGGCGTAAATTGGCTGGTGTGACGTTGGAAGTCCCGCACACTGCCATCATTGTAACAACTGTATCCCGCCACGTGACTCAAGGCCGCATCCGGTGATATACGCCTTCCGGCTTTGCCAATGATCAGTGCAATCTCTCCTTCAAAATCCAGATTGTCTGACTCACGCGGCTTTATCATGGCTTGTTCGTGGCCTACCTGTGAGGATGCAAAACGCGTAAACAGTGTTGGTGCACTGGTGTCTTCGTTTCCGGTTTCTTCCATATGGGCTTTGTAGTTAAGCCCTGCGCACAATATTTTGTCCGGATGGAGAATGACCGGTAAATAAGTGATTTCACTCAATGCATAGTCCGATGCCCGGGTTGCAGCTTCTGCACCAAGCGAATCAAGCTCACCCGAGGCAAGAAGCGCCTTTAAGCTTTTATACTGTGAATAATGCGCTCCAACATCGATCACTGCATCTTCTGAAACAATGCCAAATGACACCGTGCCCTGCCGTTCAAAACTCATCCAACGCATAACAATTAGTCCGTGAGCAATTCAGTTGATTCAAGGGTAAGGCCAAAGCCTTCCAGACCAACGTAGTCCACTTCGCGCGCCGCCAGAATCCGAATTTTACTGGCGCCTAAATCACGCAGAATCTGTGCCCCTACGCCAATTTCAAGCCATTCTGACGCACGTTCCGACTCGCGGCTGGCATCTTCTTTATCCAGAGCTTCCAAGGGTACACCCAAAAATCCACCGCGCAAATAGATGAGCACACCGCTATCCTGTTCACCTATTTTGTCCAGACACAAATCCATCAGACCCTGCGCAAAGGTGCCCTGGGAACCGAATACATCTTCAACCAGTTTTTCACGATGAATGCGCACCAGCACTGAGGTCGAAGGATCAATTTTTCCAAATACCAGAGCAAGATGTTCCACATCTTCAAAGCGGGTTTTGTAAGCAAATGCGCGAGCCCGCCCAATGCGGGTTTTAACCTGGAATTCCCGCACGCGCTCAACCAACTGTTCTCTTCGCTGTCGGTAAGCAATCAAATCGGCAATGGAAATCAATTTGAGTGTGTGCTCTTTAGCAAACTCGATTAACTCAGGCAGGCGTTTTACCGTGCCGTTGTCGTTCACAATTTCTGCCAGCAGCCCGACAGGCTCACAGCCTGCCAGATTTGCCAGGTCGACCCCGGCTTCTGTATGCCCCGAGCGCACCAACACACCACCCTGGCGGGCAACCAGGGGGAAAATGTGTCCAGGACGCACGAAATCACCGGCCGCAACATTACTATTAGCCAGTGCCAGCACCGTGTTTGCACGTTCTTCAGCTGAAATACCCGTGGTTAAACCGTGCTTGTAGTCCACAGAAATGGTGAAGGCGGTGCTCATAGGAGCATCATTTCTTGCAACCATCGGATCCAGCTGCAGTTTTTTGGCGTGTTCCTCAAGTACCGGAGTACACAGTATTCCGCTGGTGTGACGAATCATAAAGGCTACCTGTTCCGGCGTTGCGTGGCCGGCTGCCATAATCAGATCGCCTTCGTTTTCACGATCATCGTCATCTACCACCACAACCATCTCACCGTCTGCAATGGCGGAAACCGCCTCTTCAATTGTATTAAATACAGCCTTACTGTCTTCCATCGTCCTACCATCCAAAATTAGGCTGAAGTGGCGCTTCAGCCAGATTGTTTAAAGTGCCGTTGATGAGCACCAACACAGAGTTAACGGATTAGACTACCACGATGTAATACCGGAGTCCTAGGGGCGGCGAACTGCCAGAGTATAGCTAGATCCAGCGACGTACCTTCTCGCAATATGCCTCGTACTCTTCAGTAAAAGTGGAGCGCATCAGCTTTTCCTCGCGGGCAATGAACAGATTTCGAATGATGAGGTAAAATACCGGTATCACAAGAAACGCCAACCAATTATTCACTAATATGGCAACTCCGATGAGCAGGCTCAACATACCCAGATACATCGGGTTACGCGTGAACGAAAACATACCGTGCGTAACAAGAGTGCTGGACTGACTCAGTGGTATGATATTGGTGTCGGCAAGTGAAAACTGTCGCGCAGCCCACCCCGCGATAAACAGGCCGTCCAGGACCAGCACGGCACCTATCCAGTGCCAGGGCGCTAAAATCAATTCTGGAAGTGGTAGCCACAACGTTCCAATCATCAGCACCAGCGCCATCAGCAAGTAATGCGGTGGCAAGATTTTGGGTGGACGCATTTCTATTGTAGTCTGCTCAGCCATGGTGTTTGCCTCCTTGTTCTAACCACTCTTTAGCTTCGTTGGGAAGCCATTCTTTTGCACGTCTCTCGTAAGCCGATACTTCGTCTTCACTCAGTACTTCTCGCCACCGCCCATTAGTGCCTTTGAATATAAAGCCCTTCAACCCACCTTCAAACATTACTTCCAGGTCTCCCACCATCTCGGGATGCGTTCGCATGTACTCAAACGAGCAACGGCGAACAACCTCCCGATACCGGGATTCAGACAAGTCTATATCCAGAAATTGCGCAATTCGGCGAACACCCCCGTCCAGATCCTGCTTAAGATCATTGTAGTGCACCAGTAAAAGATTGCTCTGTGCGCGTCGTTCCCAGTAACTGGCAACAATATCAAAATAATGGCTGCTATCGTTAATCCATTGTTTATAAAACCCATGGATATCACCATCATAGACCGGCCTTTCAGGCCGGCCTTCTGACGCTGCCAGTGCATTCAGGTCTTCAAAGTGTTTCATGCGCTCCAGATGGTTACTCATCGACATAAACACATCGCGCGCATCACGCCCAACAAAAATATATTTCGCGTCATCAAACCAGGGTATTCCATCTGCAGCACAATGGCTCTTGATTGCACGTCGGTGTTTTTGCTGGGCCAGGTTTTGAAACATCTCCTCTTCAGGATTAAATACTGCTTCAACCCAGGGGCATAATTGCATTACCGGTTGTGGCAGATTTTCACCGCCAAATATCAGATTGGCAACTATGGTTTGCGTCCAGGTGGTGCCGCACTTGGCGGGCGTACAAACATAAACATCATCGGATCGGGATTCGAAATTACGCCAGCGCGAATTATCAGCTATTGTATCGGGATACAATTTGATGTTTGCCATATTTACCTGAGCCATGCATTCTCCTGGGCCAAATCGCTAGGATGTGAATACTACACTCAAAAAATGCCGCACTCTGCCAGCATTGTCAATAAACCGAGGTGGGCCATAAGCGTCTCTGGAGTAACTTTTCCCTGGACTCAACCTGAACGAAGGTATGCGCAAGCAGATATTCAATATGCATGATCAGGCCTCCAGTGCCATGCTTATCTCTTCCCGCGCCCTTGATATTCGTGAACGCACAGTGCCTATCGGGCAATTTACGAGCTGGCTAACCGTTTTGTAATCATACCCACGATAGGTATTTAGCGTGAGCGTCTGGCGCATCACATCGGGCATAAGGTCAATTATTTCTATAACTTTCCGTTCTTTTTCTTCTCCAATCACAACTCGCTCGGGATTGGAGGTTAAAGATGAATCTGCGTGTTCATCGTCAAGTCCGTCTACAGCACGCACGGATCGATAAAAATTGATGCCCCTGTTAAAGGCTATGCGGTACAACCAGGAGTAAAACTGGCTGTCACCGCGAAAAGTTGCCAAACCTTTATATGCGCAGAGAAAAGTATCCTGTACAAGATCATCTGCATCTGCAGGTTCGCTAACAAAACGGTTCACAATGGACCGAACCCGGGTAACATAACGCAGATACAATTCATCAAACGCTGAACTGTCACCCTTTTGCGCACTGGCAACCAGTGCCTTGTCATCTCTCTCGCCTGCTACCAGTCGGGGTTTGGGATATTTCATGGGATTCCGTTCCTAGCCCTGATCTCGAGCACTGTTTAGAGAGCGATGTAGCCAATAGTCAAGGCTGGTATAACGTCCGCCACCGGTGAACAAAAGAGTTAACAACATCAGAAAGTAGGTCGCAGGAAACTCAATTCCATTGTTCAAAACGGTAATCGGTCCACGCCCGGTTAACCACGCATAATTTCCATGCTCCCGCAATATGGCAATGGCGCGTGCTTTACGCTGTGCACCTTCAATTACCTGGTCGTTGGCAAGCCAACTGGACGCATCCGCCAGGGCCAACCAACCGTTTGACCAGTGAACGGAGAATATCGCGACCAACATCGTCACCATGAGCGGTAATGAAACAAAACGAGTGGCAAGGCCAACTACCAGAAAAGCGCCACCAACCAGTTCCGCAGCTATTGCCATTGCAGCCATTAACTCAGGAACCGGAAGACCCAGGCTGCCACCAAACCATGCCGCGGTGCTGTCAAACGCAATCAACTTGTTCCATCCTGCCTGCATCATGATGGGCGCCAGAAACAGCCGCAATAAAAGTGGCGCTATTCCTTCTGCGTAAGATAGTGTGTGTACAATATTGTTGTTGTACCTGTTTGCAGTATCCAAAAATATCCTGGTTTTCATACTAAGCTCCTACGCTTATGGAAGTTTCTAATTCGGGTTCGGGGTAAAGCGCGTCCAGTGGTTGAGATTGTCCGGATTGCTGAACTACACGGCAATGAAACCGTTGCAACCTGCGCGGTTCCGGTACACCACAACTATGTGCGATAACGCCTATCTCATGATGCATCTGGTCAGCGTAACGACGCACGCGTTCCGACTTGTCCTGGACATTGAGTCCTTTCTGTAATTTTTTATCGTGCGTGGTGATGCCGGTGGGGCAGGTATTCTTGTTGCACTGCAAGGCCTGAATGCAGCCTAGAGCAAACAAAAAACCGCGCGCTGAGGTCACAAAATCAGCCCCCGCACATATTGCCCACGCCGCCTCTGCCGGGGTGATCATTTTGCCACTGGCAATCACCTTGATTCGGTCCCGCAATCCGTGTTTATTAATCAGGTCCACAACCAATGGCAAGCTCTCTTTAACAGACAAGCCGACATAGTCAATCAGGCTCATTGGCGCTGCACCCGTTCCACCATCGGCTGAGTCTATCGTGATAAAATCAGGTGCCGACTCTATGCCGCGTTTTTGGATCTCGACAAATAGGGTTTCTAACCATCCATAGGCACCAACAACAGCTTTAAAACCAACGGGTTTTCCAGTAACACGGCGAACCCGGTCGATCATATCCAAAAGCTCAGCCTCATTATTTATGTCCGGGTGACGATTGGGGCTTAAGGAGTCTTTCCCAACGGGAATTAGTCGAATTTTTGAAATCTCCTCGGTAACCTTGCCGCCGGGAAGAATACCTCCCTTGCCCGGTTTTGCGCCCTGCGATAACTTGATCTCAAACATACGCACTTGCTCATGACTGGCCATCTCCTTAAGTTTTTCGTCAGATAGCAGACCGTTCTCATCTCTCACACCATATTTTGCGGTGCCAATCTGAAAAACAATGTCGGCACCACCTTCCAAATGATGACTCGAAAGGCCGCCCTCTCCCGTATTCATCCACACACCCGCCTTACGCGCACCATTGCTTAAAGCCAGTACGGCAGGTTTGGAAATAGCACCAAAACTCATCCCTGAAATATTGAACAGAGATCGACTCTCATAAGGAATGTCACAGTGGGGGCCGATCGTTAGCGAGGTAAGCTTGGAGGCGTCCTCATCCAAAGTAGGATAAGGGCAATTAACAAAAAGAATTGTGCCCGTAGGTTTGAGATCTCGGGTCGATCCAAATGCCACAGTACTATCAACCCCTTTGGCCGAACGATAAACCCAGGATCGTTCAGCCCGGTTAAAGGGTAACTCTTCGCGATCCATGGCAAAAAAATACTGTCGAAAAAACTCACCAAGGTGTTCAAACAAATAGCGAAAACGCCCAACCACTGGAAAATTATGTCGGATAGCCTGTTTGGTTTGCGTGCGATCTATTACATATACAACCATTACGGCAAGAATTGCCGTACCTACAAAAACGACAAACAGGCCCGCCATGAAATTTATTAGTGTCATTGCGTGGGACATTTCCATGCTATTTTCTCCTCAACGGTAGGCTTTTATCATTCTGTTTCATTTCTGTTTGCTTATTCTGTTTACTGCTAACAAAGCACAACTCGTGCCAAGAACCATTTGTTCCCAAAACACTGATGAAATGGGCCCTTTCAAGTTTTCGACAACCCATTGGACGTAGTTCGTCCAAAAAGGTTACCAATCTCGTTACGAAATCTCGCAAGTTCATATTTCTAGTCTTCATTCTCGGGCGAGGCATACTGGTGGAGCGCCTGTATTGAGGGTGGGTTAGTGATCAGAAATCTATCCACATAAGAAACAAACTCAGAATGGAACATCGTTTCTTTTTGATCACTCCACTGACTCATTACCACAGGGTTGCTTAGTGCATAGCGAAGGTGTTGCAGGTACCCCTGGTGCAAATATTGATCCAGCGTCCCGGCTTTTACATGAAACCACTGAGTTTCAAAGGCCCGAAACATCATCAATGCCCATTGCCCCTGTATTAAGCGCTCCTCATCACCCAGGGCCTCTCCCCGGCGGATTTTCATTACTATGCCCGCCCTTTCAATATCGCCAGTCAGCAACTCGCGCATGTCTCTTTGAATTTCCTGCAGAGTACTTGCTCTGGCAGTTTTAATGCCGGAACGAATTTGTCCGATAAGCAAAAAAAGGCTAAACATCACACCGATAGATCCAACAAATTCCCCTAAACTGCCTAGTTGATCAATGTTCATAAGTTAGCCAATGCACTTGCGGAATTCATAACCAGCATTTTTTCAATACGCATGTCATCCAGCGTATGAGGGATGCCTCCAACTCCAAGGCCCGACTGACGCAAACCCGCAAAGGGCATTCCATCTACACGAAATGCAGTGTGGTCATTAACCATCACAGCAGAGGCATCAATTTGCGCAAAAACCTGCATTGCTATGTCCGTGTTTCGGGTGAATACAGCTGCCTGAAAGGCAAATGGCAGGTTGTTTGCCTGGCGTATAGCTTTTTGCATATCTTCATAAGAAAAAATGCTCACAACCGGGCCAAATATTTCAGAATTGCTGACTTTTGATTCAGGCAAAGGATTAAGCAACACCGTACCGGGATAGAATCGCTCGCTATGTTGAACTCCCCCGCCCAGGCGGATAGCACCACCAGACACTGCTTCCTCCACCCATGAATGAACGCGATTTACTTCTCGGGGGTGTATAAGGGGACCAATCTGCGTGTTTATATGCATAGGATCTCCACAAATGAGTTGATCCACTTCGGCAGCAAGTTTTTTGGCAAAATCATCGGCAATAGAAGAATGTGCGAACACTCGCTGTACAGACACGCATACTTGTCCAGCATGGTAAAACCCGCCTTTCAATATCGACGCTATGGCAATATCCAGATCAGCATCTTCCGCAAGTATTACCGGTGCAGCACCACCATGTTCAAGAGCACAGCGAACACCGGGTGACAGTTTTGATCGCAACATCCAACCTACCGGGGCGCTGCCAACAAAGCTAAAAAAGCCCAACCTTTTGTCGGTAATCAATCGCTCTGCCAGTGCGTTGTCTTCAGTAACAACTACCTGCACCCAGGCTTCTGGCAACCCGGCTGCTATTAACAACTCCACAAATCTCAGGCAGCTCAATGGCGTTAGGGGCGAAGGTTTCACAATAACAGGGCACCCGGCCGCCACAGCCGGTGCTACCTGATGCACTATAAGATTCAGGGGGTGGTTAAAAGCGCTGACGGCAACCACCAAACCCTGGGGTTCATATTGGGTAAAGGCAATCTTTCCAGCAGCACTGGCAGATATTGGAATGACTTTTCCGGCATCTGCCTTTAGATGTTCTGCACAAAGTCGCACGGAAGCAATTGCCCTGGTAATTTCCACCTGACTGTCTGATAAAGGTTTACCTCCTTCAGAAGTAGCAAGTTCCACCAGTTCGCCATGGTGTTTGGTCATAAGCCGAGCACAGCGTTCAAGAATGCTAATACGCTCATGCAGGGCTATCCAGTTCTGCCGCTCTCTAAACAGCCCATAGCCACGTTCCAGAGAATCTTCTACGTCCTGCTCGCTCGCAACATCCACAGATGCCAGGACCTCGCCGCTGAAAGGTGAACTTACTTCAAGTTGATCAGAGGAATTGATGCTTTGCGAAACTTTCGCGAGCCAGGCGTTGAGTCTTGAGTTCTGCATTGTCGCTCATTTTCAGTTCATCCAATCTTGAATGAGCATGAAACATGCCAACCCTGTAGGGCGCTGTTCTTACGGCATCGGCAGACATAACCGAGTATCTGTTGGACATGTTAGCGAGTTTTCGTTTCGATATTTCGCAATCAGGCTGTCTAAGCTTTTGGCGGGCGTTTAATATTCAGCGCTTTCATACGCGAATTTAACGTTGATGCATTCATACCGAGCAGCCGTGCTGCCCCCTTGTCGCCAGCTACCTGCCAGGCGCACTCTTCCAGCGAAGAACAAATAACTCCACGTTCAATTTCAACAAGTTCCGCCATTGTCCTAATTTGGAAAGTTTCTGGCCTGTTGGTAGATTTTGGCAAGGCTCGGTCCAGGTTTAAGTAACCATCTACAGACGTAATGAGCGCTCGCTCAATAACATTTTGCAACTCGCGTATATTTCCAGGCCAGTCGTATTGGGCAAGTTGCTCTGTATCTACCTGCCTGAGTTCGACAGGTTTACGCCCTAGACGTTGGGCAAAAGTGGTAATAAAGGCTTTGACCAAAACATCCAGGTCTTCCAAACGATCTCTCAGAGGGGGTACGGTAATTGGAAATACTGCAAGCCGGTAATAGAGGTCTTCCCTGAATTTACCATCTTCGGTCGCCTGAAGCAGATCTTGATTAGTTGCCGCTATAACCCGCACATCTACCTTACGCGTACGGGAACTTCCTAATGGCTCAAACTCCCCTTCTTGCAGCACCCGCAACAATTTGGCCTGTAAACTTAGTGGTAGATCACCAATTTCGTCCAAAAAGATCGTACCACCATCAGCGATCGCAAACCGGCCTTCCCGTTTCTTGTTTGCACCCGTAAATGCACCTTTTTCATGACCAAACAGTTCAGCCTCTACAAGATGTTCCGGCAGTGCAGCACAATTGAGCTTTATAAGAATACCATCAGCACGCAAACTGGCGTCATGGATGGCGCGCGCTACCAGTTCTTTACCTGTACCTGTTTCACCAAGAACAAGTACCGTAGCATCTGTAACTGCTACGTTCTCCAGGTCATTAAAAACATGTTGCAAGGCAGGGCTTGAACCGAGAATACCGCCAAAATTTCCAAGGTTTCTGATTTCTTCTTTAAGATAGGTTGCTTCACTACTGAGCGCGAGAATTTTTTGTTCTGCTTCCAGCCGGTCCTTCACATTACGCATAATAAGGGCGTAGTGCGTATCGTTACGTGAAGGAAAGGCGGATAAAGTGGCTTCAGCGGGTATCCGCTGATCGCCAGTACCCAAAGCCAGACCCCCTGGTATCCACAGCGAGCGCTGGGATTCACCTGAGCCAAGCAGCCCCGTAGCAAGCGCCTTCAAGTTGTTCTTACCTTCACCGTCCAGAAAACGCTCAAAACTTTCTCCAACTGTCGTCGTAGAGCCAAGCCCTAACAAGTCACGCGCTGCATCATTTAGCATGAGAATTCTAAGGGATTCATCCAGCTCTACGATTGCGTCCATGGCCCCGGCAAAAAGCTGGCGCAATTTTTCTTCTTTTTCGCTAAGTTCAGCTTCTGCGCGCAAACGCTGTAATTCAGCCGCAGCACGGGCAGCAAAAATTCTGAACACCGCCAAAAATCGCGGTTCAGAAGGCATGGGACGCGCATCCATCACAGCCAGATGACCGAGCACACGTCCATCGAGATCCAATAATGGTACGCCCAGATAACTACAGACACCCAGGCGGATTAGACCCAGATCCTGCGGGTATTTAGCAGCAAATTCATCCGGTACATGAACCAGTTTCGAGCCAAGGATAACGGGTTCACAGGGTGTGCCAGCGAGGGGGTAACTTGCGGATAGTCGGGTACCAGCCCGGTTCCAGTCGCTCAGCACATTCAAGCTGTCAGAATCGGGCACATACTCGGTAACCCAGGCGAGTTGCGTATTCAGCGCCTCTGCAAGACCTCTTACCAGCGCTACAAAAAATTCCTCTCCTGTCGCGCTCGCTGTACCTTCGAGAATGCTCGCTAATACATCACTCTCTGCCATACCCTGAAGAGGCAATTGTATATCTTCTTCACTCACTGTTTTGTGTTGCCAGCCATGGAGCACCATTCCCGCACAATCCTTCCAAAGGTATTAAACATCGAATCGGATTGCTTCACAAACAATGTCAGGAAGCTACTGACCCACAAAGGGACATCAGTTATACTGCGCGCCTTATGCACCCGTAGTTCAACTGGATAGAATATCTGGCTTCGAACCAGAGGGTTGCAGGTTCGAGTCCTGCCGGGTGTACCATTTAACATAAGGGTTCCAAGCCATTTTAGGCGTTTTGGTTCCCTCATTGGTTCCCCCGTTTGATTTCGTCCGCATTTCAGAACCCCTCATATTTTCGCCTAATCGCTCTTGTTAGGCCCCGCCCATTTTGGGCATTCGCTTGTAGCGTCAGGCGTGCTTAATTTGTAACGCCCTGTGCTTCGAATAAACAAATCTGGATTACCGGTTTCGTGCATAAATACACCTCTCCCCTCGAATCGCTTACCGAAAATATCTTCATACGGGATATAGAAAATTGCTTGTTGAAAATTGGATCGAATTTTTGACACTTTTTCCAAAGTAAGAGCTCTGTCATTCAAAATGCCACTAAATATCATCTGCTGATCCGACGAAGCGATGTAGCGCCCTTTGAGTGAACTAACAGCCTTTGGCACAGGAAGACCAAGCGCCTTTCCAAATCGGATAACTTCGTCATCGATCATGAGGTCATAAACATCGCCATCGTACAAAACGCACGCAATCAACAACTGCGCTGGACCTGGTCCAACGTTCTGCACCTCAAGTAAAATTTTCTCGGGGCCTACAGCAAAGTGTGTGGCAAGTTTCGGTTTCGCCAAAATCCGCGAATCGGCGTGAACTTGTTTTGCAATTTCGTTGGATTGCTGAGAAAGCACGTTCGCTTTATTAGCTGTATTATTGGATTGCTGAGCAAGAATATTTGCTTCATTGGCTTTGATCAAAGCAATAACAGCCGCTACTGTGGCGATGATAGTTGCAGCCAGCATAATTAAGTCCTTCCAATCCCATTTACTATCCATAGATTTTCTCCAGCTCCTCGATATCTTGCTTCTTTCGATCTTTAATCCAACGAGCGTAGTGTTTGATCAAAGTCGCGATGTTGTGGCCTGTCTGTTTTGCAACCCATATAGGGGGAGCACCCGCAGCTAAGGCCAATGACACATAAGTGGCGCGCCATGGGTAACGGACCCCAACTCTCAGACGAACTTTGGCGTTTTTATGCGCCTCCCTCCATTTGGCCATCAGGTATTTTTCGTCCAGAATAGGCACGCCAGTTACCGACAGATGCACGAATGATTTCTTGAATCTGGATGGATTGACATCGAGCATATCCAGCACGATATCGGGACAAATTATTTCGCGGTGCTTACCCGTTTTTGTCTTCCCGACCTTTCTTCTGGAGCGGCCTTGCATCACTTTGATATAGGGCTTAATGACACCCTTCCACTCAAGCGCAAGCATTTCACCTGTACGCATACCGGTATGAAAACCCATCAAGAAATATCTCCAGGCAACTGGCCAATCCAGAAGCGCATTTAACAATGCATCGCGTTCATTCTCTGAGTATGGATCCGGATCATGCTGTTCCTCGGTGGAGAAATCCCACTTGGCCGATATCGGGATTTCGATTAGAACCTTATCGTCTTTAGCCACCCCAAGAATTATGCGTAATACGCTCAATGCGTTACGTTTGGTTTTCTGGGAAACATCAAAGCTGTTTAGATGGGCTAACAATTCAGATGGTAAAAGGCTTGTTACTGCGCGTCGCTCGAAGGCTTTCCAGTATATGTGATACAGCGATTCGTATTGCCTTAACGTTGTGTCTCGGATCTGCAAAGAGTTGTCGAACGAGAATTGAGCGTAATATCCTAATGATTTGGCAATGAGGACACGTTCGCCTCGGAGTTCGGCTCGTACTGACTCCCAGGATTCCCCGAGCTTGAGCCGGTATTCTGCGTGTTCGGCTTCTTTTTTCGCCGCCTTGATGTTAGTCGCGGTAGGTTTGCAGTCGACTGTGGTAGTGAACTCTTCCCCGTCAATCCGGAAGCGGTAGGCGATTCGATTACGATGTGGTTTAACGTAAGCCATTGATCTATTTCCTTCCAGTAGTAGCGGATCTCTCCACCGACCTTCTCATAATGGATATTCTCTTTCCAGTACCGGGTCCGGCGCCATTTGAGCGCGTCCAGGTTCCAGGCGTACCGGCCAAACATCTGCGCCGCATTCAATGAAGGTGGCGGAGGTATTTCAACAAATACAATCTCGCTCATATAACCATCCATAAAACAAAGCAGATCCAGAATAGATTGATACCCAGGAATGCCTTCATGGATACAGTGGACTGAACAAGTGCAATGAAGTCGTCCATCTAAACTGGCGCCACATAATTTTTTCGCATATCAGCTCTCCAGTCCAAAGAGAACTCTGCTTTCTGATCAACTCTGGTAGTGAGTACTTCAATCTCTCCGCCCGCGGCTTCGAACGCTGCGAGCTCCTGTTTAATTCTGGCGCGATCAGCATCCCTTTTTGTGATACCAGCATTATCGATATTAAAAGCGGCTCTTGGTGCGATGGTCGCCCTGCTCCATATACTGCTCATACTGGCCTCATCATTATCATTGCAGTGTTTTCAGGGGGTGAGACAAGCAGCCGGTTAAGTTTTCGTTTAGCCTGGTGAATATTGAGCGCATGCAATGTGCATCGATGCGCATCACCTTCGAGTTCGTAACGCAGAGTGATCAACCGAAGCCGACGGGGAAATCGAATGACGTTATTCACCACTGGTCTGCTCCAGTAAGTGGCCTTCTCTAACCAGGTAAGCTGGAGAACCGGAACTGAGCCCCAAATCGCTGGCTAGTACTTTCACTTGTTTATAAGTGAACGGAACGGCCTCACCAGTAAGGCCAGAGAGCGCATCACGCAACATCCGAGCATTACCTGATACAGACGGCGCATCAGTGTTAACAATGTACAAGCCATCGTCAGGTATTTTTCTGGGTGTGTCTGGCTTTGGCTGTGAACCGCAACCGGTAAAAGCTGCAGCTGCAAGTTGCTCACCAAGCCCCGGGTGTATTCCCCGAATCTTTATGATCTGATCCCTCGTAAAGTTCTCAGATCGTCCAGGAAGAATGTTGTATACAGTTGACATAAGTAATATCCCTTTCCTTTGGTTAACGACTGGCTACTGCAGACCAACCTCTTAAATAACTCTTCTCATTGAATTTATTGCCCAACTTACGTTTGCAGCGAGCCCGAGATTCCTGGAACTGTCTGCAGTGTTGTGTACGGACCCGGCTCATTTCTGCTTCAAGATTATGATTCCTCTAAACCAATAATACGCAAACGCATTAATATATCAATACGCAAATGTATTATTTTGATTTTCGTGACAAGTTACTATTGAAGAATAAAATTTACGGTGGGAGATGCAAATGAGATGGTTTCTGGTGTTCGGTCTGTTAATCCCTGCTGGGTGTGCGAGTTACCAACCCCCTACAGACATTGGTGTAGAAAATTCAGGAATTTCAACAATGTCTTATGGGGAGGCCTGGGAAACCGCAATTTCCTATTTTGCTAACAATGGCATCCCCTTGAAGAATGTGGCTAAGGATTCTGGCTTAATTGCAGCAGAATATGGCTTAGCTGCAGATGATAGCCTTCTTGATTGTGGAACGCTTGGTACGTATGACGTTTTTCAAAGTAGAACAGCAGATATCAACGTCTTGCTCCGGGACAAGGAAGATGGATCAACTGATATCAGAGTAAATGTATTTGGCAACGCAGTCATTTTTGACAATCTAAACAAAACTCCCAGATCGGTTCGATGTCAATCTCGTGGCACGCTTGAAGAACAGGTATTGCGGAGCCTGGGTGCTAAATAGCCCCTCATAGAGATATGGAGTTAGTGAGAAGCTAAGATTTATGGAAATATTGATCGGAATCATTGTCGTCGCGGTTTTCGTTTGGATGATTTCCTTAATAGGTGGTAATAGTTCGCCACCTCCAGGTGATGCCTATGCGGAAACGCAACGGACCAAAACCAATTCACGAAATGCTTCCAGGGCAGACAACCTCCTTAGAGAGCATAAGTCCATGATCGAAGAGCGTTGGAACCTCGCAAATCAAGAAACTGAGGGCTACGAGCTGCCCCGTTGGTATTTTGATGAGGTAACCGATCGCCAGTTAGATCGACTTCAAAGGGATGGCTTCGCATCACAGGACTCAACCATAACTAAAGGCCAAGCGAGCGATATTATTGGATTGGGATGTCCCGTTGAAGAAAAAGAAAAACCCATTCTGAAGCATTTTAAAATCCCTCTGAAAGGGTTGAATCAGACATCTGCTATGCATCAGGTCGCATTACTTTTATCCAAACCAGAAAATATAGAAAGCTGGAAAAACCGACCCGCTACAGCATTGCAGAAATATTTCTTCGTACTATTTGGCCAGCAAAAACCTGCAAAGTTGACGCATGCACAAGCAGAAGAAATCATTGACGAATACATGGGTGAACATGATTCTGATTGTGACTTCTGGGATTCGTTCGAGTGCACGTTCGACGATCTCCATGACGATCCGGAATTATATGACATTCGAAAACCAGGATTTACTCTGTATTGCAAAGCGATTGAATCATTAAAAAACAAAGAAGGTTCTGAGTGCGATATTTTTGAAGACTACCAAACAATCGTGGACAAGATGATAGAAATTAACCCGTCCATTGAGAAGACATAACCCCACATAGGGGCGTGGGGATAGATTGGAAACAATAAGAAGAAGGGGTACATTTTGGCTAAAGATACGTTATGGGATCGGGATGATCATACACTTGGAAAACATCAAGTACTAAAAGCATACCTAGAAGGCTGGTTCCCCATACTCGGACGATATAATGATCGCATTGTTTTTATTGATGGGTTTTCTGGGCCCGGAGAATATGCGGGTGGTGAACCAGGATCGCCAAAAATAGCTCTAGATTGTGTAAAACAACACAAAGATAACGGGACTCTACTCGGTGAAGTGGTGTGCATATTTATAGAAGAGAGGAAAGATCGAGTAGAACATCTTAAGCAGTTGGTAGGAAATCAACCCGAAGTCCCAGGTGTATCCCGCCAAGTACTTCACGGCACTTTTAGCGACCATATGGAAGAGATACTAAATTATATTGATGAACAAAATACTCGTATGGCGCCCGCCTTCGTTATGATAGATCCGTTCGGCGTTAAAGGAAGTGAAATGGAATTAGTCGAGCGAATTCTGTCCAATGCTAAGAGCGAAGTGTTTATCTCATTTATGTATGAACCCATCCGCAGATTTAGAGCTCATGATACTTTCGAACCTCATCTCAATTCACTTTTCGGATCTGAAGAGTGGAAACAGTGCCTTGTTATGCAAGAGAATGATCAAAAAAAACGTTTTCTACACGATCTTTTTACCACACAACTAAAAAATCACGGCGCGAAGTACGTTGTAAATTTTGAACTCTGGAAGGGTAACATTCACGAATATTCGATCTACTTTGCGACCAGACATGAAAAGGGATGCAATTTAATGAAGAGTGCCATCTGGAAAGCAGTTCCTGATGGCAGCTTTGGATTCCGTGGACATGATGAAAATCAAATGGTTCTCATTGAAGATGAGATAGATACCGAGCCACTTGCAGACCATCTCAAAAACCGATTTGGGAACCAGCCAACCCCTATTGAGACTATTGATAGGTTTATTATGTCAGATGAAACTATCTACCATCATGGACAGCTACGACAAAAAACTCTCCTACGACTAGAGAAGGAAAAACGAATTCATGTTGTTCGTCCTCAGGGTGGAAAGAGAGGATATCCCCCGAACAGGGGCGTTACAGTAGCATTTCTTTAAGCCATCGCTGGCAGCCCGTCCCACGTTTGTCCGTCGAGAATTCTCCCACTACGTTTCTTGCCAAACCGCGCGACTGGTGTCGAAAACTCAACATTCAGCACTCTTGACGGAATGATATTGCTTTGAACAGTATCCATTGGAGCCCAATCCCCCCATTGCTTGAAGTGAAAAGGCACAGCATGCCGCTCACATTGGTCTCGTACGGCTTTAAACCAAGTTGGATCACTAGGGCGTGCATTGGGGCCACTCTCACCACCTGTGATAACCCAGTCCACGTCTCCACTTGCAAGCCACGGTGATAAATCGATTTCTCCTAACAGAGGCTCACAAGATAAGAAACGAATGTTTGCAGAAGAGTTTGCAAGATGTGGTAAGCGTTTATTAACCCATTTTTGATCTTCTGCGGTCGTACCCAACCAAACATTGAGCGGCCAAGACGTTCCCCACGGATTCATTCGGTTGGCAAGGTGAGGACGTTTGGTTAAAAGCAACCAATCTAAGTTTGGCGTACTGTCGATAAGCTCCCATAGCTTATTACGCCACGGCGTCAATTCTTTTTTCCACTCAAAAACATCTGCCATGGATGCGCAAAATACTCTCTTTCGACATCCGGATTCTGCTGCTTCACGATCCCATTTCAATGGCTGTTTCCAGTAAGCATCGCTTAAAAAGCGCCGAGAACTTTTCGCTCCCCACACGCTGTGCCCAGTTCTTTTGGCCCAAGCTTCCGCGTAACAGTGATCGCAGGCTGGGGAAACTTTTGTGCATCCCCACCAAGGGTTGAAGGTGTGATCCGTCCATTCGATTCGCGAGTTAGCTGCCATGTATTCCTCACCAGGTGGTCGTATTAGCACAGCACTGTATATATGTACAGTACCATATCTCTTTAAGGATCTAAACGCAATCATGCCCGAATATGGATGGGGGCGCTCGGAATTTTGAACTCCTCAGAAAGCACTTGTCTATTGCGGTATGCTTAGCTCTTTGCCTACAGGAGGTCAGATACGTGTTGGATCACGAACATATCAAAGGATGTCATTGCACGGTGGAAGGTCTCCATAACGACCTCAAACGGACTCTGGTTATACACACAGATTTGGAGGTTGACGGATCGTCTGCAAACTATGATCACGCCAAATTGGAAGATCTAATTGCATACGCGTCCGACTACCTAAAAAGAAATAGCGAGCTTCATGACGCTATGCGGATTGTCAATCGCTGACCTTACAAAAAAAAGTAGTTCAAACTAAGACACTACGGTCTTGCGTTGTATCTCGAATTGAAGTGAGAATGAAAAACAAGGACGCTTTAGGGCGGCTTTTTCATTTCTACCCCTATATTCCCTTGTACGTAAGACTTCGATTGTTATATACAAACAATCTGTTTCAGCTGTTTGATTGGCGCTTCCGAAAAACAGTAACAATTATCCAGTAGACCGACAAAGTACCGAATAATACGGTATCGAAGTACAACAGCGAATTCCACAAAGTCTCTGCATTGAAAGGGTTGAGCAAAATTATGTGAACGACGGTGAGTAGCGATATGCACAGTCCCATGCCTCCAGAAATCCAAACCTGCGTCCGTCTCCCAATATCCCCAAAGGACAGAATCACCAGGAGAACGCCAACAAGCAGATCAGATACCGCGACGAGTTGAAACATATCTTTCGCCATTGCCCAGTTAGTGTGTTCGGCTACATACTGCTCCACCCAAGATCCGGGAATTAGAAGCAATGGCAGGGAGAAAAGAACAAAGAATCCACCGGTAAGTCGACATGCTGTTAAAAATTTAAAGATTTGGTGAACCTCCCTAGACGTCTAACTACCGCTATATGGATGTTTATTACTTTGCATTGTGGCCCGCAACCTTATGTGCTTCGACGTGAAGCTGTTCTATCCATTTCGCAATCTCATGCCAGCAAATTTTCTCGCCTCCAAGAGATAATCCTTCGTCTGTAACCATAAGAACGTGCGGTTCTCCCGGTGAAATAATTTGTTTCAGAATATCTTTGTCGGTGTGCTCAATTGAATCCCGGATTTTGCGAATTCGCTTTTCATTTTTTAGTACCGATATATTTTTGGAGATCGTTGGACCATCCTGATCCTTCCTTAGAGCGTTAAGGTAGTTTACCGCTCGTTTCATTGAATTGATGCACGATTCAAAGTGGCTAGCCGTACGAAGCAGCGTGCCTATTTCATGACTCTTCACGTACTCCTGCAATGACGCCCTACCATTCCGGTATTCATACGTACATTTGTCTACCAATCGTAGGTAACCGAATCGAAGAGCTCTGGTTTTCGGGTTGGAAGATTCCGCCGAATGGAACAGCATCCGCATATAGCCTTCAGCAACCAAATTGCTAGATAACGATAAAAGATCAGGGGCTTCGCAGGTTGTGGGTTTCCATGGTTTGCTTATAGACATATTGAAGTGGCACCTACCGTCAGGCGAATCGCGCGGTTGAAATTAAGATAACATCTATTTCGAGAAAGTTGGAGACTACTAGCAATGGCAAGTCTAAATTCAGAATTATCGATTTGTATGACTTTTCTCTCGGGGTTCTGACACCGTTATTGTGGGCTCGATCTTAACGCTTTTAACAAAGGACGATTTCTCGAATAGTAAGCCTTTAATAGACACGGAAACTTTCTGTATATCATTTGCCATTAGGATCACGCTTTCCCGCAATGAGGCGTATTCTTTTACAACTGCCGCGGTCGCGAGAACTCCAAAAAACAAAGTCACGATGACGCATCCACGCTTGGACCGCGAGTCCTGTATTCGAAGCTGCTCTCTCAGACCTGCTGCTGCGATTGCCTCAGCCATTCTGCCCCTAACCTGGGTTTCAATCTGATCGATTTCCGTTGTGGTGATATCGTGTTCGAGTTTTAGAGGCAGATTTACGAATATTTCGATATGGCCTATATGAAGTATTCCGTCGTACTCTTTCCCGGCTATAAATATCTGGTCTATTGTCATCTTTGTCCTTCTCTATGGTGAAAAGTATTCATTTGTGGCGGAACTCTGACACGCCTGTGCGACATTGTTGGCATTTTCGACACCCGCTTGACCAATGATTTGGCCACCTATAATCTGGTCATTCGCATTGGGTGAAACGATGGATGCTGCACATAAACAAATAACAATCGAAGAAATCCAAGCGCGCTTGGAGTTACTGGACTCAAAAGGATTGGCATACATTGAGCGCCTAGTGGGCGAGATTACAGCTTCAAAAGACCCTCAACAATACTATCAATCTGATCCATCAGATAATCCCGCTGCTTAGGCGGAAGTTTGTGAATTTTCTCGGCTAAGTACGGTGGAATAGCTTCACGAACTACTGACAACTTTGGTCCTTTGGGTCCTGTGCTCGCTTCCAGATCGTCAATTGTCATCCCAAAATAATCAGCAATTGGCTGTAGGGTTTCACGCTTAGGTGACCTAGTTTCTTGGCTTATCAGTCTATGGACTGTTGGTTGCTGTAGCCTGGTTCTTCGCGCAAGCTCTCCCTCGCTTAAGCCTGCGCTATCCATTAACTCTTTAACTCTGATTCCCGGGTGTTGTCTCATGTGATGCATATTCGCATTGCCTATAATCCATTAGGGTATTGACAGCAATACATTTGCGCATTACTGTTTCGTCCATGAATACTGATTTTGCGAAAATCACTACAGCCATACTTGAAGGGTATGGGCTTTCTGAAGGTGAACTGGCCAAGAAGATCGGAACTTCACAACCATCCATCCACCGAATCAAAAACGGCTCTACTGAGATGCCTAATTATGGACTAGGCGCGAAACTCGTAAAGCTATACAGCGACTTAACAGACGAAGAGGCAGCATAACTATGCCTCACGCTGATTTTTCTTTATCTCAGAAAGACTCATACAAGGCCATACAAGTCTCTTGAATGACATGGAACAAGTAACCGAACAACCAGAATTACAGCTTATGTGGGCCAGGGATTGGGTAGAGCTCATCCAAGCTGATGTAGGTGATCTTCCCACGTTTGGTGACGCACTGGACAAGTGTCAACGAGCCGCAAAGGTTCCTGCAAAAGAAATCATGCTTGCTCTGTCGATCGATGAAGCCACCTGGTCCCGATACAAAAGTAATAACGCAGCCATCTCCGGTGCCAACATTAAGAAATTGGAAAAACTCTGTGGAAACGACGCGCCTACTATCTGGCTTGCCTGGCAGGGTGGGAAGGAATTGCGTGTTCGAGAAGATGAAAAAGATCGTCGAATCAGGGAGCTTGAGGATGAGATTGCCAAGAAGGACTCTCAACACGAGTACCTGGTAGGTGTGCTCAAGGAAATCAAAGGGTAAGGATTCTCCAGAGCAGAGGGGTGCGCATTCTGCTCTATGAATACTCTGAAATAACGCACATGAGTCGTTTCACATGGAACTGCCAGGGGATTAGAACAGGCTAATGCGGTCAACAGGATTTTACCCAGGCAGTGCTGTAGGAAGGATTTTCGAACCATGAGGACCGACATCCTTATCGCAGTGCAAAACAGCCAAGACCTGGACAAGGTTGAAAAAGCGTTACTGATCGCTCTGGCTATTCATTGCAACAATAAAACGGGTCAATGTGACCCTTCAATTTCGACTTTATGTAGGGATACCGGCTGGAGTAATAGTTCAATTTTACGGGCCTGTCGCAACCTTGAAAAAAGAGGATTTTTAGTTGCTGACAAAGCCTACAGAAATTCAAATAAGTACTCCTTTGTGGTCGAAAAGTTTGACCTCAGTAGTGTCACAGAGACACCACTCATTGATACCAGTAGTGTCAGCCAGACACTACCCGATGATCTGAGTAGTGTCAGTGTGACACCCCAGAAGTGTCAGGGTGACACCTCAGTAGTGTCAGGGGGACACTTCAGTAGTGTCAGGGTGACACCCAAAGTGAGAAGTGAAGTGACAAGTGAAGTATTAAATGAAGTGAAAAGGGAAAACGGTTTAAATTTTTCGCCTGGTCACGCTCACTCTCACAAAAACGAAAAAGCGTTGACCACGAAAGTTGACGAGATTATGCAAGACCACTCAATTCTGGTCACGGATAAATTGGGGCGGATTGACTGTACAAAACTGGCTCGATTAATTAACCAACGCGATAACAAAAAAGACCCTGTTCCAAGCGGGAAATTTATCAGGGCTGTCCACAAGTGCGTTGGACACTACGAACGAAATTCCACCCGGGAGCAACGAGCATGACCCGAGAAGAATTTGATCCGTTGTTTTACAAAATCCAGCAACACTACGGGAAGAAATTATCTCGGGACGCTATTGAACAATATTGGGATGCTTTGAGTATCCGAACCGCTGCAAGCATCGAGAGAGCATTCCAGCGACTTGCTATCAGCCATCCAGCATCGAATGGATTTCCACGGATAGACCAGTTCAACCCGCCGAAACTTTACGTTCCCCAAGGCCCGCCCCCAAAGACTTACCTGGACAAGCTTGAACGTGCACACAACAAGGCCATTGCTGACATTAGCGCCATGGGTCTAAGCATATGAGCGCGGATGCTGCCCAACGAATCATGGATGAGTCTCGGTTTACCAAACTGACTGAGGTACTCCGATGCATGACCAGGCTTACCAACACCACTACGCACACAGGAGAAATACTAAAGTCTCAAGATGCAGAAGCACCAGAGGTCCTGGCTCAAAAAGTAGTTGATGAATACGGGCTCAGAGGATTTGAGTTTGTTATTAGGGCAAAGGCAGCATGAGCAAAAACCTGACTGCCAGCATGCGAAGATATCACGAGTGGGTTAGTACTCTGTCTTGCTCCTACTGCGGGATTGTCGGGTTTTCTCAGGTGGCGCATTACCAGGGAATTCGGGGTGATGCTTTCAAGCGAGGATTGTCGATCAAGGCGAATGACATCCTGGTAGTTCCGTTGTGCTGTGCACGTCCAAACGAGAAGGGCTGTCATGCCAAATTCGATGATAACGAGCTCAGCGAATTTGAAGATCGCTACATGCGCAAGATCGATCAATCAGAAATGTTTCTGTACTGGGTCGGTCTGACACTGATTCTGGCTCACCGTCTCGGCCTGATCGTAGAGGGCAAGCTGTGAGCTTCATCAAATACCCAATCACTCCGGTACCGAAGCCTCGTATGACCAGGCGTGATAAATGGGAAGAACGTCCTGGGGTTTTACGATACAGAGCTTTCGCTGATGAGTGCCGGCTGAGAAAGATGCTCGTTCCTGAACAGGGAGCACACGTAATATTTGTTTTACCTATGCCGCCGTCCTGGACAAAGACGAAACGCGAAGAAATGGAGGGTGAGCCACATACCCAAACCCCGGATGTTGACAACCTGTGCAAAGCGCTTCTGGACGCTCTGTATGGAGACGACAGCGCCGTAGCGGATATTCGGATATCCAAAGTTTGGGGTAAGGATGGAATGATTGCGGTGGGTGAGGCGTGAGCATTAAAGCGGGACAATTACATAGTGTAACTATCCCATTAAAGAAGGCCTTAGCATGAGCGCCTTCGACCTAACACCAGAATTAATCGACAGCGGTACTAACTACAAGGATGGCTATAAATATTATTCCAGCCGTGCGCATTGGGATAAAACCGGAATAACTGTACCGGAACGAATCGTTACTGAATTCATAATCCTTGAGTGTGATGGGACCTTAAAGACACACCAGCATTATGCCTGGGACGGACCCAGCGGACCTACATTCGACACTGAAAACAGCATCACCGCTAGTCGAGTACATGACGCTTTTTACAATCTGTTTCGGCTTGGGTTGTTGCTTCCAAGCCAACGAAAATTGGTAGATCAGCTCTTGCGTGAGATGTGCTTGAAAAGAGGCATGTGGAAATTCAGAGCAACTTACTGGTATTGGGGTGTAAGACGATACGCAGCTAATGCTGCAAACCCGAAAAATCTTAAACCAATTCTAACCGCTCCATAGGAGAAGACATGAAAACAATATTAATATTAGTAGCTGCATACGCATTGTCCGGGTGTGAGACCGTAGGCGACGGCCAAGCCCGGCTAATTTATAGCGAAGCTGGAGGTATGTTCAGCGTTTTCACCGGAAGGGCATCGAGCTGCACATTTCTGAAGGGTCCGGATTCAGACGTTGATTTGGAATCAATGGAATTCGACCCTGCAACGAATAAGTGTAAGGCAACGCTCGGAACCGAATCGGCACCGGTCCAATGAGCACGCTGAGAAAAAGGAAAATAGAACCACTAATAACAAGGTTACTAATAGCTGCTGCCCTCGCTTTTATGTTGTTTGCCGCATACCAGGATCTATCCGCCCAGGAAGTCACAATCTCTGTGACCGATCAACCATTAACCAGGGTTGATGATTCAATACTGCCAGACGACAAATGTACTTTTCAGCTGGTTAGGATGAACGGAACCGGTGCCTGGGATTTTGGTAAAGTTGTAAACCTTCCAATGAGTGACGATTGTGTGCAGCGTTCGTGGAAAGACGATATCGCACCAGGCGAAACTGCAAAGTACAGACTACGGGTGATCGAGACAGATGGCCTAAAAAGCAACTGGACAAACATTGCCACTAAAACGATACCTCCGTTAGATCCGCCAAGGAAGGTTAAACCAAGAAAGCAATCTCTTGATGTTGAATAGGTTTAATAAATTCAGGCGTAGTTGGTATCGAAAGTCACACAACGAACAACTCTATGCTGTGACAATTGCTATCTGTTCAATCCTAATTCTCGTTACATATTTGATGTATTGATTTATGGGTAAGCGTAAACACAGGAGGATAAACCGGGAGCAGCGTGATATAGCTCGACGGTTAGTGGGCTTATGGTACGTTGGCCAATGTGAACGCCGAGAAGAAAAGTATAGAAGTGTAAATGCGGTACCTGTATCTCCTTCAGGAACCGTCAGACAGCTTTCAGATCGGTGGAAGGCGTGGACCAGTGAATATATACAGCGCTCGTCAAACCTAACAGCAAACGGGAAAGAGAGGCATTTACCAAACCTCAAAGCCCCTGCACTCACCACGCCGATGGACATCAATTCAAAAGGCGGATTTCGATCAGACAAAAACCTAATCTTCGCTGTAAGAGTTATGCGCCACGTTATGGCGGTAGATCCAGCAAGCCACGCAGCCCTTGAAATGGATGCAGCAGGATATGACCGCCAGGGTATTGCTGAAGAACTGCAGTGTGGTGAGAGGTTGGCTGAGACTTTCAGAGATGCAGGATTATCCGTTGTAACCTCCTGCATACTTTTAAGACACGAATTAGGGTGGACTATGCACTATGGCAACAAACCGAATCCGTACACCTGAGACGATGAAATGACAGCATCTATTGCCGCAGATGGATATTTCATTTTATCGGTGGCCTTCCTGATTATCCTGTTTTACCTCCGGTAACTAACGATTGGGCTATCCGAAAAGGAGGAAGGACTGAGGTGTTATGCTTGTCTTTGTGGGTAGTATCGCTTTTTGGATTTCTATTTTACTTTCTAGCACCTATTTATGAATGGGTTTTGGTCATTTGAATGCTCTCAACAGATCCATAAAGCTACCTGCTATATCGTCCAGCCGAACCCGCCATGTTTTTACAATTCTAACATTCAGTTGCGAGTGGTAATTATTAACATATATATCGATAGATGTTTCTCGATTAATGGAATCTCTAAATTTGATCCGAAACTTTTTATTGTCCGTGTAAAATTTTTTTGCGGTTGGGCTGAATTGTAGGACGCCACCAATTTTAGAGGGTAATGAATAAAAATCAGAATCTGGTTTTTTTGCAAATATGCATAGCGTTTTGCTGGTACCGGAGACGAGGTCGCACATATTTCCAAAATCACTATTACTGCTATTGTCAGTTTGCCAAAGTAGTACTCCAACCATTTTTTTAGCCTCTATGTCCCAAAGCTTTGCGTGCAATTCATGTGCCGTTTGGCGGCTAATTTTTCTGCCATAAACGGTAGCGAGGTTTTCTACGTGTAAGTGTGCCACGTGAGTATCATTGTTCGGTGGTGGCAATTGTCTAGATCCACTGCCTCCGCGACTTATAATTTTTGGGGGTGCTCCTCTAAGCCCCAAATAGAAAAATACAGCCGCGACGCAGATGTTTATAAAAATAGCAGTAGTATTTTCAGTAAGATAATCCAACATCGGGAACTCCGTATGATGAAGTAATCAACAATAGAGTGTAATCACACCTGAGTCACCCCCTATGGATAAGGGGTGTAGACAGATGGATCCTTTTGATTTAATCTTTCCGGCAATCTACCCTATTTGCCCATAGAGCCTGCGCATGTCGCGGGCTTTTTTGTGCCTGGAATTTGATAAGGATTGCTTATGGATGTTTCACCGGCCCAGATTAAAGCCGTGTTCAGCGAGAACAAAACCGCAACGGGTTTAACAGGACTTAGCGCACTAATACTCTCTGTGCTTACCGCAGGAATTATCAATGGGTGGATAACAGTCGGTCCCGCTACTGCCGGTGAATATGCAAGTAAGGCAGATTTCTCAAGATTGCTGTCAACGGTTGGTGGCAATTCAAGAGCTATTGAGGGTAATACAGCCGCGGTGGCAGAAGTAACGAAGCAGGTTGGAGAGATGTACGAGCAGAATCTAGGGCAGAACATATTCCAACAAACCAAAATCATGTGCGGATTAGCCGTTGGATCCGCTATCAGGAACGATTATGCCAGCCGAGTTAGCGATGCGAGGTCGCTATTTACTAGGACCTGGAACCGTAATTATCCAGCATTGAGCTGCGCTGACCTGGCAAAATGATTAATGTTAGTCAGTTCCGAGAGCTGATTATTGTTCCAACGTTAAAAGATATCGGCCTGTATTCACCAAGTGCAGAAGAATTACTTTTGGGCACTGCAATCCAGGAGTCGAACCTTACGCACCTGGTTCAATTGGATGGTGACGATAACCCCTACGACGATGCAGTGGGCTTCTACCAGATGGAAGTCGGAACGCATGCGGATATCTGGGACAACTATTTCAACACACGCCCTGAGTACGCAGAGTACATCCTGCAGACCTGTAACGTCGCTTCGTCAAAACCACACGTTTCGTGCCTGGCTTACAACCTTAGATACGCTACAGCCATGTGCAGGATCCATTACCGAAGAGTTCCAGACGCATTACCAGAGCCTGGAGATCTCGAAGGCATGGCAGCATATTGGAAAACGTACTACAACACGGCTAGTGGCGCGGGCAAGGTCGAAGATTATATCAACAATTGGAATGCGTATTTGACTAGGAGCTTCGGATAATGAGTTTTACACAAGCACGAAAAGAACGAGACGACTTGTCCTTGTTTGAAGAGCTTACCCGTCAGGCGGCTAATATGGAGTCACAAGCAACGGTATTTGTTAACACCGCTTCTAATCTGCATGCATCAGTTACTCAAGATAGAAAGGATGAGATTGTTGCATTGCGTGATGCACATATTGCTAACCTGAGAGCCATTTTCGGGCTTTAGTAAATGGCCTTTCCCGATGGTTGGGGGCGTAAGCAAAAGATAACAATAGACAACACCAAAGTACCTGGTGCTGCCAATCTTACAAACTTCCCTTTTCTTATAACACTGGACCATCTGAATGCGGAGATAGTGGACGCTGGCAGTAATTCTGCCTTGAACGGTGGTGGGGATATCCGGTTTTCATCGGACGCAGATGGAGTTACCCAGCTCGCTTGCGAAATACAACATTTTATTACTAATGCGACTGCCGGAAGCCGAAAGTGCACTGTTTGGGTAAAGGTTCCGACTGTCGCCTACAACACAGACACAGATATTTATATTTGGTACAAAAAAGCCGCAGAATCACAGCCTGCAGTAACAAACACATACGGGCGAAATGCGGTTTGGAGCGATTACGATTTTGTATCACACGACGGTGTAATTAATTCAACAGGGGGGGAAGCAATAACACAGGTCAACGCGCCTGATGAATCCACCAACAAGACGCCCTGGGGAAGCGATGCAATAACGTATAATGGCACTGACGAATATTCGTATGCTGCTGCGACTGATGTAGATTTCACTGATACGCAAGCGTGGAGTTTATCGGCTTGGTTTAATTATCAAAGCACGGCTGATTTTCAGCATATTGTAGCCATACAAAATGCTGATGAATCAGAAAACCTGATGATCACGAACCACAATAAGCACGCGCGAATTTGTCTAATATCCTCTGGTGAAGCTGGTTCAGCGAACAACTTCAGCAACGAGACTGACTACGCAGATCATCAGGCTTGGAACCACGTCATGTTTACTAATGACGATTGGACATCCAGTAATGGCACAAGCACCGAAGCGCAGTTCTATTTGAACGGCGTGGACATAATGAACGACGCCGCTAACGCACATCTTGGCGGGTGGGGTGCTGGCACAAACGACGATGCTACTAATGGCAGAATAACATTAGGAGCAAGGGGCGACCCAAGCAATTACACAAACGGGTATCTTGCGGAAGTTAAGCTAATAACAAATGTTGAGCTGACTGAAGAATGGTATCTCGCTGAAAGAAACAACCAATATGCGCCAGATACATTCGCAACGGCAGGTACGCCCGAGTCCGGCAGCTCATCAATTGATGTTGAGTTGGGTGTGGCGAGCGAAAACAATATAGCTGGCTCATTTGGATCTTTGAAAACAAAGTCTTTGGCTTTGGTGTTTTCGATAGAGGCGCCCGACACTATAAGCAGCTTAAAAACGTTGGCCTTAAACGCGGCCGCGGAGATTGAGGCTGTACTATCGTTAAGTAAGTCGAAAGAAAAAGGGCTGGTAGCGCCAATAGAGTTAGATGTTGCTCAACTCTTAGGCAAACAAAAAGCCCTGGGATTTAATGATACAGCTGAGATCGATTTATCTGGGTCGCTAAACCCAGGGTATTCACGAACAATTGATCCAGCGGTTGAAGCCGATTCAGCGACCGCGTTCATTTCCGGTAAGAGCGCAGGTATTACAGCTCCGAGCGAATCAGATACAGCTGGTTCTTTGAGTTCGGAAAAGCTGCTCCAGTTGGGGCTTGTTGGTGAAACTGATTTGGCTCGAACACTGACATCTAATATTTCTGCTCTCATCAGCGTGGCCCAAGAGCTGGACGCGCCTTTGGCGCTGACTAAATTAAAGAGCTTGTTGTTTTCAGGCATTACTGAAACAGATAGCTCTAACCCAGTTGGCGTCGAGAAAATTCGCAGTATCGCTGCGACAAGTGAAACCGAGTTGTCCGGAACTCTTACGCCTGAACGGCTTGTTGAGCTGGGTGTGGTGTCAGAGCTCAACCAAGGCGCTCCGCTTTCTAAGGATAAGCACTATTTGATTGGCCTGGTCACAGAGCTGGATTTGGCGCGACAGATTGGAACCTTAACCACCAAAGCGATATCACAGGTTGTGGAGACGAACCTGGCGAATAGTTTTGCATCAAGTAAAGGCCTTAGTATTGGCGGGGTGTCCGAGATTGATACCATCTCTGCGGCCATGGTCGCAATGAAATCTATGAGCCTGGGTGAAGTGTCCGAAATCGCAATCGCTCTAAGCTTTGGTCGAGAAAAGTTGTTTGGCCTGGGTGTGGTTAGTGAGATTGACCTGGCCAGTTTGATCAACAGAGAAAAGAATACGTCGATCGGACAGGTTTCCGAGATTCAAATCGCGGGGATATTGCTGGCACTGAAGTCGATGCCAATTCTACAGGCGGCAGAGCTTGACCAGGCGGCGGCTATTGAAAAACTAAGGACGGCCGAGATTGGCATTGTAGCCGAGCTCGACGCAGCCCGATTAGTGACAGCGGAAAAAACCCTGGGCATAAGCCAGGTTGTCGAAACCGAAACGCCAAACGGTCTTAGCTCAGGGCGAACTGTAACGCTGGTGAAAGTATCTGAGCTCAACGCGGGATTCGCGTTTGGCCTCAACAAGATGAAAGCGCTATCGGCAGCGACAAGCTTTGAAACAGCATCAGAAATTTTAGGACTGTTACGCCGCGCAATGACTGGGGAAAAACCCGGAATGACAAAACCAACCGGTTCGCGCGATCTGCACAAGGCAGCGCTATCTAAATCATTAGGCAAAACTACCGCTTCGCGGTCGATAAAAATGGAGTAATTCTATGCGATTTAAAAAGATAAACAGCGAATCTGGCGAATCGCTGGTGAAGATCGAACGGCTAAACCCGAAATGGAACCCTTCATGGTCGGTGCTCGAAAAAGGAATAGCCAATGGCTGGCTTTCAGTTGTGAAGGGTCAATTCATTCTGCATACGGTCGAAGGTGATAAGGCTTACAACATCACAGATCGCCCCAATGCAGCCCAAAAATTCTTTAAGAGTGAGGCAGCGTAATGGGGGATCTAGTTTTCAATAGAGCATTGGGTCGCGTTGTAGAGTTTTACAGTCGCGTTGATAACAATGATCCAGCCAATTCGGCAATTGTCATCGTAGCAATTAACACTACCGCTACAGATGCGGTGTTGAAAGACCTGGACGATCTTGCAGCGATTTTGGCGGACGCCAATACAGCGGAGGTTACCAACACCAACTACGCCAGGATAGTTCTGAGCGATTCTGAATTAGCTGCTTATGCGCCGGATGATGGCGCCGACGAAGTTAATCTCGATATCCCAGATTCTGCGTGGACCGCGGTTGCCGCTGGTGATGCCTGGACCGATTTGGTCGTTTGTTACGACCCGGATACTACGGGCGGAACGGATGCTGACCTTATCCCGTTGACCTTGCATGACTTTGCGATCACCCCGGATGGCAGTGACATTAACGCCAACGTCCCGGCAACCGGATTCTTTAACGCCAGCTAATGTCATTTGAGTTAGACACTTTCATAAAGGGCTCAAACAACGTACTCACAGCGAAGGTGTACGAACAAGGATCCCTTTTGACCGACGACTGGGATGATCTCGAATCTATTTCGGTTGATATCGGCGGCCTGCTTTTGATTACCCGTACTGCAGATGAGGACGGACTGGTCTATGTTCCGGGAATCATCAAACTTACGCCTGGTGATCTTGTTGAGGACCTTACCCCGCTGATTGTTGGTCCGATAAAACGGTTGGTCAAATTCGTGTTCAAAACCCCGTCATTGCCCCATGGCGTTGTATACGGTGACAGGGATACAGACACAAAGCTTTTGTGGACCATCAGCCAGAATCCGGCGTGATGAGTTATGGCAGCAACTATGCCAGCCCAACGATTAAGTAAGGGGCTACTGCTCTCACTTTCTGCTGTTTCTCAGGCATGGGGCATGGCGCGCGAGACTGCTAAGAAAAGGCTGGATGTAGCAGGCGTTGAGCCAGCAGACAAGATTAAAGGTCACCCGGTATTTGCTCTCAAAGATGTCGTTATCGCGCTTAGCGGTAGTGAAGAGCCAGCGAATATGACGCCCTTTGCTCGAAAGGCGCACTACCAGGCGGAGTTGGAAAAACTGAAACTTGGTCATGAGTCTGGGGAGCTGTTAACCAGGTTTGAGGTTGAGCGAGAGATAACAGGAATCTTTGCAGGCGTGAGCCAGTTCCTGGATACCTTGCCTGACCAGTTAGAGCGGCACGGCGTGGACTCGGATCAATTAGGATATGTAGAAACGCTCCTGGACGACCTAAGAACAAAACTTCACAAGGACATAGCGAATGGCATTTTCCGAAGCGCCGTTGCTGACACCGGCTGAAGTAACTAATTCGGCAGTCGAAAGACTGCTACCACCCACTCGCACAATGCCATCGGAAGCTGCAAAACAGTTATCCAATGACAAGGGTGTATGGGACCCGACTGCAGCACCAATGATGGTTGAGCCTCTGAACGTGCTGGCAGGTCGGGAATATCAGGGAATTGCTTTTGTTGGGCCTCAACGGTCGAGTAAGACATTCGGATTAATCCTTGGCAGTTTGACCTACATTATTACCTGTGCGCCTGGTGACACTCTGGTTGTTCAAATGAGCAAAGAGGCCGCGAGGGATTTTAGCCGCGGCGATTTTGATAAAGCTATTCGTTACAGCCCGGCACTTTCCCAGCGATTGAGCCAGCGCCCCAGAGACGACAATACATTTGACAAGTGGTTTCGGTCCGGGATGTTTGTGAAACTGGGTTGGCCCTCAGTGACTCAGCTATCAGGTAAGACATTCCGCTATGTTTTTATTACGGACTATGACCGTCCTGAGAATAGGGACAATGTTGATGGAGAAGGGCCGCTTTGGGATCTGACGTTTAAGCGCATCCAAACGTACATGAGTCGTGGTAAGTGTTTAGCCGAAAGTTCTGTTGGTTCTGACTACCTGGATGCCAAATGGAACCCAAAAACACCACATGAAGCGCCACCGGCGCGCGGGATACTGTCGATCTACAACAACGGCACTCGTGGTCGATGGTACTGGCCATGCATGGGCTGCAACGCGCCGTTTGAGGCAACACCAGGTTTTCGAATATTTGGCCTGCCTGAGTTTGATGAGCTAAAAAAACTGGTAGTCAGCGAAGACATTCAAACCCTGGCGGATGAATACTCGAGAATAACTTGCCGTTCCTGCGGCAGAGTGCATGAGCCCAAAGAAAAACGAGCAATGAACGAAGCTGGTCTTTGGGTGCACGAAGGCCAAAAAATTGTTAAGGGTGTGGTAAAGGGCAAGAGAATCCGCACTAAAATTTGGTCCGGTTGGCTTGGTGGAGCAGCTGCTTCATATCAAACATGGAACGGCATACTTACCAATTATTTTCAAAGTGTTCTCACTTACGTTCGGACTGGTGATGAGTCCCCCATGCGGCTGGCAACGACCAGTGACGCAGGTGGCGCGTACTTACCAGAACATATTCGCAACCGTAGAACGCCTGAGCAGTTGATTGACCGCTTAGAGGACTGGAAGTACGGAACAGTGCCTGACGGTGTGAAGTACCTCACAGGCGGCGCAGACGTACAGGCTCATCGATTTGTGTGTGAGGTTTGGGGTTGGGGTGTGGGTCAGGAACGATGGTTAATTGACCGCTTTGAAATCACATCAAGCAAAAGACCGGAAGGAAATAGAACCGCTGCCCTCGATCCCGCTGCCTATATGGAAGACTGGAAAGTTTTAGTCGAAGCCCTGGTCTGTAAGCGATACGAAAATTTTGGTGTCATGGTCGCGTTATGTGACTCCGGAGGTAAGGCGGGGGTCACAGAGAAAGCGCTTGAATTCTGGCGCTTCATGCGTGATGAGATGTTGGGACAACGTTTCAGATTGCTCAAAGGTACTGGCCGGAAGAATGCAAAACGTTTTATTGAGACGTGGCCAGATTCCCAGGACAGAAAAGATAGATTCGCAGGCAGCAAGGGTGATGTCCCTGTGTATTTGATCAATACCAACACGTTCAAAGATGGCGTGGTAGGTGATCTTGCACGAATGGAGCCGGGTCCTGGTTTTGTCCATCTTCCCAGATGGATTATCGACAAATGTCCCAACTATTTTAATGAGTTGACTGCAGAAATCAGGACTCAAAAAGGATGGGAGAATCCGGACAATTCGCCTAACGAAGCATTTGATTTGCTCTCATACAACAAGGCGGCTTGCGTTGCACTTAATGCAGAACAAATTGATTGGTCGAATCCCCCTCCCTGGGTAACGACTGGCCCTATAAAGCCAATCACAGAACCGAAAGAACAATCCAAAAAACCAAGTTACTTGGATAGGCATAGAGGGTATTTGAGCAAATGAGCTTTACTCAGACCGATTTAGATAACATCAACCAGGCGATCGTCAGTGGCGTTCTGCGCGTGAATATCAATGGCGCTGACATCACCTATCGATCGTTGGATGATCTTCTGAGGGTGAAGAACCAGATCACAACTTTCCTGAATCAGGATGTAAAAAACGGGGCTGTCTTTCAAAAGCTCGGATTCAGCAAGGGTCTGTGTTAGTGAATGCCCTGGATAAAGCCATCGCGACGGTTTCACCGGCTCGTGGTTTAAACCGATTACGCGCACGCCTGGCATTGTCCTATTTGGAGAGCCAACGAAATTACGACGCTGCAGCCATGGGGCGCAGAACAGATGGCTGGGGTGGCGTTGGTAGTACCAGTGCCGGTACTGAAGTTTCCAGATCCTTGAATGTAGTGAGGCTGCGTTACCGCGACCTGGTTAGAAATAACCCCTGGGCTGCTCGAGCGAAGCAAGCTGTAGTGAGTAACGCTGTTGGCCGTGGTATCGGCGGCGAACTGCTGGGTCCCAAAAGACTAGCGGACGAATGGAAAACCTGGTCTGAAAGCACCGCTTGTGACTTCGATGGATGCCATAACCTGGGCGGCCTGCAAGCTCTGGGTCTCGGTTCAACCGTTGAAGGTGGTGACGCGCTGGTAATTCGCAGACCGCAAAAAAGTGGAAACGGTATACCGCTTAAAGTCCAGGTGTTGGAAGGCGATTACCTGGACCACACAAAAACCATGAAGCTGCCAGGCGGAAACGTGGTTCTCAACGGCGTGGAATTTAACCAGGCTGGCGGTGTTGCCAATTATTGGTTGTTTGGTGAACACCCGGGTGATGTTCTGTCCACGTCGATGGTATCCAAGCCAGAGGACGCCAGGAACGTTTCACTCATGTTCCGAAAAGATCGACCAGGGCAGTTTAGAGGTATGCCATGGGGTGCATCGGTAATGATCACCTTACGCGACCTGGACGATTATGAAGACGCGTTGTTGTTTCGCCAGAAGTTAGCAAATTGCTTTCTGGCGTTTGCAACGAACGGTACCGCAAGCGGAGTGGCTGACGCCGTACCCCTTCCAGAAGTAATGGAGCCGGGCATGGTGGCATCACTGCCCGGTGGCGGAGATGTGAAATTTTCATCTCCACCAAAAGTAGATGGCCATGACCAGGTGATGCGTATGTATTTGCACAGAATCGCTGCCGGTTTTGGAATCACCTATGCAGCACTGACCGGCATTTTGTCTGATGTTAACTATTCCAGCGGCAAGATGGGTGACATCCAAATGGACCAAAACATCGGCCAATGGCGTCACCACCTGATGATTCCACAGTTTTGTAATGTTGTTGGGGGTTGGTTTTTGGAAGCTGCGAACTTGGCTGGATTCAGAACGGACACTGCTAGGTTCACCTGGACACCACCACGCAAAGTCATGTTGGAACCGAAGAAAGAAACCGATGCAGCACTTGCAGCAATTGGCGGCGGATTGATGTCGTTGCAGGACCATCACCGCCAGTACGGATTAAAAACTGAAGATGTCCTGGACGATATTGAGGTCTTGAACAAGGAAGTGGACAAGAGAGGAATTTTCATTACTACGGATGCCCGTCTCAAGTTCATCCCCAACGAATCCAGTGCTGACGACGAAGAGGACGACGACGAATGAAAGTAGGAAACATACAAACCCTGTCAGGCCCTATGGTGTACCGGGAAAGTGGCGGCAAACCCCACATTGTTGATGATGATGCCAGGCGTTTCAGATTTTCACTTTCTTCCGAAGAGCCCTACGTGCGCAGCAGTTGGTTTGATGATCCCTGGGTTGAGGTGCTTGGGCACAAAGCCGATGAAATCGACCTGTCTCGCTTTAATACCGGGTCAGCACCCTTGCTCATTGGCCATAACCGCTATGGATTAAGCAGCTTGGTGGGTGTGATCGAGCGGGCCTGGCTTGAAGACGGCCGACTCATGTGCGAGGCCAAATTATCACAACGCGATGATGTGGCCGATCTTTGGAGAGACATCAAAGACGGCATCGTAGGCAACACGAGCGCGGGATACACCATCCTTGAGCGCACTCTGGTCAAGGTTAATAAAAACGGACCAGATGAATACCGGGTTAATCGCTGGCGACCGGCCGAAGGTTCTTTGGTTTCGGTTCCAGCAGACAGCACCGTGGGGGTTGGAAGATCGGACAACCCTTCACAAGAGCACTACACCATCACCGATAAAATAGAGGAACGTACCATGCCAGATAAAGCGACACCGGCCAAGCCGGCAAAAAAAGCGGCCGCATCCGACGATGTCGTGGATGAGAGCCAAAGAGCAGACGACAACACTGCACCATCCAAGGCTCAGGCTTTAAAAGCTGAACCGGTAATTGATACCGAAGGCGAGAAGCGCGGCGCTGAGGCTGAGCGCACGCGTGCCAGTGAAATCACATCGATGGTGGATCGCGTGGGCCTTAAACGCGAATTCGCAGACGAATTGATCAAGGGCGGAAAACCCATCGATGAAGTTCGACAGTTGGTCATCGACAAGGTTGCCGAAAATGGACCCAAGAATCGAGGGGCTGGAATCGAAATGGTTAAAGATCAGGTCGATAAACACCGTGAAGCCGCTGAACAGTGGTTGGAATGCAGAACGGGCGTTAAAGACGATGCCGGTAAGTTGATCCAGGTGGACGGTGATAATCCGTTCCGGGGTGCCAAGCTCCTGGACCTCGCCAGAGAGTCGCTGATACGTGCGGGTGATAACCCGGTTGGTTTGTTTGGCAGCGAGCTTGCACAACGTGCGATTAGCCATTCAACGGCGGACTTCTCCGTCATCCTTGAAAACGTGATGCACAAGAACATGATTGGTGCATTTAACATGGCGGGTGATAGCTGGCGTGGATTCTGCGCTGTCGGTGACTTGTCGGATTTCCGCCCGCATAACCGCTACCTGATGGGCTCCTTCTCCGATCTGCGTGTCAGAGATGAGAACGGTGAGTTTGTCGACGGTACGCTGGATGATGCCCGCAAGGAAAGCATCACTGCAGAATCCAAAGGTCGCATTCTTGGCTTAACCCGCGAAATGCTGGTGAATGACGACATGGGTGTGTTCACCGGTGCCAGTCGCCAGATGGGTCGAGCGGCCGCCAGAACCCTGGAGCAGGATGTCTACGCCTTGCTGGCCTTGAATAGTGGTTTAGGTCCGGTGATGTCAGATACCAAAACCCTGTTCCATGCTGATCACGGCAACGTCCATACAGGTGTTCCCAGTGCCGCAGGGTTTGCTGCAGCCATCGAGGTGCTGAAAACACAAATCCTTCCGAATGCAGATACTGGAGCAGTTGAGTATTTGGACCTGCAGAATGTTCCGACATTCCTGGGGCCTATCGGTCTGGCACAAGATGCCAAGGTCATCAACGAAGCGCAGTACGATCCTGATACCGCCAACAAGCTGCAGAAGCCTAACAAGGCACGCGGGCTGATAGGCATGGCAATTGGTACCCCTCGCCTGAGTAGTACTCCCTGGTACTTGATTGGTGATCCAAACGAAGTGCCTGTGTTCGAAGTTGGATTCCTGAATGGTGTGCAAACACCCATGCTGGAATCTCAGGAGTCATTCCGTCAGCACGGCATCCAGTGGCGTGTGGTTTACGAGTATGGCATCGCTGCAGTGAATTGGTTGGGCGCTCTGCGTTCTACCGGCGCATAAGTTAATTGGTTGGGTGCTCTGCATCTCGCAGAGCTCTAACCTAACCCCCGAATTTCAATAGGAGATTTACAAAATGAGTAGAACAAAAAGCGCGCCGGGTAATGTAATAACCATTCCGGCACCTGCGGACGTTGTAAACGGCGTTCCCATCATCATCGGCAGCCAGATTGCAGTGCCCTTGGCAACGGCACTGACGGGTGTGACCTGCAGTTTTGCGGTGAAGGAGCTGCATGAGTTGCCTGCAGTAAGTGGTGCGGAGTTCGTAGCGGGAGAACAAGCGATCTTCGATGTTTCAGCTGGCTTGTTCGATGATCATAGCGCTACTCCAGCGACCGGTGATCTTACCGGTGCATGCATTGCCTGGGAGACCAAGACAGCCGCTGCGGGCGGTACTATCCTGGTTGAGCTCAATGCTGGTGTAGGCGCAGTCACCGCTTAACAATCGTTCAATAACTAATGTCATTAAACGAAATTGCGCGTAACGCTGTAGCAACGGCGTTGCGCGCTGTTAGCGACAAAGAAGTTATTTACTATCGTGAAGCGGATCCCCAACCGGTACCGATCAGCGCCCTGCTTCAGCAGGAAATAGAGATCATTAATGAAACCGGCACGGTCATTAGTGTGAAGAATGCGTTCACCATTTCAGTGCTGGAAATAGACAATCCTATATTTGGCGATTTGATATGCCAGGGCGAGGACAACTGGGTTGTGCAACGCCAGGTGTTTACCAACGGCCATATGATCACTGTGGAGGTCAGGCCTTTTGGCGCTTGAAGCTGATCTTGCGCGTTTAGGTGGAAAGCTTGCCAGAATTTCAGGCGTGGAATACGAAAGAGCCAATGCAAAGGCGCTCAACAACAGCGGCTCGCAAACTCGAACACGCTCAATACGTGGCATTGCAAACGAAAATAACCTAAAGCAAAAAACCATTAAAGATCGGTATTTTTTAAACCGTGCAACCGCGAACAAACAGCGTGTGCGGATATCGGTTTACTTGAGACCCGTATCCGCCATCTCTCAATTTTCACCGTCTCAACTTAAGAGAGCAGTCGACGGCAAAGGTACAACCCGACGTGGCGTAACGATAGCTGGTAGAAAAATTGCATCAGCTTTTATTGCACGCGGACCAAAAAACAACCAGCGGCAGGTATTCAAACGTCGAGGCAAAACTCGACTAAAAATTGATGCGCAAAAATTTGACATTAACCAGTCCGCTGCACGCATCACCACACGGGTATCTCAACGCATCATGCGCACTGTCTACCCCAGATTACTGCAACACGAATTTCAATTCAGGATAAATAAATTGCGCTCATGACCACCCGAAAACAGATCAGAGACCAGATACGGGTACAAATCCTCGCCACCTACACCGGTGAAGTGTTTAGCGGCCGACAACATCATTCGTTGGGTATCGCTGAATTTGTCGACATATTTTTCGATGAAGGCGAAAACGTCGAGGATGGAATTCAACAATATTGTGAGGCCATCGTCAGTATCGGGATCCATAAGACCGGCATCGTTACCGATGACGACCTGGATGCGATCGAAGCATTGTGCGAGGCCGGGATTTTTGCCGACCTTACATTGAGTGGTCTGGTACATGGCATGCACCGCAACAGTTTTTCCTATTCCCCCCAGGGTGAAAATACTTACGACATCCTGGTTCGAAGATATGTAGTCATTTATGAGGAAGACACCCCATGAGCATTACGGTAGGCAGCACTGTCCAGAGCAAAACATTCAAGACTGGCACGGTTACGGAAATAAGAGTCCAGAAAGAGAGCACGTTGTATGCGATCGATTTTGGCGAGGGCCGGCTGCGTTTCCTTCCAGATTCGGAATTCAAATTAGTTAGTCCAATCAAAGAAAAACCCCAGGAGAAATAGAAATGGCTTTATCAGCAGCAGCAGTACTGTCCGCAGGTTCGCAACTTGCTTACGAAGATCCCGCGGTTGTCGACACCTGGATTGACCTGGTCAATTGCTTGCAATTCGGCGAGGTGGGTGGAACTTCCGCATTTATGCAAACCACACCCATCTCAAAAACCGAACACGAGTATGCAGCGGATGTCAGTGATTCGCCCGACGTGGAAATGGTGTTCAACGATATCGCTGACACCGTTTACAACACTCTGTTGACCAGTTTTGTTGACAACAAGACTGCCATTCGATTCAGGGTAACCTATTCCAATGGCCGTACCGCGATTCGAACCGTTGCTCTTGGTAGCCGCAAGGTTGCAGAGGCGCAGTTCGGTTCACAGGTGAAAATGATAGTAGCTGGCAAACAATCTGGTGATGTGACCTGGGGGATAACTGCTTAATATGGAAGTTGATATCAAGGCAGTACTGGCGGGTACCTATATCGGCAGATCCCGGATCAAAACAGTTGGTGAGTTTGATTTCAAGCTTCACGAAGTGTCTGCAAAACTGGTCTGGGATTTTATTGGTAGGGGCGAAATAGTTCAGGATTCCAAGAGCAGTGAACAGTCAGAAAAACCGGACGATCTTGCTGAAATGGCTTCATTGGTTGGACATGCTCTCCTGAACAGGAAGCCCACCGATAAAGAAATCGTTAGTTTCACCGAAAACCTTGGCGAAGGCATTCTTGGAGAACTGCTCAAAAGCGTGATTAATTACAATCGTCCCGACGATGATGAAGAAGATCCCCTAAAAAAGTCCTAACGGACAATCCTGAACTTGAGTTCCGCCTGGAGCTCGTGGAGCGTCTGGGATTTAAAACACTTCATGAAATGGGTATGCACTTGCCGCATTCCGAGTATCAGCTCCGGCTGGCTCTGGCCATGAAACAGGGCCAAGTCCAAACAAACTCCTCCGAAGAACAACAACACATCGATGAAACGCGCGACCTTGCCCTCAAAAAGGCAAAGACCGGCGTGATCAGTGAACGCGAACTACCACCGGATGCAATAATCAAATGACAAAACGACTTGATAAATTAGTCATTGAACTGACCTCTGACGGTACAAAGTTCAAGCGTGGTTTGGCTAGTGCGCAACGAGATGCGGAGCGGCATACCCGCTCTGTGCAGCAGCTGTTCAAGCGCGCCGGTGTGACTATTGCAGCCACCCTGGGTGCAAGCTTGTCTGTTGGTTTGGTGCGTCAGTACTCGGATGCCTACACCAGTGTTCAGAACAGACTGACCCAGGTAACCAACTCAACGCACGGTTTATCAATTGCCAGCGGTGATGTGGTTCGGATTGCCCGCGAAACGCGAACGGATCTCGAAGCAGTGGCCACACTGTATTCAAGAACCGCCCGACGTGCTGACGTATTAGGAATCTCCCAAAAGCAGGTTGCTGAATTTACCCTGGGTGTGAACCGGGCATTGAAAGCTTACGGAGCCACCTCTCAGGAAGCCTCCAGCGCCACCATCCAGCTGTCCCAGGCTCTGGGCAAAGGTGTATTGAACGGCGATGAATTCAGAACCATTTCCGAAGCAGCACCCCCTCTCCTGGCCGCGATCGCGCGTGAAGCTGGTGTAGCTGAAAGCGAACTCAAGAAAATGGGCGAGCAAGGCACACTTACTGCCGACCTGGTTGTTAAGGGTGTACTGAATGCCAGTAAAGTATTCGAAGACGATTACGCTAAAACTATTCGCACTACCAGTGATGCCTTGGAAATCGCAGCAACCAATTCCAAGGTATGGGTTGGTGAAAACGAATCTCTAAGAGCATCCATCACCGCTGTTAATGAAAGTATCGTCCTGGCTAGTGAGAACATTGACAACATCATTAACGGAGCTGAATTACTCGCGGTAGTTTTTGGTGCCAGACTGGTTGGCGCTATGGGTATCTTCCGTACCGCCGGGACAGCGACCAGTTTTGCCACACTGAGAATGGCTGGCACAACCAATATCGCTACTGTCGGTATGTTGGCATACAAGGCGCAGTTGCTGCAGACAACGCGTGCCTCTCTGGTTGCCAACAGTGCAATGACCGGCCTGAGAACCGCTATGTCATTCCTGGGTGGGCCTGTAGGCGTGGCAATACTGGCAGCATATGGATTGTTTCTATTAGCAAACAGAGCGGATCTGGCAAAGGAGCGCACCAAGGCTCTGAAAAAAGAGATCGGGGAGTTACGAGGCGAAATCGACGGTCTCAACATAGCCATGCTGGCGAAGAAACAGACAGATTTTATTCTGGAACAAATTGATGCCGAACAAGGCCTGCTAGAAGTTCGCGCCAAGTTAGCTGAATTCGATAAAAAGAACGTTGGACCAGACGCAGAGACTAATAGAGGCAAGTTGCTTCTTCGAAAAAAAGAGAGGGAGAATCTCAAAAAAGAAGAAGAAGAGCGCATAACTCGACTTGATGTGATAAATGCCAAAATTAAGGCTGTGGGCGATACGATAAAAGCCATGCCCACCATCCTCGACCGCTCCAGAATCGATTTTGACAGGACCGGCGTTGCCATAGGTGCTGCAAGTGAATTCCTTGCCCTTCAAAAATCTCTGCTGAGTGAACGTGAAAAAATCAACGACAGTTACGTCACCAGCATTGGACTGGTTGAAGCCAACACACTCGCAAACTCTAAGGCACGCAATACGCTAATCGCAAAAGTTAAAGTCACTCGCGATGAAGCCCTGGCTTTGTTGGAGAAAAAAGCAGCACAGGAAGCCGCCGAAAAAGCAGAAAAGTCCGGAGTTCCTGCACTCAGGTTGCTGATCGATCGTAATAAGGAACTCGCAGCGGTCACCGACTTTTCCAGCGAATCTATCCGGCGCCAGGAAGAGCGCACCCGCATCATTACCGACGTTCAGAACCACTACAAAGATGCAACGCGAGAAACCATCGAGGCGTTGATCACACAGCGCACTCTCGAATCTGACCTGCTGCGTACCATCGAATTGAAGTCAGAGGTTCTGGAACGTTACGCACCCACCCAGGACAGCTATGCGGAGCGCTTGCAGGCCATCGAGGAATTGCACAAGACGGGTGTGCTCTCAATGCTGGACTACAAGGCAGCCATAGCGGATCTCAAAATTGAAGCCGGTGAAGGCACTCAACTTGATGGTTTTATCAGCCAGTTAGAACGAATGGAAGAAGCCGGCAAGATGTCAGCCGCAAATCTGGGATCAAGTTTTGCCGAAGTGTTCGGACCAGGTGGCACCCTTGAAGCAGGACTTGCTACCTCTGCAGCCAATGCGCTGATATTCGGGCAGGATTTTAAGAGCAGCTTTGCAGATATTGCCAGAAGTGCTGTGGCTGGGCTTACGGCTGAGCTCATCCAGATGGGCATCCAGATGCTCTTGTCCAAGTTGATTTTTGACAGGATCAAGTCCCAACAAAACTCAAAATTTAGCGCAGCATTGGTCTCCAAAGTCACCGCTGAAGCGCTTTCCGGTTCATTAGTAGCCGGCATCAACGCCTATGCTTCCACAGCAGCCATTCCCATCATAGGTCCAGCATTGGCACCTGCAGCTGCTGCACAAGCCATAGCGACAACTGGAGCACTCGCAGCGGCCGCCTCTGCTGCAGCTTCACTGTCATTGGCAGGCCAGGCGCACGCGGGTTTATCAAACGTCCCCAAAGAAGGCACCTACATTCTGAACAAGGGTGAGCGTGTCATTAAGCCCGAGCAAAACCGAGACCTCACCAACTTCCTGGATCGACCCGGGGGCGGTGGCGTAAACATTTCTGTTGTGGTCAACCAATCCGCTGGGTCGCCACCATTGAGTGTGACTGAGCAGACCGTGGATACGAACGGAAACATTCGTTTGGTATTGGAAGAATCGGTACCGGGAATCGTGCGTCGCACACTCAGTGAGGATCTGGCATCCGGACGTGGCTTATCTACACAGATTGGTCAGACCTTTGGATTGAAAAGGACACGCTCCTAATGGCCTGGACATTTGGACCACTACTGCGCGAAGGCTATGGCCACTACGTTGAATCCACTTTCATCGAGACCAAGCTGGAGTCCGGACCTGCACATAGAAAACGCTTTTCCTCCGACCAGGTAAACATAATTACCGGATCCGTTTTCCTGGCAGACGCTTCAGCCGTGCAAGCTTTCTGGACCCATTGGGATGGCGATGCCAACCAGGGTGCTGACTGGTTCGATATGCCTATTACCACTCAGGGTGTGAGTGTGACGCATGAGGTACGCATCAGCAGTCCGAAAGTCTCACCCTACGCATCCGGAGGTTGGAGAGCATCGTTAAACGTTGAAACGCGTGAGCGATTGACCTCATGAGTTGGACACTAGCCGAAAAAGAAGCCATGGCGCGGGCCAGTAGTTCGAGTACGCTCAAGTGGGCGTTTGAATTGCGTCACAGCACCTTCCCAAGTCATGTACGCCTGGCGAATCACGATAAGGACATCGACCTGCTCCTGGAAGCATCCGCTCCGGCAAACCCGAACACCACACAAACATTTATTGGCACAGCACTGCGCTTCAAGGAACCGGATATAAGCTTGCAACCGGATCCCACGGTAAGTGTTGAACTCGATGGTGTATCCGGTGCACTACAGCCCTATCTTCGCGCAGCCATCACCAGTGGGGAACGAATTTTACTGACCCTGCGTGGTTTTATGTATGACGTGAAAGCGGAGTCCGTTGTCCAGAACTTGCGTTTATACAACCTGGAATATCGCAATCATGAAATAGATATGGTCACCATTTCTATTAAATTCGGCTATACCAACCCCGCTAATCAAGCCTTCCCAAGAGTAAAGTACAGTGCACTCAGTAATCCCGGCCTGGCATAAGTACTTAGGTCGCGCCTGGGCACCTGACTTTGATTGTTGGGCATTAGTTCGTGCTGTCTATGCAGATGAGCTGAACATTGATCTCCCTTTCACCGGCATAGCACCAGACACCCTGCGCAAATCCCTTCGATTAATTGCCAAGCACCCTATCCGCAGTAAATTTGAGCAGGTCGATGCGCCAGAACACCTAGCCGTCGCTGAATTCAGTTCTCCAGATGCACACCCTTTTCATATTGGTTTGTATGTTGTGACGCCGGACGGTCCCATGATCCTGCACAACCCAAAATGCGGTGTAGTGCTTGAGCCTCGCCTACCTGAAAACATTAAATTTTGGATATACCGTGGCTAACGCACTATTTTTCCCGAACCCTCTCGACCATGGCACTTATGAAGAATTGCCGATATCCACCGGGCAAAGCTTTTCAACCTGGTTAGAGCATTCCGAAGTCGGTCCACTGATGTCTCAGCAACCCGTCCTGGTCACGATGAATGGAGAACCATTACTCGAGGCGGACTGGAACCACGAACTGAGCGACGGTGATCACGTAGCGCTGTTTGCAACGCCTCAAGGCCTGTCCTTTTTATCCATAGTCCTGTGGACAGCCGTTGCAGTAACCCTTGCGTACACGCTCTACACTGTCCTTACGCTGCCCAGTCTTGATGATGGTGTCGAGACCTCCCCAAACAACACACTCTCTGTACGCAGCAACCAGGCTCGCCTGGGACAAGCTATTCCCGTTGCGTACGGCAACTCCCGTATCTATCCCGATCTTTCATCCAATGCATATTCTTACTATGACGCTAGAAACGATCAAATTGTGTACATGCTCTATGAGCTGTCGCAGGGCTCATTTAACGTCGACGTGGCCACGATGCGATTTGAAAGCACCCTCCTGTCAGATTTTCCAGGTGCGACCTACGAAGTAGTTCCACCGGGCGCTACATCCACGCTGTTCCCCAAAGACGTAAATGTTGTAGATGCGGTTAGCAATGTCGAACTTGCGCAAGGTTTGAGCTCTGAATACACCACCAACGATCCCGGCACGGACGTAACGCGTATCGATTTCGATATTATTGCACCCAGGGGATTGTACAAAGCCAAATCCAGCGGGAAGAAAGGACGCGTCGGTGTTCAGTTTCAATTACAGACGCGCGAGATTGATGACGCTGGTACACCGGTAGGCTCCTGGATCACACAGGGTGGTACACGAGAACTGTCTGGTGCCACTTCGGTTGCTATTAAGAGGACTTTTTCGGTTACGGTTGCAGCGGCTCGCTATGAAGCACGGATTAATCGCATAACGGCATTTGATCCGGATAGTAAATTGGTCACTCAGCTTTTGTGGGGATCCCTGAGAGCATTCTTTGTCGACGACCTGCCAGCCACAACCACCACACGCATCGCTGTAAGGATAAGAGCAACCGACGGCATCGGCACGCGTGCACTCACCAAATTCAGCCTAGAGGCTCAGCGGCTCATTCCTACCTGGAGTACCGGAGGCGGTTGGACAGGAGATGTAGCCACGAATAGTCCGGCCTGGGCTGCAGCTGATGTACTCAGAAACTCAATCTATGGTGCTAATCGCTCCGATGCGTACATTAACCTGGATGATCTCGAAGCCCTTGCTACGGCGTGTGCTGCAGCGGGTTATGAATGTAATGGCGTAATAGATACATCCGGAACCGTTTGGGATGCACTTCAGCGCATAGGGCACACGTGCAACGCTGTCCCCATCGATGATGGTGGTGTCTATACGATGGTCCAGGACGTGGCTAAAACCGTTCCTGTGCAGATGTTCAATATGCGCAACATTACAAAGGGCTCTTTCAAAATGCTGGGAGCCGCTGTACTCGAGGAAACCAAGGATTACGTCGTTGTAAAATTCAGAGACAAAGACCAGGACTACCGCGAATCAACAAAAGACTGTGTGTTACCTGGGGGAACATCAAACAACCCGCTTGAAGTCACCTGGTGGGGAATTGACAACGGGACTCAAGCCTGGGAGCTGGGTATGCTGTTGGCTGCAAAGAATCTGTGGCAGCGGGAGCGGGTTCAGTTTGAAACGCTCCTGGGTGGGCGCATACCGCTATTCGGGGATCTGATCAGCGTTAGTCATTACGTTGTAGGCCTGCAGAACAGCCCTCAAATTTCGGGTGATGTCATTGCCTACGATGATGTGGATTTGATAACCGTCAGTGAAGAGATACCAAGCCTCAGCACACCCTACATTCGCATTCACAAAAAGTCTGGTGAACCGGTTGGACCTTACCAATGCACAGTTATTGGTACCAACCAGGTCCGAATTGATGAAGCGTTTACCGATACCGGTTTGATCTTTTCCAATAGCCATCCTAATCCACGATTTCAAATGGGCTCTGGTTCTGTCTTTGATGTACCGGTGCGTGTTGTTTCCATTGAACCAACCGATAACGAAAATGTACGCATTCAGGGTGTGGTCGATGTCCCGGAAATTTACACGGTCACAGATGGTGAGACAGAACCACCTACGCAAACCGTTGTAAACCTGCAGAGCTATCTGCCTGTTATTGATAATTTCAGAGCTGAGCTAGGTGGTGCACCTGGTGATATCGAAGTACACCTGTCCTGGGAAAGCCAGAATTCCACGCGCTACAATTTGGAGTACTCCATCGATGCAGGTGTAACCTGGATTGATATAGGCGAGGAAATATTGCAAACCCGCTACATAGATACTCCGGACACTGTGCCGGGTGTGCTCTGGTATCGTGTAGCAGGTCAGAGTGTATTTGATGGTCCATGGGTTACGGTCACAATTGATACCAGTGGTGCCTTTGATTTTTCGAACGTGCCTCCGGATGCAACCGAGCTCTATGCTAATGCACTTAGTGAAGGCGTTGAGATTACCGGCATAGCGGCAACCGACGATTTGTTCGGTGATCCGGAAGTCATGGAGCTCTGGCGGGTAGAATCGCCGGACACACTCATTACAGATCCTTCAGCGGTGCTAATTGGTGAAGTGCCAGTAATTTACGACCTGGTGAACGATCAATTCTTTATTCAAAAGATCGATGGCACAGTAACCGGGGGATTAGGCTACTCATATTTTGTCAGGCCTGAAAACAGGCTTGGCCTATCCGCCAACTACTACCCCACGGCAACTGATGGCGTCCTGGTTACTCCGATAGCCTCAGCAGATGGTCGACCTGGTATACCAGGTGCGAGTGTTATTACGAATTACGATGATGCAGATACAGCTGGCGCTGGTAATGGTGCCGGCCGCTATGCTTTTTTAACTGATATCGGAGTAAACACCAGTGGTACTGTTACCTGGGAAGATTTAAAGACGACTGTAGTTGGTCTAATCGTCAACTCATTAGAAACAGGCGGACTGACCGACAATGATGCTTACTATGCTCAACTGGGTGTGGGTCAAATTGTCACCTGGTTGGACAGTGATAGGCGTTGGATTGAGTTTCAAATCACCAGCGTTGAAGCGCAGCCGTCTGCAGGGCGACGAAAGTTTGGCGTTACCTATATCGAACATGATGAGTTCGACGGCGCGCAAGATATACCCACTGCCGCTGGTAATCCTGTTGAATTCAGATGGGCAAAAGCTGCGGACGGTGATCAAGGCGATCCCGGCGTCGATGGCGATGATGGCTTGTCATTTGCAGAAATACTGCTTTATAAAACCGTGGCTGGAACAGGCTCATCGAATAAGCCACCGACACCGACGGGCGGCTCGCATAACTTTGGTACAGCCACCACAACGCCGCCTGCGGGCTGGTCAGCAACATTTCCGGAGTATGACCCAGCTATTGAGGTTGTTTACGCGACAAGTGGTACAGCGACAGCCGCTGCCGGAGGTGTTGATTCATCGATAACCTGGTCAACACCTATTATTGTGAACTCAGGCACTGCAGCGAACACCATTTACAAACGTTCAGCTTCCCAGCCTGCAACACCTTCGGATACTCCGGCAGATAATCCCATTCCTGGTACCTGGTTTGATGATCCAAACGACGCAACGGGATCCAATCCGCTTTGGTCCTCCAATGGTCGAATAAAACACAACATTAGTGCATCAACTATGAAGTGGGTTTGGGATCCAGCTATACAGGTTGAAGGACAGGATGGAGATCCAGGAGACCCTGGAGCGCCAGGTGATCCCGGCGACCCTGGGGATGATGGGCTTTCTATATACGAAGCCAGCGTATATAAAAGATCAGCCAGCGCGCCATCCACTCCAAGTGGAGGCCAATACAATTTCACAACCAAAGCATTAACAGCACCTTCCGGATGGGCCAAGAGCCCTCCTGCAGGGAACGATCCCTTGTACATTTCCACTGGCGGATTTTCTATCGTTGGACAGACAGGCACTGACACGACTGTAACGTGGTCTACACCTGCTGTATTTGTACAGCATGGTGACGACCCAACAACTGTCAATGCTGGTGTGCACATTACTTATGTAAGCCTTGATGGTGGCAGTACCTTCAATCTGGCAAACACACAAAATAGAACGGCGAGGTTCTTCAGAGGCGGTGTCCAAAGAGCAACCACAGTTTGTCATTTTGTGCTTACGCCTGCCGCAGGCACTATAGCTATCACTGAGCTCGGTCCATCCGGAGAGGACACTACCTTTGTTCCGTCCGGCAGCGGTACAGCAAACGCCTCTGCGCTTGTTACCCATGACGATAGTGGAGTCGATGTTATCTATTCGGCTTCAGTGGAGATAACTGATCTCAATGTCAGAGGGGAAGCAGTACCTCAAAGCATATCGTGGTCGAATTGGGATTCAGATTCATGGGCACCATCCGATAACACATTGTCTATTGCTGTAAAATTCTTTCAGGGAGCTACCCAAGTAGCCTCGGTGTCTGTAGATGCCACACTGACTACTTCAGGTGGAAGCAAGGGAGATATAGCGGTAGTAAAGGGAACATCGTCAGGCGATGCGTGCACCTTGTCACTTTCTGGGAATAATACATCCGGCGTTACAGCGACGGTAACGCATGACGACACCGGCGTTGCTCAGAAATGTACTTTCTACGCAGTAAACGGGTCAGTAGGGGGGGCTGGTAAGTGAGATTTGAAACTGATGATGTATTGTTTCGGCCTGTTGTCTGGGAGGACGAGGATCACATATATGAAATGTGCAAAGACTGGACGCATGATGGAATAAGATTTACTCGGTACAGGGCACAGAAGGCTATCGAAGAGTACATGAATGATTGGGCAAATGACGTACATGAGTACCCAGCCACAGCGGACTCTCTTTACCAGGAAACACTCATTGGCTTTGATGCTAAAAAACCTGATGAGCCTATGGTTTTGTTTCGGTACATAGTGCGGGGAGCAAATCACTACAGCAACGACACAGGGGTAAACCTCTTACACACGTCCCTGTTTATTATCGCACCCAAATATCGTGGCCAAGGCCGGATGAAAAAGATCGTAACTACTCTGAACAAGTGGGGTTTTGAGAATATGGGGGTTGAGCTGTCCACTCAGGATTGGATAGACAGCCCGCAGAATAGGTCACAAATTGCCGACCGATATACAAAGCATCCTACAAGAGAACACACCAGCAAGAAAGGCACCAAACTAATTTCAGCAAAATTTACTAAAGCTGACCATGAGGAAAGAGAAGCGGCCAATCAATCAGAGCGCAATTTGAAGGTTGATTTTTTTTTAGACTAGCCCAATTTACCTTTCGAATATGTTCACAAACTCTTCCTGAGATTTCGCCCTGAAAACCGCTTTAATCATTCGAGATGTCTTATCGATTGTGGGCGGATCATCTCGGGTAGCGAACTCGTTTTTGAAATCTACGGTCGAAACGCTCCCCCTCATGTCAGATCCGGCGTGCAGCTGAACTATTCGGTTCTCCATTTCATCCTGCATAAAGTGGAGAAATTGTTTGATTTCCTCCAGAGGCATCTCCCGACCTAACCCGATCGAATATGCTCGATTCTCCGGTTCGATAAATTCAGGAGAATCAATTTCGCGTAAAACTATCGGAAACCCTCTATCTCGAAGGTATTGCATCGGTTTTTTGTATTCTTGAGCGCTGTCATAAATATTGAAAGGGTAATTTGCGAAAGCGGCCCTCCTTATATCTCTCAGAATCTCTGGCTTGATCAAATTCAGCTGGGATTGGACCGCTCGATATTTTTCATTGTCTATTGAACTTGCTTCTGGAGTTGAATCGTTGAAAAGATCAGTCAAGTTTAGTATTAAGTTGTACAGTTTTTCGTTTCTCTCTGCTGAATCAACAGCAATTTTTGAGTAGCGTTCCTCTAAAGCAATGCGAGCAATCTCTAGCCGACGACGTTCATCTCTGTAGGATTTTTTTGCTCTTTGTTGATCCAATTTCAATTGCACCATCTTCAACTCCAGTTGTTCCACTTTCTTAAATTTCTGTGTGGCTTCGGCCGTCATATCGTTGAAGGGCTTCAAGAAATTCTGATACCCGACAAAACCCGCGAATGCTGCCAAGACTAAAAAGATGGCCACGATTCTTCCGCCAACAGTCAAGAATAACTTCCACTCTTCATATACTGCATCTCCAGCCAGCTGTGTTCTGACATTCTCCGCCACTATCGGTGTTATCTTCTCGCCTAACCGATACCACTCAAGCTCGTCCTTTTCATTCTTGTCCATATCGCTGGCCTTCTTTTTATTGCCCAAATTAGATCTTAGAATCCTGAGTTTTTCATTCATGTGGATGTCCTTCACTAGAAGCGGTCGCTGTGTTTCAGTTCTGGTTCTGCGCAGCAACACTTTCAGGCTGTAAGCGAACAGGCTCAACCTCGTTTATATACATCAACAGCAAGCGCCAGGCAGCATAGGAAATATCTTTATCTCCACCCGTCCAGCGTCTTATTGTTCTGCTGGTTACTCCCAGTAACACGCCTGCTGTAGCTCCTGTCAGCCCGCCACGCCTTAATGCTTCTCTTACGTCAACTGTATTTGGCTGCTCAAAATTCGGATCGTCATAGGGCAGTAGCGTTTCAGCACGCAGCTGTATATCCACTCCCCCAATGACTTTGTATTCGGCTCTTTCTTCTGACATTTGAATGCTCCATTGGGCCCGTGAAGGGCCCATCTGCATGTTAAGAAAAGGCCCCTCAAATGAGGCCCCGTTGTCTAAAACTCACTGTCTCCATTCCAGCTACTAGTACGTGATCTACTATCCTTACATCAACCACTTTCAGTATGTCTGCCAATCTGCGGGTTAGGTTAATGTCCGCTTGGCTTGGCTCAGCCATGCCGCTAGGGTGGTTGTGCGCTATGATCATTGCAGTTGCATTGGCATAGAGTGCAGCCTTCACAACCTCACGAGGATGAATGCGCGCTTCATCAATAGTGCCAAAGAATAACTCTTTGTATTCAATCAGATGAAGGTGGGTATCCAGTAACAACACAGCGAATACCTCTCTCTCTTGCTCAGCGAGCTTAAGAGTAAGGAACTGGGTAGCTAGTAGGTTGTCGCCTATAAGGGCACCCTTCGTGACCATGCGGTCTTCTAGGATGTTAAGGGCTTCTTGTATGGTTTGGTCTTCGTTCATCGGTAGTGCTCCGAGCTGTTGGGACCTAAGCGTTAGTGCTTGGCCATGTGTTTATAATAGGACAAAGTGTCCTCTTTTGTCAAGCGGTATCGACTACAAATAGCAAAGAAATACCAATGTTTTTGCAGGCTTTAGTACGCGCCGTACTCACACCCACGCCTCACTCCTAAATACTCCAACTATAGCCAGAGCCCGCATGTCACGGCCCTGCGCGCATCACGCACAGCCTGGCTGCACACACAAAAAAGGCTTTGGGTCCTTCCCAGGCACCCTGTACCACGGGGGTGCTGCCTCGCGGGCTTTCAGACTTTTTGGACCCCCTAGTCTCGGCAGCAAGGTGATTTTTACAACCACTCGCCAAGGGGGTAGAGGGGCTGGACTCCACGCAGATGCTTTCACACGGCGTCCGAATGGTCAGAAAAGCAGGCGCTTGATAGAAATGGTTACCCGCAACAAGAAGCATTTACAAATTAAGAAAATGAAAATCCCGATGAAAAATCAATGAGGCACGTCTTTATCAGCGATCCACCGGAATACTGAAGCCCCGGGTAATCATAGTGGCGCAAGCTAACAGCCTATGTCGAAAGTAATCGCCACACGATCCAGTAGGCTTTTTGACTATCGTCAAAGCGGACGGTCAAATTTGAGAGACGAGGGACAGAAATCGGCCAAAAACAGCCGTTATCGAAGAGACACGTAGACTATATACAACGCATATAAGGTCACAAACACTATGCCGTGCATTCGCATAATGACGTTACTTCTGCCACTAACCAGAACCAAGATAATTAGCGAACTAGAAGCGATCATCATGACAATATCGCTATTGCTAATGACTTCAAATGGCAATTCAACCACGCTCGACGTAAACCCCAACACCCACAGCAGGTTGAAGATATTTGAACCGACGACGTTCCCCACCGCTATATCCGTTTGATTTCGGTAAGCAGCAACCGCTGAGGCAACTAGCTCAGGGGTAGATGTGCCAATAGCAACAATAGTCAAGCCAATCAACGCGTCATCAACGCCGAGGAGCATTGATAGGCTAACAGCCCCATCAACCACGAATCTGCCCCCGAAATACAGTCCAATCACACCGAGCAAGACATAGAAAATCGCTCTTGCGCGACCCAAATCAGGTACAGATGGTTCTTCTTCTTCGTTCTCTCGCGAAATCTTGTAGACGTAGAGCATGAAAAGTAGAAAGAAGAACAGAAGAATTCCGCCATCCAGTTGGCTAATGCTCAGTTCAGGATAATCAGAAAACAGCGCGGCATTTGCCAAGAAGCCTACGAGCACTGCCGCAGTCAAGGAAAACGGTATCTCGGAAACCACCGTGGAGTTTTGGACGGGCAGTGGGCGAATTATCGCCGCGACACCAAGGACCAGAAGCATATTGGCGATATTGCTACCAATTATGTTGGCTATCGCTAAGTCGGCGTTGTTATCCAATCCCGAAACCAACGTCACCAACAGCTCTGGCATCGATGTTCCAAAAGACACGACGGTCAGTCCAATCACGAGGGGCGAAATACCCAGTTCGGCGGCTATCGATCTCGACCCTGATACAAGGAAATCGGCAGCCTTGATCAAGATAATCAAGCCAAATAGTAGCAGGAGCGCATCAGTCATAGTTTCCGCAAATCGTCCTCTGAGAAAGAAAGGAATCCTACAGGGCTTTTAGGCACTCGCTTTCGCTATGAAAATCTGACAGTCGG
>JAJFJZ010000008.1 GCA_021773565.1 Gammaproteobacteria bacterium | reverse complement strand
TGCTCAACCTGGGCATCGAAGGCATCATGACCATGGGCGCCATGGCCGGCTGGATGTATGTCTATCAGGGCGGCGGCCTGTGGGGCGGGGTGCTGTTCGCGGCCGCCGTGGGCGGCGCCTTCGGCCTGCTTCACGCGGTCTTCACGGTCTATTTCGGCCTCTCCCAGCATGTGGTCGGCATCGGCATCACGCTGCTCGCCTCGTCGCTCAGCTACTTCCTGTTCCGCATGCTGCTGCCGGCGGCGACGACGCCGCCCAAGATCACCGCCTTTCAGCCCTATGATGTGCCCTATCTTTCCGACATTCCCTTCTTCGGCGCGGCTCTGTTCCAGCAATCGCCCATGACCTATCTCGCCCTGGCCGTCGTTCCCGTGGTCTGGTACGGGCTCTACCGCACCCCCGTGGGCCTCGCCGTGCGCATGGCGGGGGAGAACCCGGTGGCGGTCGAGGCCCAGGGCATCGACGTGCTGGCGGTGCGCTCAGGCGCGGTCGTGGTGGGCAGCGCCCTGATGGCCGTGGGCGGCGCCTTCCTCACCATGTCGGCGTTCGATGCGTTCTATTTCGGCATGGTCAACGGTCGCGGCTGGATCTGTATCGCCCTGGTCATTTTCGCCTCATGGCGCCCCGTCAAGGCCCTGATCGGCGCCTTGCTGTTCGCCGGGCTGGATGCCCTGCAGGTGCGCGCCCAGCAGGTCTCCGGCATGGTCATCCCCTATCAGTTCTTCCTCATGCTGCCCTATGTGCTGAGCATCGTCGCCATGATCATCATGTCCCGGCGCGCAACCTATCCGAAGGCCCTGCTGGTGCCCTTCCGCCGGGGCGAGCGTATCTGATGCTCGATCTGATCCTGCGCAACGCGACCCTGGCCGATGGCCGCGAAGCAGTGGATATCGCCGTTCTGGACGGGCGCATCGCCGAGGTCGCGCCCGCTATCGAGGCCGCCGCCCATGAGGAGATCGACGCCGCCGGCCATCTGGTGACGCCGCCCTTCGTGGACAGCCATTTCCACATGGACGCGACCCTCAGCCTGGGCCTGCCGCGCTTCAACGAGAGCGGCACCCTGCTCGAAGGCATTGCGCTGTGGGGCGAGCTTCAGCCCGACCTCACCGCCGCCGCCGTCAAGGCCCGCGCCCATGAACTCTGCCGCTGGTCCATCGCCCGAGGCACCCTCGCCATCCGCAGCCATGTGGATGTCACGGACCCGTCCCTGATGGCCGTCGAGGCGCTGCTTGAGGTCAAGGCCGAGGTCGCCCCCTGGATCGATCTGCAACTCGTCGCCTTCCCCCAGAACGGCTTCTACCGCGACCCCCTATCGGCGGAGAACCTCACCCGCGCGCTTAATCTCGGCGTCGATGTCGTCGGCGGCATCCCCCATTTCGAACGCACCATGGCCGAGGGCGCTGCGTCGGTGGCGGCCCTGTGCGAAATCGCGGCGGATCGCGGCCTGCTGGTGGACATGCATTGCGACGAGACCGACGACCCCCTGTCGCGCCATATCGAAACCCTGGCCATGGAGACCCATCGCCTGGGGCTACAGGGGCGGGTCACCGGATCGCACCTGACCTCCATGCATTCCATGGACAATTATTATGTCAGCAAGCTGCTGCCCCTGATCGCCGAGTCAGGCGTCGCGGCCATCGCCAACCCGCTCATCAACATCACCATTCAGGGCCGCCATGACGCCTATCCGAAGCGCCGCGGCATGACGCGGGTGAAAGAAATGCTCGGCGCGGACATCGCCCTCGCCCTGGGCCATGACTGTGTTATGGACCCCTGGTACAGCCTGGGCAGCCACGACATGCTGGAGGTCGCCCATATGGCCGTCCATGTGGGGCATATGACCGGCCGCGACGAGATGCGCGCCATGTTCCAATCCGTCACCACGACCGCCGCCGGCCTGCTTCATCTCGACGGCTATGGCCTGGATGTGGGCTGCAACGCCGATCTCGTGGTGCTTCAGGCGCGTGACCCCATCGAAGCCATCCGCCTGAGCGCGACGAGGCTCTATGTTATCCGCCGGGGCCAAGTGATCTCGCGCATGGCGCCGACCTGCGCCCGGCTCAATCTGGACGGCGAACAGCATGACGTGAATTTTCTGCGATAGAAGATAGTTGAACCAGAGAGGCACAGAGGAGGATGAAGATAAAATCTTTGTCTTTATCTTTAGGGCTGACCCAGATGCATTATGTTTTGATAGTTCCCTATGAGTGAATGGCTCCACGGTTTGGTTCAACAGATAATTGTCTTAGCTGGGGCGCATCCGTCACTTGTTGGGCTTGTTGTTTTTATTTTTTCTTGCAGTGAGGGCATTGCAATTATCGGAGCTGCTCTTCCGGGTGAAACTATCCTATTTGGTGTTGCCGCAATCGCGGGTGCTGCTGGTGCCGACCCATGGGTAATGGTGCTATGGGCAACACTTGGTGCGGCTACGGGAGACGGCATTTCGTTTTGGATGGGTCGTACTTATGGTGCATCCATTATCAGTTGGCGTGGATTGCGCTCAAACCCGGATATATTGAAAAAAGGCGAAAAATTCATCCAAAAACATGGAGCGAAGTCGGTAGCTATTGCCCGCTTTCTGCCGGTGATCAGATCTATCGTTCCTGTCGCCGCCGGTATTTTCAAAATGGACGCAAAGTATTTTTATATTGCTAATATTACTTCAGCTTTTGCATGGGCGCTTGTTCATATTTTTCCTGCCGTTGCCCTTGGTATAGCCTACAAAACCCTTGGAGAGGTCAGCGGGCGCATTGCTGTGATTGCACTATTTATTCTTGTCGCGGCTGTTTTTTTATTCTGGCTGGTGCGGCTGCTTATTTTGTGGGTGATGCCACATTTAGCAAAGCTTTATGCTCTGACAATCAAAACGCTTTCCGAGCGGTCAGATCGTGTCTCCATTGTTTTGAGTCGAAACCTTGATTGGGAACGCCGCGGCTTTGTCGGGTTCGCCTTGTGGGGCCTTGTTCTTGTTGCCGGTGTTGCTGGTTCGATGGGTGTTCTTGAAGATTTGATCCGTGGTGATCCTTTGGTCCGCGCAGATGTTGCAATCAATCACCTTGTTCAGGGTCTTCGCACTGAGCCGGTTGATGAATTCATGATCCTGGTAACATCCATGGGGGACTCCTTGCCGCTCATCGCTGTTTCTGTTGTATTAATTGGCGTGTTGCTGTTTCAACGGGCTTGGCGTCCGGCATTGGCGGCAATCGGTGTAATTGCCACAGCCAGTGCTGTTGTTCCCCTGATAAAACTCATCCTGCACAAACCGCGCCCAATTCAGATTTATTCTGGTGCCGAAGCCTATAGTTTCCCGAGTGGGCACACCACAATGACGGCGGTGGTTTTTGGCATCTTTGCCGTTCTGGTTTCCAGAGGATTTGCCGCTGGCGGTAAGATAGCCGTGTTTTCCCTATTCGCCTTGTGGGTTGGATTGGTTGGCGCTTCAAGGATATATCTGTCAGCTCATTGGCCTTCCGACGTCATGGGCGGCATGCTGTTTGGTCTTGTTCTTACTGCCGTCTTTGCCCTGTTGATCAATCAGGTGATGGTGCGGAAATACAGTCGCTCATTGTTGGCCGCTTTTGCTCTGGCTGCATTTGTCATTGTCGGCGGATATCATGCGAGCGCATCATTTGAGAAAAACTTGGCGCAATATGCGCCGCGCACTACGGTACACGAGATCACGGTTGCCGACTGGCTTGATAATAAATGGCAGTTGCTTCCGGCCAACCGGATTGATCTGGGTGGTGAACGTGAAGAATCACTGTTAATCCAGTGGGCAGGAAACAAAGAATTCATTTCCTCTATACTGGAAAAGGACGGCTGGTATAAAGCCAAAGATTTTACATGGCTTGATGGATTAAAAATTTTAGCACTTAAAACACGTATTGGCGATATTGCTCCTTTACCGATTCTACATAATGGCTCAATACCTGTGCTCACATTTATCCGTTCGCCAGAGGTGGTGGATAATTCATCGAATGAACGATTTGTCCTACGCTTCTGGCGTTCTGATTATGTGATCGAAAACGAGCGTGGTAAGGAACCGATGTTCCTTGGATCAGTAACGCGTGAGGTGTTTGAAACCCCTATTTCATGGATAGCTGTTATGAGAGAGAAAAATGTACTGGAAAATGTCGCAAGCAATCTTGCTGCAGTTCTGGGTAAAAACCAAAGTCATGAATTGAAACGAACCTCCCGCGCAGGACTATTCTTGATATGGCCAAAGTCTTAGTTTCATTGAGACAAATATTATTATTTTGAACGCGGGAAAATCCCTTTGGGTAATCTCAAAACAGAAATCACCCACTCATAAACCTCTAACAATAATGGATAAATCTTTGCGTGCAACCATGGAGAACACAGCTTTACGGCAATCACGCTCACAATAGCGACGGCAAACGCACCAAGCATATCAAACGGGAAATGTACACCGAGATAAACCCGGCTCCAGGAAACGCCAAGGCCAAACATCAAAAATAGCCAACCCCAGCTACGACCGGCAGTGCTCATCAAAAGTGTAAAGGTCAAGCTAAACATAAATACAGCATGATCGCTGGGAAATGAGGTCTCGGTACCATGAACTAGGAATTGATGACCGAGGTGTAAATCAAATGGCCGGGGATGATAAAAGAAAAAACCAATAAGCTGGTTGATACTCAAACCAATTATTGCGGCCAGAAAAGCATCGAGCAAACCAAACCTGAAATTTCTATTTGTCCAAATCCATGTTGCGACCATCCAAATGGCTGCGGCATAAACAACCCATTCAGCGAGGATGCGAGCGACCAGTACTATCCATGATGCAGGATGGTCTGGTGCATTGATGAATTGGAAAAGTTCGTTATTAAGATTTTCAAATGGCATGATTTTTCTTGGCTTTGTTGGTTGTTGGTATCAGCCCCTTAATTTTTTCTCGCCGTCCTTTGTGCCTTCGTGGTATTCATCCCTTTCGCGGCAATATGCCGCGCAGGACGATCTCGCTGACCGCCGCCTCAATCTGAGCGAAATCCTTCGGCCCGAGGTCTCCCTTGCCCCATACGGCCTTCACCTGGACGGCAAAGTCGGCGTAATGCTGGGTCGTCGCCCAGATCATGAAGATCAGGTGGATGGGGTCGATGGGGGCGAGCCTGCCCTCGGCGATCCACTGTTCGATGACGGCGGATTTACGCGCCACCAGGGACTTAAGATCGCCCCGCAGGTGGTCGGCGAGCACCGGCGCGCCGCGCAGCATTTCAGAGGCGAAGATGCGCGAGGCATTGGGATGTCCGGCCGAAGCCTCGATCTTGCGCGCGATGTAGTTGCGGATTTCGGTCTCCGGGTCCTTGTCCGCGTCGATCTCCTTGAGGGGCTCCAGCCAGATACGCAGGGTGTGTTCCAGCACCGCGCGGTAAAGCGCCGCCTTGCTTTTGAAATAATACAAAAGGTTCGGCTTGGACATGTCGGCGGCCTGGGCGATCTCGTCTACGGTGGCGCCGCGAAACCCATGGTCCGCGAAAACGGTCTCCGCCGCCGCCATGATGCGCGCCTCGTTGCGCGCCTGGATGCGGGTTTTGCCATTGGCGCGCGGCACCTGAGGTTCTACAGTCGCCATGACATCTCCATGGGGTGAATAGAATTGACCGTTTGGTCAAAGGTAACTAAAATTTCTTTTACCCAGTGGTCAATAATTAATCATAAACGCTGCGAACAGGGAACGATATAGGGAGCCTCGCGCCATGACGGACAGAAATTTACGCATCGACGGTCAACGGCTTTGGGAAAGCCTGATGGAGATGGCCAAAATTGGCGCAACAGAGAAAGGTGGTTGCAATCGTCTGGCTGCCACAGACCTTGATCGTCAGGGCAGAGATTTGTTTACCCGATGGTGCGAAGAAGTTGGTTGCACCGTCACCGTTGACGGATTTGGCAACATGTTTGCAAGACGCCCCGGACTGGATGACAGTTTACCAGCCATCTGTACTGGTAGCCATCTGGATACACAGCCCACCGGTGGTAAATTCGATGGCGTGTTTGGTGTGCTGTCAGGTGTCGAAGTACTCCGCACCCTGCATGAACACAACATAAAGACCCAGGCTCCTATTGAAGTTTCTGTATGGACCAATGAGGAGGGCTCACGATTTCAACCGGCAATGCAGGGCTCAGGTGTGTATGTTGGGCGTTTTGATCTTGAAGAGGAATTGGACAAGCGTGACGTAGATGGCAAAAGGCTTGGGGATGAACTGGAAAAAATTGGCTATCTGGGTGATGCCGAAGTCGGCGGAAGAAATATCGGGAAATTTTATGAAACACACATCGAACAGGGTCCAATTCTGGAAGATGAGGACAAACTTATTGGTGTTGTACGCCTTGGACAGGGTATTCGCTGGTATGACGTTGAAATAACGGGCAAAGAATCCCACGCAGGATCAACACCCATGCGCCTGCGTGCAGACGCGCTCGCGGCAGCTGCCAATATTATTTGTGAAATCGAAGCAATGGCTCTGAGGAATCAGCCAGGCGCAGTTGCCACTAGCGGGTTTATGCAAGTCTATCCCAATTCCAGAAATACCATTCCGGGAACCGTGAAATTCAGTGTTGACCTCAGAAATCCTGATCCTGACTTGCTCGCCAGCATGGACGAAGAGTTTCAGTCATATTGTTCAAAGCTTGCAATCGACCGGGCGTTGACTATCGATGTGGACCATTTCTGGTATTTTGCCCCGGTGAAATTCGACAATTCTGATGCCGTGGAAGCTGCTGCCAAAAAACTGGGCTACTCACATATGGATATATATGCCGGAGCAGGGCACGACGCGTGTTATATGGCTGATCTTGTACCTACTGCAATGATTTTCACACCCTGTAAAGATGGTATAAGCCACAACGAAATTGAAAGCACGACCCAGGAGCAGTGTGACGCCGGATGTAACGTATTGCTGCACGCTATGCTTGGTGATGCGATCGTCAGTTAGAAGCGTCCTGGCTATTCCAGAAAGCGCTGTTTTAGTTGCGCCAGTTTTGCCGGACTCAGGCCAATACCCTGTTCAAGATAGTTGGCAAAGCTGCCCCAAACGCGATCTATCTCATCCAGAGCAGCACTCAGATATTCATGTCGCACACCGGATATGCTTACCGCATCATCAAGTGTCAGGTGTTCACCAAAACGCTCGCGTAAACGTGGCAAGTTGAAAGTTTCAAAATCCATGGTGGCGTTGGTTAACATGTAATCGTGCATAACCAGCTCTCGATCCACACCAAGCGCCAGTAAAATAACACCCGCGCCAAATCCGGTACGATCCTTGCCCGCCGAGCAGTGCACGAGAAAACCACTCAACTGCGGGTTAAACAACTCCTTAAACATCAGTTGATAGTCCGCGGCGTGATCTCGAGCAAGATCGACATTTATCCCAATCATAAAAGCAATCCGCTGTGCCTCGGTTTCCAGTGTACGCACTGTATCGGGGTCCGCCTCAGCCCGTGTGAAATGTCGTCCGGGGTCCAGAGGAATGAGTACCTGACGAGGCGCATGGGATGGAAAGGGCGTCGGTTCGCGTTGACGTTCAGTGTGGTGCCTTAGATCACAAATTACCGAGACACCCAGGTTCAGAAAATCTTTCCGGCTCTGCTCATCTAACGACATCATCATTCCTGAACGATACAAAACGCCACTTTTCACCCTGGCTCCCTCCCGGGTTTCATAACCGCCAAAATCCCGCAGGTTTACAGCACCCTTAATATCTATTACTTCAGGCATGTTAAGCCCTTTTTGTCATATTGCTCATGTTCTCTACGATTTGTCCCCACAAGGCTTCAGGCAAATCGTGGCCCATACCATCAATCAACAATAGATCCGAACCCTTTATCGCTTCGTGCGTATCAATGCCGCCTTCGACAGGCACCAGGGGGTCTGCCTTACCGTGGATAACCAGCGTAGGAGTAGTGACTATTTCCAGTGCCGGGCGTCGGTTTTCAGCTGCAATGACTGCCGCCATCTGTCGTGCTACGCCATCCGTATAAGAACTGCGATCATAGGCATCTGCGGCACGCTTGCGAGCTGCGACGGGATCATCCCGGTAATCAGGGCTGCCAATCACTCCGGCAACAACCAGGTTACGCTCTATTGCGGATTCCCGATCTGTTGCAGGCGGGCTCATCAAAGCAGCCATGGCTTCAGGTCGTCCCGGCGGTAATCCGGGATTTGCCGTGGTGGACATAATGGAGGTCATAGTCAGAACACGCTCGGGCTTATTTATCGCCATAGTCTGCACGATCATACCGCCCATCGAAGCACCACAAATATGCGCAGCAGATAGATCCAGTGCATCAAGCACACCAAATGCATCATTCGCCATATCATCCAGCGTATAGGCTAGTTGCAGGGTTTGGCCAGTAAGGCGTTGACCCATCAACGCAGCTATATCGGGTAAACCGGAGGAATGGAATTTCTCTGACAAGCCCACGTCCCGATTGTCAAATCGGATAACATAATGGCCCGCATCCGCCAATAGCTTGCAAAACTCCGCTCGCCAATGAATCATCTGGGCACCCAGTCCCATAACCAGCAGAAGCGGAATTGCATTCCTGTCGCCAAAAGTTTCATACTCTATCTGAATGCCATTTGCTTTTAGTTGCGCCATGTATAACTCACTCCTGTTATTCAATTTGCTCGAAAATCGAGCGAAGCGAAGGATTGTTGCGAAGCAAACTCGCGATTACAAGTGCTTTTACCAGATCTATCCGCGCGAGAGCCTGCACCAGGGTTAACATCCTTGCTAACACCGGGGCTTGCATAAGGTAAGCACCAAAGTATACCTTTACCAATGTGAGGGGATTAACACCGGGAAACACCCATGAATAAGCCAATTTCATACGCATCCAATGCCTATTCCATTCCACAAAAATATGCGGATTCCCATACCCGCTTTTGGCAACGCCTGGCCAATGCCGGTACCTGGTGGTCTGCCAGTGAGCGCATACAGATAGCCCAGGAAGTCAGGTATGCCGCTGAATGTGTTGCCTGCGATAAAATCCAGCTCGCCTTGTCTCCCCGACATATCACCGATGCACATACACAACACAGTAACTTGAGCCCTCTAGCGGTCGAAGTAGTACACAACATCACACGAGATCAAAGCAGGCTTAGTGAAGCGTGGTACAAGTCTGTACTGGAACGTGGAATGACTGAGGAACAATACGTCGAAATTGTGGGGACGGTCGTTGCCATGGTGAGTATTGACAGTTTCTGTCTGGCGATAGGCCAGCCGCTACACCCCCTTCCCATACCCCGGAGTGGGGAACCATCACACTATCGCCCGGATTCAGCCCGGGACAGCGAAGCCTGGGTGTCACTAATTCCGGCGGATGGTAATTCAGGTGCGGAATCAGACCTGTGGGATACCGGTAAAACCGGGTATGTTGTACAGGCCATGAGCCTTGTACCGGATGAAGTAAGGACGCTGAAAGATTTAAGCGCTGCACACTACCTGGCCATGAAAGACGTACGGGACCCTCTGGCCCGGGGTGATTTTCTTGACCGCCAACAGATCGAGCTGGTGGCGGGACGCGTCTCGGCATTAAACCAGTGTTATTACTGAACTACTGCACATGCAACGTTTCTCCGTGTGAGTAGCCAGGCCCAGAACAAAAAAATTAACCTGGATGTAATCACCCAGGGAAATTCATCCTCCAGAGACAGTCTGATTCCTGATAGCGATATTCTGGTAGATTTCGCAGAAGCAATCGTAGGCGGCAGCCCGGAAGAAATTAAAACCAGCCGAGATGTTCTAAGTGCACATATGGGTGATCAGGCGATGATTGAGGCTGCAGGTGTTGCCTCCAACTTCCAACGAATGGTTCGCATCGCTGATGCTACTGGCATACCTCTGGGTGGGTTTGAAGCTGCATCCCGGGAGATCCGCAGCGAGCTCGTTCTGGACGATTTCTTATTGCAGAAACAAAACTAGAATTACTGCTATGCAAAACTTTCCGAAAGCTGAATACATACGCACAAACGGCATCAACATGGCCATCCATCAGGCTGGAAAAGGCAAGCCGATCGTTTTATGTCATGGATGGCCCGAAATGGCATTCTCCTGGCGTTATCAGATTCAACCTTTGGTAGATGCCGGTTATCACGTGATAGCGCCAGACCAGCGTGGATACACCACAACAGACCAGCCCGATGCCGTGGAGGACTATGATGTACACCAGCTCAGTGCTGACCTCACCGGAATACTGGACCACTATGGATACGAGGACGCACTGTTCGTGGGCCACGATTGGGGGGCTATTGTATTGTGGAATCTGGCCATGCTGCACCCTTCACGGGTAGCCGGACTCATTCAGATGAGTGTTCCATTTACGGAGAGGGGCAAAACCGAATGGGTAGGATTCTGGGAATCCATGCTCGGGCCGGATTTCTATATTGTGCATTTTAACCGTCAACCCGGTGTTGCTGCGACGGTATTTGAAAGTAACACCAGAAACTTTCTCAACAATCTGTACCGCACAGAACAGTGGTTGGAGCCGGCCAAAGATTACGGCCCCGGCATGGCATTTACAAATATGGCAATTGATACACAACCCACCGGTCGCCCCTTGCTAAGTGATGCTGAGCTGGACGTCTTTGTACAGGGTTTCGAATCCAGCGGGTTTCACAAACCGATAAACTGGTATCGAAATTTTACCCGCAACTGGGAAACCATGGCTGAAGTACCCCAACAAATCGACCAGCCCGCGCTCATGATCTACGGCAAATATGACATGGTGCCCCAGTCAGATAACCTGGCAAAGTTTGTACCACAGGTGGAGGAAACCACTCTGGAGTGCGGCCACTGGATTCAACAGGAAAAGCCAGCGGAAACGACAGCTCTAATGCTCAGCTGGCTGAACAGGCATTACCCGGCCTAGGCCGGATCATCCCAACCAACCCGGAACGCCTACATAAGGCTTCTTACCGCTCCAATCAAACCCCCAATTACCAAAACAGCGCTGGGCGCAAAAGTGAGCATAAAACCAATTCCTCGTGAAGCGGGGTCAGTGGTGTAAGACCTTAGGTAAATCAGGCGACCTAGCAAAAACACCGCTCCGATTCCAGCGGCCCATATAGCATCATTAAAAACCGCAAAGGCATAAAGCCCCGGAAGAAAAACGATGAGTTGTTCAAGGGTATTTTGATGTACCCGAAAATAACGTTCGAATTCTTCGTTACCAGACGTAGCTGGCGCAGCAATACCAGTCCGCCCACGTGCCTGACCTACCAGAACTCCAAACACCGAGTATTGAATGACTGCCAACATGGCAACTATTGTTGTGTATTCCACTTAATTTCTCTCCTTATCAATCACATTTTCCGGTTTTCTTACCATAAAACTGGCGGACGCTTCCACCAGCAATACTCCATCTGTCGCACGCAGTATCTTACCTTGCATCAGCGCCAGGCGCCCTTTGCGTTTCACAAGGCGCCCTTCCAGAAGTATTGTTGTGCCTATATTAACCCGTTCGCGATAACGAATATCTGCCTTGGCTGTAAAACAGGCATGGCCTTGTAGCCATAACCAGTTAGCCATAACATCATCAAGCAAGCTAAACAAAATTCCCCCATGCGTGACTTCGTCATACCCCATATGTTGTACTCCTGGTGTAAACTCAGCACGACATACATTCTCTTGCATACGGAATCGAACCTTAAGGCCGCTGCTATTGGCGGGCCCACAAACAAAACATGAATTCGCAATATTCTCCAAAGCCACTGCCAGCACCCGTTTTACATTCCAGATGCCCTCAGGTTACCGCGTCATGCCGCAACAGTTAAGCATCGATATCATCGAAAACCGGCTGGATGCACATTCCGCACGTGAGCTATCACCCCGGATATTCTCCCGCCATGCAGCAGTAGCGCTGATACTGCGGGAAAAGCCGGGAGCAGAAGTTGACATTCTCTTTATACGTCGAGCTGAGCGCAACGGTGATCCCTGGTCCGGTCATATGGCATTTCCCGGGGGACACCTTGAAGCAGCCGATGCCAGCCTGAAGAAAGCTGCAATCCGCGAAACCAGTGAGGAGATTGGCATCGATCTCACAGCAGCCAGATACCTTGGACCATTGGATCACCAGGATGCCAATCCAAGAGGTCGAAATCTGAATATGTTAATTGCGCCGCACGTATTCGTTCTGGATAGTGCACAAAGTCCAAGTCTCAATTACGAGGTTGCAGAAACGGTATGGACGCCTTTTAATCCTATCTTCGCTGGCGATAACCACACCACGGAGGAACGAATCATTAGTGGGGAGCCCACCGCTTTTGGAGGGTACCGCATAAAGGGACAGCATTTCGTGTGGGGTCTCACCTATCGAATGCTACACTCTTTTTGCAGTGTAATAGACTCAAACTGGTCACCACCCGCCTAGTCGGCACAATCCTAGGCAGATTTCGCATAGCCATAATAATCCGCAATCGCCAAACCGGTGGCCACACTGGTAAATGGGTCATGCTCCACCACTTTACCAGGAAATCGATCGTCCAGAATTCCAAGCACAGCGGGAATCAGGGAGGATCCGCCGGTGCGAAGCACCAGATCAATTTCCGAATATTTTAATCCGGCACGTTCGAGCGTTTCATCGACAATGCGGCTAAATATTGCCAACTGAGGCGCAATCAGCGCTTCGAATTCAGTACGTGTCAGGTGCACCTCCACATCTATTTCCGGAATATCCAGCACTGCACTTTCCTGCGTGGAAAGGCATGCTTTAAATTCCTTGATCTTTTGAAACACCAGATAACCGTAATTTTGCTGAATTAGCTCCCTTAAGCGACGAAACTTGATTCGTGCAGCACCGCCCTGCTCCAAACACTCCAATACCGGCGTAGTGTACCTGTTCTGGTTAAGCACATAGGTGACAGCCCAGTTCAAAAGCATGTCGGCATACTGATTAAATGGGAACACCGTTTCTATCTCTTTATCTTCTCCGCGACGAACCCAGGTTTCGCCTTCTCCAAGCAGGGGAAACAACAAGGCTCGGAAAATAGCCTGATCTATATGATCACCTCCCAAACCGGTACCATGGGTTGCTATCACCTTGAAATCCCCGGCATCCTCTCGACGCAATACACAGGTATCCAGCGTACCACCCCCAAAGTCTACTGTTAGCACCATACGCCCCTGCGCCTCCGGGTTGGCGTACAAATAACTGACGGTTGCCGCAATTGGTTCAGGATAAAAATCATAAGTCTTTATGCCAGCATACTCATAAGCCTCACCAAGCCTGCCCAGAGCCAGTGTATTATGATGCTCATCCTTACCTTCAAAATTTACCGGATGTCCCAGGCACGCATGTGTAAAACCGACAGCCTGTTCTTCAATACTTTTTCGAATTCTTAACAACATGGGGGTAATTAGGGCAACCGGTCTGAATGCATGATTAAAAACCATCAGGCGTTTCAGATTTTTGTTCCCGAGCAAACGCTTCACACCCCGAAAAAGCCGACCCTGCAATCCGGAATCTGTTAGCGGTAGCCCATATATCTTCTTGGTTAGCGTTTCTACCGGCTTGGGATTATCTGCGCTGTAGTCACCCACAAGTACGCTACTTTCACCAATCACTTCGGGTATCATTTCGACAGTTCGACCTGAATTGTCAGCAATATAACGGTTGATGGCCGCTTCGCCAGTTTTGCTATGCAGGTCCTTATCTATATAGGTTGCAGAAGGCATAATGTCCTGCTCATCTTCCAGGCGCACCAGTCGAACACGCTGACCGTCAAATATCGCCGCTGCACTATTGGTTGTGCCAAAATCCACACCAATACCCAGGTTGGATCGCCCGGGTTCAGACCCTGAATCACTTCTCATTTCAATCACAGGCCTTTGATTGCACCGGTGCAAATAAAACACCACTGGCCAGGCATTCCTCTACTTCTATCTCGCTCATGCCTAACCATTCCTTCAAGACTGCTGTATTGTGTTCACCTATTGCAGGAGCCGGTCCGCGTATTCCGGATTTTGCATCAGAAAATCGATAGGGCGATTGAACCACCGGGCGTGTGCCGCCCTCTTTATTATCAACCTGTACTATGGTACCACGATGTTTAACTGTTGGCTGGCTCTGAATGTCTTCAATATCACGTACGTCCCCCCAGGCCAGGTTCATACTGTCCAATGTCGCGATTAACGTTTCGCGATCGGGTAATTGCTGAATAAATGATTGTGCTGCCGCTCTTCTCAATCGAATCTTCTCACTTAAGGAGGCACCCGGCGGCGTGGGATCCAGCACACCACAGTGTGCAACGAGTTGTCTCCAGACAAAACGAAAATCCCCGGCAATAATTACCGGACCGGTTACGGTATCCCAGATTTCCGGCGGCATGGCGCGAGTGGCTGCGGAATCCTCCAGAGCGTATTGCACCTGATCATCATTCACCAGGGATGCATCGATCATAGCCAGATCGATGTGTTGACCCAATCCAGTACGCTCACGCATATACAGCGCTGCCAACAAACCTACCAGGCCGTGTAGTGAGGCATTCGTATCAGCAACGGGTACCGCTATATCTGTATACTTTTTCCCTGCCGCCTCCACATCAACAAGCCCGGATTGCCGGGCAACCAGCCCAATTTCTGCGTGAATTATGGGCGCATAAGCAGCGCGGCGCGATTCTGGCCCATTCGCTCCAAAACCCGAAATGGACAACATGATAAGCCGCGGATTAATCAGTTTGAGGCTTGCATAGTCCAGCCCGAAGCGGGGCATAACGCTGGGTCGGAAATTTTCTACAAGAATATCCGCTTCTTTCACAAGCGCTTTTACAAGTTCTGCCCCACCTGCGGCAGACAGGTCGATACAGATATCCCGCTTGCCCACATTCTGCTGGTTATAATACCCGGCGATACCCCCAATTTCAGCACCCCACAGTCTGGTGATATCACCGGCCGGCGGTTCAATTTTTACGACATCTGCACCCAGATCACAGAGCAATCTTCCAGCCAGAGGACCTGCCAGTACGCGAGACATATCAAGGACCTTGAGTCCTTCCAGAGGGTAATTCATTCCACGCTCGCAGCCTGTGATGCCAGGCAGACGCCGGTACCAGCCAGACCACAATAACCGTTGGGTACTTTAAATAAATATTGCTGATGATAGTCTTCGGCATAGTAAAAACTTTGCAGCGGTTCAATTTCAGTGGTGATATCACCATATCCGTCAGCCTTCAGGGCTTTTGCGTAATTCTGGCAAGAAACCTGCACCTCAGCCAGTTGTGCATCCCCGGTCGTGTAAATAGCCGAGCGATACTGCGTTCCCAGATCATTACCCTGACGCATACCCTGGGTAGGGTCATGCGATTCCCAAAACTGACCAAGCAAGGTGACAAGACTTAAACGAGCGGGATCAAAAACTACCATCACCACCTCAGTATGGCCTGTGCGTCCTGAACAAACTTCTTCATAGGTAGGGTTGGGTGTCACCCCACCGGCATATCCAGCCGCGGTAGTAAACACACCCTCCAGCCCCCAAAAGAGGCGCTCGGCACCCCAGAAACAACCCATGCCAAAATAGATCTCTCGAAGCGTATCGGGAAAGGGACCTGCCAGCGGCGAATTCAATACTGCATGTTGCGCGGTGACAGCCATCGACACTTCCCGTCCAGGCAGCATCTGCTCTGAATTCGGCATACCCTGCATACCCATACTTACCTCCCTGCAAAAATAATCAAAATAAAGCCAAAACAAAACCGGCTGGTATTACAATATAAACCGGAACTGAATGCCACCGAACGCGTTCTAAGCCCAGACACCGCTCAATACAACATCATACGGGTGACGGTAAGCGAGTTTGGAGCTATTTATCGCCTTGGCCGCACATGATATAACGAAATGCTAATGGAGCATCACAAAAAGTATGCAATACAATCCAACTACCAGTTCAGCAGCCCCCAGGACAAGGTGGGCAAATCTAAATTTGGTACCGCTGCTTTTTGCTCTGGTGTTGGGGGGCTGTGCAAGCCAGCAATCACTACCCGTCGATTATGCTGAACTCGCCAGGCGCGCTTCATCAGGCAGCCCCGTAAGCGCAGAAGAATTGAAGTCGGCTTTTGTCAATTCAGAAGACTTCGCAGAGCGGTTGTCCAAAATTGTCCCGCTTGAAAGACAGGTTCTCCAATTGATGGAAGACCAGCCCCTGAAATTGGGTGCTATCGGTTCCACCATCCTTGACAGCTACTACGGAAGTATTATTGGTCACATGGCCATGAAGGCTTATTACCAGTACCTGGAAGCTGCTGACGCTGCCGGGCAACATGTGCAGTGGATAAATATTCTGCTCGCATCGATCGAAGCCAGCGGGAATGGAGACAGTGAATCGCCCTATTCAGTATTGTCATCTGTGGAAGCAGATGCCTATCTCGGGCTCAAACAACTCACTACTGCGGGTTCAATTTATGTAACCAGGGCAGAACGCTCTCTGGTTCTGCTTCTGGTCTCCGCAAATGCTGACAACCGACACAAGAGTGTTTATTTCGACCTTGGCACTGCCTATGGCGTCATGCGCAAGGAAATAGAAAAACAACTAAAGGGCAAGGAATTTGAGCCAATCTATCTGGTGAACCATCTTGCACAAAATGGGGACAGCGCTGCACAGGCTCTGATCGGAGCCATACTCGTACGAGATGAACGCTTCGAAGAAGCCATTCGCTGGCTTAACCTCTCAACCCGTTCTGGAAATGTGCTTTCAACGCTTATGCTGGCACGGATTTTTCAGGTGCAGGCACGTTCCCTGGAGGGCGAGCTACGCGAAGAAGCTCTTGAAGTAGCGCTGGATCATTACCTGAGGGCCATCGCACAAGGCTCAGACGAGGCCATGTATGTGCTGGGACAACTTTATCTCAGCGGCATGTATGGAGATGACAACGTACCCTCGGGTCTGGCACTTTTATATCAGGCAGCGGAGCTGGACAATACCGCGGCCATGGTGTCCCTGGGGTTTTATTACATGAACCGCGAATCAGAGGGTTTTGACCTCGACAAAGCCGAACGACACTTCACCGAAGCGGCCGAACAGGAGCACAACGGCGCAAGAATTCAACTGGCACGGTTTCTGATTTTTGAGAAACGCCCTTTCAGTAAAAATGCCATGGGCTGGATCAGGGATCTGGCCAAGCAGGAGCATCCCGAGGCTTTGATATTGATGGGCAACCTGTACGCTCGCGGTGGCGAGGTAAACCAGAATTTCAGGCGTGCAACGCGTTATTATCAGGATGCCGTCAAAGCGGCTCCCGGGAACGCAGCCATTGTCAACGAGGTTGCCTGGACACTGGCTGTAACAGAACTTGAAGCCCTGAAAAACCCGGACTATGCCTTTGAAATAATGAATCGCATGATGGTTAAGGATAGCACTGCAATGGAAAATGCCGCTTATCTGGATACCTTTGCAGCTGCCTGTGCTGCACGTGGGAATTTTAAGCGCGCTATAGAACTACAGGTGCTTGCAATACAGTTTGCCGAAGAAGGCGAACAGCTTGAAGAGATTGATGTGCTAAAGGCGCATCTGGAAGACTTCGAAAACGGCCGGGTTATTATTGACGCAGTGCCCTGACACTAACCGTGAACCTTAAAGAAATACTGCGCAGTGATGTTACCCTACTTGATGTGCGTTCTCCTGAAGAATTCGCCAAAGGTGCGTTTCCTAACAGTATTAATATACCGCTGCTGGATAACGCACAGCGCAAGCAGGTGGGAACCTGCTTCAAAGCCATGGGTCGACAAGCTGCAATAGATCTGGGCAATCAGCTCATTAGCCCCGAGGTGAAAGCCTCCCGTATAAAAAACTGGCTGGATACGCTCGACAGACATAAAGACACATATCTATACTGTTGGCGTGGTGGCCTTCGCTCCAAAACCGTACAACAATGGCTGTTGGATGCAGGCAGAAGCGTACCGGTAATTCCAGGGGGCTTCAAAGCGCTCAGAACCTGCTGCCTGGAATATTTTGCAAGCCCGCCTGCGCAACAGGAAATTTTGATAATTGCAGGTCGAACCGGTTCCGGTAAAACGCCCTTCATTAACCAGTTTTCCAACTCTATAGATCTGGAAGCTCTGGCAAACCATCGCGGCTCGGCATTTGGACGTCAGTCTTCGGAACAACCTGTTACCATAAATTTTGAACATGCACTGGCCCGAAAACTACTGCAACAGCAAAGCCGGACCCGCATCATACTTGAAGACGAAAGTCGGATCATTGGTCGCCTTGCAGTTCCAGAAAACCTCTTTAGGCGAATGTCACAGGCCTCAATTCTGGTACTTGAAAGTCCGCTTGAAGATCGCAGTGAGCGCATATTTGAAGAGTACGTTTGTCAGGCCCTGGCCAACCCGGAAAGCAATCGCGAACAATTGGGGCAACACTACCTTGACGCTCTACAGCGGATAAATCGACGCCTGGGTGGCCAACGCTGTGACGATATTGCAGTAAGCCTGAGCAAGGCATTTTCCCTGGATACAGCGGCACCACTTTTTCGGGAAAAACATATCGTGTGGATACAAAAGTTGCTCAACTGGTACTACGACCCCATGTACGATTTCCAGCTTGCGCGCAAGCATGACCGGGTGATATTGACGGGTGATTGTTCTACTATTAGTGACTACCTACTTCAGAAGACCTAGTCTCATGCGAATATTGCCTTTTCCTGCACTACTACTGTTAATCATGTTTCAGGGTTGTGATGCCACACCAGAAGACAGCAAGCCACCAGGCCAGACACCGGAAATCAACCAGGAAAAACAACTGCGCCTGAAACTGCTGAATGCCAAGCCGGGCGACGTGATCGAAATTGCAACCGGTACAATCGCCATGACGCGCAGCCTGATTCTAAACGAAAGCGGCGTCACCATTCGCGGAGCTGGAATGGACAAGACCATTCTTTCTTTCAAATCCCAGATCGCAGGTGCCGAAGGTCTGCTGGTTAACGCCAGCGATTTTACCATTGAAGACATTGCCATTGAGGATGCACGAGGTGATGCGCTCAAGATAAACGAAGGCAAAAATATCATCGTTCGCCGCGTCAGAACCGAGTGGACAAATGGCCCGGATACAAATAACGGCGCCTATGGAATTTACCCGGTGCAAACCGAGAATACCCTCATTGAGGATTCCATAGCAATCGCAGCATCAGATGCCGGAATATATGTTGGGCAGTCGCGTAACGTCGTGGTGCGTAACAATCGAGCAGAATTTAACGTGGCGGGTATTGAAATAGAAAATACCATTAGTGCAGATGTCTACGGCAATACCGCGATTAATAATACCGGCGGCATACTGGTCTTCAATATGCCGGATTTACCACAACCAGGTTACGCAACGCGTGTATACAACAACACCATAAACCACAACAACACGGAAAACTTTGGCGCTCGAGGTACTGCTGTCGCCGGCGTTCCTGCAGGCTCCGGTATTGTAGTCAACTCAAATGACCAGGTTGAAATATTCGACAACGACATAAAAGATAACCAAACCGCCAACATAATTATTAGTAGTTATTTTTCTGTTGGAGAACCGATAAGCCGTAAAACAGCCGACGCCTTCGACCCCTATCCCGAAGCTATCTTTATTTACGACAATCGATTTTCCGGAGGTGGCAACAAACCGGACGGAGCAGAACTGGAAGCCCTTCGCGTGGCGGTTTTTGGTGATACCGGCGCATTTCCCAATGTGCTCTGGGATGGCATCATAAATTCTGAAAAAGCGGAAAATGGCATCCTCAAACCCGAGTTTGCAATATGCCTGGGTAACGGTGATGCAGGGATAGTCAACCTGGACAACGGCAACGAGAATAAGAATTTAAGCACCGACATCAAGAATCATAGCTGCACACTAGAGAAACTTCCTCCAATTGAACTGGGCTTTTCTCTGAGCGCAGGCTGAGCAGGCATCAACAAGGCGACATTTTCACTCGTTTAATGAAGCATTTATCTGGCAAGACTGCCATTGCGGTACTGTTAATCGGCTTATGCCTTGTTGCTGCGTGCATTCCAAAAAAAGCATCACAAACCGTACAGCCTTTTTCAACGGATAGCAGCCCTCTACTGCTCTCCCAATGGGGCGTAGTACAGCGCCATGCCAACAAATTACGACTGGGAGAAGCAGTACTGCCCTTTGATCTCAATACACCGCTGTTTACGGATTACGCCCATAAACTAAGGACCGTCTGGATGCCAGAAGGGCGTAGCGCGCAATACAGCCCAGGTGAAACATTTGAATTTCCTCGCGGAACCATATTGTCCAAGACTTTCTATTACCCACGCATGGCACCAGGCGCACAAAATTCCGAGACTCCCAGCCCATCCACACCACTATTGCTTGCAACGGATAACTACGCAAACGACTTCTCCGGGCATGAACTCAACCTTGCGCAGGTGTATCTGGTAGAAACGAGGTTACTCGTGCTCCAGAAAGATGGCTGGCAGGCGCTGGCATATATCTGGAATGAATCCCAGAGTGATGCGAACCTGGAAATTGCAGGAGACATAAAAACACTGGAACTTCAATTCGCCGATGGCAAAGTAAGCAATTTTCATTACGTAATACCAACCAGGAACGAATGTGCCAGCTGCCATGCCTCTGACCATACTTCCGGGGAACTGCTACCCATCGGGCCGAAAACGCGTCATCTGGACAAGAAGTATGCGCACTACAAAGCTGGTGCGGCAGATCAATTGTCCAGCTGGCAGTCAATGTCTTACCTGAAGGGCGCACCAACACAAATTACCACACGTGCAAATGCCCTTTGGAATGCCAGTTCCCGGGACAATCTTGCACACAGGGCGCGTTCCTATCTGGACATAAACTGCGCGCATTGCCATAACCCGCAAGGTTCTGCTGACACGTCCGGATTATTCCTGCATATGGCGGAATCTACACCACGCAGGCTGGGAACCTGCAAACCTCCGGTCGCTGCAGGGCGGGGTTCCGGAAACCATGAATTTGCCATCGTGCCAGGTAAGGCAAAAGAATCAATTCTCACATTCAGGATGCAAACTGTTGATCCAGGAGAGATGATGCCGGAATTGGGTAGAAGCACTTATCACAGTGAAGGCCTGGAACTCATTAGCGACTGGATTAATACACTGGAGGGTGATTGTGTGTAAAAATACATTTTTGGAAAAGTTGAGAATCAAGGCGTGAAGCAAAGTACCTTCAAACATTTACAACCAACGGCACTTGCTCTGGCAATGGCGTTATCATTCTCCGGACCAGTAATCTCTGTCCCGGTAATGGCTGATGAAAATATGGATCCTATCGAATGGTGCTCCCGCGCAGTTTCTGAATCGGCGCGCATAACCTGCCTTGAGGAAGCCCTGAGAAACAGGACCGGTCAAACCCCGAGTGTGGTAGATACATCACCGAAGGATAATTCAGGCGTTTCAGTACAAGGCCGCGAGGCTTCAAGCAGTGAAACCCAGCCCTCTGCAGTTACTACAGCACCGGTGGAGCGTAAGAAAAGCCTCAGGGAAACATTGCTGGATAAACTGGGTAAAAAGGAAGCTAGAAAACGCAGGGGTGAAGACGCGGAACAAAACGTACGCCTTGAAGCACACGTTTCATCCTTCAAATTTGTGGGTTATAGAAAGCTCTGGGTAAAACTCGACAACGGCCAGATCTGGCAACAGAAAAAATCTGATCGATCTACCCTTGAGGCAAGACTAAAGCGCTTTGATGAGTTTGATGTTGAACTCTGGCAGACCGGCTTTGGTGGCTACCGCCTGCATATACCGGAAATAGACAAAACCCTGGCCGTCAACCGCCTTAACTTTGTTGTGGGGTCAGAGAAAAGTGCCTGAGTAAAATTACTCTGGCACTTTACTCTGACCCCACATAAAAAAAGGGTGTGTCCGAAGACACACCCTTTCCTTTTACTTTAGTACTACTCGCTTACAGTGAAACAGACGCTGTTACAAAGAAGGTACGACCAAAGAAGTCATAACCAGTCGATGATACTGCGTTGTTACGCTGACTAGGCTGGAATGCGTGAATCCGGGGTGGATCCTCATCAGCCACGTTATTAACACCGGCTGTCAGAGCCCAGGTATCTTTTGAGTAGGTCAACGCGATATCTGTATACCAGGTTGAACCAACGCTATCCTTGTCGGTCTTTATGGGACGACCTGCGAACAGGAAGCTCGGTACTGGTAGATTTACACCAATATCGTTCTTGCCTTTACCCAGGTAACGGTTTTCCATAAACAATGACCAGTCTTTCCAGCTCAGTGCCAGAGTAGAGGTCATTTTGACCTCGGGCGTACCAATTTCACCCAGGTTTTCATCCCTGTCTTCAGGAGAGAATGTCTCAACTTCCTGCTCAAGCTGAATTGTCCATGCGGTAGACCAGGTCAGGTCAACGCCAGCATCTTCGAAGGCATAGATAAAGCGGGTATTAACATCAATACCTTTCGCAGTAGCTTCACCAATATTGAAGAATGATGCGTCAACACCGTTGATTATAGCACTCACCGGGTTTCCACCCGCTGGCGGACGTGTGATCAGACCACAGAATGGGCTGGTCAGGTTAGGGAAATTGGAATCCCGATAGCAGGAGTTAATAATGAGACTGGCACTGGGCGATGCAACAGAATCCTTGATCTGTATATCCCAGTAGCTGGCCGCAATATTAAAGTCAAATGCGTCTGTCCATGGCTGTGCAAACTTAACAGTAAAGGTAATAGAATCGGAAGTTTCCGGTTCCAGTACCACGTTACCACCAGTAGACACAGGGATAGTGGTTACACCTTGCGTACCCAGAACAGTTGCATCCAGATTGCCGTCATTATCCGAGTCGGTAAATGCCACACCGCTTAATACACAGTTATTAACCACTTGCTGGAAGAAGGCATCGGTCTGACTACCCGTACCACCAAGCAATGTCTGGATATTATTGTTTATGCAGGGGTCGAGAGAACCGGCTTCACCACCGCCCTGGTCAGCAAGGAATTGCTCACGCAGGTTTGGTGCACGATAGGAGGTTCCCAGAGTACCGCTCATGGAGAGGTATTCAACCGGGCTATAGGAGAGTCTTATGCGGTAAGTGAACTCACTACCAAAGTTGGACTCATCGGTATATCGTCCGGCCAAATCCAGGCTAAGGTCCTTGGCGTATTCCTTGTCTTGCAGAAGCGGAATGCTAACCTCGCCAAATACTTCCCAGATATTTCTGGCACCCGACGTTTCACCTTCCTGTAATGGGCTTTCAGCAGCGTTTGCACCCTGAACACCAACCAGATCGTTTTGAGACGCGATTCGGTCTTTGCGATATTCGGAACCAATTGCCGCAGCGATAACACGCCCATCACTGAACTCAATCAGGTCACCGGTTGCAACCGCACTACCAATCCACTGTTCTACAACAGTACGGTTAGTTCGGTTACCTACCAGGTAATCCAGTTCGGCTTGTGTAGAGAAGGCACCGTCACCATTGGGACCACCTGTAAAGATGGAATCTGCATACCAGTTAGTAGGCACACAATCATTTTGGGTATCAAAGCCAAAATAACCAATGCTTGGAATACCACAAGTCAGATTGCCATCAGAATCAAAACGCAGCGTATTGTTAGACAGGATCATGTTGTTTTCAAACAGGATGGGCTGAGACTGGAAACCCGTTCCACGATCGTATGAATAGAACACATCATAGGACCAGCTTGATTCACCCAAATCACCTCGCAGCCCGGTCACGATACGGAACTGTTGGCGTTCAATATCACGATCCTGGGGAATGTCTTCCAATGTAACAATAGGAGAGGACAAACCCGAGAAGGGGCTTAGCGGGTTATCAAACATTTGCAATGAGCCATCAGGGTTCTGAAGGAATCCGCCCTGGCCATTTTCCATGGGAATTTCACCCAGTACATCTGGAAATACCTGCTCGGTAGCAGCAATGCTGAACAGCTGGCTATTCAGGTAGTAAGCTTCAAAGTAAAGCTCTTCATTGGCCCACCAGTCCATTTGGACCTTACCGGTAGCTACTGCAGAAAAGCGCTCAATTTCACTCACAAGGTCAGCTCGACGACGCTCATCCTGGTCATTGTAAAAGTCGTTCAGAGGAAAGCGTTCTGTAGCCGAGTTACGCGGTTCGATGCCAGCAGGTGGCGGTGGAAGCAGGGCATTGGTACCAAAATTTGGAATACCAATATCTGTTTGGCCTGGAGTATAGTGAATCCAGAATGCAGGCTGATCGTTTACGCCAATGACATTGTCAAAGAAGGGGCTACGGTCAACTGACAGCACCGTACCATCTTCAAGCTCATGCAAGTATTGCAAGGAATCCGAGAAGCCGCGATCACCGGTACTTATGCGCCGACGGTCGAAAGATTCAGCACCAAAGGTAATGCTGGCACGATCACCAACAGCACCCGCGATGAATGACAGGGATCGGATATTACCACCGGAGCCTTCAGGATTCTCAATGCTTGAAGTAATTTCCAGGCCTTCGAATTCGTCCCTGAGGATCAGGTTGACTACACCAGCCACAGCGTCCGCACCATAAATGGCAGAAACACCTTCGGTAAGCACTTCAGCGCGCTCAACCATGGCAAACGGAATCAGGTTAATATCAGGCTGTGCAGGAGCACCCCGTACACCAACTGAACCCATGCGACGACCATTCACCATAACCAAGGTACGTTCTGGTCCAAGACCACGCAGGTTGATGTTTGATGAACCAACACCACCCGATGGTGGCGCTTCTGTTGCATTTGAGTTACCAGCGTTGCTGTTTAGTGTTGCGTCAACCTGCGCACCATTAGCTACCGTGGCACGTTGCAACAACTCAGCGATACTGGAAATACCCATTTGACGGGCTTTATCTACTTCCAATACCTGTAGTGGCGATGCACTTGAGTACTGGTCTCTCTTTAATCGAGAACCGGTTACAACAACCTCTTCTACGATGCTGTCTTCTTCTTCAGCTCTTACTTCCAGTGATGGAAGCAAAAACATTGCGCATGCAAATGTAAATACATACGACATTGGGCGCATGCAGCGCTTTATGGTGACCATAGGCCCCTCCAAATTGATAACCCCACAATGCAGCATCCGAGAACCCTTTCGTTGCGAAAGTGCCTTGAGTGTGTACTACGAATGTGTCGTTATAGTTATGTGTGGTTTCCCCCACGTATTTAATCCGGCGCTCTTTACCAAGCGTACTGTCCCCAATACCTGCTTTGAAAAGTGACCCAGTTTCCTGAGCCAACGAACCGTTTGAACCCTGAATGATGCATGCACTTTTACAGTGCCTTATCCATCAGACAAAGGTCCAGATACGTATTAGACGTGCTCAAAGCCTCACCCCTCAATAAAAAGGCATAAAAAACGGCATTTTTGCCCCTGATTCGTAAGCAACTCCGCAAAGGTCTACAAAATCAAGCGATTAGGGCATTATTGCGCCTCGGGTATTGTTCTCGTAACAGCAGAAACCAGGGGGAAAGCGCGGCATGGCCCGGGACAGGAAAAAGCGTATAAATAAGCCCAAAAAGCCCGGATTAAAAACCCGTGCGGCCAATGCCTACCTGACTACAGAACAAAGCATACGCAACCCCACCACCATCGGGCCCCGAGTAAGGGCCTTCCTGCTTGGCCTGTGGAAGGCCAGAGGCGGCGGGTATTATGGGCTGGGGTACGTAATCACCTTCGTAAGCCTTGAAATTTCGATGTTTTTCACCGACGTTAACGAATCCGAAGGCCTCTCTGATTTTGTCAGCGAACAGGTTGTCAGCCTGATTTTTCGATTTGCCTTCGAATCCATTCTGAACAGCTTTCTTGCACTTATCTGGCCAGTCCTGCTTATCAGCAGATTTGAACTGAATGGCGTTATAATTCTTGCAGCAAGCTTTATCATCTTTCAATGGGGTATCAAACCTCGCCTCGATGAGAAGTTGTATACAAAGCTGAACATCAAAAAACCAAAACTGACAGGTAAAAACCTGGAGAAGTCCTGAAAATGCACAAAATTTGCTCCTTTTTATCGAAGCGTTCCCAACGGGCCGCTTCAAATATCACCCGGTGCCTGATTGCCGGTTTGTTTGTATCGGTCACTTTTGCCGTAACAGTTACCGCGGATACGCAAAAATTGTCCGCAACTGAAACGCTTATGGTAAATGCGATCGATGCAAACTACGCCAATGCGCACGCCTTACTGGAGCAGGCGGTAAATATAAATAGCGGCTCACTAAACATCGCCGGAGTGAAACAGGTAGGCGAGGTTTTTATGCAGGAGTTCAGCGCACTCGGCTTTAACACCCGTTGGGAGGATGGCGCTCTGTGGAATCGCGCCGGACATTTAATTGCAGAGCACGGAAATAAAGGCACTCATTTCCTGATGATAGGCCATCTCGATACCGTATTTGAAAAGGACAGCCCCTTTCAAAAGTACCAGCGCAGCTCTGAAACAAGCGCCACCGGACCCGGCATTGTTGATATGAAAGGCGGTGACGTAATCATTCTTGAAGCCCTGCGTGCGCTTGAATCTGCTGGCATTCTGGATGAAATTACCGTAACGGTGGTATTAATTGGCGATGAAGAATCATCCGGTCGGCCTCTGGAAATAAGTCGGGACCTGCTCACCCAGGCGGCTGATCGCGCAGATGTTGCCCTGGCCTTCGAAAATGGTGACGGTAATCCGGCAACGGCAGTCATTGCCAGACGTGGATATACAGGTTGGCAGCTTGATGTCACCGGCAAACCCGCGCACAGCTCCCAGGTATTTACAGAAAGCGTTGGCTACGGATCAATTTATGAAACCGCACGCATACTGTCCGGTTTTTATCAGCAGATGGATGCCGAGCAATTCCTTACCTTCAATCCAGGGGTCATCCTGGGCGGCACCACTGTCGACTATCATCCTGATAAATCCAGGGGCAACAGTTTTGGTAAAGCAAACGTCGTTGCAGAAACAACGGTAGTTAGTGGGGACCTGAGGACGATCTCAATGGAGCAACTGGAATCTGCACAACAAAGAATGCACGCGATAGTACAGGACAATCTGCCGGGCACATCGGCCACAATCCATTTTACCGAAGGATACCCTCCCCTGGCCCCCACGAAGGGTAATCGGGAATTATTGGGGCTGTACAATACAATTAGTCTCGATCTGGGTCAGGGTGAGGTTAAAGCCGTGGATCCGGCGAGAGCCGGTGCTGCTGATGTGTCCTTTACCGCAGGGCTGGTAGAAATGGCCCTTGACGGGATGGGTATGATGGGCACCGGCGCACATACGGTAAAGGAGGCAGCAGACCTGCCTCAACTACAGTCACAGGCCAAACGCGCAGCACTGTTAATGTATCGTTTGCGAGACCGGTACGGCGACGCCGACTAGTGTTCGTGTTCGTGGTCATGTCCATGCGGGCGGGTAGTTAACTCGGCTATCAGACCAGAGAGCACTGCTCCACCCAACAGATCTTTGTCTGCGAGAAGGTTCTCAAAGGCCGTTAAAAACAGGTCATAATATTCATAACTGTCCTGCGCATCGGGATTGGCCAATTCCCACAGGGCGATTGATTTTATAAGCCGCTGCCGAAATTCATCCCAACTATAAAGCCCGGATTCGCACAGGCTGCGCGCCATACCAAATACCCTTCCCTGCCAGGGCGCTTCAAATACCAGTTCGCCATTGGCCAGGGGTGGTGCAAGCCGACCCTGCAAGCCATATTCTGTTTCACGCATCAATCAAGCAACTCCACACCAATCATACTGTCTCTGGTAACCAGCTCTGCAAGTTCAGCCTCACTCATGCCTTCGCTACCACTGGGCCTCTGCGGTAACACCATGTAGCGAATTTCTGCACTTGAATCCCAGACCTTGACCAGGCTTGAATCGGGCAGATTGACGCCAAATTCGCCCAACACTTTGCGAGGCTCTTTTACCACTCTTGAGCGGTAGGCGGGGTCCTTGTACCAGCGCGGCGGTAAGCCCAGAACTGCCCAGGGATAACAGGAACATAAAGTACACACAACAAGGTTATGCGTTTGTGGGGTGTTTTCCTTCACAACCAGTTTTTGCACTTCACCGCCGGAAAAATTAAAAGGCTCCATCGCGCGGGTACCGTCTTGCAGAAGTGCGGCTTTGAAAGCTGCATCCGCCCATGCTCGTGCGACCAGATAAGCGCCATTGAGGGGGCCCGTACGCGCGTTATACTGTTGAATAATTCCATCAATCTGGGCTTCGCTAACCAGGCCTTTTTCTCGCAACAATAACTCTATTGCTTCAGCGCGAATCGCCTGCTCTGTGGTTTCACTCATGATATTCACTCATCGCTAAACGCCACCAGGTAGGGTTCAAATAGATCAAGGTGGGTGAAGGTATCTGGCTCTGCTTCATCCCCCCAAAGTTGTGCACCGGAAAAGGCAACCGTATATAAATGTTGGGGCTGTTCTCCCAAGCCGTGGGCATTACTGTCCGGGTACACCCAGGCGGCGTGCGATTCAACAATCTGCCCCTTTTTTCCACGTGCGTATGCCGGAAGGCGCGTATGACCCGGCACTATCCCATCCAGCGTTTTAACCCAGTCCCCCGATCGGAAAGAAGCCGAGCTTACTATCTTTCGAAATGCTCCAGGACCAGATGCCCGCAACACTGCGTCAGAAAAAACATCAGGCGAAGCAGCCGGTTGGGCAGCTATCAGCGCAACATTGTTACCACCCAATGATGATACTTTTTCTTCGATGTCTTTCTGGCTCAGGATAGCTGCCTCAATCAAAAGGTTTTCCAGTCCACCCAGCCAGCGCCCGTAGTAGCCATGCTCCAGATAGGCCTGGCTGTTTATGCGTTCTACTGCATGTCGAAACTGGTCAACGTTATGGCAAATATCCGCAGCCATTAGCGCATTGACCATGGTAAAAACGCCAGCCTCCCAACGTTCATGGAAGGCAGGTTCGTGGCTTTCCCTGACCACGGGGCCATAACCGGATGCTCCGCCAAAATCATGAATTCCATCCATTAACCCGCTCCCGAATAGTCCGGGAGTAAACCACGCGCCAGGATACCAAAACCCTCTGCCCATGCCGGGCGTGGATCAAACTCGGAATCCAGCAGAGCCTGAACCAGAAGCCCCTCGAGCATGGCGGTAAACATTCCGGAAAATGCTATCGCGTTCACTGTCCTGATTTCGCCTTTTTGCATTCCCTCGAATAAAAGATGTGCAATCATTTCGCGAGATGAGGCGTAGGCCATGGACATTTTTTCACTGGCTTCGCGGTGGCTCAAAAATTCCAGCCATACATCAAGTAGCGCGCGGGACTCAAGCAAGCGGTTAAGTACCAGTTCGCCCTGCTGGTTCAGAATGGACAGGACATCCGTTCTTTCTATCTTCGCCCAGGCGTCAAAGTTTTCGCTTATAAATAAATCAAACAGACCAAGAAACAGGTCATTTTTGTTTTTAAAGTGCCAATACAGGGCACCTTTGGATAAACCAGCGGTTTTTGCAATCTTCTCCATGGAAGCTCCATGGAATCCTGTCCGGGAGAAACACTCCAATGCAGCAGCCAGAATTTGAGCCCGACGTACTTCAGGCGCTTCATGACGTGCCATACAGATACCCACCATGATTAAGACATGGCAAGTATACCGATCAGTCAGTTTGACTCCAGTATTTTTTTAGCACGCAACCACCACATCAAATACCCAACCAGGATCCGGCGGCGGCAGGTATTCTTGTTGTCTCCACACCGCGCAACATATGTGCATTTCTATGGAATGAATCTGACAGAAAATCCATAAGAACCTTTATGCGCGCTGTAAAACGTAAATCCGGGTGCGTTAATATCCAGATTTCAGAATCTGCCTGGTTGAGTTCATCCGATATTCGCACCAGGCCCGGCTCCCGATCGGCGATCCCGCACGGTAAGAGTGCCATACCTACCCCCGACTTTACCGCCGACAATTGTAATAAAACGCTGTCACAACTGGTCCGCATGGGTACATTGGGAAAAAGCTGCTGTTTAACCAAACCATTGTGTCCAACAGAATCTCCCCAACCAATCCAGTGACATGCTTCAGGGTTTTTTACCGGGTCATGCAGTTTTAGATAATCCTCGTGAACGTACACACCGAGTGTAAATTTGCCCACCAGCTTGCCGATCAAATCCTCTGGGGGCTTAGTGGTAACCCGAATCGCAATGTCCGCTTCGCGCGCCGCTATGTTCAGATTAACGTGGGAAGGAATGAAGACCAGCTCAATGTCGGGGTACAGGCTGGTAAATTTCGCAAAGTCCTGCATAACAAAACCCACCGCCAGAATGTCGGGCATAGTTATGCGCACTTTACCCGCAAACTTCTGATCGCTGCCCTGCACCCTTAATTCCAGGTTGTCCATTTCTTGCTGAACACGCTCGGCATGCTCGAGTACCATTGAACCCTCAAGCGTAAGTTCCAATCCCCGTGGTGTACGCGTAAAGACCAGGGTTCCCAGTTCCTTTTCCAACTGTTCGACCCTGCGAATAACAGTTGAATGGTGCAGGTTCAGAAGTTCTGCCGCCGCCCGGACAGACCCTCCGGAGGCTACCGCACGCATAATTTTCAGTCCGTCCCAACTTATCTGTGCCACAAAATTACCCTCCAGAGCCCTAATTTAAAGGCCCAGCGGCTGCGGTGCGTATTCGCGACACTGTGTTGCAGATCTGGGCATTGCTCAAATATATAGCCAGTGTTACTAATAGTAACACTTAATACAAGCCCCAAATGAGGAAAGCACAATGAGACCCCAAAAACTGCTAATCGCTGCTGCTGCAATGTTCGCCGGAACCCTTGCGGTAAACGCCGGAAACTACACCAACTCTATTAATGCCTGTGAGAACGCGATCGGCGATCGTCTGGGTATCAGTGAGGTGGAAGCACGCTACAACATCAAAAAAATCAAATCCAGAGGCCGTTTCCAGGACATCAATTTCAAAATCAGTGTCTTTGATGAAAACCACCCGGTGCAGAGTGTAAAAGTGGCATGTCGCGCCAAACCCACAGGTGAAATTGTCTCGGTAGAGTTTGACCAGGAGTCGCTCCCCGCATCAATTGCGGTTAACTAACCCAGGTTAATCGCTGGAACATAGCGGAATACGCAGGCATATCCCAGCCTGCCGCGTTCTCCATTAATGCAGGCACCGGAATCCCCATTTTCAGGTGTCTGCATTTTTTTTCGTGCACTCTCCCAAACTTTCAAAGATACTCAAATCAGAACAAAAATCCGGCAAACCGGGGGAGTATGTAGTGCAATCCTTTATCGAAGGCATGCCAAAAGCGGAACTTCATGTGCATCTGGAAGGAACACTGGAGCCGGAACACATATTTGAGCTGGCACAACGCAACGGTCTGAAGCTTGAATATGCTTCACCGAGCGAAATAGTCGCGGCTTACGACTTTCATGACCTGCCATCATTTTTAAATATCTATTACGCTGCGATGTCAGTTCTTGTTACTGAGCAGGATTTTTACGAACTGGCCTACAAATATTTCCAGAGAGCAGTACAGGACAATATTGTTTATGCAGAGCCTTTTTTTGATCCCCAGGCACATACCTGCAGGGGCGTACAATTTTCAACCATTATAAATGGCATTTATCGCGCACAGGTTGACGCCGAACAGAATCTGGGCATCAAGTCCCAACTGATTATGTGTTTTTTGCGGGACGAAAGCCTTGAGTCGGCCGAGGCACACTTTGAAATGTGTTTACCCCACATCAATAAAATTGTTGGGGTTGGGCTTGATTCAGATGAAAAAGACAATCCTCCTGAAAAATTCGCCCCGGTATTTCTTAAGGCACGGGAACACGGACTAAAACTTACCATGCATTGTGATGTAAACCAGAAGGACATCGTTGGGCATCTTTGGCAATGCGTGAATGACATTCAGGTGGATCGCATCGACCATGGTATTAACGCGCTCGAAGACTCCACACTGTGCGATGAAATAGTCAAACGGGGTCTGGGTTTAACTATTTGCCCGGTATCAAACCAATTTGTAGTGCAATCCCTGACCGCCAGTGAAATCCACGAAATGCTGCAACTGGGCATAAAGGCTACTGTGAATTCAGACGACCCTTCCTATTTCCGAGCCTACCTGAACGATAATTTTCTCGCCCTGCAAAAAGAAGGCGCATTTAGCAAGGAAGAAATAACACAGCTTTGTCGCAATGCATTTGAAATTGCCTGGGTAGACGACGCGCAAAAAAACGCCTACCTGAATACGCTGGATAACTATCTACAGGACACGCTCAGGGCTGTTTATTAAAGCCGCTCAGGGCTGTTTGACAATCGAGTAGCGTAGATCCATGTCATCTATTTTTGCTATGAAGGTTTGAGCAGCCAGTGCACCCTGACCAAAATCGGTGGCCAGTGTTTCGCTGGACAGATAATCTGAATGCGCAGTAATCGCTGCTTCAAGATTTGCATCACCCTGAAAACGCAAACTGATTCGATCTGAAACTTCAAGGCCTGCGTCCTTACGTGAGCGCTGCACACGGTTTACAAACTCCCTGGCATATCCTTCGTCTATCAGTGCCTTGTTGAGTTCACAATCAAGTGCTACTGAAATGACGCGATTTGTCACTGTGTTAGTGCCGGGCTTTGCCACGCGAAACACTTCAATCTCATCATCGGAAAATCGTTCTCCATGCAGTTCGATTTCTCCAAGCTCAAACAGTTTTTCAATTTCAGCAGGCTTGAGCGCCTGTATGAGTGCCTGGTATTGTTTCATACGATTGCCCAGGCGCTTACCTAGCCTGGGAAAATTGGGTTTTGTCCGCAGTTCAATATAACTGTCTTCATCCTGTTCGTAACGTACGTGCTTAATGTTCAGTTCACGTTTAATCGTGTCCTCAAGGTTGGATATTTCATCCAGCAGCGCCCGATCACGGTGAATAATGGTTAGTTCGTTCAAGGGCGTTCGAATACTGATATTTACTGTTTCTCGTTGTTTTCGGCCAAGCAGGATTACCTGTTGCAACTTGTCAACCGCTTCCTCCAGAAGCGGCTGAATCAGTGACGCTTCTGGCTCGGGATAGCTACACAAATGTACCGACTCGGGTACCGGTTTACTTCCGCCCAGGGCAGCAAGTTCCAGATACATGTATTCAGCAAGAAAGGGTGCAAAGGGCGCCATTGCAATACTCAATTCTGTGAGTACCGTATACAGGGTTGAATAAGCTGCTATTTTGTCTGCGGTAATTTCCTCAGCCCAAAATCGCGAACGGTTCAGGCGGATATACCAGTTAGTGAGGTTTTCGATAAAGGTAAACAACTTGGGTACCACATTGAACAACTGGTAGCATTCCATTTCCTTCGCGACATCCGCTTTAAGTGTCTGTAGCCCTGAAATAATCCATCTATCCAGCACATGATTGCCCTGGTGATTGCCTTTATCCGGAGACCAGCCATCGATAGCTGCATAGGTTTTCAAAAAACTAAAGGAGTTGTACCAGGGTAAAAGCGCCCGACGCACCATGTCCTTAACCCCGGAATCGGCAAAGCGTTGTTCCTCGCCCCTGACCAGTCCGGAATTAATCAGGTACAAGCGCAGTGCATCAGCACCGAATTCTTCCATGAGTGAATCCGGTGCAGTGTAGTTTTTCAGGCTTTTGGACATCTTGCGTCCGTCTTCCGCAGCAACCAGGCCGTTTACAATCACATTGCGAAAGGCCGGCTTCTCATACAAGGCCGTCGCCAAAACCGTGAGCGTGTAAAACCAGCCGCGCGTCTGATCCAGGCCTTCTGCGATAAATTCTGCAGGAAAGCCTGCTTCAAAAACCTTTTGATTCTCAAAGGGATAATGCAGTTGCGCATAGGGCATGGAACCGGACTCAAACCAGCAATCCAGTACTTCCGGAATGCGTCTATACACACCGGGTTCACCATCGATGCCAAACTCGATCGGATCAACAAACTCCCGATGAAGATCCTCAACTTTCACGCCTGAGTAGTTGTGCAGTTCTTCAACCGAACCAATACAGATTTGTTGGGAGGTTACATCATTTATCCAGATCGGGAGCGGCGTACCCCACACCCTGTTACGGGAGATAGCCCAGTCGGTGGCTCCTTCCAGCCACTTGCCAAACCTTCCATGTTTTATGTGCCCGGGTACCCACCGTACTTTGTCGTTAGCAGCGATCAACTTGTCTGATATTTCTGTTACGCGTACGTACCAGGACGGAATAGCACGGTAAATCAGGGGTGTTTCAGAACGATAACAAAAGGGATAACTGTGCTGAACCACAGTCTGGTGGTACAACGCTCCGGAGTCTTTTAGAATCCTGATAATATCCTTGTCTGCGTCCTTTACATACATACCCGCAAAGTCGGAGACGTCTGAGGTAAACATGCCATGTAAATCCACGGGACAGGCGAAAGCATCAATTCCCGCTTCGGCCATAACACGTTTGTCATCTTCTCCGAAGGCAGGGGCTTGATGGACAATTCCAGTACCGCTTTCTGTGGTGACATAGTCATCACCAAGTATTACAAAAGCACCCCGCTCCCGCTGGTCGGCGAAGTAATCAAACAGTGCTTCGTATTCTTTTCCAATAAGCTCGGAACCACTGCAATGTGAAACTACCCGCAGCTCAAAGTCTTTTTCATAGTCTGCAAGACGGGCCGCGGCAAGATAGATGTCTATATCACGCTTGTTATCATGCACCTTCACATAATCAATATTTGCGCCAACGCACAAGGCCAGATTGGAAGGCAGTGTCCAGGGTGTGGTGGTCCACGCCGCAATCCATGCATCTTCATCGCTTAACTTAAAAAGCACGGTAATGGCCGGATCCTGAACGTCCTTGTAATTGAGACCCGCCTCAAAATTGGACAGTACTGTGCCAAGTGCTGTGGAGATAGGCATTACCTTCGTGCCCTGATAGACGTAACCCTTGTTCCAGAGTTGTTTAAGCACCCACCACACAGATTCCATGTACTCGATGTCCATGGTCTTATAGTCATTATCAAAATCCACCCACCGACCAATGCGCGTAATGGTTGAGCGCCATTGTTGGGTGTAGCGTTGTACAATTTTGCGACACTCGTTGTTGTATCCGGCAATTCCGAGGGTTTCCACCGCTTCCTGGGCAGACATATTGAGTTGCTTGTCAATCTCGTGCTCTATGGGAAGACCGTGGCAATCCCAGCCAAAACGGCGAAGCACATAACGCCCCTTCATAGTGAAATAGCGTGGTACCACGTCCTTGAGAATAGAACCTACCAGATGACCGTGATGTGGCAGCCCGGTTGCAAATGGCGGGCCATCATAAAAAATGTAGGGCCGCTTGTTCCTGGTCTGTTCAAGGGATTTCTGGAATATGTCGCGACTTTCCCAAAATTCGAGAATCCGGTGTTCCATTCCTACGAAGGAAAAGGTTTGGGAATCCGCGGGCGATTCCGACTGAGTACTGGGGGCGACTTCCTGCGCCATAATAAATGCCTGGCTAATACTGGTGAAAGCCGCGCATTGTATCAGCGTTTACTGTACTACCCCAAGCCAAAGCGCGTGTTATGACAGAGTGCAGTTTACTGCCAGAGGGTTGCCCCAGCTGAAAGAATCCAGTACAAATTCCCGAATGACCTCTTCCGAACTTTCTCCAACAGGTAAGGATTTTAGCAGTTCTTTCAAGAGCCCCGCTTCCAGCTCCGCATCAAACTGACTTTCGTAGGGACCCACGTCAATACTCTCTCGAGTATGAAAATACCATTGCCCGTCGGAGTTAAAAACACGCTCACTACGAAACCATGTTTTTAAGGCTTCCTGCCTTCGACCTGCTAACATAAGACACACCACGTGTACTGTATTACCTGGAGTGTGCAAAACGAAAATTCACTTGTATATGTGCTTATTGTGAGTGGTGTAAGAGTTTGTAAATTGATCGAAGCGCCCCTGCGAGATAAAGGCTAAATGTCCCACATTACGCCCGATAGCACGCAGTCTGTTGCGCAAGTTTCAGAGCTGCCCGGCAAGGCCGAATTTCCCTGGTACCTGGCGAGTTCGAGTGCCTGGCTTGGCGCTATGAGCCTACAGGGTTTTCTGGTGACCTGGTTGTTAGTGGGTACATTGGAGACCCCTGCAGACAAGGTGGGCTTTATACGCTCCCTGTTGGAACTACCTGCCATTCTGGTCCTTGTGGGTGGCGTATTTGCCGACAGGATGGACCCGCGTAAATTATTGCAGCGGGCCCACATCGCAATCGCAATACCCCCTTTGCTAGTTGCGCTTGCATATTTATCAGGAAAGCTTGATTTGTGGGTGGTGGTTGCTTTTGGTATGGCGATGGTAACTTTGCAGAGCCTGTCTGATCCCGCCAGACAGACGATGCTAAACCGGATTACGCGGATCGATATACAACGCACCGTTACGCTCACCACTATCGTGACCTCCACAGTTGGCATACTGGCAATGTGGATCGGTGGCAAGCTGGAAAGCATCGGGCTTTCCGCGATACTGCTGATACAAAGCAGTTTTTTTCTACTTGGCTTACTGGCGATTATGCGACTCAGCCCCGTACCCCGACAATCAGAAGTAAAACGCATAAACCTTATCCAGGGATTTCGTGCTGCCTTGAGCTTTAAACTTGTTCGTAACCTTATCGGCCTGAATTTCGCATCTTCACTCTTTAATGCCGGTGCCTACATAATCGCCATCCCCTTTATCGTAAAGGACGTATATTCCGGTGATGCTGCTTTCTACGCCAATGTTATTATCGTATTCACCTGTGGCGGTGTCGCTTCCAACCTGATTCTGTTCAGGTTTATGCCACTGCTGAAACCGGGTCGACTGTTTCTGATTTTGCAGTTATCCAGAGCGCTCATATTGGGGTTAATACTTACAGAACCCACGCTGCCACTCTTTTACCTGGGTATTTTCGCCTGGGGCCTGAATATGGGTGGTACCACTACCATGGCGCGGGCGATCGTTCAGGAATCCGCTCCTGAAAACAAGCGCGGCCAGATCCTGTCTATATTGACTTTTAGTTTTATGGTTTCAGCTTTTATATCAGCACCTGTACTCGGCATAATTGTGGCGGCTTTTTCCCCGCTTGCTGCCCTGGTGCCTGGCGTTTTGGTATCCCTGTTTATCTTCGCCGTGGGAACATTGTGGAGTGGATTGTGGCAATATCAGTCGACGACAGCATCCCCGTCAAGCACAAACTGAGCAACAAGTGCGGGGTTCTGCATGGGAATAAAATGACTCAACTCCGGCAAAAAAACATCCCGCCCGGAGTGAAACAAATCAGCAAGATCCGGACGGGTGGGGCTTTTTGAAAAGTCTGTACGCGTATCGTTTTTTTCTTCACGAGGCTGTGCACGCAGCACGAGCACGGGCACTTTAATGTCTGCTAGTACATCTGTTACATCCTCAGTGTTGTTGGTTGCGTATATTTCGGCTTCCACCAAAGGCGGACAAGCCAGTTTAAAACCAGGCCACTCATCATCTGGCAGCAAGCCGTACTGGCAATAATCCCTCAGAACACTTTGCTGCCAAAGATTAAAAGGATCACGCACTACGAATCGCTCGTACATTTCCTGCCAGTCCGCCCACCGATTTCGACGCCGGGCCGTCATATGGTCAGCAGGATTGATTACCTCGGAAGACGCTCTTCTGTTTTTATAAATTTGTGGCTCAAAAATCACCGGGTCAACCAGTATCAGCCGCTTGAAACACAGGGATCGTAAAGCTGCCACATGCACCAGTACCCGCCCGCCCAGGGAGTGGCCAATACCAATTACATTATCCAGTCCCAGCGCGTCTACAAAATCGACCAGATCCATGCCAAAACTGTTCCAGTTGTAGGGGCCTTGCTTACCTGAACGCCCATGGCCTCTAAACTCCAGCGCGATAATGTGACGCCCGGGCAGCAATCGTATTACTTCGTCCCACACCCGCGCATGAAAACCGGTTGCATGTAAAAAAAGTATGGACTCCAACCCGGAATCGCCCGGAGCGCCCTGTTCAAAATAGCACAGCTCTACACCGCGAATTTCCCGGGACTTTTGAACAAGATTTAACAAAATTTAATCTCTCTGAATTAACTTTTCCATATTACTCTACTAAAGGGATATCGCGAAGTATCGCGATTCATTTAACCCCTTTTCCCCCATGGCTGCGTTTGTATAACTATCGCACGGCAAAGTGCAAAAAATGGACAGGACCATGCAATTAAGGCAGATAACACAAAAGTTGAAAATAATTAAACGAGCGGCACCTGGAGTAGTTCTCCTCACTAGCCTGGTTTTGTTGAGTGCCTGTCTTGCAAAGAGCACAGTTCATCCAGAGGAAGACTCCACAGAGGGACCGGTAGCCGGAAATGCTGCGGGGCCAGGCGTAGAAAAAGCAGCGAAAATTTCGGTTTCGGCAAAACGGGCGCCCGGGACCCGAAAATTCAATATGGCGGACTCAATGGAGACATACAATCGGGTTGTTCCGGAACCGTATTATGTTCTCCCCTCCAGGGAGAACTATAGAAACGTTCGGGAAAATACCACCAGGCTGGTGCGTGAATTTCCTGTTTCTACTTTTTCAATCGATGTTGATACCGCTTCCTATTCGAATGTGCGAAGAATTCTAAATCAGGGCGCTCTTCCTGATGTGGATGCAGTTCGCGTGGAAGAGCTGGTGAATTATTTCTCCTACGACTACCCCCTTCCTGAAAGCGACACCAGAGTATTTAGTGTAATCACTGAGGTAGGCCCTTCGCCATGGAATCAGCACCGCAAACTGTTGCACATTGGCATGAAGGGATTCGCGGACAATAGTGATTCCCTACCCGACTCCAACCTGGTGTTTCTGATTGATGTCTCCGGATCGATGCGTTCACCGGGTAAACTTGAATTGTTAGTTCCTGCATTAAAAATGCTAACAGAACGCTTACGCAAACAGGACCGTATCAGTATAGCAGTATATGCTGGCGCGGCGGGTGCAGTACTGGAGCCTACCAGCGGCACTGACACCTCCAAAATCCATGCAGCTCTTGATCAGCTGGCAGGAGGTGGGTCCACAAATGGCGGGGCGGGTATCAGGCTAGCTTATTCAATGGCGCGTGAAGCGTTCATTGAAGGCGGAGTTAACAGAGTCATTCTCGCAACGGACGGTGACTTTAACGTAGGTACCTCTGATGAGAAATCCCTCAAAACCCTGATTGAGCACGAGCGCTTAAGTGGTGTTTCGTTAACAGTTCTTGGTTTTGGACGTGGTAATTACAACGATGTACTGATGCAACAACTGGCACAGTCAGGCAACGGCAATGCAGCCTACATAGACAACATTAATGAGGCGCGCAAAGTTTTGGTACAAGAGATGCGTTCTACACTGCATACCATCGCCAACGATGTAAAAATACAGATAGAATTCAACCCGCAAACTGTATCGGAGTATCGTTTGATCGGGTACGAAACGCGTCATCTGGAACGGGAAGATTTTAACAACGACAAAATTGATGCGGGCGATATAGGTGCTGGTCATACCGTAACTGCTTTGTATGAAATCACCCTGTCAGGGTCTGAAACAAACGCGATGGACCCACTCCGGTACGGGACTCCCAACCAAACTAATCAAAACCCGGGAAGTCTTGCTTCGAATGAACTTGCCTTCATCAAGCTACGCTACAAGCCAAAAGCTAATGCCAGGAGTATACTGGATTTCTACCCGGTAAAACTTGAGGACATGCAAGCGCAATTGGAAACTACGAGCGCCAACTATCGATTTAGCGCAGCGGTCGCTGCATTTGGCCAAATATTGAAAGGTGGTGTGTTTACAGAAAATTTCACGCTTGCAGATACGCTGGCACTAGCCCAAAGCGCAACCGGAAATGATACCTTCGGCTACCGCGGTGAGTTCCTGAATCTTGTACGCACAGCAGATTTGCTTAATTTTCCACAGGTGAGCCATCGATAACTCTCCATCATCCGGAACCTCAACTTCTCTGGACGCGGAAGTTGAGGCAACGGACGACGAAGCTCTAATGGCACATTATGCCAATGGCGACCTGAAAGCCTTTGAACAGCTCTATGCACGCCACAGACAACCCAGTTTTCGATATTTTTTAAGACAGCTACCCGGAGATTCTGCACTGGACTGCCATCAGGAGTTATGGATGAAATTGATCAATTCGGCGAAGCGCTATAAAGCCAGTGGCAAGTTTGTGGCACTGCTTTACACCATTGCTCATAACGTGCTCACCGACCACTTTCGCCGAAACAGAAAACACCAGCTTCTGGACACTACAGCATCGTCAGAAGACATGGACCTCGTTAGCGATACACCAGCTCTGGAAATGCAAATGGCCGATCACCAGCTTCGTTCACACCTGGTTGATCTGGTAAAGAAATTACCGCATGCCCAGCGAGAAGTTTTTGTAATGCGCGAAGACTGCGGATTATCTATACGAGATATTGCACAAATCACCGGCTCCAATGAAGAAGGAATTAAAAGCCGTTTACGTTACGCAATGCAAAAACTCAAATCAGGGATGCAACACTATGTCTGATTCAAAAAACACACCACCCAGCGATGAATGGATAAAATCACTCTATCATTCCGGGTCCGACATGCCCGGGGATAAAGTACCGGAACCCGTCGACGCGGCCATCCTCAAGCATGCAAACCTGGCACATAAAACAGGGTCCAAAAAATTTCCACTGTACGCATGGATTTACGGTACAGCTGCTTCAGCGATATTCGGCATTCTTTTGGTTATGCAAATACCTGCCATTCACGAGCCGTCCCAATTTGGGGAGGAAGTTAAGCCAAGCAAGCCTGCCATATCCAATGTGCCGCAGGAGGCTGGTAAAAGAGCAGTATTCCCGGCTAGCGCAATATCTGCCAGTGCAGAGATGGAAAAACGGCTGCCTGAGCGCTCTGTAGAGAAGATGCTTGTTAGTAATGAAGACCGTATAGCAGAGCCAGCATCAGCAATGGATGCAAACAGCGATTACTCCGACTGCGCGGCGCACCTCGCTTACTTCACAAACAAGGATCAGCAGCAGACGTTAATGGTTTGCCAGAGCAGTACACAACTCAAATTTAAGTTTGAAGAAAATACTGACCCCACCTGCAAAACGCCCTATTACTATGTGATTAGTTCCCCGGCCAAAGTTTCGCTTGCTGAGGATGATGAGCCAAACGGTTTACAGAGAATTATTATCAAGCATGCCGGTGACAGCTTCTCGCTAAGCTGTGACTCCGGCCACTGGAAACTCACTCGTTTGGAACAGCCCTGAGCGGGTAAACAGCCTTGAGCCAATAAACAGCCCTGAGCGGGTAAACAGCCCTGAGCCAGTAAACAGCCTTGAGCCAGTAAACAGCCTTGAGCCAGTAAACAGCCCTGAGCGGGTAAACAGCCCTGAGCCAATAAACAGCCTTGCGTTAGCGAACTGACATGTGCTGAATTCTCGAGATATCCGCACTTAGTCGATGGAAGCGCCACACCAGGATTACTGAGGCTATTGCCAGGCCACCTACCAGCGCCCACCAGAAACCTTCAACACCCATGCCTGTTAAAGATAGACCAGCTGCGTCCACGCCAAAGGTAAGCGCTGCTCCCACAGGAAAAGCGATCACCCAGTACGCAAACAGACCAATGTACATGGGCCCGCGCGTGTCTTTATAACCCCGTAATGCACCCACCGCAGTCACCTGTAAATTATCAGAAATCTGGAAAAAACAAACAAACACAATCAGTGAAGTTGCAATGCTTATGACTTCAAGGTCGGTAGTAAACAATCGTGCAATTTCGCCTCGAAAAACATACACGAGCACTACGGAGACAAGGCCCAGCAACAATGAGGTACCCAAAGCAACCAGACCAGATAGACGCGCCATGGCGTAATCCCGGGCACCAACGTTAAAGCCGACCCGAATCGTCGCTGCCATGCCCAGTGCCAGCGGAACCATAAAGGTCAAGCCGCCGACATTCATTGCAATCTGGTGTGAAGCCAGGGAATTTACCCCGAGTTTACCGATCATCAGGGATACTGCAGAGAATACTGCCATCTCGGCAAATACCGTTACACCAATAGGCAGTCCGAGCTTTATAAGGCGCCGCATTTCGTTCCAGTCGGGCCAGGAAAAATGTGCAAGAACCTCGAGATGCCTCAAACGCCCAAACCCAAGCATTACCGCCATGGCGACAAATTCCATGCTCATAACTATGGCACTCGCCACCCCGCAGCCTACTCCTCCCATCGCCTCAATTCCCAGACCACCATAAATGAACAGGTAGTTAATCGGGATTTTGATCGCGAGTGCTGATAATGCAATAATCATTGCGGGCCGTGTCCAGGACATGCCATCACAGACATAACGCATAACAAAATAACCCAGTATTGGAAACAGGCCCCAACTGACCGCATCCAGGTAGGCGACTGCAATGGGTATAGCGCGCGGGTCCACACCAATCATGTGATATACAGGCTCCATATTCTGCAACAGGACAAAAGCCAGTACTCCACCAATTAAAACTATCCACAAAGCCTGACGTGCCAAAGCGCCCACCTTGTCACTTTGGCCTGCACCGTTAAATTGTGAAACCGATGGCGTAACCGACATAATCACACCACTGAGAAAGAACAGGACGGGCCAAAACAGATTACCACCCAGAGCAACACCGGCAAGATCCGTCGCACTCACACGTCCTGCCATAATCGAATCTGCAACCCCTATTCCCATCTGTGCCAATTGTGTTATGACAATGGGCGTAGCGAGACGTGAAAGTCCGACCACTTCACTTCGAAGAACAGAGCTATCTGCCTGTGTGTGGGGGGCCGTTGATTTTTCGGTAGCTTTCATTTTAATTAATCAATTTGTTCTATACTCTGCGTCCAGACTGCAACAGCATTGGTTATACGCACGAATGACCGCAACAATTATAGACGGCAATGCGCTTTCGGCCAGCATTCGGGAAAACATCCGCGCAAAGGTTGGCCTGTTGCAACAGGCCGGTAAGCGCCCGCCAGGACTGGCCATTATTCTCGTTGGTACGGATGAAGCATCACATGTGTACGTTCGCGGCAAGCGCCGGGATTGTGCACAGGTGGGTTTCAAGCTGGATGCACGATATCCTGATGCAAGCATTACCCAGGATGATTTGCTGGCCATGATATCAGAATTAAACGAGGATCAATCCATCGACGGAATTCTGGTTCAGTTACCTCTACCCGATCATATAGACAACCTTGCAATCATTGAGGCAATTCATCCCGATAAGGACGTAGACGGGTTTCACCCCTACAATGTTGGCAGGCTGGTTCTGCGTCACCCGGGTTTACGTCCCTGCACCCCCATGGGAGTAATGCGGCTGATCCGGCATACCGGAGTGAAGATCAGGGGCATGGATGCCACCGTTATCGGTGTATCCAATCATGTTGGCAGGCCTATGGGATTGGAGTTACTGCTGGCGGGTTGCACCGTCGCTGCTACACACAAGTTTACCTCAAATACTCAAAAACACGTTGAAGGGGCAGATATTGTAGTTTCTGCTGTTGGTATTCCGGGACTTATCAAGGGGGAGTGGATTAAACCCGGTGCGATAGTAATTGATGTGGGTTTGACCCGCGGCAAAAATGGCAAGCTCCACGGGGATGTGGAGTTTGAATCTGCTTCAAAACGTGCGGGCTGGATTACCCCGGTGCCAGGCGGTGTAGGGCCAATGACCCGCGTCTCTATGCTGGAAAACACCTTGTACGCTATGGAAACTTTTCATAGCAAATAAATATCTAACTACAGGCCCAGCGCTTTTGCGTGGTAGTTAATATGCTCTTCTATAAAAGTGGCAATAAACAAAAAACCGTGATCGTATCCCGGCCGCATTCTCAAGTTCAGGTCTATGCCGTTTTTCGCACAGACCTGCTCAAACAGGTGTGGCAATAATTGTTCTTCAAGAAAGTCATCCGCATCGCCCTGATCAATCAGAATGGCCAGCTTCCCCCCAGTGTTACTGTCGTAGCAGTTTGCCAGCGCAGTGGAATCGTACTGTTGCCAGGCACGCTCATCCGAACCCAGGTAATTTGCGAAGGCCTTGCGCCCCCAGGGACACTCGCTGGGGGCAACTATGGGTGCAAAAGCGGAAACAGAAGCAAACCTGCCCGGGTTTCGCAGCGCGCACATAAGGGCACCATGCCCTCCCATTGAGTGGCCCAGAATGGATGTGCGGCTACAATCCAGTGCTTCTATGCCCGCCAAAATAGCGGGCAGTTCTGTCATCACATAGTCATACATCTGATAGTGCGCGTCCCATGGCGCCTCGGTGGCATTTACGTAAAAGCCTGCACCAAGACCAAAATCATAGGCACCTTCAGGGTCATCTTCTACTCCTTCACCGCGTGGACTCGTGTCTGGCGTCACAATTGCCAGGCCGTTTTTTGCTGCATATTGTTGAGCACCCGATTTTTGAACAAAATTCTCATCCGTACAGGTCAATCCCGACAGCCAGTACAATACAGGCACTGGTTTATTCTTTGCCTGCGGCGGAAGGTAAAGCGAAAAGTTCATCTCGCAGTTCAGTACCGATGAGTGGTGCCTGAAGCGTAACTGTTCTCCTCCAAAGCAAACAGTAGAACCTACTTGTTCAATTTTTACGTGGCGCATTCTAGTACAACACTACAGAGCGAATACTCTCACCGGAATGCATCAGGTCGAAGGCTGAATTTATATCTTCCAAAGGCATGGTGTGTGTAATGAGATCGTCAATATTGATCTTGCCATCCATATACCAATCCACAATTTTTGGTACATCAGTACGCCCGCGCGCTCCGCCAAAGGCGGTACCTCTCCACACTCGCCCCGTCACCAACTGGAACGGTCGGGTAGCTATTTCCTGTCCGGCTCCGGCAACACCGATAATGGTGGATTCTCCCCAGCCTTTGTGACAACACTCCAGCGCCTGGCGCATGGTATTCACATTTCCAATACACTCAAAGCTGTAATCCGCCCCTCCACTGGTTATATCCATCAGCGCTTCTACAACGTTCTCGCATTTGGAAGGATTGACAAAATCAGTCATACCAAAACTCTCGGCCAACTCTCGCCTGGAGTCATTGATATCTACGCCAACAATTTTGTTAGCACTGGCCAGGCGCGCACCCTGAACTACATTCAGGCCAATACCGCCCAGGCCAAAAACCACAACATTGGAACCCGGCTCCACCTTCGCATCCAGAACCACCGCACCTACCCCGGTGGTAACACCGCAGCCGATGTAACAAATCTTGTCAAATGGTGCATCCTCGCGAACTTTTGCCAGCGCAATTTCCGGCAATACCGTGTAATTGGAAAACGTCGAGCACCCCATGTAATGCAACAATGGTTTTCCGGCAATGGAGAATCGACTGCTGCCATCCGGCATTAAGCCCTGACCCTGGGTTTCGCGAATGGCCTGGCAAAGATTTGTTTTCGGGTGCAGGCAATATTCACATTCCCGACATTCAGGCGTGTACAGGGGTATCACATGATCACCCGGCGCCACAGAAGTAACGCCTGCGCCAACCTCCACCACTATACCTGCGCCTTCGTGACCCAGAATTGCCGGAAAAGCACCTTCGGGATCATCCCCGGAGAGCGTAAATGCATCCGTGTGACACACACCTGTAGCTTTGATCTCCACCAATACTTCGCCGGCCCGCGGCCCCTCCAGGTCTACTTCCTCTATCTGGAGTGGTTTGCCAGCTTCAAATGCCACCGCTGCACGTGTTTTCATAGCCCTGCCCTTGTGTTTGTACAGTCAAATATTCGCACACTTGTAATAGCCCTGCCAATCTCGCACACTCAAACAAACCAGTTCTCACTTATATGAGGCCTACAGAAAATGAATGCAAAGCTCGATCCAGGCAGTGCTTTTCCAGAACTGTCGCTTAATCTTGTGGGTGGAAAAACACTGCAATTTCCGTCCGCTTTAGACAGCCCGCTCACCATTGCACTTTTTTATCGTGGACACTGGTGACCCTATTGCCGCCGACTGTTAGCCGGCTATGAACAGCGCCGTGACGCGTTCGCAGAACTGGGCGTAAGCATTATTGCTGCTACCAACGATTCTGAGGAAGACACAAAAGCAGTGGCGGCTGATCTGGGCTTTCCCCTGGCCTGGGGCGTGACCCGGGAACAGGGTGATGCCATCGGTGCGTGGTGGGAGGAACAACGCAACCACATTCAGCCCAGTGAATTCCTGTTAAGTCGCAGTGGCAAAGTGATGTTATCAACTTATAGCAACTCACCTGTGGGACGAATGGACCCCGCAGAAGTGCTTACCCTGATCAAATTTCTGATCAAGATGCGCAATAAGGCTTAGGGTAGTTATTTTTCTGCAGACTGAAGTATAAAATCTTCCAGTTTCTTGTCGATTCCAAATATGTGGCGCTTAAGCCATTCCGTTAGAAAGGTTGATAATACCCGCGCGAAGCGCTCGTCGTATTGCTTGCCATTCTCAACCATGCTGGACAGTTCGCTACGAAACTGGTCATGGGCTCGTATATGTGCCTCGATGTGGGGATACTCGAGTTTCTGCATGTAGGTTTCTTCAATGGCAAAATGGTTTTCTGCATAGTATTTAAGTTTCTCAAGTACCAGAGCACCGCCCTCGCCTTCAGCAATTTGATCAAGCACCTCGAACAAAACCTGATGCTGCTTGTCCTGCCAGATTATATCGCTGGTTTTTTGCATTGCGCGCGCGCCAGGCCAAAACCTTGAGTATAAAGTTTTGTACACTTTCAGGAACCCGATAAACCCCGTATCGAACTAGGTAATGTCACTTATCCCTTGACTCCAGGCTTTGGAATTGGTGTATTCTTTCAGGCTATCATCCACTTACTATCGGGGATTAAAAGTATGACCGACCTGGCTTTTTCTTCAGCAACAGAGCTCGTCGCAGCTCTCAAAAAAAAGCAAATCAGCTCACTTGAGCTAACCGATCTTTACATAGACAGAATCGAAAAATTTGATGGTAAAATAAACGCAGTGGTTGTGCGTGATTTTGAGAAAGCCAGGGAGGCTGCCAAAACCGCAGATGCAGCCACCGCAAAAAACCCGCAGCTTGGCCGGCTGCATGGCCTGCCGATGACCATTAAGGAGGCCTATGATATTAAAGGCCTGCCCACTACCTGGGGCATTCCCGAATTGCGAAACAATATCGCACAAAGTGATGCCGCGACCGTACAGCATCTAAAAACTGCCGGTGCCCACTTTCTTGGTAAAACCAACGTCCCCCTGAATCTGGCCGACTTTCAAAGCTTTAACGAAATATATGGCACTACCAACAATCCATGGGACCTGACAAGAACACCAGGCGGCTCCTCGGGCGGCTCTTCAGCAGCGCTGGCTGGTGGATTGACAGGCCTTGAAGCTGGGTCAGATATTGGCGGGAGCATTCGCAATCCCGCACATTTTTGCGGAGTTTACGGCCATAAACCTACCTGGGGCGTAGTTTCGGACACGGGTCATGCACCCCCGGGGCAAATTGCACCAGCAGATATAGCAGTGGTTGGACCGCTCGCACGCAGCGCAGAAGACCTGGCGCTATCCATGGATGTAATCGCAGGCGCCAACAGTCTCGATCTGCCTGGTTGGCAGCTCAATTTACCAAGGCCCAGGCAAGCCAGGCTCAGCGAGTTTCGGGTAGCCATTTGGCCATCAGATGAACGCGCGCCGGTGTCCAGGGAAATAGCAGACAGAGTGCAGTCACTTGGTGATCTGCTGGCAAAGCTGGGAGCGAAGGTTTCTGATACCGCCAGACCAGACATCGATCTGGACAGCAGTTTTGAAACTTACAATAGTTTGTTATGGGGCGTAATGGCCGCCGGGATGCCCGAAGAACAGAAGGCGGAAAATCGTTTACTCAAAGCCAAATTTTCTGAACTGGGCGACACCTCAATAGAAAGCCAAATGGCGCGTTTTTCGGTACAGGAACACGGTGAGTGGGCGTTTCATAATAACCAGAGACAGATACTGAGGCGCGCCTGGGCACAGTTCTATTCAGAGTGGGACATATTACTCTGCCCGCAGGTTGCAACCACTGCATTTCCCCACGATCACTCCGGATATACTGAGCGCAAGCTTACCGTTGACAATGAAGAGCAGGACTATTTCCAGCAAATATTCTGGGCCGGCACCATTACTGTAGCCCACTTGCCCAGCACAGTATTTCCGACGGGGCTGAGCGAAGACGGCTTACCGATAGGGTTACAGGCTGTAGGTGCAGAGTATCAGGACTACAAAACAATTGAATTCTCCCGCTTAATGGCACAGGAAATAGGGGGCTTTATACCACCCCCTCGATTTAGTTGATTCGGGTTTACCTGGTATTTGCCAGCTGCTATTCATAACGCAGAGCAAATACGGGCCGCGAAGTGGCTGCTTTGGTTGCCTGTGTCGCCACAGTTAGCCATGCCACAAGAATAGCCGCAATGCCCGCGCCCAGAAATACACCAAACGACAGTGGCACTGAGTAGGCAAACTGCGTGAGCCATTCGCGCATAAAAAAGTATGCAACCGGCCAGGCAAACACATTCGCCAGAACCACCAGGCCGGTAAAGTCTCGAGTGAGCAACAAAACGATATCTTTAACAGATGCACCCATCACTTTTCGAATACCAATTTCCTTTGTACGTCGCTCGGTTGTGAATGAAGCAAGTCCAAACAGGCCAAGCGTAGATACAAATATGGCCAGCCCGGCAAAAATGCTGAATATTTCTGCCTGGCGTTCTTCACCACGATACAATGCATCAAAGGTATCCTCAAGAAAGCGCCAATCGGCAGGTGTATGAGAAAACTGTTGCTTCCACACTTCATCCAGAAACTCTGCAGCCAGGCGCGGATCACCTGGTTTCAACTTAACGGATACACGAACGCTATAATCAGGGTTCATTTCCACAAAAATGACCGACTTGATTTCATCGTGCAGTGACGAGAAATAGAAATCCTCCACCACCCCAACCACCGTTCTTTCTTCCAGGCGGTCCAATTCCGGAGAATCGGGCTCTATGAGCACTTTTCCAATGGCCTCTTCTGGTGTCCAGCCCAATAAACGAACGGCACTTTCGTTCAAAATGGCTACCCCGCCTTTAACAATTGGATCCTCATCACTGGGCGGCCGATAGATACGTTCGTTTTCCACGTCACGAAAATAACGTCCCGCAACCAGGTTGACACCATATTGTTCGAACCAGTTATAATCGACTTTCAGGTCGGCCAACACTTTAACATTCTCCATTTCCAATGGCTGCCCCTGTATGAAATAGCCGCTACCGTCCAACAGTTGCGCCGTAGGTATGCGTGAAGATGCTGTCACTGACTCTATTAAAGGACTCGCCTCCAGGGCAGCTTTTAAGGGTGCGTACTGATTCCAAAAGCCGTCCAGAATAGGCAGGCTGGTGGTCATTGTACGCGATCGGTCATAACCCAGATCAAGACTTCTGGCGTATTCCATTTGTGCTACCACCACACCCGTGGCAATCATCAAACCTATGGAGATAGAAAACTGCAGTACCACAAGAATTTTACGCAAAGTAACCGAACCACTACTGCTGGCACTGCCTTTAAGAACGTCCACCGGTCGGAATGATGAAAGGTAAAAGGCCGGGTATGATCCTGCCAATATGCCCACAACCAGAACACTTGCTACAAGTAATGGAATAAACCCGGCATCGGACACAACATCCAGAGACAGGGGCTTTTCCACATAGTTGGCGAACAGGGGCAACAGCAGTTCAACGATCGCCAGGGCCAGAAGCATGGCGATACCGGTTAAGAGAATAGATTCGCCAAGAAATTGAACAATGAGTTGGCCGCGACTTGCCCCAACAACCTTGCGTACACCCACTTCTTTTGCTCGCTGGGTTGACCTTGCAGTAGTCAGGTTCATGAAGTTAATACAGGCTATTAGCAAGATCACCAGAGCAATTGCCGAGAACGTGTAAACCGCAGTGATGCTGCCATTTGCGCGCCACTCTGCATCCAGATTGGAGTGTAAATGTATATCGGTAAGCCTTTGAAGATATAGCGCGGTGCCACTCGGCGCATTTTCGCCACGGTGTTTTATGAGAAAATCGGGAAAGCGGGCTTCAAGTGCTTTTCCATCATCTCCGCCGGGCAATAACAGGTAGGTATAATAATTATTGGAACCCCAATTATCCATCTCATCCGGTCCCATGAATGATGGCAGTATTTTGATGGAGCCAATTGCATTGATAGCCATGTGGGTATTTTCAGGCAGGTCTTCAATTACACCGGTGATTTTTACATCTGTCTGGTTAAAAATGAACAGCGTTTCACCCACTACATCGGTGCGTCCAAAATAACGCTGCGCTGTACTTTGTGTTACTACCATGTCAGTAGGTGAGTTCAGGGCACTATCGGGGTTGCCATGTAAAAACCTGAAGCCAAAAAACTCAAACGCATTTTCATCTGCCATTGCAACGTGGTTAAGGGTAAAAACCTTGCCGTCTTTTTGCACAGGCACATCACCTACATCCATTAACCGGGTCATGGCCTGTATTTCAGGAAACTCTTCGGCAAGCAGTGGCCCGATTGGAGGTGCTACCGTTGCAAGATTCAGGTCGTTTCCAAAAAATGTTCGCGTAACGCGAAAAATACGATCACCATTTTCAAACTGCTGGTCATAAGTTAACTCATGACGAACGAACAACAATATGAGCATGCAGGCAGCAAGCCCAATAGCCAGACCCAGAATGTTAATAACGCTAAACAACCGGTTACCCAGAAGGTTGCGATAGGCAATAAGCAAATAGTTTTTAAGCATTCGCTGGTCCTCGCGCTTGTAGTGCGACAATATTCTCTGACACAACTGAGCCATCCAACAGGTGAATAACTCTCTGTGCATGATCCGCATGACTCTGGTCATGAGTAACCATAACGATAGTGGTACCAGCATCGTTCAAGCTATTCAGAATGGACAATACCTCTTCGCCATTTCTGGAATCCAGGTTACCCGTAGGTTCGTCCGCCAGAATTAATTCCGGTTGTGATACTACTGCACGTGCAACTGCCACCCGCTGTTGCTGACCACCGGAAAGCTGTTGTGGTCGGTGTCGGGCCCGATGTCCGATGCCAACATTTTCCAGCACCTGCTTTACCCGTTCAGATCTCTCCTTGCTGCTAATTTTCTGGTAGAGCAAGGGCAGCCCAACATTTTCCTCAACGCTCAGTTCATCTATGAGATTAAAACTCTGGAAAATAAAACCAATATGTTGCTTTCTTATTTCTGCCAACCTGGATTCGCTGTAGTTCGCGACATCTTCACCCAAAAACTGGAATTCGCCTGTACTAGGGCTATCGATCATCCCCAACACATTTAAAAAGGTAGATTTCCCGCAACCGGACGGTCCCATTACCGCAATATACTCTCCCTGTTCTATTTGCAAACTGATAGAATTCAGCGCCAGGGTCTCTACATCTCCCGCCTGGTAAATTTTGGTCAAATTGTTCATCTTTATCATTTCACATACTCTTTATGTTGATTAACTTAAATCGTAAATATTTACTACTGCTCAATTAGTAAACGGTCTATGTCTATAAAACTGTCGTAAGAGGAAACTATGATCTTATCGCCTGGTAATAATCCGCCTAATACTTCTATATAACGTGGATTTCGACGGCCAAGTTCAGTGGTACGTTTTTCTGCAGAGTCCCCGTTCCGGTTAAGTACATAAACCCACGCACCACCGGTATCGTTGTAAAATGGCCCATTGGCAACCAGCACTGCCTGCTCATCCAGATCTCCCAACACCAATCGAAGTTGGAGGGTTTGCCCACGGCGAATTTTTTCCGGTGCTGCACCTTCAAAATCCAGGTCTATTTCAAATTGCGAGTTGAGCACTTCGGGATATACCTTGCTAACACGCAGGGCATATTCGCGACCATCAATTTCAATTTGCGCCACCTGACCGGCACGCACCCGATTAATGTAAAACTCACTGACCATGGCTACCGCCTTAAAGCGGTCTACATCGTCTATTTGACCCAGGCGTTCTCCGCGTGATTTGGATTCTCCAGTTTCTGCATATAACGCAGTCAGATGACCGGCGCGCGAGGCTCGAACAGTCAGGTTGTCAAGATTTGCACGCGCCAATATCAGATTTTCATTCAGCTGTTTCGCCGAAGTCTGCAACTGTGCAATTTGCACAACGCGGATTTTTTCATCCTGTGCCTGGCTCTCTTCTGTAACCTGCTTCTTCTGCTTCCAATACGCCAACTCATCCTGGGCATTTTCATATTCGTTTCGGGACAAAAATTCGTTCTGGCTTAAACGATCAAAACGTTCTACCAAACGACTCAGTTTTAATATTTGATAGTTAATCTCAATCAGGTCGCCTTTAAGTTTTAACCGGTTTTGTTCGATCGCCAGTTGTGTATTACGCAAATTATTGAGTTGTTCCGAGACTTCTGCCTCGCGCGCTATAACATCCAGTTGCAGGCCAGTATTGGACAGTCGCAATAGTTGTTGGCCGGCTGTAACGAAGGCACCTTCTTCAACGAACACTTCTTCAACACGACCACCTTCCACAGCATCAAGATAAAGCGTTTTCTTTGGCTCAACTGAGGCTCGCAGAGGAATGTAGTCTTCAAACACGCCTGTACTAACCTCGGCAAGTCGAATTCGTTGCCCATCGAGCGTAAAGGTAGTTCCGGCGCTCTGCTGCAAATAAATCCACACCACTAGAACCAGCACGGCGCTACCCCACAAAGCCGGTTGGCGCCAGCTTCGAGACCGCACTATTTTTCTATCCATTACGGATTGAGGCTCATTCATAAGCTTTAAGCATGCGAAAAAGATGCCAAATTATTTTTCTTTTATAATCAATCACTTAAACTTTAGCACGAGACAAGGAGTGTTCGTTTACAATGCACACCTGTTCGTTATCGAACACAAACGCAAAATGGGTTAAATTGGTGCTATGCAAAAAAGCACAATCCTTATAGTCGACGATGATGCGGATGTTCTCACCGCCGCTCGCCTGTTTCTGAAACAGCATTTTGCGAAGGTCATTGTGAATAATGATCCGGAAAACATACCCGGTATTTGTGCCGAGGAACAAATAGATGTCTTTCTGCTGGATATGAATTTTGCCATCGGCAAAAATTCAGGTGCTGAAGGCTTAAGCTGGCTGCGCTACTTGCTGGAACAGGATGCCAATGCGGTAGTAATACTCATGACGGCCTTCGGTGCACTCAGCACAGCGGTAGAGGCTATAAAGGCCGGTGCAGCAGATTTTATTCTGAAGCCATGGCAAAACGAAAAGTTACTCGCCACATTGAGTATGGCGCTAAATCTTCATCACTCAAAATCCCAATTGAATTCACTGCAATCAAGACAAAGAGAGATTATTCATAAACCTAGTACTGCAATGGTAGCCAACGCACCCGTCATGCAAAAGCTTATGGAAGTTGTATCACGCGCTGCCCCCACTGAGGTAAATATTCTGATTCACGGGGAAAATGGAACCGGTAAGGAACTCATTGCCCAAACCATTCATCAATTATCGGGGCGGGCGTCAGAAATATTACTCTCGGTAGACCTGGGCGCTATTGTCGAATCATTATTTGAGAGCGAACTGTTCGGGCACAAAAAAGGCGCGTTTACTGATGCCCGCGAAGATCGCGCCGGTAGATTTCAGGCAGCACATTCAGGGACGCTTTTTCTCGATGAAATATCCAATTTACCACTCCACATGCAGAGTCGTTTGCTCAGGGTTCTGGAAACCCGGGAAATAACTCCGGTTGGCTCGGATAAAACTATACCGGTAGACGTACGTCTAATTTGTGCAACCAACCGACCGCTTGAACCTATGGTGCAGAAAGAACGTTTCAGGGAAGACCTGCTTTACCGAATTAATACAGTGGTAATCGAACTTCCACCGCTACGGGAGAGACAAGAAGATATTGCCCCGCTTTCAGAATACTTTATTCGCATGTATGCCAAAAAGTACCACCTTGAAGAAAAGAAACTAGGCCCTGAAACGCTTGCTGCCATGTGTGAATACCCTTGGCCCGGAAATATTCGGGAACTATCCCATGCTATTGAACGCGCTATGGTGCTAAGTGATGGGGATAAGCTCAGTCAGCAACAACTATTGCCCATGACAAATTCGTCTTCACCTGCTTCCACATCTGACTCATTGAACCTGGAGGCACAGGAGAAAGATCTGGTAGAAACCGCGCTCTCCCGTTATGACGGCAATATTAGTGCGGCTGCGAAAGCGCTTGGTATAACACGAACGGCTTTGTACCGGCGTATCGCAAAATTTCACATTAAGGATCGCTAGGCAAAATATGGGTCCCGGATTAAGACAACGTTTCAGGCTGCTGGTTCTACTACAGCTCGCGCTATTGCTTGTGGGTTTGACGACAATGAGTTACTTGCTGTTGCGTACAGACTACTCTGCAACATTAGTGGTATTGTTGGCGGTTCTGGTGATTCAGATAATTGTTCTGTTTAACTTTCTGGAATCAAGCACCAGAACACTGAACGAATTTCTTGAAGCGGTATTTTTCTCAGACTTCACCCGTCAGTTTTCCCGGGAACATGTGGATGAGGAACTAAGCGGTTACTTTAATCAAATTCTTGAACGCTTCCGTGCCTTTCGCGCAAGCGGGGAAAGCCAGGGCTTCTACCTCGATACCCTGGTAAAACAGGTGCCCATTCCACTGGTTTCGATTCGTGGTGACGGATCAATAGCTTTGCTTAACAAACCCTTTAAACAACTTGTGGGGATGTCCGGTTTAAAATCAATTGACCAACTACGAACTGCCCACGCTGACTTTCCCGATCAATTGGCATCTATTCGCGCGGGTGAACGGCGCCTGATTCAAACCAGTTTTTATAACCGACCACTGGAATTGCGTCTATCTGCTACCGAATTGCGCCTGTCTCCTCAAGACAGCGAAGGAGCTACGGAAAAACTGATTACTATTGAAAACCTGAGCGGAGAGTTGCATGAACGGGAAGCCAGTGCCTGGACTCGGTTGATCCGGGTTCTGACACACGAGATTATGAATACACTTACACCGGTAACCTCTCTTGCACAAACAGCCCGCGGCATTGTAGTTGGTTTGGACCCAAAATCACCCGACCCCGAATCGCTGGAGGATCTACAGTCAGCCATTAGCACCATTTCCCAGCGATCAGAATCACTGACGCGTTTTGTTGAACGCTACCGCGAATATCTGAATATCCCTCAGCCTGAATTCAAACAGGTGCACATAGACTCATTGTTAAAACAGGTGATCGAACTGCACGCGGCCGACCTCACACAAGCCGGTATCCACATTACCCGGGCAGTTGAACCACCAGACCTGAATATATCAGCAGACGCCGACTTAATAGATAAGGTGCTTATCAATTTGCTTAAGAATGCTATGGAAGCCTTAAAAGACACCGACAAGCCTCGTATAGAAATACAGGCAAAATTTCAACACGGGCATGTACTAATCCTTATCCGAGACAATGGTCCCGGAATGGCTGACGAAGTGCGAGAAAACATGTTTGTTCCTTTTTACACCACCAAGCGTGATGGTAGCGGAATAGGATTGTCAGTCGCACGTCAGGTTATGCGCGCACATGGCGGCGAAATTCTGGTGGATTCGGCACAAAAAAGCAGCTCGCGGGATACAGATTGCGGAACAACTATCTCACTGTTGTTTTAACGCACTTTACTTCTGGTCGCGGCTTTTTTTCTGGTCGCGACGCTGCGCCCCAGTGCGTAACCCGCCACCGCAATGCCAGGATGCCGCGTCACTGCGAAGGCCAGTGCCGCAGCACCCACACCAAATAGCCATGCTTTCAATTGTGGGCTGCTGGCTTTGCCAGTCGTCGTACGGCTTACGGTATGTTCGCAATTGTTTCGCAACAAATGATAGGAACGTGTTGACACATTCTCCACCGACTGGGCACGCGACAATGCGCGTTGGCGCGCGCTCCTCTCCAGGTTAATTACACCCATACGATTACCCGCCAGAAAATCCTGCTCGCTTGAGATATGTTCCCCTCTGGAAGGAGTGTTATGCAAGATTAACCCGTCACCCAAAGCAACACCCTTGTGCAGTACAAGGCCTTTACGACGCGTCACTATATCTCCGGGCAAGTATCGCTTTCTCATACCGTTATTCCTGTGTGTTACGTTTGCTGCCAGACAACAATCTGATATTCACTATTTACAAGAGCAAGCACGAATCATTCCAATCTCTAAGCTGTTGATTAATAATACTTTTACCTTTGTATTATAAAATACAGGGCACCACTATCAGGTTATTTTCATCAACTATTGGCTTTTCTGCAGCATAAATTCCAGTGCGTCAGCCAACTCCTCATCAGAACATTGCATGCACATACCTCTTGCGGGCATCCCCGGTGGCATTCCCTGAATCACCAGTTCCAGCATTTTGGCAGCGCCTTTTTCAAGTCTGGGCGCCCATGCAACAGTGTCCCCAACGCGCGGTGCACCAGCTACTCCCGAGGCATGGCACGAAAAACAAAATCGGGTGTAGGTCTTCTTGCCCGGCTCTACAAGGGCCTGTTCACTAGCGCCATCACCGACATTTCCCGGTTGTGATTCAGAACAGCCCCCAATTACTGCCAGTGCGGCCAGGGCACAAAGCGAAACGTTAAAGGCATAAACAATTTTCTTACGCATAAAATACTTCCCCAATTCACAGTTTATTCAATATATCAGCTGCTTCTTCAAGTGTTGCATCTGATTTGGCGAAACAAAATCTGAGTATCTTTTGGCCAGGAGGGTCTTTATAAAATACCGAAACGGGAATACTCGCTATCTTGTGTTCCATAGTCAGGCGATTAGCCAATTCAGTATCTGCGGCCTTGCTGATTTCGCTATAATCCAGAAGCTGGAAATAAGTGCCCGCCGCCGGTAACAGTCTAAATCCGGATTTTTTAATCAGGCGACAGAATAAGTTACGCTTTTGTTCGTAAAATCCGGACAACTCCTTGTGAAACTCGGGGCAATGTTCCAAAAAGTCCGCCACTGCATGCTGCATGGGTGTATTGGTACTAAAATTCACAAACTGATGAATACGTTGAAATTCAAGCATGTACTCCTGTGGCGCAATACAATATCCCAGTCGCCAACCCGTAGTGTGATAGGTTTTACCAAACGATGAAACAATAAAGCTGCGCTTGGCCAATTCCGCATAGCGGTGCAGGCTTTGATGCGTCTGGCCATCGAAAATAATGTGTTCATATACTTCATCGGATACGACACTGATCCGGCTGCCCTCTACAATTTCCTGCAGTGCCAGAACGTCCGCCTCATTCCAGATACTACCCGTTGGATTATGGGGAGAATTGATAATAATAAGACGCGTGCGATCATTAATTTTGCACCGAACCGCCTGCCAATCAATCTGAAAATCTGGATACCCCATGGGGATGTGATGAGTGATGCCACCGTTGAGAGTGACTGCCGGTTCATAGGTATCGTAGGCCGGATCAAAGATTATTGCCTCGTCACCTGGATGAATGGTGGCGCAAACTGCACAAAACAGCGCTTCAGTTGCGCCCGGAGTAACCGTAATCTCAGTATCCGGATTGACATTTCTCCCGTATAGATCAGCAACCTTCATTGCGATCTGCTGCTTTAGTGCCGGTACACCGCTCATCGGAGCGTACTGGTTATATCCGGCCGCTGTGTAAAACGCGACACGCTCCAACAGCGCTTCTGGCGCCTGAAAATCCGGAAAACCCTGGGACAGGTTGATGGCTCCGTAATCTGCCGCCATTTTGCTCATAACAGTAAAAATGGTAGTGCCCTTGTCCGGTAACTTGCTTACTAACATTGTTGTCTCTCTTAAACGGTAGCGCTAAATACACCAATTGAAGCATATTCTGACAGGCAATCCTCATAACAACAATATCAATATATTTTGATATAGTGTGCGGGCCTTGTTAAGATGCGCCACCATGACATCATCATCAGGCGACAGGGCTCAACAATTAAGCGAAGAATTTGTCGCCGTTCATAAAGCGGCAGGAGATACCCTGCGTGCAAAGGTATTACAGATTTTGCGTAGAGACTCTTTTGGCGTGTTGGAATTGTGTCAAATACTGGATGTTCCACAACCGGCACTTAGCCACCACCTCAAAATATTGTTCAATGCAGGGCTGGTTATTAAACGCAAGGAAGGCACGAGTGTTTATTATCGCCGGGCCTTGCCAGGTAGTGGTAATCCTGACAGGGCAAATTTTGCTCAGCTCATTGAACAAATTTACGACACCCTTGATACCCTGCCCCTGATAAGCAGGCTGGGCCAAAAGATTTTGGAAATTCACCGGGATCGCGCAAAGAGAAGCGAACACTTCTTTAACGAAGAGATACAAAACAATCCAGACAGGTTCGCCAGCCAGCAAGCACTAATTTGTGAACAATCTGTGTATGCCGAGAGTATCAGGCAATTATTGCAGCACATAGACACACCAGCGCACCGCGCACTGGAGGTAGGCCCTGGAGAAGGGGAAATTTTAAAGATTTTGTCCTCGTATTTCGAATCGGTACTGGGCATAGACAGCTCGCATAACATGCTTCAAAGAACACGCAAGGCGCTTGATAGCGATTCGGAATTCAGGGCTGACAACATTCAGCTGCAATTGCAGGAGTTTGGAGATCCCGGCGCACTGACCAAATTCAATGTCATAGTGCTGAGTATGGTATTACACCATGCCTCCTCACCCGCCAGCTTTTTTCAGTCGGCAAAACAACAACTCAACAAAGGGGGCATGTTGCTAGTGGTGGAACTACTGCCCCATGACCAGGACTGGGTAAAACAGGCATGCGGAGACATCTGGATGGGCTTTGCACCCGAAGCACTCGACGAGTGGGCAAAACAAACCGGTTTTTCAAAGGGCAGCGATCAGTATCTGGCCCAGCGTAACGGTTTTCAAATACAGATATGTACGTACATCAACAATCCAACAAGTAATCAGGAGTACTAGAATGAGTCAGGACTATAAAGTGGCAGATATATCCCTTGCGGATTTTGGCCGAAAGGAAATATCACTGGCAGAAGCTGAAATGCCGGCATTGATGTCACTCCGCACAAAATACCATGATAGCCAGCCCCTGGCCGGTTGCAGAATCATCGGCTGCATCCACATGACCATTCAAACGGCAGTGCTGATAGAAACCCTGGTTGATCTTGGTGCTGAAGTGCGTTGGTCCTCCTGTAATATTTTTTCTACCCAGGATCACGCTGCGGCTGCAATGGCGGCTGCCGGAATACCTGTATACGCCTGGAAAAACGAAAGCGACGAAGAGTACGAATGGTGCCTGGAACAGACTATTTTGCACGAAGGCAAGCCATGGGATGCGAACTGCCTGCTGGACGATGGTGGTGATCTCACGCTGATGATTCACGAAAAGTTTCCGGATATGCTGAACTCTATCCATGGCGTCAGCGAAGAGACAACGACCGGTGTGCATCGCTTATACGAGATGATGCAGGAAGGCAGTCTGAAAATTCCTGCAATAAACGTAAACGATTCGGTCACCAAATCAAAAAACGATAACCGCTACGGATGCAGGCATTCACTTAACGATGCCATCAAGCGTGGTACCGACATGTTGATGTCGGGCAAGCGCGCCCTGGTTATTGGCTACGGCGATGTTGGAAAAGGTTCTGCACAAAGCTTAAGGCAGGAAGGCATGATTGTGCGGGTTGTCGAGATTGACCCCATTTGCGCCATGCAGGCATGTATGGATGGCTACGAAGTTGTCTCGCCCTATATTGGAGGAAACAACAACGGCTCAGTGGACGGAATCAATCAGCAGCTTATGTCTGACACAGATATAATCGTTACCTGCACAGGTAATGCAAACGTTTGTGACAGTGCAATGCTGCAAACCATCAAAAAAGGCGCCGTTGTGTGTAACATCGGGCACTTTGACAATGAAATTGATACCGCATATATGCGCGAAAACTGGCGTTGGGATAAGGTTAAGGACCAGGTTCACCAGATATTTCGCAGCGATAACGACCGCGACTACATAATATTGTTATCCGAAGGCAGATTGGTCAATCTTGGCAATGCCATGGGACATCCATCCAGAATTATGGACGGATCATTTGCCAATCAGGTGCTGGCTCAAATGATGCTGTTTGAGCAAAAATGGGCAGATCAACCTGAAAACCAGCGCGCACCGATTACGGTAGAAGTTCTGCCAAAAAAACTCGACGAAGAAGTGGCACAGTTAATGGTAGAAGGCTTTGGCGGGGTAATTACACAGTTGACCCAACACCAGGCCGATTACATCAATGTGAAAACGGAAGGTCCCTTTAAGCCGGAATCTTACAAGTACTAGAAATGAGAGTTAAACCCGGGTCCCATTACCCCGGTATTTGTGCCTGGGCGCCACTCTAATACACACCACCCAGTTTGGAGTGATCCCAGGTGATGTATTTCATGGGGGAGAACCGTATAACAATACGTTTGGGTGCAGTAGCACGAACGCCGTCCGCGGCAGTACCCAGCTCATCAGCATTCAAATTGCGCCCCTTGCTCGTGATTTTCACCATTGTGTCCAGCACTACATCGACATCGTCAATTATTTCCGCTTCTGCATAAATAAGCACACTCTTCAGTTCTGCATACTCAGTGCCGCTTTCTATTAACAAACTGGCTTTTGGATTTCGGCGAAAATTCTCAACCTTCTGGCTCTTTCGGAAGGTTGTACAATACAAATATCCCCCATCATCTACGTAAAACCACATGGGCATTGGATGCGGATAGCCGTTAAAGCCATTGGACACAATGGTCATGGTTTTACGACTATCCAGATATTCCTTGATCTCTGCATCACTCATTTCTATTTTGCTGCGCTTACTCGCCACAATGGTCTCCTTTAACAAATCACATTTTTTGCCTGTCTTATTCAAATGCAGGGATACTGCCTCTGTTCGGTCGGGAATGGCGCCACTCGGCGAGGAGTGTGCGTAATGAAGATACAAATGCCAGGGGTTGGTCCAGAAACAGATGGTGTTGCGCTTCGGGTATTTCAATAAAGGGCACCGATTCATCCAGCACCCTGAACATGAAATCGGCGATTTCCTGTGTAAACAAATAGCTGTTCTGACCGTAAATTACACCTACCCTGCATTTGAGATGCGCAAGCTGCCCTGACATATCGCTATACATAAATTTGCCGAATAGATTGTCATCGAATTTCCACGTCCAGCCACCCTCCACTCCTTCCAGTGAGTGGCGACCTATGTAATCCAGTATGTAGTCATTCTCACAATCCTGAGGTGGCATCAATCGAAACCTTGCAAGTGCCGAGTCAAAATCTTCATAGACGCGCTTGGGTCGCACCGGAGCCCTGCGGGGATCTCTTTCCCACTTAAAATCAGGCGGTCTAACAGCAGAATCTACCAACACAACCCCGGCAACCCTTTCGGGATAAACCAGGCCAAATTTCAGCGTGATGTAACCACCAAAACTGTGTCCTACTACTACCGTGTCTACCCCAAAACCTGCATCGTCAACCACTGCCATAATTTCTTCGGCCAGCACTTCCGGTGAGTAGGCATTTCGATGCCCGCTATCTCCCATTCCACTGAGGTCTATGGCAGCGACACGATAGTTTTCCATTAAAAAAGGCGCAATAAAGGACCACCAGTGGGCATGCGCTCCGTTTCCGTGTACCAGCACAATTCCGGGTTTTACCAGCTCCGCTTCAGCAGCACTGTCGTCCCAAAGCAAATAATGAATTTTGCAGTTTGCTACCGTTACAAATTTATCTTCAAAGCGCGTTTCAATGGCTTTGGTAAACCATCCGGGTATCTCCAAGCGTATCCTCCAACTGCCCTATATCTATTAATACTACATTTTTTTGGGAACCTGATGCACGCCTTGTCACAATGATACAATGCACTTTGTACACCGGAATTAGAGATTCCCCTTGGAACAATCACTACAAAAGCTTATTGAATTGCTCGACCTGGAAGAAATAGAGAAGAATATCTATCGGGGTGTAGGCCCCGAAGAAGGCTGGCAGCGGGTTTACGGAGGGCAGGTTATTGGCCAGGCGCTGGTCGCTGCTTCGAGAACCGTAGATGTCGAGCGCCACGCCCACTCCCTGCACGGATACTTTTTGCGTCCTGGAGACCCCAGCGTGCCAATACTGTACACCGTTGATCGCATTCGCGATGGCCGCAGTTTTACTACTCGACGCGTGGTAGCCGTTCAGCATGGACGGCCTATTTTTAACATGTCAATTTCCTTTCAGGTATTTGAAGAAGGCTTAAGCCATCAGTCCACGATGCCGGATGTACCCGCACCCGAATCACTGCGCTCCGAACTTGAACTGCGTACCGAGTGGGCGCAACAAAGCGGTATTGGGAGCGACACCTTACCCGACCGCAAGATGCCCATTGAAGTGCGGCCGCTGGACCCGTGGAATCCGTATCAGCCTGTGAAAATGGACGCTGCCAATATGTGCTGGATGAAAGCCCGGGATACATTGCCCGCGGGCTTGTCTTTACACCAGTGCGTACTGGCGTACCTGTCAGACTGGACCCTGCTTGACTCCTGTATTCGTCCCCACGGGGTGTCCTTCATGGATGAGAATTTACAGGTAGCCAGCCTGGATCACGCCATGTGGTTCCATCGCCCATTCAAGGCTGACGAATGGTTGTTGTATGTTCAGGACAGCCCAAGCTCCAGCGGAGGACGCGGACTTAATTGCGGTACAATTTTCAATCGCGCCGGTGAGTTGGTGGCATCCGTAGCACAGGAGGGGCTCATACGCGTGCGGGAATAAAAATTTTTGGTGCAGGCACTAGCGCTAAAAACCTATGTCTGTACACTCCCGCAACCGAACATCCGGGAGATCAAAATGGTCAGTTGCAGCACAGCATTAATACACTTGCTCGAACAGTACGGTGTAGATACGGTCTTTGGTATACCTGGTGTGCATACCATTGAATTTTACAGGAACTTACCAAGTACTGGCATCCGCCATATAACTCCCCGACACGAACAGGGTGCAGGGTTTATGGCCGACGGATACGCCCGTGCGTCCGGTAAGCCAGGTGTTTGCCTGTTAATTACTGGCCCCGGTGTTACCAACGCCGTCACAGCAATGGCAGAGGCCTATTCAGATTCTGTTCCCATGTTGTGTATCTCCAGCGTAAACCAGACCAGCGAACTGGGCATGGGTGGAGGGCGCCTGCACGAGCTGCCTTCCCAACGAAACCTGACTTCTGCATGTACCGTTTTCAGCCACACCGTTCTTGATCCGGGTGAAATACCACATGTGCTGGCACGCGCCTTCGCCGTTTTCAGCAGCGGCCGTCCTGGCCCGGTTCACATAGAAATTCCCATAAACCTGCTTGCCAACGAACGCGAATTTCCAAGCCTGAAGGTGCAAAACGTATCCCGTCCCGGACCCGACCCAAAACGCATCAAAGAGGCGGCTGATCTTCTCGCAAATGCCGATAAGCCAATCGTAATCCTTGGGGGAGGCGCGGTTGACGTCGATTTTGAAGCTACCCGCCTGATTGAAACATTGGGTTGTGCAGCAGTAACCACCATTGCTGGCAAGGGTGTGATAGACGAAGTCCACCCGCTAAGCCTGGGCGCGACACTGCCATTTAAAGGAGTCCAGGACCTGATCGCTTTAGCGGATGTGGTACTGGCTGTGGGCACAGAATTTGCTGAAACGGACCTCTTATATACCGGGCGCGTACCGGTGTTTAACGGAAAACTGATCCGTATAGATATTGAAGCTGAGCAGCTGGTACGCAACTTTTACCCCGAAGTTCCCATTTTGTCCGACGCGCGCCTGGCCCTGCAAGCCCTTAACAAATTGCTGGGCAAGCCCGTCTATGCGGATCTTATTGCGGAAAACTCTGCCCAAACCATCAAGGATATTCAAAACGCAAGGGCCAATATCGAATGGTTTCCGGTGGCCAGTCAGCACAAACGCATTCTGGATGTCATACAACAACAATTGCCAAAAAATACCATTGTAGCCTGTGACTCTACCCAAATTGCTTACACCGGAAGCCACTACTACCCAAGTGCAAAATCGCGACAGTGGTTATTTCCCCTGGGTTTTGGCACGCTGGGTTATGGCATGCCCGCTGCTTTGGGCGCAAAATTGAGCAAACCCGATGTGCCGGTTATATGCCTGAGCGGTGACGGCGGTTATCTCTTTACCGTACAGGAGCTCGCGACTGCGGTAGATGAAGAAATCCCTATTATCGTTATCGTGTGGAATAACGGCGGCTACGCGGAGATTCGCGACGCCATGGTAAACGCAGACATTCCAACCATTGGGGTTAACCTGCGTACGCCCGATTTTGTAGCCATGGCGCTTTCCTTTGGCTGTTATGGCTTTGCACCACAAAGCCTTGAGGAACTGTCAGATGAAATACGTGCCGCTTGCAGTCGCAAGTTTCCAACAATCATAGAACTGCACGAGAACGCTGATTTTCTGGTGTAAGAATCAATAGTGAGAATTACATGAGCAAAGTAAAAGCCCTTGCCTACCTGAGCAAAATAGAACCTTATCTTCCAGGGGATTTTTCCGTGGAAGGTGTTAGTGAAACCGTTAAATTATCTTCCAACGAATCACCGCTGGGTGCCAGCCCGAAAGCAGTTGCAGCACTGGACAGGATCAGCGGTGATCTTAAAACTTATCCGGACAGTTCAGCCCGCTTGCTGAGAATGGCGATCGGCAAAAAATACGGTCTTAACCCGGAACGCATAGTATGCGAGTCGGGTTCCGAGCAACTTATCAATTTATTGGCCCGCGCCTACGCGCAAAGTGGTGATGAAATACTGTATAGCCAGTATGGTTTTATCGCTTACAAAATTGCCGCCCTCTCCGTAGGTGCAAGGCCGGTAGCTGCACCGGAAACGCATCACACAACCAGTGTCGACAATCTGCTGTCACTGTTAACAGAACGCACACGTATTGTATTCCTGGCAAACCCCAACAACCCAACAGGAACGCGCATAAAGTACTCGGAAATCGAACGGCTCAGAACAGGCTTACCAGAAGATGTACTACTGGTTCTGGATGCAGCCTATGCGGAATACGCAATCGACGAAGAATATCAGGATGGATGCACTCTGGTGGATACACCAGAAGCAAATGTTGTTGTACTACATACTTTCTCCAAGATATACGCACTTGCGGGATTGAGGCTTGGTTGGTGTTACGCGCCAGCAGAGATAGTTGGGGTATTGCACAATCTAAGGGGGGTTTTCACCGTTTCTTCAGCAGCCCAGGCTGCAGGTATAGCCGCTCTGGAAGATGAACAACATATAGCGCAAAGCATCAAGCACAATACCGAAGCCAGGGCATTTCTTGGCGATGCATTATCCCAGGCTGGTCTCAAGGTGTTACCTTCTTCGGCAAATTTTATATGTGTACAATTTGACAGCGCGGAATCTGCGGCGGCTGCAGACCTGCTCCTGCGACAAAACGGATTGATCCCGCGCACCCTGAACGAGTATGGGCTTTCAGACTGCATTCGCATTACTATTGGATTGTCTGAACATTGCGAAAGGGTAGCCAGACTACTCACTAAAACATAGTATCAATAGCTGCTGTAAAGCAAGGAACCAAGGTTATGACTGAGTTCAATCAACCCATGGGTGGCAACATAATGCCCCGGTTTGCAGGCCCCGCAACGATGATGCGCCTTCCCGCTACCAGCACTCCTGAAAATCACGATGTGTGTTTTATTGGAGTACCATTTGATATTGGTACTTCCCATCGCTCAGGTGCCCGAACCGGTCCACGACAGATACGTGCGGAGTCTTCCCTGCTACGCCCCTACAACATGGCTACAGGTGCTGCTCCTTTTGAAAATCTTCAGGTTGCTGACCTCGGGGATGTTCCCATCAATACCTTTAATTTAAGCGCCAGTATTGACATTATTCAGAACTTTTATGCGGCGGTTGTAGATGCAAACTGCATACCCCTCACCATGGGAGGCGACCACACTATAGTATTGCCTATCTTGCGCGCCTTGCACAAAAGACACGGCCCGGTGGGGCTTGTACATATAGATGCCCATTCAGATGTCAATGATCATATGTTTGGCGAACCCATCACACATGGCACCCCATTTCGAAGGGCAATGGAAGAAGGATTGCTCGACGGTCAACGGGTAGCACAAATCGGTCTTCGTGGTACCGGTTATGCTGCGGATGATTTCGACTGGTGTACTAATCAGGGTTTCAGGGTAGTCCAGGCACACGATTGCTGGCATAAATCGCTTACCCCGCTTATGGAAGAAGTTCGCCAACAGCTGGGCGAAGGTCCGGTATATATAAGTTTCGATATCGATGGTCTTGATCCTGCCTTTGCACCGGGCACAGGCACACCGGAAGTAGGCGGCCTAACAACCGCACAGGGTCTTGAGATTATTCGCGGGTGCAAGGGCCTGGATATTATCGGTGGAGATCTTGTTGAGGTATCCCCACCCTATGATCCTTCGGGAAATACGGCTTTGTTGGGTGCGAATTTGTTGTATGAGATGTTGTGTGTTTGTTACTGATAATGGTGAGTAAAAGCGCCTGCATGTTCTTTTCCTGCACTGGCTTGCGGGCCTCCGGCCTGCCTTCACTTAGTCAGGAGCCCCTTTCCAAAAAAAGGGTCTCCTTCCATGCGTTCAGCGCCAAGCCTTTATGTGCAGGAAAAGAACATGCAGGCGCTTTCACTTAACATTCTCATTTGGTTAGGGTAAAAAAGTTTTTGATTGAACTTGATACTCATATGTTCGCTTAACCGGAAGTGATTCAATTCGAGGAACCCCTCGGAAAAATGATCGGCAAGGTCAAACAAACTTCCTGAATCTCGTTCCTGGTTAGTCGGTTTGAATGGCTACTTATTGACAATGCGTCCCATGAGATTTTGCCAGATGCTGACGCCCAAGTTCCCACACTATCCTTTCCAGCGCATAAAGGCTGAAGCTGAACGCATGGAAGGAGACCCCTTTTTTTGAAAAGGGGGCTCCTGACTAAGTGAAGGCAGGCCGAAGGCCCGCAAGCCAGCGCTGGAAAGGATAGTGTGGGAACTTGGGCCGGTAACATCTGAATTACACACCTTGCGTGCACATAAATCATTGAAACTATTATATTTTCAAGCGCCCGTTTGGCTATACATTACAGGGCTGGAACACGATAATAGTACCAAAAGAAGGAATCCAAACCTGTGCCGGTTAAGAATATAGCTGCATCTGTAGAGTCTCTACAGCAATCACTGGAAAGTCATCAATATATATGTAGCAAGCAGATTGCCACGGCAGTCTATATAGCCAATCAGCTCGAAAAGCCCGTTCTCATTGAAGGCCCTCCCGGAGTAGGCAAGACAGAACTTGCGAAAACCACTGCAGAAATGCTGGACCTGCCGTTAATCCGATTGCAGTGTTATGAGGGGCTGGACGACGCCAAAGCCATATATGAATGGAAATATGGCAAACAATTACTCTATACCCAGGTACTCAAACAGGCCTTGGAAGAAGTGCTCTCAGGTGCAAAAGGTCTGGCAGAGTCCGTCCGGCGGCTGCACGAATTTGGCGATATATTCTTTTCCGAGGAATTTCTGGAACCCCGTCCGCTTTTAAAAGCGCTCAACGCCGAAAATGGCTGTGTGTTGCTGATTGATGAAGTGGACAAGGCCGACCACGAATTCGAAAGCCTGTTACTCGAGTTGTTGTCTGACTACCAGATTTCCATTCCCGAGATCGGCACTGTTAAAGCTAAAACCAAACCACCAATGGTTTTTTTAACCAGTAACAATACCCGCGAACTTTCGGATGCACTCAAAAGGCGCTGCCTGCACCTGTACATTCCGTTTCCGGACAGTGCACTTGAACGTCGTATCGTGCATGCCAGGGTTCCGGAAATTCCACCGGTACTGGAAAGACAACTGGTGGCCTTTATTCAGGCCCTGCGCGAGCTGGACCTGAAGAAACTACCTGCCATAAGTGAAACGATTGACTGGGCGCGCACGCTGATGTTGCTACATTCCGAACAACTTGATCCCGAGCTGATAAAGGATACGCTTAACGTCATCCTGAAATTTCAGGAAGATATCGAAAACGTAGAGTTGGAGCTGAGTACGCTTACCCAGACCGCAATTCGAGAAGCTGAAAGACCCTAATCCATATGGACCAGACACTTTCAAAATTTATTGGTGCGCTCAGAAATGCCGATATTCGGGTTTCCACAGCTGAAACTCTGGATGCCTTCAGGGCCGTGGAACTGGTTGGCTACGAAGATCGCACGCTATTGAAAAACACCCTGAGCCTGGTTTTACCAAAAACCTGGGACGAAAAAGATACTTTCTCGGAATGTTTTGATCGCTTCTTTTCCTTTGAAGAAATAGGCTCGTCGGATTCCTCCAGCAATTCCGGTGAATCAAACCCGGAACACGGCCATTCACAGGGGAACGCACAGGAAAGTGAGGAAAACTCTGCAGGTACGCAGGGTGAGGGAAACCAGTCGGGAGGATCCGGTGGACAGGGTTCCGCAGAAGGACAACTGGAGGACCATGAACACCTCCCCCCTGGCAGTTTAGCCGATGCCTCTTCGGCATTGGGACAATTGCTGATGCGCAACGACAGAAGCGAACTCACGGTGCAAATGGCACAGGCTGGAGAAGCAGCAGAAGTAGAAAAAATTGTCGTATTCACACAAAAGGGTCTTTTCACCCGCCGTATCATGGAGAATATGGGGCTTGGGGACCTGGTACACGAAATTATCGATAAGGGGCAATCAAGCCAGCTACCGGACCGACGACTGTCCCGGGAATTAAAACACCGTCAGGAAATATTACGCGAACAAGTGCGTGATTATGTTGAACGCCAATTTTTGCTCCATGCTGATCATACTGGAATGCGACTACGCGAAGAGCTGCTTCGCAAGGTTAAATTGTCGAATGTAGAACATCGAAATTTTCGCGTGATTCAGGAAATTGTTACGCGAATGGCGAAAAGACTGATAACCCTGCATTCGCGTCGTAAGAGAGTGTTCAAGCGCGGCCAACTGAATGTGCCTCGCACCCTGCGCCATAATATGAGTTATGAGGGTGCAATTTTTGACCTGCAATGGAAATCCACCAAAGTGGATCGGCCACGGGTGTTTGCTATATGCGATGTCAGCGGATCAGTGGCTAACTATTCCCGTTTTATGCTGATGTTTTTGTATAGCCTGGAAGAAGTAATGTCAAAAGTACGCAGCTTCGCGTTTTCCTCGGATTTGGGCGAGGTGAGCGAAACATTCAGTCGCTACCCACTGGATGAAGCCATAAGCAAAACACTGCACCACTACAGTACGGGATCTACAGACTATGGGCAGGCGTTTAAGGATTTCAAAAAAATCTGCATGGATGACGTAAACAACCGCAGCACGATCATCATTTTGGGTGATGCCCGTAATAATTATGGTGAAGCACACGCAGAAATACTGAAAGAATTGTATGACAAATCCAAACGCGTAATCTGGCTAAACCCGGAATCACGCAATACCTGGAATACAGGAGACGCAGAGATGCGCAAATATTCACCTTATTGCCATCAGGTGGAAGAATGTAACTCACTCATGCACCTCGAACGTGTTGTGGGCGGCCTTTTGTACACGGTATGAGTAATCCCAATTCTGCTTCAATAAGCCAGCTTGTCTGGCTGGGCCTCGGGGCTGTGGGCGCATTTTTTCTTCTCATGCTCGTGCTTAACTGGGCCTCGGCCAGCACCAGTGGAGAGCAATCGCTGGGGAGTGTTGATTATGCCAGCAACAGCATCACGCTGGCGCTGGAACAGGAACCCCCACAGCTGGATTCCTCCCGGTCAACCGATTCTGTCAGCGGTATCATATTAGGCCACGTGATGGAAGGTCTGCTGCGTGTTGATGGAAACAACAAACTTGTACCAGGGGTTGCCGAGCGGTGGGAAATCACCAGTACCGGTGCAAAGTTCTGGTTGCGGGACAATGCCCGCTGGAGTGACGGTAGCCAGGTTACCGCACATGATTTTATCTTCGCCTGGCAAACAGTAATCAACCCGGTAACAGCCTCACAATATGCGTTTTTTCTGTATCCGCTCAAGAATGCAGAAGCCATAAACAGCCGGGGCATGGCGATGGACCAACTGGGCGCCCGCGCGCTGGATGACCTGACCATTGAACTGGAGTTTGAAAATCCCATCTCCTATTTCGACAAATTGCTCGCATTCAGTACCTATTTCCCAATCAAGGAATCATTCTTCAACAGCACCAGGGGCAGATACGGTTCGGATGCTGACACCATGTTGTATAATGGCCCCTTTGTTATTACCCAGTGGGTACACAGTGCACAACTGCGCGCTAAAAAGAATCCCCATTACTGGGATAAGGATTCGATAGGGCTGGATGCGATTAACTGGTCTTACATCACCGCAGACACCACAGCAAAACTGAATCTGTTTAAAGACAACAGAATTGCAATGGTACAACTGGACGCAGAAACCCTGGAGAGCGCGCTCTACAATAAATGGAACATAAAGCAATTTGCCGACGGTACAATATTCTACATAGAGTTTAATCACCGGGACGGGCGTTTAACCACCAATTACCATTTGCGCCGCGCCATGCAACTGGTCAGCAATAGCAGTGAACTGGTGTACAAGGTAATTAAGTTACCGGGAAACCTACCCGGCATGAGCCTGTTTCCCAGCTGGCAGATGGGTGAAAACAAACTGTTTCAGCTGGAATACCCTACCCCGGAACACAGAGTTGACATTGACGAAGCCAAACGGCATCTGGAAATCGCGCGACAGGAACTGGGTCTGAGTTCCTTTCCGCCACTGGTAATGTTGTCCAGCGATTCCCCAACAGCGCGCAAGCAATCCGAGTACTATCAAAATGTTTTTAAACGCACCCTGGGTCTTGAGATCAAAATCGATCAGCAGATTTTCAAACAACGCCTCGCCAAAATGCTCGCTGGTGAATTTGATGTGGTAATGGGCGGCTGGGGTCCGGATTACGAAGACCCACTCACCTTTGCAGATTTGTTTGCCTCATGGAACATTCAAAACCGGGGGAGATACAACAACCCTGCGCTGGACAAGCAGGTGCGCATTGCCCAGGGCTCGCTTAACCAGGCTGAGCGCATGCGGGCATTCGGTGCGATTCAGGACATTCTTTATCACGACTCGGTAGTCATCCCCAACTATGAACGCGGGCGCATTTACGTTGTTGATCCTCGGGTTAAGGGACTGGTCAGAAGGATCACTGGTGCAGACCCGGACTTCAGCCGGGCATATCTGGTGGACAAGGACAGTAATATTTCAAAGGGGGATTCAAAGGTGGCGGCAAACTGATGCGCGCATACCTCTTAAAACGGATAGTACAGGGCATTATCACGGTGTGGTTTATCGCCAGCGCTACCTTTGTGGCAATGCACAATGTACCTGGTGATCCGCTGATGGACGAAAAGGCCACGACGGAAGAAATACGTAAAAACCTTATGCAAAAATACGGTCTGGATAAATCCCTGTTCGAGCAGTACATAATATACTTAAAAAACATGTCCCAGGGTGACTTTGGAATTTCGTTCACTCAACAAAACCGTCAGGTGAACGACATAATACGCGAGCATTTTCCTGTATCTGCCGCACTTGGCATACTGGCTATAACCTTTGCCGCCTTTGGCGGCATATTGTGGGGAGCATTAACCGCGCTGTACCGCAACCGCCTGCCGGATATTGTGATTATGTTTCTGGTGATTCTGGGAGTATCCGTTCCCAGCTTTGTGTTTGCCGCCCTTGGCCAGCTTTCCATTGTAAGTGTGAATAACCTGGTGGGTTTTTCTCTCATTCCAGTGGCCGGCTGGGGCACAATCTGGCACATGCTGGTGCCTTCAATGGTTCTGGGTATGAGTACCATGGCGTATCTCACCCGCCTCATGCGCAGCTCCATGCTTGAAGTAGTAAATACGGACTACATCCGCACCGCAAAATCCAAGGGTCTTCCCGCAACGCAGATATTTTTGCAGCACCAGCTTCGCAACGCGGTACTACCAGTGATTACCGTTCTGGGGCCGGCTATTGCCGCCATCACCACCGGGGGTTTTGTTGTGGAGATGGTTTTTGCCATACCCGGACTTGGACGTTATTTTGTTGAAGCCGTCCAACAACTCGACTACACCGTGATTATGGGCACTACCGTATTCTACGGCGCCTTCCTGGTATTTATGGTTATTATTGTAGACGTTATTTATGGTTTTATTGATCCACGCGTGCGTGTCGGGTAGCGAATAGGCGCATGACTGAAAATAGCTACAGGGCACAAGCCGGGGATTTTAACCCAATTATAGCGGACCACCGCATTCAGGGAATAAGCCGCCCTTCCCTTTCCTATTGGCAGGACGCATGGTTACGATTAAAGGCCAATGCGCGCGCAATGGTCTCGCTGTACATCGTTATAGCACTGCTGTTTTTCACCATCGCAGGACCCTATATCTGGACCGTGGACCCGGCCTTCCAGGATCTGGACCAGGTGAGCCAGCCACCAAACATAGACAGAAAGGCCACGTTGATTAAGCCTTACCCAATATGGGACGGCAGTACTGGCACTGTTGACGTTAAGGATTCAGAAACGCTCTATCTTGCCCAGGCGGCCAACACCGAAAGTGTAAGGCTTCTCTGGCACGTTATGCCAGGGGCTGAAGGATATCGCCTGTATAGAAATATTTTCCCCTTTGAGCAAGGCCAGTCAATGGGCTTGCCGCTGTTTACTACTTTTAGTCCGCAAAATCGCTTGTTCGAGGATTTGCTGGACCTCACTCCCCGCACCTTTTATTACACACTGGTAGCACTAAACGCCACGGGACAGGAAACATCTGAAGTGGTCAACATCGCAGTAGAGGTACAGCGCGTACTTACCATCGAACAGGCGGTAAGCAAGGGTCTTGTTGATTCCGCAGAAGAGGTTGATGTTGGCGACGTGGTGTATTTGAAATTACATCCCATGGGTACAGACTATCTGGGGCGGGACATGCTTGCCCGGCTAATGTACGGCGCACGCATATCCCTGTTTATCGGGATATTTGCGCCACTGATTTTCGTATCTTTTGGGGTGCTCTACGGAAGCACCGCCGGATTTATGGGCGGTAAGATAGACCAGGTGCTCATGCGATTTTCAGATTTTGTCGTGGCCCTGCCCTTTTTGCTGTTTATGATTCTGTTCAAGATTGCCTTCGGAATCGGCCCCGGCGAAAGCGGTGTCATGCCCATGTTGATTGCGATGGTCGTATTAAGCTGGCCATCTACAGCACGACTGGTGCGCGGCCAGATTTTGCAGATTCGCGAAGAAGGATATATTGCGGCGTCCCGATTGTTGGGGGCCAAAAGTCGCTACCTGATAATGCGACACATGATTCCGAACACCATGGGCGTGATACTGGTGACTATAACCTTTGCGGTACCCAGCGCTATTTTCACGGAAGCATTTTTGTCCTTTATCGGTATGGGCGTTGCACCGCCCACACCATCATGGGGCAGTATGTGTTTTGAAGGCATAAAAACCATGCTCACCCATCCACACGAACTTATTTTTCCGGCACTGCTCATCAGCATTACCGTACTGGCCTTTAATCTGTTAGGTGACGGCTTACGGGACGCGCTGGATGCCAAAATGAGGTCCAGGGAATGAAGCCAGACGCACCCTCCGATGCCCTGCTGCAAGTAGAAGACCTGCACGTAGAGTTTGATACCTACGGTGGAATCGTTCAAGCCGTACGGGGTGTAAGCTTTGATGTACACCCGGGTAAAACCCTGGCAATTGTGGGCGAGTCGGGCTGCGGGAAGTCTGTAACCGTACAAAGCATTATGGGATTGATCCCGATGCCACCAGGCCGTATCACCAGGGGCAGCGCCAGTCTTAAGGGCATTAATATTCTAAACAACACCTTTATCAATGGTGTGGATATTCGCGGGAATGAAATTGGTATGATTTTCCAGGACCCAATGACCTCCCTGAATCCAACGATGACCATTGGCAAGCAGATTGGCGAAACCCTTACCGTACATCGCGGCTACACACAAAAACAGGCCTACGCCCGCGCAATAGAACTATTGGATATGACGCGCATACCTGAGGCCAGCAAACGCGCCTCACAATACCCGTTCGAGTTTTCAGGGGGCATGTTACAGCGCGCCATGATCGCCGTGGCACTGGCTTGCGAACCCTCTATATTGATTGCAGACGAACCCACCACGGCGCTGGATGTGACTATCCAGGCGCAGATACTGGATCTGATGAAAGACTTACAGTCCGAAACCAATATGTCCATAATTCTGATCACCCACGATCTGGGTGTCGTTGCACGCATGGCTGATGACGTTCTGGTGATGTATGCAGGTCAGGTGGTAGAGAGCGGTAGTGCTGCGCAAATTTTTTACGACTCTGCACACCCCTATACCCTGGGCCTAAAAACCGCGATGCCCTCCAATACCAATGAACAGGTACAAAAACTCACGCCTATCGAGGGTAGTCCACCAGACCTGTTCGCGCCACCACTCGGTTGTGCCTATGCAGCGAGATGCCCGCATGTGATGCAAGTTTGTCGATCTCAACCCATCAAACAATCCTTTACCCTGGCCGATGGCCATCAATCCGCCTGCTGGTTACATCACGCGCAATGCGAAAGTACCACACCCGGACTGTTTAAGAAGCAGAGTGGCGGACAAACGTGAGTGTGCTGATTGAAAGTCGTGGCTTAACCAAACACTTCGATCTGGGCAATCGCCAGATAGTACACGCCGTAGATGACATGAGCCTGGCAATACAGGAGCAGGAAATTCTGGGGCTCGTTGGCGAAAGTGGCTCTGGAAAATCAACCTACGGGAAAACCCTGTTAGGCCTGCTCGATAAAACCCGCGGAGAAGTAAGTTATAAAGGCAAAATTCTGCCAGCCCGATACAACAGCCAGGATTTTTACCAGCAGTCCAAAAAGATGCAAATGATTTTCCAGGACCCTTATTCATCCCTGAATCCCAGAATGACGATCGGAGAAGTGATTGGCGAGGGCCTGAAGCTGCATTCTGAAGATTCTGACGCTTCTATTCGCGATCAGGTTGCAACGTGGCTGGAGCGCGTGGGTTTACACGCCGACCACATGTCGCGTTATCCCCATGAGTTTTCCGGGGGCCAGAGACAGCGGGTAGGTGTAGCCCGCGCACTTATTGTAGAACCCGAGTTTGTAGTATGTGACGAGCCTATATCTGCGCTGGATGTATCTGTTCAGGCCCAGGTTGTAAACCTGCTGGGGGAACTAAAGGCCAGCCTTGGCCTCACCCTGTTGTTTATTGCCCACGATCTTTCCATGGTTCGCTATGTATCTGACCGCATGGCAGTAATGTACCTGGGGTCACTCGTTGAGACCGGGCCTTCGGATGAGGTATTTTTCAGGCCCAAACATCCTTACACCGAATTGCTGGTGCAATCCAATCCGGAACCTGATCCCGACACAGAACGCCACCGCGAGCCCGTATCCATTACCGGAGAGATACCCAGCCCGGTAAACATTAAGCCCGGTTGTCGCTTTGCCGGGCGTTGTCCAAAGGTGATGGATATCTGCAGGAATACCAGCCCACAACTGATTGCTCTTGAGAATGATGTCCAACGCCATGTAGCATGTCACCTTTATAGCTAGGAAAGCTCTTCCTATCGCATTTTGTACAGGGGGTGCAATATGAACAAACAACAATTTATCGGTGTATTACTTCTCGGATGCGCAGTATCCGTATCGACAGTGGAAGCCGCAATACACGCAAAAGTTCAGCAGGCTCTGGACTGGGAACTGCCCGCTTTGGAATGCACCAAACCGAAAATACGCGGCGCAGGTATTGCCATCACAGATGGCAGCGGAGACCGCACACAAACAGACGTCGACTCATACACCCTGGCGCGGAACGAACGCAAAATGAAACGCTGGAATACCTGCGTATCAAACTATAAGCAGAGACTGAATACAGATTTTGAGACTCTGAAAGACTGTGCACAATATGGTTTAACGAAAGACCAGGCCAATATCATTCTGGGTAAAATGAAACTGATACAGACCACCATTATTTCTTTACAGGACTAGATTTTTCAAAAAAGAATCAAAAAAAGGGCGCCAAAGGCGCCCTTTTCTTTATCGTTGTTAACCCGGCTTTACTGGAAAGCGTAGGTTACTTCCAATCCAACCACACGGGGCTCGGTCACCTGCGCGGTGCGACGGTAACCGTCAGCAACACCACCTCGCTCAATTTGGCGGATGCCAATTTCATCGAAAGCGTTGTTAAGGAAAGCACTCACAATCCATTGCTGTGAGGGACTGTTCCAGCTCGCCCTGAAATCAACCCGCTCGTAGGAAGGCGCACGATCCAGTTCATCTTCAAAGGCCGAGAAGTAGACATCCCCGATGTAGCTATAGTTTGCCAGCAACTCGACACTACCCGCATTACCCAGCGGAATGTTGTAGCTGCCAAAGAGGCTCATCTTAACTTCTGGCACTTGTTGCATTCGATTGCCTTTCGCGTCACGACGACGATCCACGTTGGTAACTGAATCATAAATGTCACCAGGGATGGTGGGGTCTGCACCGTCCACAATGAAGAAGGACTTATTGAGTGCTGCATCGGTATAGCTGAAGTTACCACCCAATGTTAGGGAATCGGTAGCCAGCCACAGTACTTCTGCCTCAATGCCTTTAATTTCAGCACCAGGTGCCGCTTGTACAGAGGCCGTAGAATCTACCACTGCACAAGCACTCTGTGCGCTTTGCAGTGTGCCGCCGGGAGGGCATGCTTCTTCTGTAAAGGTATGAATACTGTCATAGCTATACAGGTAGGCTGATGCGTTAAACTGCAGAGAGTTGTCAAGGAACTGGGCCTTGTAACCTACCTCATAGGCAATCAACTTTTCTGGCTCGTACTGGGGCGTTTGGCTGAAGAAGGCCAGGTTGAATCCACCTGCACGGTACCCGGTGGTAACGTTAAGGTAAATCAGTGAATCATCGGTAACATTCCAGTCCAGATTTACCCGCCAGGTCACTTTCTTATCATTACGCTTTACCTTTCGATACAAACCGAAGGTAATAGGAGTACCGGCTATCCAGGGCTCTACCAATCCGGTTGGTTGCAAGGTAGCCGGGTTGATGGCGCCGCGTAGAATATTAGCTACACCCAGCGACATACCGAATGCATCAAGCACCCCCATGGTGTGGGTAAACTGGGAATAACCTTCCTCACCTTTGGTTTTGTCCTGTGCCCAGCGGATACCTGCCGTCAGGGTAAAGGTCTCATTAATATCCCACACACCTTGCGTGTATGCCGCGTAGGCTTTTCGCTCGGTTTTGTTATAGGAGATCGATTCGGAATTGGGTGTATCCGGACCGTGGGAAAGATTACCCAGATCCTGTCCGTCCCATATACCGACTGCCAATGCGATCTCAAATTCATCCCGTTCCAGGAAGGCGTGATTCTGCTCGGCTTGAGTATGTCTTTGCACAGTAGAAGCACCCGCTAAAAAGGTAAGTGGTGGGTTACCAGGGATAAGTCCAGGCGCTACCGCAGCCAGAATACCGTCAGATGCGTAAGCAGCATTAGGCGTCCGCGGGCCACCAACAGCAGAATAGAAATCATAACGCTGATCGATAACAGAGTCGTAGGCAAACACACCAGAGGTGAAGCTCAAAGTATCACCAACATCCCAGAACAGTTGCAGTTCATGGCTTACATATTCTGCTTCGTGGTCTACAAAAAAGTTGCGGTCATCAAGCAGGCTGCCGTTGGAATCGTCGTCCGTGGTGCGCTTGTACAGTAGCTCGTTATAACCAAACAGGTACTTAAGCGTCATGCCTTCAGAAAGTTCCCAGGTAAAATCCACCTGATTACCCTGCTGGTCAAAGGTTTCGTTATTTAGACCGTTGGTAAAGGCACACAAATCCTTGCCTTTGATACTATTCTTATCGAGGAATAGACACTCGGTAGGATCCAGGTTCTGGCCAAAGCCCTGGTTACCCCGGGCGTTACTGGGATCGATACCGTAGCGATCATATTGCGCTGCGATGTTTGCACCAGTAGCCGGGTTGGTATAGTTCAAAATTGGTTGACTGGCGTCTACAAAATCACTGGCAAGGGGGTTGGTCTGCGCCGGGTCTACGTTACGCAGGCCGAAGGTTTGCCTGTCATAATTACGAAAACCATTGCCACCGGGATGTGAATTTTCACCGCGCAGCACAATCAAACCACCACCGTCTGCTCCACCCATTACGCGGTCAACGGTTGCCTTGTTGCTACGAATGTGCAGGGACATACTGTCCGTAATAAACCATTCCAGTTGCCCGGAAATATTTCTTTCATCACCACTGTCCAGATCGGGGCCTAGTCCACTGCGTTCATCAATATATCCATCGTGCTTACGAGAAGAACCGGTAAGACGAAAGTTCAGCTTGTCTTCGATTAGGGGACCGGACAAAACACCGTAAAAATCTCGCGTATCATAATCACCCACAACGGCTTTTACGCTGGACTCCCACTCTGCAGAAGGTTTTTTGTACAAAAAGTTCATTGCACCACCCACCGCGTTACGACCGTACAGGGTTCCCTGTGGGCCCCTTAATACTTCTATGCGGTCAACATCCCAAAAAGAACCAATGGTTGCGGTATACAGATCTTCTGAATAGATTCCATTCATATAGGTTGCGACACCCGGATCCCCACCCAGGTTTCGAAAGGCACGACCTACTCCGCGAATCGCAGAGTCATAGGGTTGAATGGTAGTAGCAGGAATCATGTTCTGGAGATCAGACTGATTTCTAATACCAAAATCGTCCAGCATATCTCCAGTAAATGCGGTAATTGATATAGAAGTATCCTGAATGGATGCTTCCTGTCTCTCGGCAGTCACGATTACTTCTTCAATCTGTCGACCACCCTCTTCTGCCGAAATCGGCGTGAGGGCAAGGACCGAGATTGCTGAACCCACCAGCAGCCAGAGCTTTTTGTTTAGCGAACGAAATACCATAGTAAATCCCCATTGCGCGAAGTCTATTGTGCAAGGCATCCAATGCTTTTTTTGATCCGACCCATATCCCATGAGCCCCCTGGATCGCACGCTTCTCTTTTAAAAGAAAACAGTTGAGTAACACAGTTATTCAACTCTCCAACGTACGTTATAAAACCTGCTTACACCTGTGTCAATGCTTGTTACAAACGCGATGAAGTTCTTACGCCAAGTGTTACTTATCTACCCACAAAAGCTGCAATATCTGCCATTTTTGCTGCATGCGCAATATTGAGGCTTCTTGCGTAAAGGATTCGATTTCAGCAATATTTACCCATGCCAAATCGTGGGACTCGTCACTCACACAATAGTGTTGGTGACCAATACTTTGCACCACAAAACGAATGTCAAAATGATAATGCGCTGGCTCATTCTTGCGCGCTGGAATCTCGTGTACATCAACATCAAATATGTCTGTTTCCAGCCTCTGGTCTGCTTTGGCATATCCCGGGCTCACCGCAAGTCCCGACTCTTCCTGCGCCTCTCGCAGTGCAACAGATGCGGTGTTGGCATCACCATCACTGTGGCCACCCAGTTGTAGCCATCGATCCAGCTTTTTGTGGTGCGTTAGCAATACCTGTTCGCCCGTGCTATTTACCAGCCAGGCAGAACCGGTAATATGTCCCACCCAACAATCTCTTTCAAAGCAACGTGGATTCTCAGTTATAAAGCTGTTAAATCGATCTACGACTGGAGCCTCATCCGCATACAGATGCCGATAGACTGCCAACAATTCAAGTATGTTTTGTCTGTGCACCTTATTAGTGTTATGCAGCTTTTGGTTTTTTGCGCGGACCACTTTCAAACAGCGACGCCAGTTGTTCTGTCATGGCACCCCCCAACTGTTCCGCATCGGTAATTGTTACCGCACGCTCATAGTGATGTGTAACGTCATGTCCGATTCCTATGGCAATCAACTCCACGGGAGATTTGTTTTCTATCATCTCTATGGCAAATTTCAGATGCTGCTCAAGGTAGTTGCTGGGATTAACCAATAAGGTGCTGTTATCTACCGGCAGACCATCGGACACCACCATGAGTACTTTTCTGTGTTCCGGTCTAACAATTAACCGGTTGTGCGCCCAGATAAGCGCTTCACCATCGATGTTTTCCTTCAGCAGTTCCTCACGCATCATTAGACCCAGATTGCGCTTGCAGCGCCGCCAGGGTGCATCGGCATTTTTGTAGATGATATGGCGCAGATCGTTCAAGCGGCCGGGATTGGGTTTTTTACCCTCTGCAATCCATTTTTCCCGTGACTGGCCGCCGCGCCAGGCACGCGTGGTAAAGCCCAGAATCTCCACTTTTACAGAACAACGCTCCAGGGTCTGGCCCAGTATGTCTGCGCACAGCGCTGCTATGGTAATCGAGCGGCCACGCATACTGCCTGAGCTGTCGATAAGCAGTGTAACTACCGTGTCCCTGAAGTCGGTTTCCTTTTCCTGCTTGTAGGCCAGCGGACTCATCGGATCAACTATCACATTGGCAAGTCGGGCCGCATCCAGAATGCCTTCTTCCAGATCAAATTCCCAGGTTCTGTTTTGTTTGGCCTGCAATCTGCGTTGCAGGCGATTGGCAAGTTTTGAGGTAGCATGTTTTAAAGAGGTTAACTGTTGATCCAGTACCGCTCGCAGGCGTATCAGTTCATCCGGCTCACACAGATCTTCCGCTTTAACCGCTTCATCAAACTCCGTGCAGTACGCGGCATAGTTTATGTCGGATAGAATTCGCCCTGCATCGTCCATCCCCGTATTGGGTGCTTCATCCGGATCGGCATCGGAATTGAGGTCATCCAGATCCATTTCTCCATCCATTTGCATGGAGGTACTGTCACCCTCGGCGTTTTCCTCACCGGATTCCTCATCCAGTGCGACATCTTCCGAGCTCGGAATAGAATCCGCGTCCTGGCCATCATCCTGGTTTTCGTTATCCTGGTTGTCATCGTCCAGCTCTGGCGGATCTTCCATCTCTGACGCCAGGCCCATGTCCTGTAAAATCTTGCGGCCAATACGTGCGAAGGCATCCTGGTCATACAGATGTGCCTTTAGTGCATCAATATCCTCACCAGCACATTTAAGTACATGCTCGCGCCAGAAACGCACGACATTCTCAGCCGAAGGAGGTAAGTCCCTTCCGGTTAGAGCCTGACGCACAAGTAAACCAACCGCGACACTTAAAGGCGCTTCTGATTCTGTAGTGATAGTATCGAAAGCGGACTGCCTGCATTGCTCTTCAAGATGTGCGTCAAGATTCTGGCCCACGCCTTTCATTCGCAGGGCACCAATAGATGCAATGCGGGCATCTTCTATCCACTGAAACATTTCCTGGGCTGATCCGGAACCCGGTGAGCACTGCTCATGAATTAGCGGATTGTGGTATCGCATACGCAGGGCAAACTCATCACCCACGCCACGTACACTATTAAGCTCCTGTTCACTGCATCCTACAGCGGGCAGTGGCAGCCGCACCTGATTGCCACGTACCACCGGCACACCCGCGGCAAAGGTGAGATTAAGTTCATCGTTCCCGGACAGGGCACGCATCGTCGCAAGCGTTGCGCGCTTGAAAGGGTCGAGAATGTCCTGCTCATCACTCATGGTTCTGCTCAGTTAAGCGGACTGTACAATACCCTGGCTTGCATTACCCAGATCCTCACCCAGACAGCGCTGAAAGTATTCCGCTACTATCGGACGTTCAAGCTCATCACACTTGTTGAGGAAAGTAAGTCGAAAGGCAAAACCCACATCCTTGAATATATGCGCATTTTCGGCCCAGGTAAGCACCGTTCGGGGAGACATGACAACCGATACGTCGCCATTCACAAAACCCTTGCGTGTTAACTCCGCAACCGAAACCATATTGGATAGCAAGGTTTCGCCTTCATCATTTTGCCAGTATGGCGTCTTACCCAGAACAATCTCCACCTCGGCAGCGTGGTCCAGATAATTGAGTGTGCAGACAATATTCCAGCGATCCATCTGGCCCTGATTGATTTGCTGGGTGCCATGATACAAACCCGTGGTGTCGCCAAGTCCTATGGTATTGGTTGTGCTGAACAGGCGAAAAGCGGCATGTGGCTTAATTATTTTGTTCTGGTCAAGCAGGGTGAGCTTGCCTTCTACTTCAAGCACCCTCTGGATAACAAACATGACATCCGGGCGCCCCGCATCGTATTCATCAAACACCAGTGCTACCGGATGCTGCAGGGACCAGGGCAGTAGCCCCTCCCTGAACTCGGTAATCTGCTCCCCGTCCTGCAACACGATGGCGTCTTTACCGATCAGGTCTATCCGGCTGATGTGGCTGTCCAGGTTTACGCGAATGCAGGGCCAGTTCAAACGCGCTGCCACCTGCTCAATATGGGTGGATTTTCCCGTGCCATGGTAGCCCTGGATCATCACCCTGCGGTTAAACGCAAACCCGGCTAGAATGGCCAGGGTTGTATCAGGGTCAAAGCGGTACGCTGAATCTATATCAGGTACATGCTCGGAAGCCTGCTTAAAGGCAGGCACTTCAAATTCCACCGGGCAGCCAAATATTTTGGCAGCATCAATTGTGGTGTCCGGTTGCATATCTTTGGTTAATCCGGTTTTTTTCACATTTATCTCACTTGGCTCTCTATTTAGCGGATCCTGGTTTTACTGTTCTTCACATTATTAAACTTACAAGCCCACGCTTTACATCGCAGGAAAATATCATCATCCTGCGGCTCTTTTTCATTTCTGGTTCGGCCTGAATAAGCGAAGAAAACAAAGCGCGTATTTAACCACTTTATCAAGTCGAAAATAAAACATTCGTACATATTTATAGGAAACTAACACACATGGCCAAGTTGTATTTTGTAAGGCACGGCAAAGCGGCGGCTGGATTTGGCGCCCACGCCGACCCCGGTCTGGATGCCACCGGGCGACTACAGGCCAAAAATATCGCAGAAAAACTGGCTCAGTTACCGCAAATGCGTATTATCAGCTCGCCCCTGTTACGTGCACAGGAAACAGCACTACCACTATGTGCACAGTGGAACAGCAGGGCAGATATCGAACCCAGCATTGCAGAAATACCCTCACCCACTACAGATTTGGCACAGCGCTCAGCTTGGCTTCGCGGCGTAATGCAGGAAACGTGGAACAATCTTGATGAAGATTTGCACGCTTGGCGAACTGTCATGATCGCCTACCTTCTATCTATCGAAGAAGATTGTGTGCTTTTTTCCCATTTCATTGCCATCAATGTGGCAGTCGGGCACGCCAACAAGGACGGCAGGATGATCAGTTTCCGGCCGGACAATGCCTCCTGCACGCTGTTATCAAATGACGGGGGCAGTTTGCGCATTCTTGAACTGGGGGCAGAGGCCGAGACGCACGTAAACTGACGCGCTAAACATACAGTTGGCGACCTGAAGAAAGTACGGGTTTAAGCTTTACGTCGCTTACTTGCGGCTCTCCGAGCTTCCTTCACTCGGTCGGGAGCCCCAAAAGGGTCTCCCTCCACGCGCTCAGCGCTGCGTTTTTATGCGACGTAAAGCTTAAACCCGTACTTTCTTCAGGTCGCCAGCGTGTACCATTATTGTAATTGCCGTGCACGATCGGGTCGGTCCAGCGTTATGGCATCAAAATTCATCGCCAATGCCTTATTGATGTCTTTGTCTGTTGAACCTACTCCCCATGCGTTTACCAGCAGCCCGTGCGATCTTGCATCTACTAAATCCTGCTGTGTAACTTCGCCAAATAACGGGCCCCACCACTCTCCACCTGCAGCTGCTATAGCTGCTGGTAAACCGGGATAATTTTCTGGCAAATATTCACCATAAATCGTATTCATCTCGGCTTCACTGCTATTGGGATAGTTGCTTTTTAGCACTTTTGTGGACAAGGACAAAAAATCTGTGTGTATGGAGGGTGCCAATTGTTTGGCTCTTAACAAGACATCCCACTCAAAGGCGAGCAATATTGTGCGTTCCAACAAAGCCGACTTATCCAGTTTGGACAATACCGCATCCAGTAACTGTTCCGGGTCTGAACTGATGCTGCGATCAAGCGGCGTAGTTTTTAACTCCAGCCACAATTCACACTTCGAATTGGCGCGCGCATTCAAGGCATCCAGAAACTGCTGCAGAGTTGGAATAACCTGATTATCGCGAGGTATGTAATCCGGGTATGCAGATTGAAGTCTGCAGTTATTTCTATAACGCCCAACATCATAAGCGCGCAGTTCTTGCGATGTGAGATCACACAAATATGGCGTGGGCCGTTCCAGCCATTCTCCTGAAGTTGTTCTTGTAATATCAGAATTTATTCGATAGTCATGTTGCACCATCACCTCGCCATCCGCACTTAAGTGCACATCAAATTCAATGCCGTCCACCTGTGTTTCCAGGCAATATTCAAATCCTGCGAGTGTGTTTTGTGGATGGAGACCAGCCGCGCATTCGCTGGCCACAATTAAAGTCGAAATTGGCAACTCCTCCGTGTTGTTTTCAGATTCGTAAACAGTTTCGCACAAACCAGACGATGGACGCAGCGTTAGATCAGGTGGATTCGGAGCCTGAAAGGAAAGCGTAGGGTTAACCCTGCGCTTGCTTCAATGTGCTCCAAAATATGCCCCAAATCTGGTGATATTCACCAAATATCGATCCCAATTTCTCCGGAGGGATATTTTAGTCGTTATTTTTCAAAGTGTTAGATGACACATAATATTGGCACGATTCCTGTATTGCATCTATACAGGGATTTGCGGCATCTAAGCTAAAGCAACTAACAAACCGGCTGTAACCGCGCTGGAAGCAACAAAAGACAGGAACAATACAAAAAAGTGATCAAATTGCATGATTAAGTTACTGGCAGAACACCGGGTTGCTGCAAATCTGGCCATGATTATGATGCTGCTTGCGGGCATGTGGGCTGTAAAAAGTGTACCCAGCCAGCTGGACCCACCGGTAAATTTTCCCACCGTACGTGTCAATGTGGATTGGCGTGGGGCCAGCGCAGAAGATATGGAACAGCTGGTTACGCTGCCGATCGAACAGAGTTTGAGAAACCTCACCGGCTTGAATGAAGTCTATTCCAGCAGCACCAATGGACATACCTATATAGCAGCAACTTTTGATTTTGATACCGACATGACGCTGGCTCTGGATCATCTGAAACAGCGTGTGGCAAGCGTGAGAAACCTGCCTGCAGGCATCGAGCGACCCGAAATTGACAGAGATGAGGATGAGGAGCCTATCGCGGTACTCACGGTCACGGGGCCCGGTACCCTGGATGAACTCATTCCTATCGTTCGCGACATGGAAAATGACCTGCTGAATCGTGGCATCGAGCGAATATGGTTCAGTGGTTTACCAGCGCAGGAAATAGCATTGCTCATAAGCGGTAAGCAACTGCAGGAGTTGGGCCTGACGCTGGATGATATTGCCAGCCAGATCGACCGGGTTAACCAGAATGTGCCCGCGGGTTCCATCGGACGGGGACAGGGAACTCATCAATTACGTGGCCTTGAACAACAACGCAATGTGATGGGTTTTGAACAGCTGGCAATAGAATCCAGCGACCAGGTCGTGCGCTTTGATAGCTTTGGCAAGGTTGAACGCAGACCCAGGGATGGTCAACCCATTGTCGAGAGAAACGGCCACCCGGCCATTCAGATGGTGCTGTTCAGAGCGACAAAAAACGATGCCTATATGGCGGAAGTTGTTCTACAGGAATGGTTGGACGACGTCCGACCAGGCCTGCCTCCTGGTGTAGAAGTTATAGTACTGGCAAACATCTGGGACCTGCTGGGTTCACAGCTTGAACTAATACTTACCAACGGCATCTCCGGGCTGTTTCTGGTTGTGGGTATTCTTTTTTTGTTTCTCAGTGGCCGCGTTGGCTGGTGGGTAATGATTGGAATTCCGGTGAGCTTTTTGCTGGGGCTTGCGCTCTTCCATGGCTGGTTTGGACACGGTATCAGTATCGTTGCGCTTATTGGTTTTGTTATGGCGGTAGGTATTGTTGTAGATGACGCGATAGTTGTAGGGGAGGATGTTGTTACCCACTTTGAACAGGGCATGACACCCGCGGACGCCGCTGTAGCGGGCGCAAAACGTATGTGGGTACCCGTTGTTACTTCTTCGCTTACAACGATGGCAGCGTTTGTTCCCTTGCTGTTGATGGGCGGGCCCATGGGCGATGTGATACTGGTACTGCCTACCGTCATGCTCTGTATTATTGCCGCATCCCTTATCGAATGTTTTTGTGTACTGCCTGGCCACCTGCGGCACGCGCTCAGCAAAATGCCAAAGCAGGAAGCAGATAGTTTTCGCAATCGCTTCAACAAACGCTTCCTGGCATTCAGGGATGAAAAATTTATGCCTTTGGCCAAACGTGCGTTGAACTATCCCGGCACAACCGTTGCCAGTGCATGTGGTGCGATGATCGTTGCCATTAGCCTTTTGGCATCGCAACACGTAAGCGTAAACATGTCTACTGGCTTCTCCACCGAAACGCTCGTGGTAAATGTTGAATACAGCGGCCAGGCCACCGCAGTTCAGAAGAACGCTTTTCTGGATCATCTGGAGAGCACACTTCAAAGTGTAAATGATGAACACAAGCAAAAAAACATTACGGGTTGGGTCACGGTACGCAACCAGGCGGAATTTAACAGCGAACAAAAAACCGGTATACAGTTTGCCTCACTGGAAGCCGAATATGCATTTGAAGAACAACGTAATCTTGATCCGGATGATTTTACCAAACAGTGGAAGGACAAAATTGAAATACCTGTTTTCGTTGAGCAGTTTATTCTGGACGTATCAGGTGGGACAGGCAACGGTCGGCCCGATATAACATTTGTTCTCAGTGGCGAAAATCTGGAGGCATTAAAGTCTGCTGCAGAAGAACTAAGTGACGTGCTTGCTACACACCCGGGCGTAAGCAATATTTCAGATGACCTGCCTTATGGCAAGGAACAACTCATATTTACGCTTACTCCCACGGGTCGTTCACTGGGGTTAACTTCTGCCTCCCTTGGAAGTCAGCTGAGAGCCGCATACAGTGGAAGAAGAGTGCAAATCTTCAACGAAAATGAGGTAGAAATTGAAGTGGTTGTAGTGTTACCTGATGAAGAACGGGACAACATAGCCTATTTACAACAACTCCCCATTCAAACTCCCGGTGGCGAGTTAGTCGCACTTTCCAATATCGCTACGCTGTACAACCGGCGCGGAATCGACACCATTCGGCACATAGACTCGAATATGTCCATTTCCATTAGTGCATCAGTAGACTCCGATCTCAACAACGCCATCTCAATAACAGAATCCATTGAGTCCAAAAGCCTGAAGCCAATTCTCAACAAGTACAATGTCAAATTCGGTCTGGGTGGTCGCTCTATCCAGGACCGCATGTTAATGGAAACCATGTCGCTTGGGGGTATGCTTACTCTGGTTTTCATCTACCTGATTCTAGCCTGGGTTTTCGCCAGTTATTTGTGGCCCGTAGCCATTATGACCGCCATCCCTTTTGGCTTGTCCGGCGCGATTTTTGGCCACTGGTTTATGGCTACGGAAATCGGTCCCATGTCGATGCTGGCATTTTTTTCCCTAACCGGAATTGTAGTTAATGACTCAATAGTATTAATCAGTTTTCTGAAACGGGAACTGGAGACCGGCAAGCAATTGTACGAGTCGCTGATTTCTGCCATACGTGCGCGGTTCAGGGCAGTGTTACTAACCTCGGTCACCACCGTCGCGGGACTCACACCACTACTGTTTGAAGGCTCGAGCCTAACCATGTTCACCAAGCCCATCGCGATCACCATTTGTTTTGGACTATCGTTTGCCACCCTGCTCGTCCTGCTGGTGATTCCTGCACTCATATTAATGCTGGAAAATTCCAAAGGACGGCTGAAAGAATTTTTTGAACTAAAACCGGGACAGCGGGGAATTCTGGATTTATTTACCGGACAAACCGTGACATCACCTCAAACTGACACTGCTAACAGAGCAGCAGATGGGCCGCGAAGCGGATCACCAAGCGGAAATAGAAACGGGAATCTCTCATGACTAACTATATTGATCTGTTAACCAGGCTGGCGGCATTCAGGCCTAAAACACAAAGGGGTAAACGCCTGGCCTCAACAGCCATAGTGCTATCTGCGGCCAGTGTTCTGAGTTTCGCTTTGTTCGCAACGGCACCAGACCCCATTCCCGAAGAGCGCGTTGAAAAAGCCTGGCCTATATCTTCATTCCTCAGTGCGCCAATGGAAATAGCACCGGTCTTTAAAGCCTATGGCAAGATCGACTCAACCAACATTGCTTTTATTCAATCGGACTCACGGGAAATTATTCACAAGGTAAATGTACGGGAAGGCCAACACGTAAAAAGCGGAGAGGTACTTATCGAACTGGACAAAACCGAGCTAAGGTTGCGCCTTCGAGAAGCTGCTGCGGAGTTGGCATTACATGAGGCCGGTCTAAAATCTATCGAGGTGGACTACGAGTTGGCACGTGAAACGCAGTCGCATTACGCGGGAGTTTATAAGGTTTCACAACAAAAGCTGGCGCGTCATATGGAGTTATTTGCTACCCGTATGATTTCACAATCCCTGCTCGATGAAGCGGTTCAAATGGCAAGTACCAGCACAATTGCCTATCAGGATCACAAACGGCAGATGGCCGACTTCCCGAACCAGATACTCAAACAAAAGGCGCGCGTAGAACAGGCACAATCAGCCCTGGACCAGGCCAACATAAATTTGCAAAAGGCGAACATAAAGGCACCCTTTGATGGACCCGTATTAAGTGTCAATGCCTCACTCGGAAGCCACGCTGTTCCCGGCGAAACACTGCTAATAGTGGCACAATCCGCGGGGTTTGAAGTACGCGTGCCAGTGCCAAATGTCTACATTGACAGATTGCGCAATTCTCTTGAAAACGGGCGCGCCGTAAAAGCCAAAATTGAGGGTGCTGACAGCCCCGCCGACATGGTTTTATCCCGGCTTTCCAGCAATGTGAAAACCGGCCAGAGTGGAGTGGATGCCTTTTTTGGAATAACGGCAGACAATCTGGAACATCTGCCCGAGATCGGGCGCCTGTTAAGCCTGTCTATTATTCTGCCGCCCGAGGCAAACGTAGTAGCGATTCCGGTGCAATCCCTGTATGAACATGATCGAATATACGAAGTGATCGACAACCGGCTGAACGCAATCGATGTAATGCGCATCGGAGAATATCAGGATGAGGAAGGAGAACACCGGATACTGGTTAGATGGCATAATCAACAAGCCGGGCAGGAAATAATTTCAACCCAGCTACCAAAACCGATTACCGGTTTGTTGATAGATCGCGCTTCTTCCTAGCAAGGCCGTAGCCCAAAAAAAGCTGTTTGTTAATTTCTCAGGTAGTCTTGTGTGTCGTTGAGGTCTGGTGTTGTTTTAAACCCGGCCACCTGTAGGAGCAAGCGCTCCAGGGATATCCATACATCACCGGTCAGCATGCCTTTCACCTGCTGGTCCAGCAAACTCGCTTCAGCGGTAAAATGCTGAAGCTGCGCGCTGCTCAAGCGCCGTTTCGCAGCATCGATACTTTGCTGAGCTTCCCGGGGTAATCGCGTTTTTGAGCCATGCGATACTGCATCTATCTGTCTCTTGAAGGCTCCCAGTACAGCCAGGGGTGCAATACCCTCGTGTTCCAGAGTATGCAGTATCCGTATTACCCTTTTACCTCTTCCCTGCAATGCTGCATTAACTACCTCAAAAGCATCAAAATGCGCAGAGTCTGTAACAGAACGCTGAACATCAGCAAGCGTGATTGTTGCACTTCCCGCCCATAGTTTTAATTTGTCCAGTTCCTGGTGAAGCGCAAGTAAATTACCTTCATTACGGTTGGCAAGAAAACCAATGGCATCCCGGTCCAGCTGCATATTGAGTATTCTGGCGCGGCTCGCTATCCACCGGGGAAGCTGGGCGGCGTCCACCGGCCAGACTGTAACTATCCCCCCCATCTTGTCGATAGATTTGTACCATGCATTGCTCTTTTGCCGACCATCCAGTCGTTGTGTGCGGATCAGAAGCAACACGTCCGCAGGTAAGTCTTCAAGATAACTGCGCAAGGCTGTTGACGTACCCTTATCAAATTTGTTGGCCGGTATACGCAGGTCAATCATTTCGCGCTCAGCAAACAGTGAACCGGTACCGGCAATAACAAACAGCGCACTCCAGTCAAAGCCCGTGCCAACATCAAGGATTTTACGCTCGCTATAACCCTGCTTTTTGGCGGTTTCGATTATCGCGGTACATGCTTCCTCCACAATCAGGGTTTCATCTCCGCTTATCATATATACCGGCAGTAAGGATTGGGAAAGGTGTTTCTCCAGTGCTTCGGGACGAATCTGCACCAGCTTATCGAATAGCCACAGTGTTCATATTTCGAATAATCTGTTGGACCAAATCTTCACGCATCTCCGTCATCAGTAAAGCCTGCTCTTCGCTGCTGCCTACAAGGTTACCCTGATCAATTGCAAAAATACGCGAGACTTCAAGGTGTCTGTCCTGCAACACCCCGGATTCGGTATCACTTCCACCCGGGCTTATCTGATAATGTACAGACATGGTGAGTTCATATTCTGCAGCCAACACCCGACCGGTAACAGACACAGTACGTCGATTAAAATTGTCAGACACCAGGTGCACCAGAACTTCCGGCTGTCCTGCCTCTCCGACGAGTGAGATTCCAAGCCCACTCACGCGTTGACGCAGAGGAACAAACAATTGCACTCCTTTTTCCGTAGATACATGCACTCTCTGCAGCGCAGAATCCACTCCACTGCCACGTAACTGAAAGCCGCAGGCTGTCAACAAAGCCATGTTCAGCACACATAGCAGGATCAATTTCGGCCCTTTGTATATTTCGCAAGCCAGGGAAGCCTTCATGAAACCACCAGGTTTACCAGACGTCCCGGAACATATATTTCCTTGCGAACTTCCTTGCCATTGATAAAGCGCTCAACATTTGGACTGTCTTTTACCAGCCGGATTATCTCGTCCCTGTTGGCATCGGCATTTACCGATACCTGACCCCGAACCTTGCCATTTACCTGCGCGACAATCTGGAATGAATCCTTAACCAGTGCTGTTTCGTCCACCTGCATCCATTGTGCCTGGTGCATCGCATGGTCATAACCAAGTTTTTCCCACAGTGCGTGGCAAATATGCGGCGCGATGGGAGAGAGTATCAGACTAACCACACTTAAGGCTTCGTGCACTACTGCTGCATTATTACCCTCGTACTTGTACAAGGCGTTGACCAATTCCATCGCACCGGATACCACAGTGTTAAACTGTATGCGTCGCCCAAAATCGTCGTCTGCCCTACCCAGGGTTTCATGGGTTTTACGCCTGAGCGTTTTTTCCTGCTCGTCCAGCTCGGACCAGTCCGCAGAATTTGCAGCGTACTTTTGCTGCTCGACGTTCTCTTCAACATTCTCTTCAATAAAGCTGCTCGCATAGGTCCACAACCTGCGTAAAAATCGATTGGCACCCTCAACGCCATTTTCATTCCACTCAAAGGACTGCTCGGGAGGTGCTGCAAACATCATCGAAAGGCGCAGGGAATCTGCACCAAATTTCTCAATCAGATGTTGGGGATCACCGGTATCACCAGCAGACTTCGACATCTTTTTACCATCCTGAAGCACCATGCCAAGCATCAGCAAACGCTTGAAAGGCTCATCAGTTTTTAACAAACCTTCATCACGCATTAACTTGTGAAAAAATCGTGCATACAACAGATGCAGAATGGCGTGCTCAATTCCGCCTACGTAATGTTCAACTGGCGTCCATCCTCGCGCCCTTTCATCAAACATTTCCTGGTTATTGTCTACAGAAGCAAAACGCGTGTAATACCAGGAAGAGTCAACAAAGGTATCGAAGGTATCCGTTTCACGCTGCGCCGGGCCATTACACGCCGGGCACGCTACATCCAGAAATTCCGCCATATTTACGAGTGGGCTCTGTACACCCTCAAATTCCACATCTCGTGGCAATATCACTGGCAGGTCGCTCTCGGGGACAGCCTGTACTCCACAGTCGGGACAATGAATCATGGGAATCGGACAACCCCAGTATCGCTGCCTGGATACACCCCAGTCTCGCAGGCGGAAATTTACCTGTCTGCGACCCTGACCACCTGCGACCAGCTTGTTACCGATAGCCTCAAATGCAGCTTCAAAGTCAAGACCATCAAATTCCCCTGAATTGATTAGTTGGCCCTTTTCCACAAAAGCCGCCTTGTCCAGATCACACAGTGTGCTGGATCCAGGCGGGGGAGAAATAACCTGGAGTATTTCCAGATCATACTTTTGGGCAAATTCCCAGTCCCTTTCATCGTGTCCGGGTACCGACATCACGGCCCCGGAACCATATTCCATAAGTACAAAATTGGCGATCCACACCGGCAGCAGTTTTCCTGTTAATGGGTGTTGCACAGTCAGGCCCGTATCTATGCCAAGTTTTTCCATGGTAGCTATTTCAGCTTCTGCAGCCTTTACATTTTTGCAAGCCTGGATAAAGTCGGTGACACGCGAATTTGTGCGCGCAGCAAAATGGGCCAGCGGGTGTTCTGCAGCGACTGCCACGTAAGTTGCACCCATTAAGGTATCCGGACGCGTGGTATAAACTGACAACGCATCTAAACCGCTACTCTTATCACTCACACTAAAATCTATTTCAATGCCTTCAGAGCGACCAATCCAGTTTCGCTGCATGGTTTTAACCTGGTCGGGCCAGTTTTCTAGTCCATCCAGATCATCGAGCAATTCCTGTGCGTAATCGGTAATTTTTATTACCCACTGCAACATCTCACGACGTTCAACCGGAACCCCACTACGCCAGCCCTTGCCATCCACTACCTGTTCGTTGGCAAGTACGGTCTGGTCAACCGGATCCCAATTAACCACAGAGCTTTTTTGGTAGGCCAGGCCCTTTTTAAACAGACGTACAAAAAACCATTGTTCCCATCGGTAATATTCAGGTGTGCAGGTGGTGAGTTCTTTAGTCCAGTCAAAAGCAAAACCCAGGGTTTTTAGCTGGGCACGCATGTGGTCAATATTGCCAATCGTCCAGGTATGAGGCGGAATTTTGTGCTTAATCGCAGCGTTCTCTGCGGGTAGGCCGAAGGCATCCCAGCCCATTGGCTGCAATACATTTTTGCCTTTTAGACGCTGATAGCGACCGATGACATCACCCAGGGTATAAACACGGACATGCCCCATATGGAGCTGCCCACTTGGATAGGGGAACATGGACAAACAGTAGAATTTTTTCTCGCCCGGTTCATCCGTACTCAGAAAACTCTCGTTGGTTTCCCAGTAAGTACGCGCCTGGTTTTCAATCTCTGCAGCGTTATATTCGGCTTCAGTTTGTACGGTCACGTTCCGGCCTGTTCTTCAAAAGTTGGACATAAAAAATAGTGCGCTAGCATATACCACTACACGGGCAGAATCCTGCCTCGAACCCTAAAAATACCAGCCATAAGCAACAAAAACAGAGCAAGCAATAAAAGTGGCTTGTCACCATACTTTCCATACGGTGTCTGGCCCGTAGTTGCAAAGAACCGTGAATATAACACCCCTGCCTCAAACTGTGGCAAAATCCCGGCCACCTTGCCTTTTTCGTCGACTACGGCGGTAAAACCATTATTGGTTGCGCGCAATAAATATCGACCCAACTCCAAAGCACGCATACGTGCTATCTGCAAATGTTGGTCCGGCCCTATCGAGCTTCCAAACCAGGTGTCGTTGCTAATTGTGAGTAACACATCCGCATTGGCTCCTTCCCGCCGTACAAGCTCCGGGTAGGCAATTTCATAGCAGATAGCCATGGCCATATCCAGATCGGAAGAACGCAGGTAAGGTTGCACCTCATTGCCTGCCTCACTGCGCGACATGGGCAGGTTGAAAAACTCTATGAGGCCTCTCAGTACCGATTCAAACGGTACATACTCACCAAAAGGCACAAGATGTCGTTTCACGTATTTGCCCTCTCCTGCACCTATCGCAATGGCAGAATTTTGGAAAGCCGGAGTACCTTTCTGATCAAGCTCCAGTGCTGGAATTCCCAGTACCAACGTACCCCGCAGTTTCGTTTCCAGTTGTTCTATTAAACCACCAGCCTGATGATGAAATAGGGTAATGGCTGCTTCCGGCCAAACCATGAGTTCCACATCCCAATAGGGCGCGGAGAGAGACTGGTAATTTTTAATGATCGGCAGCACGCTACTCTGCTGCCACTTTGTACTCTGGTCTACATTACCCTGCACCAGTGCTACGCTATATTCCTGTCCGCGTTGCACCCAGTTGTGGCTACCCAACACCAGACTTATTGCCCAGGGCAATACGGCAAGCACCAGATAAACAAGTCTGGTACGCAAAGCTGGTTTTTCCAGCACCAACTGAACCAGATAGGCTGCGCTTACAGCAAGAGCAAAGCCAATGCCAAGAACACCCACAATAGGCGCAAACGTGAAAAGTGGCCCATCCAGCTGCGAATAACCCGCAAAGAGCCATGGAAACCCGGAAAAAACCCAGGTAAGCGCCCACTCCAGGAATACACGGGAGGCCGCAAAAATAATTGGACCTGACCCCTTTATGGCAGACCCCTTTTTGGCCACCGGTCTTAGAAATTTTGCGTAACACCAGGCCCACACGCCCTCGAACAGGGCCATCGCCATTACAAACAACAAAACCATCAATCCCGCAAGCCATGGTGGTGCATTGCCGTGTTCGTGAATGCTCACATAAATCCAGGATACGCCAATTCCGTACTTTCCGAGCCCAAACACCCAGCCAAGCAAAAACGCAAAGCCCGGTTTGGGCTTGGTGACCAGGCAGGTCATTTCCAGCAAAAAGTAAATCCCGGCTACACTCACCAGCGCAAGAAGGTGATAATTGAACGGTGCCAGCGAAAAGGGGAGTGCGCCGCCAACCAGGAGCGCAAGGAAGGCCATGTGAATTTTACTTAAGCGATATGACATAAAGTGAAATAGTTTACCGGCAAGGGCATCACCTGACAGAAATGCTGAACAGCTTACGTCTATTCCTTCCCGTCTGCAGCCCTGTTGTTAGTTCCCGAATGGTCTCTCTCGGGTTTGGCTGGTCGCTTCATCTTTAACAGACGCAGCCGACGGCTGTCAGCATTGAGAATTGTGAATTCAAAACCATCGACGATGGTACTTTCCCCACGCTCCGGCAAACGCCCAAAGCTCTTCAACAATTGACCGCCAATCGTATCAAAACCATCGCTGGAAAAGTTACTATCAAAAAACTCATTTATATCTTCAATGGAGGCGGTTGCTTTCACAGTGTAAGTACCGTCATCCAACAATTTGATGTAGCTGTCATCATGAACATCGTGCTCGTCTTCAATTTCTCCGACTATCTGCTCCAGCACATCTTCAATAGTGATGGCACCGACCACGTGTCCATACTCATCAACAACCAGCGCCATATGATTGCGAGTGCTTCTAAACTCCTGCAACAAAACATTAAGTCGCATGCTTTCAGGTACCACTTTGGCGGAACGAATACAGTCCTTAATATCAAAATCTCCCCGCTCACGCTCCAGGAGCAGGGGAAGCAAATCTTTTGCATGCAAAATCCCTTTCAGGTCATCCAGTTCTTCTCCGACAACGGGAAATCGGGAATGCTGTGAGTTGCATATAACAGGCAGCATATTTTGCAAGTCATCGTCACACTGAAGCGTAACCAACTGGGATCGAGGTATCATCACGTCGCGCGCCTGCATATCTGACACCTGCAGGGCACCGAACATAATGTTGAGGGCTTCACCATCAAGCAATTGTCGGTCAGTAGCATCACGCAACATTTCCATTAATTCTTTACGACTATTCGGCGTCTGGCCAAACACGTCGCCGAGTCTGGAAAACCAGCTTCTTTCCGGAAGGTCACTCATTAATATTGTCCTGTCCCAGATAAGGATTTGGGATATTGAGTCGCGAAAGTATCTCTACTTCCAGGCTTTCCATAACACTTGCTTCATCTTCACTCTGGTGATCATAGCCTAACAAATGCAGTACGCCGTGCACCGTTAAATGTGCCCAGTGATTCAAAGGTGGTTTGTTTTGCCGACTTGCCTCTGACTCCACAACCTGACCACAAATAGCAATATCTCCCAGTACAGGGGGAGTTCCGGGTAGCGGGCCAATATCTGCGGGAAAGGACAGGACATTGGTTGACTTGTCCTGGCCCCGATAACGATTGTTCAATGCGCGCATCTCATCACCTTCAACAATGCGCAGACAAACCGAGCCCACAGACGTAGTGTGCTCAAGCGTTCGCTCGGTCCACAGCCTGAACATTGCTGCTTCTGGCATTAAAGAAAGATTGGGCAAACTATCATTGGAGTATGCAAATTGCACCTCAATATTGTTGTCAGCCATTAGTCTCGCTGGAATCCTCCACAGCCTTCAGACTACCGTTATCTACGGTTTGTTGAGGGAAATCTTTTGTGTCGGATTCTTTCGTTTCATAACTGGAGTAGGCATCAACAATAGCCTGTACCAGAGGATGCCGTACTACATCACTTGAATCGAAAATGGTGAAGTGAATGCCGGCTACTTTTTTTAGCACATGCATCACGTCTACCAATCCGGATTTCGAGTGTGGTGGCAAATCAATCTGGGTAATATCGCCCGTAATGATAGCGGTAGATCCAAAGCCAATACGCGTGAGGAACATTTTCATTTGGGCAGGTGTAGTATTCTGGCTCTCGTCCAGAATAATGAAGGCATTGTTCAGTGTCCGACCCCGCATAAACGCAAGCGGAGCCACTTCTATTATGCCTCGCTCAATGTACTTGTTTACCCTCTCCTCGCCTAACATTTCATACAGCGCATCATACAGAGGACGTAGATAGGGGTCGATTTTCTGGGACAGGTCACCGGGAAGAAAACCCAGCTTCTCACCCGCTTCCACAGCTGGGCGGACCAGCAAAATTCGGTTTACCTTTTGTGATTCCAGAGCCTGAACTGCGCACGCCACGGCCAGATAGGTTTTACCCGTGCCCGCCGGGCCCACTCCAAAAGATATATCGTGAGAGAGTATGTTGTGCAGGTAATTCGCCTGGTTGCGCCCGCGTGGTTTGATGGTTTTGCGCCTCGTAGTAATCAGGGCTGAGTCTGATTTTGGAGACTTCAACACTGCGCCATCATCCACACCGTTCTGAATCAGGCTGGATTGCTGCAAATGCAGGTGAATTGTTTCCTTGTCCAGAACGGGTGTGTTTTCAGTTTCTTTATACAACTCTGTGAGAATAGTTTTGGTGTGCAGCACAGGCAGATCATCGCCTGAAAGCTCAAATACGTTTGCTCGATTGCGAATGCGCACATTCAGGCGCCGCTCAATATATTTGATGTTTTGATCAACGGGACCACATAAAACTGCGAGTCGTTTGGAATCATTGGGCTGTAACGTCAGCGTAGTGGTAAGTGCTATTACAGGATTCGCGTTATCGTTCAATATCAACCTTGTATCAACCGGATTAGGACCAGCATAGCCTTAAAGAGGATGGTGTCAAATACGGGATTCACTGATTTGGAGTTTAGTACGAATTAAGCCGCCTGAATCAATTTCCCACGTAAGGAATTGGGCAGTGACTGGCCAATCTCAACCAGACAGAAAGTGCCGATTAACTGGCTGTCTGTGCTCGTGAAATTCACCACCCGGTTATTTTCTGTACGCGCCTGCAATTGTCCCGGATCCCGCTTGGAAACACCCGTTACCAGCACACGCTGCCGGGTACCTACCATCGCCAGGCTTATGCGTTCAGCATTTTCGCGTATTTCATCCTGCAGGATCGCAAGCCTGTGTTTTTTCACTTCTGGTGTCACATCGTCTGGCATTCCAGCCGCGGGCGTACCAGGACGTGCACTGTAAATAAAACTGAATGAGGTATCGAAGCCTATCTCCCTGATCAGGTCCATGGTGTCTTCAAAATCCTTATCACTTTCTCCCGGAAAGCCGATAATGAAATCTGATGAAAGACTGATATTGGGACGTACGGTGCGTAGTTTTCTTAATCGTGATTTGTATTCCAGAACTGTATGGCCGCGCTTCATTAATGCAAGTATGCGATCGGATCCTGATTGTACCGGCAGATGCAGGTGGTCCACCAATTGCGGAACATTCGCAAAGGCATCAATCAAATTATCCGAAAAATCAACCGGATGGCTGGTTGTAAAGCGGATGCGATCAATACCCGGGACATTAGCGACATAATATATAAGTTCCGCCAGGTCGGCATAATCCTCGGCTGAGCCTGGATCCCCGTCAGCAACAAGTCCCCGATAGGAGTTAACATTCTGGCCCAGCAAATTTACCTCCCGCACCCCTCTTGAGGCCAGATGGCGGATCTCGACAAGTACATCCTCAACAGATCTGCTTATTTCTTCTCCCCGGGTATAGGGCACAACACAAAAACTACAATACTTGGAACATCCTTCCATTATGGAAACGAAGGCCGATGCGCCATCAGCATCCGGTTGAGGCAAGACATCAAATTTTTCCACTTCCGGAAAACTGATATCCAGAACGGGGCGCATTGCACCATTATTCGCCGCATTCAAAAGCTCGGGTAATCTGTGCAAGGTCTGCGGTCCAAAAATGACGTCAACATAAGGGGCACGCTTATGTATCGCAGCACCCTCCTGACTCGCCACACATCCACCAACACCAATCAGCAATTCCGGATTGCGGGCTTTAAGCTTTTTCCAGCGCCCAAGTTGATGGAAAACCTTTTCCTGCGCTTTTTCCCTGATGGAACAGGTATTAAGCAATAGCACATCTGCGTCTGCTTCGTCACCTGCAGGAGACAACCCAAGCTTACTCCTGAGAAGATCGGCCAGGCGGTCAGAGTCATATTCATTCATCTGACAGCCATGGGTTTTTATAAAATACTTACCACCCCGTTTGGTACTCTGTTTGGTACTCACTTTGCTACAAATTCCGCGATATCTGGGAAGTCGCGCATTATAGGGGAAATTTTACTGAATATCGGCACTTGTATTCTTGCGCCGTGCCTATATAAATAGCACACGTCCACACAGAGTATTAAAAACGGATGAGCGACCCCAAAGAAAGCATCTACAAAGTAATGTTCCATAACTCAGGGCAAATCTACGAGGTGTATGCCAGAACCATTTACCAAAGCGACCTGTATGGCTTTATCGAAGTGGAAGAATACATATTCGGCAAATCCAATCAGGTGGTAATCGATCCTTCAGAAGACAAGCTGCGCAATGAATTTGAAGGGGTACAGCGCAGTTTCATTCCCATGCACTCTGTCATTCGCATAGATGAAGTGGAACGCGAGGGGGTGCCCAAGATTTCCGAAGGCCAGGGTAATAATATTACAGCCTTTCCGCTGACCTATCCAAAGAACGGAGGCAATTCCTGATTCGGGGTTTATCCCCCATCACCTATCACCCCCTTTTTTGGGCGCAGCACCAGCCAGACAAAGCCGCATTTATCATGGCCTCTTCAGGGGAGGCCACTACTTATTCAGAATTGGCCACACAAATGTATGCGGGAGCACACCTGCTTACACGCCTGGGCCTGAAACCCGGAGATGGCCTGGCGCTACTCTCAGAGAACAATGCCGGTTTTATATCCATCTATTGGGCTGCACAAATATCCGGCCTCTACTTCACACCCATCAGTACCCAGCTAAAGGCCGCAGAGATTGAGTACCTGCTAAACGATTGCGATGCCGAAGTTTTGGTAGTTTCCAGCACGTTTCAAAAAATATTGGCACAGTTGGCTATTCCTCAACGACACGTATTCACTATGCAACAATGGCAGGCCGAGTGCGATCGCCCAGCCGGAAATGTTAAACCTGAAAACAGTGTCGAAGGCGCTGAAATGCTGTATTCATCCGGAACTACAGGCAAACCAAAGGGCGTTCGCAATTCACAACCGGGTGCGCCCCTGGGGGAGATTTCCGGGATAATGAAAAAACGTCTCGCAATTCACCACATCGATGCGGACTGCAATTATTTATCAACCGCACCCCTGTACCACTCGGCACCGTTGCGCTACAACCAGATGGTATTGCGGTCCGGCGGTACCAGCATAATAATGAGCAAGTTTGATGCCCAAACTGCTCTCATGCTGATCAAGCGCTACCAGGTAACCCACAGCCAATGGGTCCCAACCATGTTTATCCGGCTTCTCAAATTACCCGAGGAAATACGCCAGACATATTCACCTGGCAGTCACAAGTTTGCCATTCATGCTGCAGCACCCTGTCCGGTTTCTATAAAGCGACGAATGTTCGACTGGTGGGGACCAATAATCTACGAATATTACGGAGGAACCGAAGGTAATGGCCAGACAGCCATTTCACCTCGGGAGTGGTTAAAGTATCCGGGGTCGGTCGGAAGGTCGATATCTGCAAGCATTCATATTCAACCGTTACCGGAACCTGGATCAGGTTCGGGAACCGCACCCTGCCCGGAGCAGGAAGATTTGCCGCCCGGGGAACCCGGTCTGGTCTACTTTGAGGGAGGAACCCGCTTTTCCTATTACAAGGATGAAGAAAAAACCCAGGCATCCCAGACTGAATCAGGTTGGTCAACCCTGGGAGACGTAGGTTATTTGAACCACCAGGGTTACCTGTATCTGACCGATCGAATGTCATTCATGATTATTTCCGGTGGGGTAAATATCTACCCGCGGGAAGTGGAGGAGGTATTGCTTACCCACCCCTGTGTACTGGACGCAGCTGTATTCGGCGTACCCAATTCCGATTTTGGGGAAGAAGTTAAGGCAGCTGTGCAGCTAAATGACAACATGCTGGAAACACTCTCTATCGAGGCACAGCAAAGCCTGAATGAACAACTCATTGAGCATTGCAAGAACCGGCTGGCCCACCTCAAATGTCCACGATCCATAGACTTGCATGCAGCACTTCCAAGGCATCAGACGGGCAAAATTTACAAGCAGCTGCTAAAAGCAGCCTACCATTAGGCTGCGGCAATAATATCCCGGGCTAAGGCATCAGCGATAATATTTGTGGGTAATCCGCTGCATTCTGACTGGACAAATATTTTTTCCAGCTGATAACTGATATTGGCTATTTTCTCGCTCACCCATTGCGCATCACCGCCCCGCATATATTCATAACTGGCGCTGATTATGCCACCGGCGTTTATGACGTAGTCCGGCGCATAAAGAATATTGCGCCCGGCAATAAGCGCACCTACGTTCTGCGCCCTGAGTTGGTTGTTAGCGGCCCCGGCGATAATCGAACACTGAAGCCTGTCAATCATATCCTTATGCAATATGCCTCCCATCGCACAGGGAGACACAACATCCGTATTCTGAAAAAGTATTTCCTCAAGGCCAACCACTGTCGCTCCAAAGGTATCTCGTGCTGCATGGATACGCTCAGCATCAATATCCGTGACGATAAGTTTTGCACCTTGTGCATGCAGAAACTGGCAAAGCTGGTAGCCCACATTCCCCAGTCCCTGAACGGCAACACTCAATCCCTGCAGATCGCTACGTCCCAACTTAAAACGCACTGCGGTTTTGATGCCGTTGAGCACCCCCATCGCGGTATTGGGAGAGGGGTCGCCACCAAAACCCCCTGCGGCATCCGCGTTAACACCCGTTACGAATTTTGTGTACTGATTAATTTTTTTAAGGTCCACAACACCCATGCCGACATCTTCCGCTGCAATATAGGCACCACCCAAAAACTCGACAAACTCCCCAAAGGCACTCAACTGTTCATCCGATACTTTTGTACCCGGCTGTTCAGACATAATCACGCTCTTACCGCCACCAATTGGCAGGCCGGCAATCGCATTTTTATAGGTCATGCCCTGGGACAGGTTTAACACATCCTCCAGAGCCGCATTTTCGCCGGCATAACACCACCTGCGACAGCCCCCCATCGCGGGACCGAGCCGGGTATTGTGTATGGCAACTATGGCATGTAAGCCGCTGGGCTCGTCAACGCAGCGCACTACGCGCTCGTGGTCTGTTGCCGAACTCAGGTTGAGGTAATTCATGACCGAATAGTAAACCTGTGAATATGAAATTTTATTCGTTTTACGCGCCGTATACTGCAATACGTAGATTGATTAATTCGCTTCTGGAAACTTTTGTATATAATTAATGCTCATATGCTCCTAATTACGCTATTTTTAGCTGCAAGCTAGAGGCTTAACTATGAAACTCGACAACTTTGATCGTCAGATCCTCTCTCTCATTCAGGCAGATGCGAGTTTGTCTGCTGCGGAAATTGGTGAACGTATTGGCCTGTCTCAATCACCGTGCTGGAGGCGCATCAATCGCCTGGAAGAAGCCGGAATAATAATGCGTAGAGTGGCACAACTGGACCGAAGGAAACTGGGTCTGGATATGCTGGTATTTGCTACGGTTAAACTTACTGCGCACGGACGCAGGTCGCTTCCGGAGTTTGCAGAAGCCGTGCGAACCTATCCGGAAGTTCTGGAGTGTTACACCATAATGGGCGATATGGATTTTATGCTGAAAATTCTGACCCGTGACATATACGCCTATGAGCGGTTCTTTTTTTCCAAATTGTCCCAGCTGCCTGGTGTACAGGAAGTGAATTCCAGCATAGCCATGTCAAATATCAAAATGACCAGCGAACTGCCCCTTTCACTCGCAGAAGCAGCTCAGGATTAGTAATCCTCATCAAGCAGGGGAAAAGCACTTAACACATGCGGCAGATTCACAGGAGCTGCTGTAACCAGTTTTTCCGGATTCAACTGGGAAATATCTGACAATCCCATCTGGCTCAGATTAACCGCCAACTCAACTTCCAGTAACTCCAGAGCACGCGTCAACGCCTGCGCACCTCCTGCCGCCATAGCCAAAGCCTGCAGGCGTCCTATACCTACCACATCGGCACCCCGACACAGGGCCTTGAGTACATCTGTACCACGCATGATGCCACCATCCATCACGACCGGTACCGCGCCCCCTACCGCTTCGACAACCTCAGGTAATACCTCGATAGCTGCACGTCCCTGATCGAGCGCCCGACCACCATGGTTGGAGACATAGACGGCATCTACTCCACAGTCCACAGCTTGACGTGCACTTTGTGCGCTGCCAATACCCTTTATTATCAGGGGAATCTGAAACTTGTTTTTAATGTGCTCCACGGTTTGCCAACTCGCCAGGGCCTGGTATTTGTAGCTGTTTGCGCTGGCCTGATTGCCGGATGCCGGTACGTAGTTTTTAAGTATGTCGCGTTCACGCCGGCTGTATCTGGGCATATCAACCGTAATACAAAACGCCCTGAAGCCGGATTCTATGGCACGGGAAATTATGTCGTCCATCCAGGCCCTGTCCCCCATGAGATACAACTGGTAAATCAGCGGGGCCTTACCGCTAGCAGCGACACTTTCAAAATCCGGTTCGGCAACGCTACTTAACATACTCACTGTGCCGAAATCCTGTGCCGCACACGCGGTTGCCGTGCAACCCTGGGAATCAAAAATCTGTATAGATCCTATAGGTGGCAACAAAACCGGAATACGCAAATCCACGCCCAGAAATCTGGTGGAAAGTCGCGGTTCGGTCAATCCAGCCAGCGCTTCGGGAACCAGCGCCAAACTGTCAAGACCCATACGATTGCGTTTGAGCGTCGTCTCGGTATCAGCGGCGCCTGCGAGGTAATCCCACTTTGCTTTATCCAGATTTTCCCGTGCCAGTTTTACGATATCGTGTAGCGTGCGAAATTCACTCAAGGCCGTTTCCTTTTTTTTTGCGTCATATTGCTACCCACAATATAAAAGGACTCGGATATAATAAAGCCACTTGTACTCCCGGAGCGATAAATAGTGACAATTGTAGTGATTGGTGGCGGACAGGCGGCATCCCAAACTGTTGCCAGCTTGCGTAGTGAAAAGTACACCGGCAATATCATTCTTATCGCTGACGAACCCTATTTGCCTTACCAGCGCCCGCCTCTATCAAAACAATATCTCGCTGGAGAACAAAGCGAGGAGCGACTGTTTTTACGCTCGGAAAAATTTTATGAAACCCAGAACATACAACTGCAACTGGGTGAACGCGTCACAAAAATTGATCGTACAAACAAGCTGGTTAATACCGAATCCGGCCAACAATTTGCCTATGACAAGCTGGTGTTGTGTACCGGTAGTCGGGCACGAAAGCTGAACATTTCCGGCTCGGATCTCCAGGGAGTTCACTACCTGCGCAGTCTTGATGATGTAAAAGCAATACGCCAGGATATGCTGCCCGGCAAAAGCCTTGCCATTGTAGGCGGTGGTTACATTGGTCTGGAAGTCGGCGCTGTTGCCATTAAGGCCGGACTGGATGTCACCATAATTGAGATGGAAGAACGCATACTAAAACGTGTTACCACCCCCGAGTTATCGGAGTTTTATGACCAGCTACACACCAGTGAAGGCATCACTATTTTGACTGAAACCGCTGTTTCAGGATTTAAAGCAAAACCCCAATCCGAACAACGGGTAGGGGCAGTATGCAGTACCCGTGGGCCGGCCAGCGCCCGCAGCCCAGAGAGCGCCCGCGGCCCAGAGAGCGCCCGCGGCCCAGAGATAAAAGCTGACCTGGTTATAGTAGGCATCGGCATAATCCCAAATACAGAACTGGCTTCCGAGGCGGTAATAGACTGTGACAATGGTATTCTGGTTGACGATCATTGCTGCACATCCGATCCGGATATCTACGCTGTGGGAGACTGCACCAATCACCCCAACGCCTTGCTGGGCAAACGCCTGCGCCTTGAATCTGTGCCTAACGCTATGGAACAGGCGCGGGTTGCAGCAGCAAATATTCAGGGTAATGAGAAGGTCTATTGTTCGATGCCCTGGTTCTGGTCCGACCAGTATGACCTGAAACTTCAGATGTCAGGTTTTTCTACAGGTGCAGATCAACACGTTACCCGCGGGAGTATTAAAGATCAGCAGTTTTTGACCTTTCACCTGAAAGACGGGGTCTTGGTGGGCGTTGACAGTGTAAACAGCCCTAAAGAATTTCTGTATTGTAAAAAACTGGTAGAACAGAGTGTAAGAGAGGGCATCACACTCGACCCGTCCCGCATGGCGGACATTTCGATACCCATCAATGAGATTCAGGAGTCAACCGAATAGGCAAGCGTTCGGGAAATTTCCCCCAGGCTTCTGCCACTCTCCTGTTGCCAGGTATTAAACGCAGCCTGAATGTGTATCAGCGCCCTCTTACCCGGAGCCCGGGTTTGATCAACTACACCCTCTCTAAACAGTGCTGTGAGCACATCGCGTGAAAGGATGAAGGTATCTCTACCCATTAATCGTAAAAAGTAAGCGCTCGTATTACCACCCAAACGGGAGCCCCTGTTTTTTAATTGTGCCCATAAGCCAACGGTGTCAGTAACGGGCCAGTCTGCAATCCAGTAAGAAAAACGTTCATGTTGCTCCCTTATTTGTTGAATAAATTGTCCATTGTCCCGCACTGTACGTATTTTTATTGCATTGCGGACAATGCGCGCATCCTGAGCAAGAGATTCAAGGTTTTCGTCGGAGAGCATCGCGCAGGACATGGTATCAAAGTGGTTGAACGCTATTTCAAAATCGGCCCATTTGTTTTCTATGATCTTCCAGACAAAACCGGATCGAAATATGCACCTGGTCATTTCAGCCAGGTACCTGTCATCCGGGATAGCCTTCAACTCAGCCGGGGTTTTGGCAACACGGTTTCCATCACCGCTTAACAGGAATTCAAATTTTTTAATTCCACCCTTGCGTTGGGCAGCACTTTGGAAGATATTTTCGAAAGTATTAATGAGCATTCTCCCGGGAGTCGCCTTAATGTTGTTTTTTGCAACCAGCCCTATTGTTCTGTTTCGTGACGATCTGTACAGAGGCATTCGACCATGTCCGAAGTAGTCGATCCACTATCAACGCTCGATCCTGCCCTGAAAGAAATTGTTGATGAACAATCGCGCAGCCAGACCAGAAGCAAGAAAGGCTACGTCTACTGCGCGATCTGCTCAAACATCATCAGTCACGTGGATGAGCGTATCGAGGTGCAGGGTAGCCACCAACATCGTTTTACCAATCCTTTTGACCTGGTATTTGACATTGGCTGCTACCGAAATGCTCCCGGGTGCGATATTTCAGGCAAGTCGAACGCGGCAGATACCTGGTTTATGGCCCACCTGTGGAGACTCGCCACATGCTCGGACTGTACCGGCCACCTCGGCTGGTTTTTCGAGCCGGCATCCAATCAAACAGCCGGGAACACCTTTTTTGGATTAATAATCGAGCGCATCCAGACCGGTTAGTCCGAGATCGCCGCATACACCAGCGCATTGAGCTGGCCTCGAAAATTAAAACTGCCAGACGGCATCAGCTGTGTCATAAATACCACGGCCATTTCTTCACTGGGGTCGATCCAGAATATAGTGCTCGCAGCACCACCCCAAAAATAGGCCCCCTCGGACTCTACGGACCCTGTTCTGGCCGAGCCCAGATTGACAGAAAAACCCAGACCAAAACCAAAACCTTCATTCGCAGTTTCTGAAAACGCGCCGGTTGCCCATTGGGTGAGGTCTTCATTGCGTGGTAAATGATTACAGGTCATAAGTTGCAGTGTTTTTTTGCCAATAATACGTTGCCCATTCAGACTGCCACCGTTCACCAGCATTCTACAAAAGGACATGTAATCCGAGATCGTGGATACCAAACCACCTCCGCCGGAAAAGAATGTTTTTGTATGCAGGTAATCACTGGTAACCGGGTCATCTTCCAATACCAGCTGCTTTTTGTGATTACGTGTGTAACAGGCAGCAAAGCGTTGTGCCTCGGCCTCTGGTACCTGAAAACCGGTGTCCAGCATGCCCAGTGGTTCAAATATCCGCGATTGCAAGTACTGATCAAATGGCTGGCCGGAAATAACCTCCACCAGGTACCCCAACACATCAGTTGCAACGGAATAATTCCATGCAGTTCCTGGCGAAAATTCCAGGGGTATTCCGGCGAGTGCTGTCACCATGTCGCCAAGGGTGTGTCCGGGTTTACCCCGCGTATGTCCGCTCTTTCGGTAGGCGGCATCCACATTGGTGCGCATCATAAAATCGTAGGTCAGACCCGAAGTGTGCATCAACAGATCTTTAATGGTCATGTGCCGGTCACAGGCCTTGCTTACAAAATTTGGATATCGGCCACTGACATAAACACGCATATTGCGCCATTCGGGAATAAACCGGTGCACCGGGTCACTGAGTTGAAAGTGACCATCCTCATAGAGCTGCATTAGAGCGATGCTGGTAATGGGTTTGGACATGGAATAGATACGAAACAGTGTGTCATGGGCCATCGGTTTTTGGCGTTCCTGGTCCATCATTCCCAGCGCTTCTTCGTACGCCAGATGCCCCTTGCGGTAAACCTGGGTAAGCGCCCCGGCAATTTTACCGGGTTGTATGTAACGCCGCTCCAGATGGTCGCCAATGCGAGCCAGTCGCGCTTCATCCATGCCCGCCGCTGCTGCATCAATAGTTTCGGAGAACTCCACTACCCGGGAAAAACTTTGCATCGTATATCCTGTAATCTGGTGAATAGGTTCCAGAATATCATAGTTCTCACAGTGCTGATTTATACATGATCCTTTCCTAATTCAATAAACATGGGTACGCTTTTAAGTGAAACCAGCCCGCAATCCCACTGAAGGTTCCTAATGCAATTGACTCGAATAACAATAGAAAAAGATCACATGCATTTTTCGTGTGCCCATTTCACCATATTCTCTGCAAGCCACCGGGAGAACCTGCACGGGCACAACTACCATCTTAAATGCGAGTTCGATGCCAACGTCGGCAGCGATGGCCTGTGTTTTGACTACAACCTGATCAAGAAAGCGCTGGTTGGCCTGTGTGAAAATCTCGACGAATGTACCCTGTTGCCTGAGAATTCTCCGTTTTTGTCCATCGAACACAGCGTAGGCGGAGACCCAAAAAATGTTATCGCAATCTTTGGCGAGGAAGCCATTCCTTTTCTGGCACGGGATATAAAATGCCTGCCCGTAAGCAATATTACCATTGAAGAATTGTCTCGATGGTTACTTGATGTACTCATCGAAACTGTATCCCTAGGCAAATTACCAATCCAGGCGCTTTCCCTGGGCGTGTCATCCGGCGAGGGCCAGTGGGCCATAAGCACATGGAACGCAAACGACATGGTCAAGGGACAGTGAATTCGCTACTCATTACCGGTGCCAGCTCCGGAATCGGACTGGCAAGCGCCAAAGCCTTTCAGCAAAAAAACTACCGGATTATCAACATTTCACGACGCCCTTGCCCCCTGGATGACGTACTCAATATTGAATGTGATCTTTCGCGATCGGATGATCTGGCTGCATTGGAAAAACCATTAACCCAGGCTCTGGATAATGCCGGGAGGATCGCCGTGGTGCATAATGCCGCGCGACTGGAAAATGACAGTTTTGGTAGTACCTCAAGTCATGCCCTGCGTGCCGTACTTGAAATAAACCTGGTAGCTGTGAACGGACTGAATAATATCCTGAAACCCCTATTGAAAACCGGTTCAAGCATTATCTATGTCGGCAGTACGCTGGCTGAAAAAGCCGTTCCCGGGACCTATAGTTATGTGATCAGCAAGCACGCACTCATAGGCATGATGCGTGCTACCTGTCAGGACCTGAGTGGTGACGGTATACATACAGCGTGTATATGTCCGGGATTTACCGATACGGAAATGTTACGCACACACTTGCCTGATGACGCGATCGATTCTATCGCCCAAATGAACGTTTTTGGTCGCTTGATCCACCCGGAGGAAATCGCGGCATGTTTGCTGTTCGCAGCGGAAAACCCCGTAGTAAATGGCTCTGTCATTCATGCAAATTTGGGACAGGTAGAAAAATAATGGATATTGAAACCCTCACAGAACGGCGCGAGCGTGTGTTTCTTGTACTTGCAGGTTTTTTTCTGTGTGCCATGACACTCCTGAATGTAATTGGCATTACCCATTTCATCAAGATAGGGCCCCTGGCCCTCGCGGTGGGTGTGTTGCCATATCCGCTCACATTTTTATGTACCGACCTCATCAGTGAATTATATGGACGCCGCCGCGCCAATTTTCTGGTTTGGGTCGGCTTTAGCCTGAATTTCTTTATTCTTGGTGTGATGTGGCTTGGATCATCCCTTGCCAGCGTAGCACCGGAACAGCAGCCACCATGGCAAGCAATTCAGCTTGCCGAGAACCTGGCCTTACCCAATGGTGACGTTGTGTCCGGTTCCGTTGAATTGTTTGCACTTATTTATGCCTGCACGTCAGGTGCTGTGTTTGCATCAATGATGGCCTACATCGCGGCACAATTTTGCGACGTGCAACTTTTCCACTTTATAAAAAACCTTACTAAAGGCAAACACCTCTGGATGAGAAACAATTTCAGCACTCTGACCAGCCAGGCAGTAGATTCCTTTATGGTTATTTCAATAACTTTTGGTGCTGTATTTTTAGCAGGAGGTATAACGATTGGGGCAATGCTTATCCTGATGGGATCAAACTACCTGTTTAAGGTGTGCGCTGCCTTACTGGATACCTTGCCTTTCTACCTGCTTACCGCCCGGTTGAAAAAATACCTGGAAATAGACAATACGCAGGTTTATTAAGCACGTCGGATTAGCGGAACAAGGCTGACAAATAGTCCAGGGAACTTATGCGCAGTTTTTCCTCAAGGCCTTCTATTCGCATACGCGCATTAATCAGGTGGGTCATTCCAAGTTGCTCGCGATAAAGTGAAATTTTATCAAAAACAGCATTGGGCTCGCCCACAATAGCCCAGTTATCCACGGAAGTTTCTGCTGCCGCTTTGACCAGCGCCGGGGACCTACCCATTTGTGAACTGGCTATCTCCTGCATCTGTTTGTTCAGCAGTGTTTTAACTGAGTCAAGTTCTGTTTTTTTCCTTGATATAAACACATTTCGCATAACAGGCAATGCCTCTGCACATACATGGCCAGCTTCAGTACATGCCTGACTGTGACTTGCATAGTTTTGCAACAAGCGCTCAAAAGACTCGATGGGTGAGGCAAGGTAGGGCAAGCCGAAACTTCCCGCCTGCTTTAGTGCCTTGGGACCAAATGCGGCAACCCAGACCGGTGGATGCGGTTTTTGAACTGTCTCCGGTCCAAGACGTACCTCATCCATCAGGGGTGCATTCCCGGAAACCGCCAACAAATCTGTACCATTCCAGGCCTTGATCATTTGTTCGAGGCAATCCTCAAACATTCGCCGTTTAAGTTTGGGTTCAACGCCAAATACTTCCAGCATCTCGCGTCGAAATCCTCGTCCCACACCCAGTATTACCCTGCCTTCGGACAGCTGATCCAGTACCGCCACCTGTTCCGCAACAAGAACAGGATGCCTGAGGGGCAGCAAAAGGGATGTTGTACCCAGGCGAATACTTTTTGTACTACTCGCAATGGCAGCCAATGGCAATAATGGATCCGGGATACTGCCTATTCCACCAAAATGGCTTTCCGGCAGCCAGAACGACTGGTAACCCAGTGACTCTGCATATACCGCCTGCCGGGTCAATTCCTTTGCTGTATAGGTACTCATCCAGGGAGTGGTACCCAGGTGCAGGGCAGGTGTTTGCATGGTTCAGGCTAGGGGATAACGCGAGAATCGGACTGACTGGTCGCAGTGTCCAGTAACGGCTGCGATAGACTGCGTTGCATCCAGTACATGGCAAGCAAAGTGCTCTTTATGGCCTGCAGTTGACGACGCGTTGCAAAATCTCGATACAGAGGATCATCGTTCAGCAAAATACACTTCTGGTCTCCACACTTAAAATCCACCTTGCGACCAAAATTGTTACCTGCAATCCCGTACTCTCCCCAGTCTTCAGCCTTTTTATCCAACTCCCAAAAAGCCTGCCAGCTTGCAGGTAGCCCGTCTATCGGTGCCTGTACCGCATCCAGTGTTTCATCAGCAGTGCTTTTCAATAGTTCAACCAGATTATAAGATGCACTCTCCTTCAGCAATGCGCACATATCAGGAAGCAATCTCTCCAGGTCTTCCGGGTCTATTGAGTAGCCATTAAAGCGATCGTTCACATTGAATCGCCAGAACCGCGTATAAAATATGGGTACAACATGAGCCGGTGAGGTCATATCCTGAATATAGCTAACTATTCTACCCAGCCGCGAATATTTTTTTGATAGGTCTTTCTGCTCTGACATTTCTCCCAGCACATCATTAAATTCATCATGCATGCGGGTATTTACTATCCCTGCCACAGTGCGCTCCACCTGAGCTTCGCGTTCGTAATAGTTCCAGCGCACCAGTGACTTAAAAAAACCAGGACTCGCCTGTTTGACATTGGCTTTGGCAATGTATCTAACCTGAAGCGGGGTGAGCGCAGGAATGTCAAGTTGACTGGCACAAGCGTTCAGGTGTCTGGCTGCGGAAAAAGTCAGTTGCTGATGGGATGAGGCCTTATACGCAAACGAAGCACTGGAGGGCACAATACACAACAAAAGCACTACCCATGGAAAGGCACGTGACAACATTTTGCGCTCGCAGCGGTACTTGCTCTTGCCACAGCACTTGCTCTTGCCACGGCGCTTGAGAATCCGGAGTAATACATCGAATTTTGTTGTGGTCTCTTTCAGCATCCCTGTTAATCCTGAGCCAAGGCGTTTAAGTCTGCCAATCCACGAATATCGCGCCTGACCCTAAACCTTAATCTGTCTTACTACTTCATCAGAAACCAGGCTTTCAAGCAATGCCCGAATGCTGTTCTGTGTACCAGGCCAAATAAACCGGGGTGCTATTTCAGCCGCAGGAGCCAGCACAAAACGGCGCTCTGCCGCACGCGGGTGTGGAATAACCAGGTCCTCATCATTGAGCAATAGCTCCCCGAATACCAGCAAATCAAGATCCAGCGTTCTCGGGGCGTTTTTTACCGGGGCTTCCCCCCTGCCAAACTTCCGTTCAAGCCGCTTTAACCCTTTCATAAGTGCATGTGGTGTGAGGTCTTTCAGGGGCTCGAATTTAACTACTGCATTTACAAAATCCCCGGAACCCGGTGGACAATCTACCGGACTGGTAAGCCATAACCCGGATGCCGTCACCTTGCCCTGCGAAAAAGCGCCCAGAGCACTTATCGCTTTATGGATAATACCGCTGGATGCCCCCAGATTGGATCCCAGGCCAATTAATACCATTGTTGTTTCCACTTGGTCCTGAGTACAGCTTACCGCAGATAGTGGCAATCAGTACCCGGCTTTGGCAAACTGAGTGCACTTTTAAACACTGGCAGGAAAAAAAACAATGAAAGCAGCACTACTTCGGGAAACGAACCAGCCACTGGAAATTGCTGACGTAAAACTTTCCAATCCCGAGTCCAGGGAAGTGCGCATACGAACTGTAGCTGCAGGTGTTTGCCACTCAGACCTGCATTTTCAGGACGGATCCTACCCCTACCCGCTACCAGCAGTATTGGGGCATGAATCAGCCGGAGTTGTGGAGGCTGTGGGCTCCGATGTTTCCTACGTAAAACCGGGCGATCACGTAATCACTTGTCTTTCTGCTTTTTGTGGACATTGTGAGGATTGCGTGACGGGTCACCTTTCACTCTGTCAGTCCACCGAATTAAACCGTGCACCTGATCGAGAGCCACGTATGACACTCGACGGGGAACCGGTAAACCAGTTTTTGAATTTGTCTTCATTCGCGGAAAACATGCTTATTCACGAACATGCCCTGTGTAAGGTAAATCCGGATATGCCTTTGGATCGTGCCGCGCTGATTGGCTGCGGCGTTACCACTGGGATAGGCTCGGTTATTCATACCGCAAAGGTAGAGCCGGGTTCAACCGTATGCGTAGTAGGCTGCGGCGGTATCGGCTTATCCGCAATTAACGGTGCGGCAATAGCCGGTGCGGGCAGGATATTCGCTGTGGACATGCTGGACAACAAACTGGAGCTGGCCCGTAAATTTGGTGCAACAGACGTGATAAATGCCGGTACGACCAATGTAGTGGAAGAAATCAGGGAACAAACCGGCGGCGAAGGTGTGCATTACTCATTTGAAGCGATAGGCCTGAAGACCACAACAGAGCAGTGTTTTAAAATGTTAAGGCGTGGCGGAACGGCAACGGTGATCGGGATGATCCCTGTCGGGACCACTATCGAAATACACGGCCCGGAGTTTTTGATGGAGCGCAAAATTCAGGGCTCCAACATGGGTTCTAACCGATTCCGTGTGGATATGCCCCGCTTTGTAGATTTCTATCTTTCCGGCCGACTGCATCTGGATGACCTGATTTCAAGACGCATTAAACTGGAAGATGTAAATGAAGGTATGGAAGCGCTCAAGACTGGTGAAGTGGCTCGTAGCGTAATAATGTTCGATTAGCGCAACCAGACACTCCCGTATCTGCCGGATCGATATACCCGTAACAGAATTTCGCGGGAATTCAGCTTAAGGTTTTGCCTGAATTCCCTGAGGTCACCTACAGATCGCCTGTTTACTTCGACAATAATATCACCCGGACGAAGCCCCTGGTTCCAGGCATTGCTATCACGTTCCACCTCAGTAACAAGTGTGCCAACCGCGCTCGAACGGTCTTCATCATTTTTGAAATTTTGCAGGATACAGCCAGCTAAACGGGGATCAAGTCGCTCTCCCGGCAAGCGACCCAATTCCTCTCGAATTTTGATTGAACTGCTGCGCACTTTCCCATCACGCAAGTAACTGAATTGCAGCTCATCGTCTACTACAACAACGGCCATCTGGCTGTGATAGTCGACGAGTTTGTTTATTTTTCGACCGCTAATTTCGGTAATGATATCCCCGGATCTTAATCCTGCACGCTCGGCGGCACTTTCTTCCTCAACCTCCACGACTACCACACCCCGGTTTCTATCCACACCAAAAGCCTGGGCCAGCTCGACATTCAGCCCCTGAACATTTAAACCCACGTTACCCCTGTGTACCTCTCCATGTTCAATGAGTTGCGCCGTGATCGCGCCCACCATGTTGCTGGGTATTGCAAATCCAATACCAACATTCCCACCACTGGGTGCAATGATAGCGGTGTTAATTCCAATCAATCTGCCGTGCAGGTCAACCAGGGCACCACCGGAGTTTCCGGGATTAATGGAAGCATCGGTTTGAATGAAGTCTTCATATCCTTCAATTCCCATACCACTACGACCCAGAGCGCTGACAATACCCGAAGTAACGGTTTGGTCCAGACCAAAGGGATTGCCTATAGCCACCACAAAATCTCCAACCCGTGAATCTGCGCTATCGGCAAACTCGATAGCACTGAGGTCTTCGATGTCTACCTGCAATACTGCAAGATCCACTTTGTCATCGACACCAATCAATTTTGCATGGGCGGTACGGCCGTCGGCGAGCGTTACGCTTATTTCATCGGCACGTCGTACTACATGGTGATTGGTTACTATATATCCGTTTTTCGCATCAACAATAACCCCCGAACCTGCCGCCTGGGCTCGCCGATAACGACGGCGACTATCCGGCACGTTAAAAAATCTTCTGAAATAAGGGTCTTCCAGAAGGGGATTACGCATTTCAATGGTCGCATAGGTAGCAATATTTACGATGCTGGGAGTCACCCGATCCAGCATCGGCGCCAGACTCGGCACCGTATATCCGTCTGGCAGTGCACCGGGCATACTTGCTGCCAGGGCTACTCCGCCATGAAAGCCCAGAAGCCAGCAAGCAAGTACGGTAAATTGAGTTCTCATAGGGTTTCTGGTGGTCACAAATACACGTCCCATTTTAAGGTATTTCACCTACTTATGGAGACTTTGGCAACCGCTTTAAGTTCATATCGAATATATCTTAACGCTGGCTTTTTCATCAGTGGTGGATTCAAAAATTGATAAATCGTAAGGTTGTGCAAACAGGTTCTCAGGTTGTGGTGATGTATGTTGGTTAAAGAAAAGGTAATTGTGGTCACAGGTGGCGCCAGTGGCATCGGACGAGCACTGGCACACCGGTTTGCAGCCGAGGGTGCTGCCCATATCGTGGTGGCAGACCTCAACGGCGAGGGCGCGAGCACTGTCGCAACCGAGATGGGTGGCTATGGAGTTGGCATTGATGTGGCTGATGAGGCACAAATTATTCAACTGATCGAGAATACCGAGAAAGCGTATGGACCTATTGATCTCTTTTGTTCCAATGCCGGGATTGGTATTGGGCAGGGCCTGGAAGAACCCGATGAGGTTTGGGATCTTATTATGAATGTGAATTTTAAGTCACACCTTTATGCTGCCAGGTGCCTGGTACCCAGAATGGCCGCCCGGGGCGGAGGCTACCTGTTGAACACATCCTCCGCCGCCGGATTATTAAGCCAGATTGGTTCTGTAACTTATGCCGTTTCAAAACACGCAGCAGTTGCATTTGCGGAATGGCTTGCAATAACCCATGGAAAAGATGGCATAAAAGTATCGGTGTTATGTCCCCAGGCCGTTCGAACGGCAATGACAGCGGGTAACGAAGACGGCGTTGCAAGTGTGGACGGTATGATAGAACCCGAAGAGCTTGCTGAGGCCGTGATTAAAGGTCTGGAACAGGAAGACTTCCTGATACTCCCACACGAAGTGGTTCGAGAATACATCCGCAGAAAAACAGCCGACTATGATCGCTGGATTAGTGGAATGCAGCGGCTTAATGATCGATACACGCAAGAATAAAAACTAACCATATAAAGGCTGGAAACCAGAAACAGTGTTATCGATCTAACACGTACTGCCACTTGTCAAAAAGATGAGTTCTCTAGAACACCCCGGCCTCCAATCCAGCAGCAAGCAACATGCCCACATCATGCGCTGAATCGAGCGCTTTATCGTCAATTTCCCCCACCACTACCAGCGGTTCGTGAATCGCAACGAAGGGGTAGCCCAGGGCTATGCGTTGCACAGAACTTACGGCACCGGAGCCGTCATTATCAGCGCTGACTATCAGTGCATAGGGCAGGCTCTGAATCATCCCTTCAACTGCATAAAATGTGCGGTCCAGAAAATCTTTCATGCCACCGGACATGTAACCGAAGTTTTCAGCAGTACCAAGAATCAGGCCATCTGCCCAGAGCAAGTCTTCGGGATTGGCATTTTTCGCTACCAGTTTGCGAACGTCCACGTGTTCTATTTCCGCACTGCAGGCGCCCCGGTTCGCAGCATCGATTAACTGTTCGGTGTGTCCGGACTGCGAATGAAAAACAATAAGCAGATGTTTGTCCGGGTTTTGCGTCACCGATAGCCAGCTTTCACGAGCAGCTCGCAATAGGAATCAAGCATGGGCAGTACTTTTTCTGCAGGCTCGGGAGGTACAAAAAAGGCAAATTCAGTAAAGCCCTGCTCTACCCTTGATTGCAAATTTTCTACGTCCGCCGGTGCGCCAAACAAAGCCAGGGTAATGTCCTGAACTTTGCGATTTCGTTTTTCACACGCAGCAGACAGCAAATCCAGGCTACCGGATGGCATACCGCCTATTGGAAGCCAACCATCTGCGTATTCCGCAACCCGATCGTGGGTCCATTTGGAGCTGGCTCCTATCCATATAGGCGGACCGCCTGGTTGCACGGGTTTGGGGTGGCACCAGATGGGATCAAAGTTTACAAACTCGCCGTGAAATTCAGCTTCATCGTTATTCCAGATTTCCTTCATGGCCAGTATTTTTTCACGTACTATTTTCCACCTGTTTTGGTAATCTGCGCCATGATTTTCCATCTCCTCCACGTTCCATCCAGCACCAATTCCCAATACGACACGCCCATTTGAGATTAAATCCAGCGAGGCAATTTCCTTCGCGAGCACGATTGGGTCACGCTCAATGACCAGGCAAATCCCGGTACCCAGTTTTATGCGTTCAGTAACCGCAGCACACGCAGCCAACGCCACAAAGGGGTCATGGGTATGTGAATATTCTCTCGGTAATTTCGTACCACCTGGAAACGGAGTGGTTCTACAGGCAGGAATGTGCGTGTGCTCAGGGAAAAAAATGCTATCCAGACCTCGTGATTCAATCGCCCTGGCCAATTCCACCGGTTGAATCGCGTAATCTGTTGGAAACATCGTAATGCCAAATCCCGGTTTTTTTTCTTCTACTGTCATGTGCTTACCTCTGTTAAAGATTCTGGATGAACTATCCGTTTAAAAACTGCATACCCTGAGCATCGTAACGCGTCCCCAGTACCTGATCTGCGAGGCGATCCAATGTGGCCAGATCACCACTCGTCAATTCCAGCTCCATGGCGGCAATGTTTGTTTTCAGATTTGCCAGGCGTGTGGTTCCCGCAATTGGAAAAACGTTTTCCTGCTTGGCCATCACCCACGCCAGAGCCACTTCAGCCGGGGTTACTCCTTTGGCCGTGGCAAGACTCGTAACCTGTTCCACCAGCGCCAGATTGGCAGCAAACGCATCTCCACTGAATCGAGGCTGCATTACACCTCGAAAATCTTTCTCGCCCGGAACACTTTCAGCACTGAATGTACCGGTCAGCATGCCGCGCCCGAGTGGGGAATATGCAACCAGGCTTGTTCCTGAATCACTACAGGCCGGAATAATTTCAGCTTCTATATCCCTGCTAAAAATAGAATACTCTGACTGCACCGCAGCAATGTGGTGAACTTCATTTGCCCGGCGAAGCGTTGCAGCAGATACCTCTGACAGACCGATGGCACCTATCTTGCCCTCCCCAAGCAGTTCAGCCATCGCAGACACGGTATCTTCTATTGGTGTATTTGGGTCGGCACGGTGGAGATAGTAGAGATCGATGTGATCTGTCTGCAGCCTGCTTAACGAACCCTCCACTGCCCTGCGGCAATTTTTAGCAGAACCGTCCAACCCGGTTCTGGCACCTGTTTCGGGATCACGCAGTGGGCCAAACTTGGTCGCAATGCGTACTTTGTCCCGGCGATCACCAAAGGCTTTGCCCAGTAATGTTTCATTAGCCGAACCAATACCGTATATCTCTGCGGTATCAAAATGATTTACACCCAGCTCTATTGCTTCATGCAGAAGTTTGATGGCTTGCTTTATTTCAGTTGGAGGGCCGTAAAACTCGGACAGTCCCATACATCCCAAGCCAATCTGAGCTACGCGTATCCCAGTTTTTCCTATTGCTTTTTGTTCCATATGTTTTTCCTTTCCAGATACTCCACTCTGTCACTATCAACGTGCTTCTTCAACCGTCTGACACGCACCCAAAAAATGCAACTTGTCTAATGGTATTTTCCCATTCATCATCAGACAAAACGATAACAAAGAGTTTTACTCATATGAATGATACACGGCCACCCTGGCATCTTCGCGGCAACTGGACTCCCATGCCAGACGAGGTGACGGAACTTTTACCTCATGTTACTGGAACCATTCCCCCTGAACTTAATGGCACTTACATACGTACTGGACCAAACCCTCATAGCGGCGACTCACCACACTGGTTTCTGGGCGATGGCATGGTGCATGGTATTCGGCTCTCCAACGGCAAAGCTCAGTGGTACAAAAATCGCTTCATTCAAACACTGGATATCACCTCCCCTCTTCAGAATCCGGATATGGGGCTTGGAGACCTGGCGCGCGGCAAGGGCAATACGCACGTAATAAAACATGCCGGCAAAATAATGTGCCTGGAAGAAGCACACTGGCCCTGGGAGATCGACAGCGAATTAAACACCGTGGGCTACCAGAACTATGGCGGCAAACTTGCTACATCCATGACGGCACACCCAAAAGTATGCCCGATAACCGGTGAGCTATTGGCATTTAGCTACTTTTCTTTTGAAGCGCCATATCTAAATTACATCCGGGTGGATGCGAAGGGTAACCTTGTCCAGCAGGAAGGCATCAATATTCCCAACATGGTGATGATGCACGACTTTAATATCACAGAAAATTACGTCATATTTATGGATCTGCCGCTACTACTGGACCTGGATCTCTTGTCCACGGGAATTCCCTTCAGTTTTAAACGTGAAGCTGGAGCGCGCCTGGGCGTAATGCCACGCAAGGGCACAAATGCCGACATACGCTGGTTTGAGATTGAACCGTGTTACGTATTTCACCCGGTAAATGCGTTTGAGGAAGGCAAGCTGATTACGCTCTTTGTTTCCCGCCAGGAATCTGCATTTGAAGGCAGTTCAGACAACTATGCCAATGTTGGAAAGTTATGGCGCTGGCAGATAGATCTTGTTACGGGCACTGTGAGCGAGGTACAGGTGGATGGCCGACCCGGTGATTTCGGTCGGGTAAACGACAGCAAAGTAGGTCAGAAATCCAGATTTGGCTACCTTATGTCCCTCGCTGGCGAGGGTAATAGCGAAGAACCCGTTTACGGCTCAAAGCTCTACAAATATGACCTGGAGAGCGGTTCTTGCGAAGAGCACAACCTGGGCAACAATGTTCGGGGAGCGGAACCGGTTTTTGCGTCCGGTGGCCCGGGAGAAGACGAAGGCTGGGTACTTGCATTAAGCCACGACGAATCGTCCGGTAAATCGCGATTCAACATAATTGATGCCACGAGTTTTTCAGCACGCCCTGTTGCAAGCATCGACATTCCTCAACGGGTTCCCTATGGGGCCCACGGCAGTTGGATTGCAGACTGAAACATCCATGCTCCCGAGGGCAAGATCACCCGGGCGCGAGGTTTTTTGTTTCAATATTTAACTGGCCTTCAAGGCCGGCACTTCGATGCCGGGCACTTTCGATATAGTCCGGGTCACTGATCATTTTCAGCATCGCCTTTTTATTGGGATACATTACTATTGCCACCATATCCCATAGTTCCTCAACCTCGCCCAACATCAACCTGCTGACCTGACCAGCAAATATCCCCTGTCCTCCCACCTTGGCCAGGTGCGCCTGAACCTCTGCGCCATAAATCGCGTAGGCTTCCTGGCCGGTCAACCTTGTCTTGCGGCCATCTTCGTATTCGGCGTACTCCCTGAATTTGAGCAAATTCAGCATATAAATCGGCGTATCGGAATCACCCTCCAGAAACCCTCTGAGCTGTTCTTCACTAGGCCCCAGCCTGTTTTTAACTTCCATCCGGATATCCTCATTTAACCTGATCTTTAACAACCAGCGAAAGACTTTCGCACTTCCATCCGACAGGATCAACCCTGCAAACCCGGCATCTGGTAGAGTTGCGCTATACCGCTATCAAAGGGAGATTATCCAGGTGTTACTGATCAAAATTCTGTTAGGTATGGCGACACTAATTGTCGCAGGTGCATTTGAAGCTAAAACGATAGTTTTTTCAGATGTAAACCTTATCGCAATGACAGGAGAAAAACTGTTAGCAAACCAGACCGTTGTTGTAAGGGGTGACCGTATTATTGCCGTTGGCAGCAACGTAGCCGAGGGATATGAGAAATCCGCCCGGTTTATAGATGGTAAAGGCAAATACCTTATTCCCGGTCTTGCAGAAATGCACGGCCACACCCCGATACCACAGGGAAATGTAAACAGCGCCTACGTTAACAACATGATGTTTTTGTATGTAGCAAACGGTGTGACCACGCTGCGAGGCATGCTTGGTGCTCCTGCACAGCTGATACTAAAAGAGCAAATTAGTAACAGAACAACAATCGGCCCCAGCCTTTACCTGGCGGGCCCCAGTTTTAACGGCAATTCGATTTCCAGCCCGGAACAGGCACGGCAAAAGGTTCGAACGCAAGTCGCACAAGGTTGGGACCTTTTAAAGGTACACCCTGGATTGAGTCGCGCTGAATATGATGCTATGGCTAACACGGCGCACCAGTTAGGTATCCATTTTGGTGGCCACGTGCCGCGGGACGTTGGTCTGGAACACGCCATATCGATGGGTCAGCTAAGCTTTGATCATATAGATGGGTATCTGGAGGCGCTTGGCTATCCGGATCAGGCACTCGATTTCAAACGACTGAACACCCTGGTTAAACTCAGCAAGGACCGGGGAGTGTGGATTGTGCCCACCCTCGAGCTGTGGAATCATCTCATTGGCCTTGGCAGCGCAAAAGAAATGGCGGCCTGGCCAGAAATGCAATTCTGGCCCAGGGAGGAAGTTGAGACCTGGAGTCGTCGCATGAAACAAAGGCTACAAAGACCCCAGGACTTTAACCCCGCAGATTATTCACACACCCGGGATGTGGTTCTCAAAGCATTGCATGACGCGGGCGTAGGTATCTTAATGGGCACCGATTCTCCTCAATTATTTAGCGTGCCGGGATTTTCGATCCATCGCGAAATGCAAAGGATGGTAGAGGCAGGATTAACGCCTTACGAAGTTTTATTATCGGGCACGCGCAACGTGGGAAAATATTTTCAGGCTGAGGATGCTTTCGGCGTAATTGCTCCGGGCCAACGTGCAGACATGATTTTGCTAAACGCAAACCCACTGGAGGATATCGCTGCCGTAAAGGACCGGGCAGGTGTCTTATTGCGAGGAGTGTGGTTTAGTGAAGAAGAAATTCAGGTTCGACTGACCGAGATCAAATTGACCAACAAAAATTAGTCCCGGGTGAATTCACCTCTCACAATATACGGTTTCCACCTGAGCAGAAACGGATTGCCCGCCCGCTTTGTATTGGCGGTGCTGACCAGTGCCGGTATTCTTTATGCCAACGTTGCACCAGTCATAGTATCTGGCCTGGTACAAAGTGCCGGATATACAACGGAAGCAGCAGGTTATGTCTTCTCGGCGAACATGTACGGTACGGCGATTGGAGGTCTTGCAATATCCCTTGTTATCGCGCGCCTGAACTGGCGTAAATCAGCGGTAATTTTGTTGGCATTACTTATTGCGTCAGACCTGGTATGTGCATTCACAGACACAGCCCCTGTACTGTACAGCATCCGATTTATCCACGGCCTTGCCGGGGGCGCGCTCATTGGTGTGGGTTTCTCGGTAATTGCGCGTGTTAAAGCCCCGGAAGTTACTTTTGCAATTCTGATATTCATACAACTGAGCCTGGGAGGGATTGGCACCGCGTTACTAATGCCGCTGATAATTCAGCATGGCATGAGTCTGGTCTGGCTATCACTACTTGGGTTTTCCCTGATTAGCCTGATACTGCTTCCGCTGCTGGAAGACTATGCACCTTCAAAGGACCCGATACAGGGAGAAAGCCTGGTGCAGGATGCACCACAGCTGGCTATCGTATTATCACTCTGCGGAATATTTTGTTTTCAGGCGGGTCAGATGGCGGCATTCGCCTATGTAATAGAAATAGGCAAGAGCTACCTTTTTGATTCCGGTTTTATCAGTATAACTGTGGCGGTTTCACTCTGGATTGGTGCCCCAGCTGCACTTTTTGTCGCATGGTGGTCAACCAGATCTGGTCGTCTACTCCCGGTTCTATTGGGTACCCTGTGCACCATTCTTTCTGTCGCCATGCTACTTCTCAATCTGCCATGGGCATTCATCGTGGCTAATGTCGGATTCGGCATATTTTTTAGTCTGACCATCCCATATTTACTCGGAATTGCATCAGAGATGGACCAAAATGGCCAGGTTGCCGCCACAGCCGGTTTTATCAGCAGCCTTGGCCTTGCAACGGGTCCCGCCATCGCCGCGATGATCCTCGGAGATGGTACCCTGAACCAGGTCATCTACTTCGCTATAGCAGTACTGGGCATGAGCAGTATTCTGGTTTTAAAGCCCGCCAGAAGACTGGATATGGGGAGCAGGGAAGGTTCCATACAACACTAGGAACAGGTTAATATAATTCACCTTTTCGGATGAGTGGAGTGAAATGAGTCGTATATTAGTCACGGGCACCGGTCTGTTTACACCGAAAGATTCAATCACCAATGAAGAACTTGTCGCTTCGCTGTCAACCGCGAATGAAAAATGGAACGCTAGTCACAGCGAAGAAATTGCGCGCGGAGACGTGGAAGAACGCGTAATGCCATCGGAAAGGTTTATCGTAAAAGCATCCGGCGTAGGCCATCGTTATGTAATGGATAAATCCGGCGTTCTGGATCCGGACCGACTTCACCCACGTTTACCACTTCGTTCTGAAGACGAATTATCAATTCAGGCCGAAATGTGCGTCACAGCGGCAAAAGAAGCATTGGCTCAGGCCGGTCGCACAGGGGCGGATGTTGACGCCGTAATCGTTGGCTGCTCAAACATACAACGTGCGTACCCGGCGATTGCAATTGAAGTACAAAACGAGATTGGCGCCAGCGGTTTTGCCTACGATATGAACGTGGCGTGTTCTTCCGCAACCTTTGCCATGCAAAATGCAGTCGATGCCTTACGCGCGGGTAACGCAAGCTGTGTACTTGTACTCAATCCGGAAATTACCTCAGGACATAACAACTTTGAGCTGCGTGAATATCATTTTATCTTCGGCGACGCCTGCACCGCGGCAATCCTTGAACGAGATGAGGGCGCTGCACAGGGAGAATCATGGGAAGTTATGGGTACACGCCTGGCCACAAAATATTCCAACAATATTCGCAATGATGCCGGTTACCTGAACCGAAGTGAGGATGGAGAACGACACCCTCACGAACTGGTTTTTAGGCAAAATGGTCGCAAGGTGTTCAAAGATGTTTGCCCAATGGTTGCAGAGCATATTCGGGAACATCTGCAAGACCTGGGGATTGCAATTGAAAGTGTAAAAAGACTCTGGCTGCACCAAGCTAATCTTGGAATGAATAAGCTAATAGCAAAAATGCTTCTGGGACGGGAAGTGGAGCTCGAGGAAGCCCCGGTAATACTGGATGAATACGCCAACACCAGCTCGGCAGGGTCAGTTATCGCATTTCACAAATTCCGGAACGACCTTGTAAGAGGTGACTACGCTGTGTTGTGTTCCTTTGGTGCCGGTTACTCCATCGGCAGTATCATTCTGAAAAAATACAGCGACTGAGCTGGAAAAAGTTTGCTTATAATTACTGAACCTGATGATTCCTGGTATTAGTACTAGCCATGACAAATTCTAATTCTCTGCGCCTCTGGCTATCCTGTTTATCCTTGCTCGTTTACTCGAGTTTTGCGCACGCCTCGCCGGATGACGAGGTGCGAGATCGCATCGACGATTTCCACGCTACATTGATTAGTGTGATGCAAACGAATAGTAACTTCGAAAACCGCTTCAGCAAACTCTCTCCGGTTATCAAAAAAATATTTGATGCTCCAAATATCAGCAGAATAAGCACCGGCAAATTCTGGCGCGCGCAAGAAGCGCACTCACAACAAGAGTTTACCAACCTCATGTTCACACTGATTACCGCAACCTATGCGGATCGTTTCGTAAGCTACAATAATCAGGTATTTACCATCCAGGCTGTGGAGTCCAAAGGCAAAGATCGTTGGCTTGTGAATTGCCTGCTCACTAAATCCGATGGAGAAACGGTGACACTGGATTACTACCTGCGCGAAGGTGTTATTTTTAACGTGGTAGCTAACGGGGTTAGTGATTTGTCTCTCAAACGCGCTGACTATGCGAGTATTCTTGCCAGGGACGGATTTGACGGGCTGATAGCGCACATTAATCAGAACATTCTGGAATACCGGCAGCAAGGGATGGACTAGCCGATGACCTTCCGAAGGGTTTCGCTCATCCTCGTAGTTGCGCTGTCTGCCTGCGCTCAGTTACCAGAGAAGGAATACGCGGTTTCGGATCCGCTTGAAAAGGGTAACCGTATTTCCTATGACATCATCGAACTGGTGGACAAAGCGATAGCCCGCCCTTTGGCCATTGGCTATACCAGGATTATCCCCACACCCCTGCAAAAAGGCATCGCAAATGTTTTTCTCAATATCCGCACCGTGGACAGTGCCATTAATGGCTTGCTGCAGGGCAAACCGAAAGCCGCGGGGACAGATATCGCCAGAATATTACTGAATACTACGCTCGGAATTGGCGGGATTTTTGACATCGCTGGTCGTATGGGCCTGAAATATCAGGAAGAAGATTTTGGTCAAACACTTGCGGTGTGGGGATATACGCGAACCCGCTATTTGTACTTTCCGATTGTTGGTCCTTCCTCAGTACGAGACCTGCCTGGAGCAATCATAAACAGGGTACTCGCACCCCGACTGATCGTAGGCAATCATTATGACTTCTGGATTGGCACGCTGGACACAGTAAGTTACAGAGCAGAGAATCTGGCGGAGACTAATATTCGTGATGCATCAGCCCTTGATCCCTACAGCTTTACCAGGGAAGCGTATTTTCAGCGCAGAAAATTTCTGATTTTCGATGGTAATCCACCAGAAGAAGATATATTTGAAGAGTTCTTCGAAGATGACTAATCCCGGTCCTTCACACAGCTTTGAAACTCTCAATAATGGCCTGATTTCACGGCTGTTGCTGAGTTGGGTAGGTACCGTTACCCGGCATGCCTGGTTGACCACAGCCTGTCTGGTATTAATGACCCTGGCAGCCAGCTGGGTATCCATCGAACGCTTCAAAATGAATTCCGATACCAGCGACCTGATCAAGCAGACAGGCAGCTGGCGAGAAGATTTCGAATCATACAAGGATGAATTTCCCTTACTCGTCGACACCGCGGTCATTGTTGTTTCCGGAACCTCCTTTGAAATCGTAGAGGCTACCACCAGGGACCTGACCCGGCGCATTGAAGCACAGACCGAAAATTTTCAGGACATTTACGCAGTTGCGGCTGACGATTTTTTTCGCGATCACGCCCTGATGTATATGGACATCGACGACCTCCAGGAAATGGCTGACCGACTCGCGGAAGCGCAGCCCATGCTTACAGCGGTGGCAGAAGATCCCAGTCTGCGAGGGGTTCTGGAGTTGTTGAAGGACGGTATTGAAAATCAGCCGGAAGCCGGGTTTGCGAAAATCGTTGAGCTATTAACCTCGTCTGCAGAATCGGCAGGCGTTGGCCGCGATCCGAAAATTTCATGGACAGATGAGTTTTTTGATACCGATGGGGACAGGATTTACCAGCTGGTATTATTGAAAGCCCGAAAGAATTTTAACGAAACCCTTCCCAACAAACAGACTATGCAGAACCTGCGCAGCATAATTTCTGAGGCAAATGTTGATCAATCAGTCCGTGTGCAAATTACCGGTGAAATTGCATTGTCTCACGAGGAAATTGAAGCAGCTCAGGCCGGAGTGAAAATTGCCGGTTTTGTGTCCATGGTTTTGCTCACACTGATATTGGGGTTTGGCATTCGGTCATGGAAAATTGTTGTAGCTACTTTTCTTATGCTGTTTGCGGGCATAACCTGGACATCCGCATTCGCAATGCTTAGCGTAGGCGAATACAACACCCTGTCACTGGTTTTTCTGGTTATGTTTTTCGGATTAGGGGTGGATTTTGCAATCCACTACTGCTTACGTTACCACGAAGCCGTGACAGAATCTAACGATAATATTATGGCGCTTGGACACGCGTCCAGTAGCGTGGGAAAAGCTATAGTATTGTGTACGGTAACCACAGCAATCGGTTTCCTGGGTTTTGTACCAACAGATTATAGTGCACTGGCGGATCTCGGTATTATATCCGCTGGTGGCATGTTCATTGCTGCTTTTCTCACTTTTACGCTTTTGCCGGTATTTTTCACACTGGCGGGTGCACCCGGAGCCTCCAGTCCGGTACTACTGTTATCGGCCGAAAAACTGGTCGCTGTTGTGCTACAACATAAATTGGTTTTTTTGAGCGTCGTTACAATATTGACGCTGTTGGCAGTTTACACAAGCAGAGACGTACATTTTGATTTTAGTGTGCTCGCGCTGCGGGATTCGAACTCGGAGTCCATGTTGGCATTAACAGAGTTACAGGAAGAAGGGCTTGTTACAGACTACAGCCTGTCAATCCTGTCGGATGACCTGCACCAGTCCTGGAGCAATCTGGAAGCCCTTGAGAGTGTAGAGAAAGTAAGTACACCCATAAGCTATGTCCCTGAAAATCAGGAAGACAAGCTGTATGTTCTCGAAGACTTACAGTTACTTTTGCTAAGTGCACTCGAACCGGCAAGAGTGCAGAGCGCGCCTACTAATGCAGATCTTATTGCAAGCACCGAGGCGCTGCACGCCGCTATCGTCCAACAGGATTGGCAGGACGAGGAATTGGGAAAGCGCATTTTGGCTCTGGATGCGGCGCTCATACGCATTCTTGAAATTGGTCCTGCAGCAATACAGCTTTGGCAAACGGGAGCACTCGAAAACCTTAAAAAGGAACTTGCCTGGTTACGACGGGCGCTCAGCGTATCCAGGATAAGCTTTGATGATTTACCATCGGGATTAAAATCCCGACTTATTGGCGTAAGTGGTCAGTATTTGACGGTGGTGCTACCCCAGGAGAGCATTGCTGATGTAGATGCATTATCCCGTTTTGTGGAAGGTGTGCGATCTATCGCACCTACAGCGACTGGCAGGCCTGCAATTGAGTGGGGAGTGGGACAAATTGTAGTTCAATCTTTCCAGACAGCGATGCTTATCGCGTTAGCCGGCATTTCTCTCATTCTGCTAGTCTCGTTAAGGAGTGTGCTTGATACCATTCTGGTACTCATTCCACTCTTTTTGACTGGCCTGTTTACGCTTGCCTCAACGGTTATCTTCGATATGCCGATTAATATGGCGAGCGTTCTGGTTTTACCGCTCATTTTTGGCCTGGGTGTGGATAACGGAATACACGTGGTAGAGCGGTATCGTGGCGCACGAGATGTTGGGGACCTTATGCACACCAGCACCCCCAGGGCGGTATTGCTGAGTTCACTGACAACCGTAGGCACCTTTGCTGCCCTGTCCCTGTCGCCTCATCAGGGAACCGCCTCAATTGGGCTCTTGCTCACGGTAGCTATTTTGTTTTTGTTGGTCTTTACAGTAATTCTATTGCCTGTCCTGCTCAGTATAAGTGCCGGGAGGCGAACTATTGTTAAAGCAGTTTGACTTACTAATCCTCAAGGGTGCATTGCTCTATTGCACTCTGCAGTTTCTAATGCGCATGTATCTGGCATTTACACTTGTGGATGATCCGGATACGCAGCCACAGGAACTGATTATCGGGTTTTTGCTCGGTTTTGTGCGGGATCTCGTCTCTGCCCTGCTGCTTTTAGCACCATTTTATCTTGCAACGCTGCTCAGGAAGACTTCAAGACGCCTGTTTATAGTCCTGTACAGCCACCTGTTGATTTTACTGATGCTGGTATTTGCAGTGTGCGAAGTGTTTTTCTGGCTGGAATTTGATGGCCGGCCAGACCGTCTGGTATTTCACTATCTAAAATACCCGGTGGAGGTAATCGCCTTTCTGGAAGACCAGTTTTATTTAAGTCTACTGCTATTTCCGCTAGCCTTCGTTGTCTGGTTTGTTGGGAAAGTATTTCGACCCTGGATGGATGCGCTCGCATCACCTGATTCAGATAAACTGCTTCAGTACCGACACCTTATGGTCATGTTTTTATTTGTACTCCTTACTCCCTGGATTTTTCACAATGGCAATTTCCCACATAGTGACATGCGCAAGATCAACCAGTTTTCCACTAACGGTATATTTTCCGTTCTTAATGCTGCAAGTATTGACGTAAGCAAATGGAAAACTGATGCGGGCTCACTGTCTATGCAGCATCATTCCGTTTCCGGGTCACAAATCCCGGGCTACGAAACTACTCCCTATCGTCTTCCGGAAAACAAACACGTTATTCTGATAATTGAAGAATCCCTCGCCGGAGATAGCTGGTGGGATGCAGGCAAGCGAAAAAAGTTTATGCCCAATCTCGATCGCCTGAAAGATTCCGGAGTCTACTTTAGCAATGCGTACGCAACCGGATCCAGAACAATGCGAGGGATGGAAGCAATACTACACGGTTATCCGCCCCTGCCAGGAATTTCGCTCACCCACCGGAAGGGATTTGAAAAACTGCCTTCTCTCGCGCGGGAACTGGGCCAGGCAGGTTTTCACAGCAAGTTTGTTTATGGTGGATGGCCGCAATTTTCCAATTTTACAGACTATTGGAAACGCAGCGGGTTTGATGCAGTTGTCTCCAAGGAAGATTTTGATGACAGGTCATTTGAAACATCATGGGGGGTGGCAGATGAGATATTATTTGACAAAATTATTCTGGAAATGGATGCGCTTACGCTGAGGCATGATCGGGTATTTATTTCGACGCTTACGGTAAGCAATCATCGACCTTATGATTTTCCTTCCGGGCGAGTTCCATTCCCGGCCCAGGAACGTCGTCTGGAGTATGCGATAGCGTATGCAGATTATGCCCTGGGCAAGTTCATGGCGGATGCCAGCCAAAAAACATGGTACAAGGATACGCTCTTTGTCGTGGTCGCAGACCATGGGCCCAACGTGCGTGGTCGCTCAACCATTCCAGTAAAAAATTATCGAGTGCCGCTTCTGTTTCTTTCACACCACCTCAATGCAAGGGAAGATAAATCGCTCGCATCAAGTATGGATGTACCCGGAACCATACTCTCCTTGTTGGGCATCGTGCCCAGGCAAAATTTCTGGGGCAGTGATTTGTTTGCATCCACTAATGGTAAAAGAGATGGTATTGCATTGGTTGAGTACAATTATTCCGTTGGTTTGATTACTTCCCAGGGCTTAACCGTTAGTCGTTATGACGGGTCTGCGACCGCCTGGAAACCAGGTGAGTCGGGACAATGGTCCAGAACTGCGGTTGATGAGAATAACCTGTCCAACGTGAGATCCATCTTCAGTAGAGCACATTCAACATTCTATTCAAATGTTGATCCTACGAAAATCACCAGTAGTGAAGGGTCAGAGAACACCCTGGCTCACCCTGCGCAACCGGAACACAGGTATTAGTCTTCCTTCCGTGCGTTGTTGGTAGCGCTCATAGCCCGGATAAACAAAGTTTGCGATAAGCCAGGCTTTTTCCCTTTCGGTTCCTTTTAGCAAGTGCGCTTCATACTTTGCGGTAAAGCCCTTGAGCGTACACCTTACCAGGGGCCTCTGGATCAAATTGAAATACCAGGCCGGGTGGTGGGACTGCCCACCATGCGAAGCAACGACAATAAGGTCTGCACCGGCCTTTTCATCACCGTCGGGCGCATAAAGCAACGGCACCACACGTGGAGTACCGGATTTTGCTCCGGTACATCTCAACAACAAGACAGGAATTACAAAACTCAGGCGTATACGACCGTCGCTCCACAACATCAGCGGCCGATCTACCCGCGTTGCTATCCACATAAACAATAAAGTCAGGGGTTTAAAGCCAAAAATTGCAGCCAATAGCCGCCTGCGTACAGGAACATCACTCATATCCAGATTCTACCGGATATACGCTGCATAAGAACTCTACCGCTCAGTATGGTTGGGATCACGGAGTTTCTTTAAGAAGAGACACATAATCTCCTGGCCCTTATAAAAGTAACTAGGCAGAATTCTTTGGTCGAGCTCGATCCAACAACACAATCCGGTCGCATCGGGAACCGGCCGATACGGAATTACACCGAAAGGACTGATCCACGATCCCGGTTTTGCCTTCAGCAGAGTAAGCATTTTTTGGCGCATCAACACTGTAACCGGATTCAAATCGTACATCCTCCCGATAATAGTCCGTACTGATAAAATGGGCACCACTCGACACCGCTGCATCCCTCCTTCGTGTGTCACCACTACGTGCTTCACGGGTATCAGCATCCGCTCTGGTACGTACCAGATAACCCTGTTTTACAAGTTTCTTGATGAGATCCATATCTTCTATAGGACGGTTTATAATGCGCACCGCAGAATTAGGGTCGCCCTCTGGCATATTAGGAAACAAAACTGTATTTTCACGATCTTGAAGATAAACGGTGTTCTTTTCTACGGATTCATCCAGCACAAACAAAAAGCGGTTCATTAGAGACGCTAATTCTGGCCAGCCCTCATCTGTAATTGCCTCGTTAACCGTTTCCGCTTCTCCCCTTATCTCGGCAGGTAGAATAAGTTTATCCCCCAGAGTGTCGCGCAATACGGCATCAAGCGCATCCCACGCAGCACCATCAAATTTAAGTGGAATCACAAAACCCGGTTGGTCGATAACATCATCTTTCGCATTAATACTCACCATTATGGGTATATGTCCCGGATGTCCTTCCGACCAGTTTTTGAGCGCGTACAAACAATCTGTAAAAGTGAGGCAAGTACTTCTAAAATCAATATCCTGGGCATGCAATACCTTAAATCCGGGCTGCAGCATCTTTCCCTGAACGTCATACTCAGTGGCTGTTGCAACCAGGCTTAAGCCTAGCGGTTTAGCATACATTCCCCCCTGAGGATCGTAATAGATATCCAGCTCAAGTGCCCGCACGCCCATATCCAGCTGCTGCTCGAGTGGTGGGTGAGAGTAATCCAGGCTATCTGCAAGCGCAGGGTTACTTTTTTGCAGAGTAGCCAGTAGTTCTGCATCCATCGCTAACTTGTAGCTGTTATGACTTCCAAGCACCTGAATCTCGTTAAACCTGAGTTCATCCACGCCCAGTTCTGAAGAACAACCCGCCAGGATGATGAGTAAGACTATAAAACTTCTAGTCAAGATCGCTCTCGCCTGCAGCCTTTGCACGTTCCAGACGTGTCGCTTCATCCTGGCCCAAATAACGAAAGGCTGCCAATATAAATACGCTGGCGATAACAAACATCCATAATGCAAATATCATGGCCTGCCGCAAGGCCTCACCGGATTCGACACCGGAACTCGTTATACTGTCACTTACAAAACCTATCAAATAGGGCCCCAGCGCTAAACCAATAAAGGTAATCATCATAATGTAAAATGCAGACGCAATTGCTCGCATTCGCGGCATAAGCAAATCGTTAACTGTCGTCGCACCGGCACCGGTCCACATAGGCGAAAAAATGCTGAACATGAAAAAGCAAAAGTAGGCAGTATTGATAGATTCAGTGGTCAGAAACACGTATACAAAAGGCGTTGATAAAATAGGAACAGCTATCATCACATAAAGCCGTCCGTTGATCGTAGTCCTTCTTAATAAATCAGAAATAACACCCCCGGCTGTTACCCCAATCCAACCACCCAGTGCAGCACCCAGGCCCAGGTACAAGCCTACGTCTGACGCACTTAAATTATGCACACGAAGCATAAAAGGCGCACCCCAAAATCCAATACTGTAGGTGATGAATGCAATACAGGGCATACCCCAACACATACATATCATGGATTTACACCTGAAAATCATGGCATAAGTAGCTGGATCACGAATACGGATGTTCTGAACCCAGGATACAGCTGCATAAACACCTACCCCAAGCGCTGCCCATTGCGCAATGTTTCCAGTGGCTTCTATTAGCGCCCACGCCAATCCTGAAACCGCAACAAGAACCAGGATGTTGAGCAGCAGCACTTTTACGCCACCCACGCGAAGCAGGTTATACAGTGTTAGCGGTGGCATCACCGCTATCAATTCATCAAAGGTCGCTTTAAAGGGGTGCTGGTGTGGAGTGGAGCTCAGGCCTTCACTTTGGCCACGCCTGGGTTCCTTGAGTGAGCGCACCAGAAATGCCATCAATATACCTGGAATTCCCACTACCAGAAACGCCACTTGCCACGCCTTTAGGCCAAGCGGTGCACTGGAAATATCGGGGTAGGCCAAATTCCAGTTATCTACAACCATGCCACCCAGAAAGGTACCAATGCCCGCGCCGATATATATTCCGCTGGAATAGACTGCCAAAGCCGTTGCCCGCACTTTGGGAGAAAAGTAGTCCGACAACAGGGAAAATGCAGCTGGTGTTGCGCTCGCCTCACCTATACCCACACCAAATCGAAATACGGCTAGCGACCCGAAGCTCTGTGCTGTACCCGACAGCGCAGTCATAAGGCTCCAGAAAACCAGGCCACCCGCTATCAGGCTTTTTCTTACCCAAACATCAGCCAAACGCCCCAGAGGGATACCAAATATGGCATAAAAAACAGCAAACGCAGTTCCATACAAAAAGCCGATCTGGGCATCAGTAACTCCAATGTCGGCTTTAATTTCTTCCGCCAGAATTGACAATATCTGGCGATCAATAAAATTGAACACATACACAATAACCAGAATGAACAACACATACTTGGCATACCGACCACCAACTTCCGGCTCACCGCCAGATGTGTGGCCAGAACTCGGTTTGTCTGACACAGGCTTCCCCATTTATTATTCTGTTTGTTGAGTGAGCCTATCAGTTAGTAGCAAGCGCTATCAAACTAAACCGCAGGCATTATGTGACTACGCCGGGTGTTTTGGCGTAGGTGCTAAAACAGGCGTGTTATCTGGCACTGAGAACAGCTTCTTCCACATCCCGAAGCTTGTCCTTACCAAAATAGATATCTTCGTTTACATAAAAGGTGGGAGAGCCGAAGGTTCCCATATTAATGGATCGTTCTGTATTCTGGATAAGTGCTTGCTTTACCGAAGGATCTTGCATGGCAGCGATAATCTCAGATCCTGGCAACCCGGATTCATTAAAAGCGCTGGATATAATTTCCGGATCGTCCATTTTTTTTGGATTGCTCCACATATGCTTATAGACTTCCTCTACATACTGATCAAAGAAATCCGTTTGTTTCGCATAAGTCGCTCCACGCATTATTTGTAAAGTGTTAACCGGAAAAAAAGGGTTAAAGTTGTAATCAGTTATAGCGTGCTGCTGTAAAAATCTTTGGGTTTCCAGCGCCGTATACTCGGGTTTATTTTTTATACCCTGTAGGGAAACGCCCGGTGAAACGTTATTGGTAGCCTTGAACACCCCACCCAACAGCACGGGAACCCGCTCAAACACAATTCCGGTTCGAGCTTCGATTGACGGTAACACAAGGTGACTCAGGTAGGCATTGGGGCTGCCAAAATCAAAATGAAATTCAAGCTTCATCAGTACTCCATATTTACAATTTTCCGGATACTATTCACAGGGCACGGGCTCTTCGCGCCAGAAAGCGATCAAGCTGGTTTGCAAAGGCCTGTCTATCCCCAAGATTTAGCGATGGCGGACCTCCCGTGTTAACGCCACTACTTCGCATAGTGTCCATAAAATCCCGCATATTCAAGCGCTGGCGAATAGTTTCCGTAGTATACAATTCACCCCTTGGGTTAAGTGCGAGACAACCATTCTCAACGACTTCAGCAGCCAGCGGAATATCTGCAGTAATAACCATGTCGCCAGCCTCGGCAAGCTGGACGATGTGATTATCTGCCACATCAAAGCCGGCGGGCACTTGAACAGTGTTTATAAAGGGAGATCGAGGCACCTGTATATGCTGGTTCGCAACCAGTGTAACCGGAACTTTTTCACGATCAGCTGCCCTGAATAGTATTTCTTTTATTACGTTGGGACAGGCATCTGCATCCACCCAAATTTGTCCTGAACTCATACCCGCCAAAAACCTGCTATTGTAATCATCTGCGGGACCATTATACTCCGCCGCCCGCTAACGCCCATCCCTGTATTTTGATAGGCACAACACCGGAAACACAATGCCTGAATCAACGTCCGACAACAAACCAGCTGTAATCTCTTTTAAAGACCTCGGGTTGCCTAAAAACCTGTTGGCGGCCCTGGATGATGTAGGTTACGAAACGCCTTCGCCTATCCAGGCACAAACCATTCCTCATCTCTTGAAGGGGCTGGATTTATTGGGTCATGCGCCAACCGGAACAGGTAAAACGGCCGCCTTCGCACTGCCTTTGCTTGCCCGCCTTGAACTAAAAAATAAAAATGTCCAGGTGATGGTGCTTGCGCCTACCCGGGAATTGGCCATACAGGTCGCAGAGGCGTTTCATCGTTATGCCTCGCACCTTAAGGGTTTCCACGTGCTGCCCATTTATGGCGGTCAGGATTATGGCATTCAGCTAAAGCAACTCAGGCGCGGTGTGCACGTGGTAGTAGGTACCCCAGGCCGAATTATGGACCACCTGCGTCGGGGCACCCTCAAGTTGGACAATCTGCAAGCCCTCGTCCTGGATGAAGCTGATGAGATGTTGCGCATGGGTTTTATCGATGACGTGGAATGGATACTGGAGCAAATTCCAGATGCCCGCCAAATGGCACTTTTTTCCGCCACCATGCCCAAAGAGATTCGCAAAATTACCCGACGTTACCTGGTTGAGCCCCAGGAAATCGCGATCAAGTCAAAAACTGCTACGGCCGACACCATACGCCAGAGATACTGGCTGGTGGGGGGTGTACACAAGCTGGATGCCCTTACCCGTATTCTTGAAGTCGAGCCTTTTGATGCAATCCTCATGTTCGTGCGCACCAAAATGGCAACGGTCGAACTGGCTGAACGTCTGGAAGCGCGAGGATTTTCTGCCGCTGCCCTGAACGGCGACATGCAACAGAAACACCGTGAAAAAATGATAGAACGCCTTAAAAAGGGCTCACTGGATATACTGGTTGCCACAGATGTTGCTGCACGTGGCCTGGATGTAGATCGCATTAGTCACGTAATTAACTACGATATACCCTACGACACTGAAGCATATATTCATCGCATAGGCCGTACTGGACGGGCAGGACGCACGGGAGATGCAATACTGTTTGTTGCGCCCCGCGAGCGAAAACTGCTCAACGCGATAGAAAAAGCCACCCGACAAAAAATCGCCCGCCTGGAACTGCCTTCCACCGATATCATTAATAACAAACGCATTTCCGACTTTAAACAACGCATTAGCGATACACGCTCAGCAGGTGAACTGGAGTTCATGCAGGGCTTGTTAACCCAGTATCAAACAGAAAACGACGTTCCAGCAATCGAGATAGCTGCGGCGCTGGCGAAGATGGCCATCGATGACAAGCCCCTGTTATTGTCGCCTGAGCGAAAAAAACCCAGAGAAGACAGGCAAAAAAGAGATGCAAAAGGCAGTGGCAAAGATTCGCGTAAAAATACCCACGAGGTGCCCAGACGGGCTCGAAGGATCGCTGAAACTGATCTGGGAAGCGGAAAGCGGGTAAGTAAATCCACAGACAGCAAAGAGCGTAGAGTGCGCTTTGCACCGCCGCAAGGAATGCAGCGTTACCGCATAGAGGTGGGGCATGATCACAATGTAAAACCTGGCAATATAGTGGGATGCATCGCCAATGAAGCGGGGCTGGATGCCGAACACATCGGCCAGATAGATATCCATTCAGCACACAGTTTTGTTGACCTTCCTGCTGGTATGCCGCGGGAAATCTTCAAGGATCTGAAAAAGGCCTGGGTGTGCGGGCAAAAACTCCAGATATCCAGCACCGATCCCCAGAAGAAAAACAAGCCCGTGAGAAAGACGTCGAGCAGCGACAGCAAAGCGCGTAAACCCGCCAGAAAAGAATCTGACGCGGGTTAGTTAACCGGGAAATTGCTCTCTCAACACCCGCTTCAGAATTTTTCCGGAGGGGTTTCTCGGAATCTGGTCGACAAACGTTACGCCCTGGGGTTGTTTAAAGCGCGCCAGCTTGCCCTGACAATATTCCATCACATCAGCTTCACTAACACTCTCATTCGTGCGCACCAGAATAGCGAATGGTGATTCACCCCAACGTTCATTCTGCTGCCCTATAACAGCAGCATCCGATATATCCGGATGACCTAACAATACTGCTTCGAGTTCAGCCGGGTAGACATTTTCCCCTCCGGAAATGATCATATCCTTAATGCGATCCTGTATAGAAACAAAGCCATCTTCATCCATCAACGCAATGTCACCCGTATAGAGCCACCCATCCCTGATAGTTTCAGCCGTTGCTTCCGGGCGGTTCCAGTACTCGCGCATAATATGTGCTCCACGCACCAATACTTCGCCGGCCTCATCAGGACCGCAGTCTTCACCCGCTTCATTGACAACTCGAATATCAGTGTGAAAAAACGCTTTGCCAGTAGACGCAGGTTTGGCAACCGCGTTCTCAGAATCCATCAGGCAGGCCGGACCGCAGGTTTCGGTTAGCCCGTATACCTGCAATATGCCGATTCCCAGCTCTGTATATTTGAGGGTTAATGACGCTGGAACAGGTGCAGCACCCGTCATAATCCAGCGTAACTTTGAGTAGTCAAAGCGCTGAAAATTATCCACCTGAAGCATGAAACTCAGCATTGCGGGCACCATTATCCCGGTGCTTATGTTCTCTTTCTGCAACAATTGCCATGCCAACACCGGTTCAAAGTTTCGCATCACCACTGAGGTAGCGCCCCGATAAACGTTAACCGTCAAGGGTGTCAGCGCACCTACATGGAACATTGGCAGAGCATTTAAAAACCGATCCGTCTCCTGATAATAGGTAGTTGCTGCAATGCTCAAAATTGCCCAAAGGGCAGTATTATGTGTGTGCACTACACCCTTGGGCAGTCCGGTGGTTCCGGAGGTGTACATGATATAAAGCATGTCATCGTTAGATGCACCATAGTCAGGTTCATCAATAACACCGGTTTCACGAAATTCCTGGTAGCTATCCGAAAAATGTGTAGTGCCCTCGTCCCCACAAACCTGCAACCAGAGATTAATGTCGGTTTTGGATTCAGTTTGGGTACGTGTGTGTAGTTCAGAAACTGTCTCAACAAATTCATTGTCGAATATGAGACTGGTTGCACCGCTGTCTTTCAAAATGAACTCCAGTTCATCCGCAACTAATCGCCAGTTCAGTGGAACTACCACTGCGCCTATTTTTGCCAGCGCAAAGTAAGCTTCCATGAACTCCGCACCATTCATCAACAACATGGCAACGCGTTGTTCCTTTTTTACACCCGCGCTAATAAAACTATTAGCCAGTTTATTACAGCGCATATTAAGTTCACGAAATGTGAGCCTTAAACCCGAATGGCCGGATACATAGGCCTCACGATTGGGTGACAAAAAGGCACGCTTTGCCAGAACCTGGCCGATATTGTTGTCCACGGACTACCCCTGATTATGTGTTGTTATATTTTTATTCTAGCTTTTTGGTCCGGAAAGAACAGCAATTGAAGAGCGGGGAGCTAATCTTGCTGCATATATCTATTTTTACGATCAATATGATTTATTTAATTCGTTTTATCGATATATCTACAATCGCTATAGTTTAACCATAACGCGTTCCAGTCTTCCTGGGTAAAGCGCGTTCAATATCAGGGAAAAGAAAATGCCAAATGCAGTACCGAAGGTCGTCTTTAAAACCAGAGTAAGGGATGAAAATGTTGGGGGAGAAAACCCCTTTCGTTGGGAGGATATCAGTAGCAATGCAATATTCGCCAGCAAAAAGATTGTATTACTCGCGTTACCCGGCGCATTCACCCCCACCTGTAGCAGTACCCACCTGCCCGGCTACGAAGATAATTACGAGGCAATTCTGGATACAGGCGTCGACGAAATAGTTTGTCTGAGCGTAAACGATGCCTTTTCCATGTTTCAGTGGGCGAAACAACTGGGTATTAGCAAAGTCAAAATGCTACCCGACGGTAACGGGGATTTCTCTCGATTGATGGGTATGCTTGTTAAAAAGGAAAACCTGGGGTTTGGAGATCGTTCGTGGCGTTATTCGATGCTGGTCAATGACGGTGAAATTGAAAAAATGTTTGTCGAACCCGGATTATCAGATAACTGCGAGGAAGATCCATTTACCTGCAGTGACGCTGACACCATGCTCGAATATTTACGTAACCAGTAACATTGCTTACTAAAGCGGTCTATCAATTGCATTGTGAAATTCGAATTTACTTATTCAGAGTTTTGCAAATCAGACTACCCAGCGCTTCAAACTCCTGCTGTCGCGGAGAATTTTTTCGCCACATCAGGCCGATGGAGCGCTGCACGCCCACCTCATCAAAATCGCGGGTCTGAACCGTTGTGCCCTTCAATATTTTCGCATCTACCGCCATTTTTGGAAGGATGCTTATACCTATATCATTGGCAACCATCTGCACAATGGTGTTCAGACTGGTCCCCTGAAAAGGCAGGTTTACCTGGTCTGCATTTACCTTGCAGGCTCCGATGCTATGATCTCTTAAACAATGTCCGTCTTCCAGAAGTAGCAGGTTCTTGCCCTTCAGGTCACGAAAACGCAAGGTATTCAGCTCGGAAATACTATTACGCTTTTCATAGGCCAATACCAGCCTGTCATGGAACAAACTTTTTACTGTCACATCTTTCGCTGGGTAAGGCAACGCCAACAACAAGACATCCAGCTTTCCAGCATGTAATCCCGTTAGCAGATCATCTGACAAATTTTCGCGGATATACAATTTAAATTCTGGATACGCCTTGCGAACCGATTTAAGAATCCGGGGTAACACAAAGGGGGCAATGGTGGGTATAACCCCCATTCTCATTTCGGTAGAAAATGGAACACTGCCGGCCCTGGCCGCCATCACCAGATCGTCACTTGCGGCGAGAATCAGTTTCCCGCGTTCGTTGATGTCTTCTCCAACTGGAGTCAATCGCACACTTCTGTTGTTTCTTTCCAGGAGTGTAATTCCAAGTTTCGCTTCAAGTTCCAGAATGCCTGCACTTAACGTTGACTGCGAAACGAAACAGGCACTTGCCGCCTTGCCAAAATGTTGATGGGTAGCAACCGCAGACAGATACCTGAGTTGTTTAAGCGTGGGTGGGTGATTCATCTGTTTCCGGAAATTGCTGCGGCCTTCTTTCTGCTTGGTTTTCGCTTTCTGTCGTTGTGAGCGTTACGCGAATTACTGGCATCCTTGTCACGAGGTTTTCCATGCAAAGACTTCCCGCTTTGGCTACGGTGCTGTTTTGCCTTTGTACGTTTGGCTTTTGCCAGTGGTGGAGGTGAATCCGGAATATTATGTTTAGGTTCGAAGCCTTCAATTTCTTCTCTCTCAAATTTGCTGTTAAGCAAACGCTCGATATCCCTCAATTGTTTGATCTCGTCAGCACAAACCAGCGAAATGGCTACCCCTCCACTTCCCGCTCTACCGGTACGGCCAATGCGGTGTACGTAATCTTCCGGTACGTTAGGCAAATCAAAATTCACAACGTGCGGTAACTGAACTATATCCAGGCCACGCGCCGCAATATCCGTTGCAACCAGCACATCAACTGCGCGGTTTTTAAAGGCCTGCAGGGTTTTGGTTCTGTGATTTTGACTCTTGTTTCCGTGAATTGCGACTGCAGATATATCCTGCCTGGTTAGGGCCTTTACCAGACGATTAGCGCCGTGTTTGGTGCGACTAAATACCAGCACCTGGGTCCACTGTTCACTGCGTATAAGATGACACAACAGGTTTGTTTTTTGAGCTTTGTCTACCGGGTGAACCCGTTGATGGACGGAATCCACGGTTGTGTTTCTGGTAGAAGCATCGATTTCGACAGGCGACTTCATTAATGATCTGGCAAGCTTTCTGATCGGGTCAGAAAATGTCGCAGAAAATAACAAGGTCTGAATATTTTCTGGTAGCAATGCCTGAATCTTTTTGATGTCGTGGATAAATCCCATATCCAGCATGCGATCGGCTTCATCCAGTACAAGCGTTTCCAGATCTGTAAACTTCACAGCATTCTGTTGGTATAAATCCAGCAGACGGCCCGGAGTGGCTACCAGTATATCCACACCGCCCCGCAAGCTTTTCATTTGGGGATTAATTTTCACACCACCAAAAACCACGGCACTCTTCAACTTCAGATTTTTGCCATACAATGCAATACTTTCCTGCACCTGGGCGGCCAGTTCTCTTGTTGGTGTTATTACAAGCACACGAACACGATTACTTTTTGCCGCTTGCCCCCCAGCCAGCCTTTCAAGCAGTGGCAGGGTAAATCCGGCAGTTTTTCCGGTGCCTGTCTGCGCTGAGGCCATTAAATCCTTTCCAGCCAATACAACCGGTGCCACCTTCAATTGAATGGGGGTGGGCGTATCGTATCCGCGCTCTTTTATGGCGCTCAGTATCGGATCGCTAAATCCGAGCGATTCAAAAGTCATGTTTGGTAACCTGTTCAGGAAGGTAAAAATAAAAAGAAGTGTTAAACAAGCTCAGCTTGCAAAACCTGAAAAACCTTGCCACCGATCTTAAGTGTTTCATCAGCGTCGATATAAATACGCGATGGCCGACCAATCTCAAAACCCTGCTCCACAATGGCCTGCACGGGCTTGCCTGTTATTGCCTTTAGATAACTTGCAAACCCCGTATTGGCACTACCTGTGGCGGGGTCCTCCCGGACACCTGCAGCATCAAACAACATACGGGCGGCATAATTTGCATCGTCTGAATAGGCTTCACTACAAAATAGAAACAACCCTACGTTAGAGTACTGGTCTGATTGAAACGATTCCAGCGCATCCAGATTCATTCTTGCCCGTTTTAGAGTAGCAAGATCTTTCACAGCGACAATAAGAAAACAGGGTCCAATTTTGACAACCTGGCTGGGCATCGTGGTATCTAGGTCTTCCACCGACAAGCTGGCAATGGCTGCAGCTATGTCATCGCTTACCCTTTCGCCCAACTCAGCCCTGGGGGGTATCATCCAGCAAATACCGGTTTTTCGGTCAAACTCCACCGTAACATCACCGGCCTGCAGTTCCAGAGTATAACACGGCTTGTCACCCGCCAGTACCCAGGCGGTACCAATTGTAGGGTGACCTGCAAACGGCAGTTCATTGCCAGGAGTAAATATTCGAACGCGCGCCCGATTCTCGGATTGGGACAGGACAAAAGTGGTTTCAGAGTAGTTCATTTCCAGCGCTATGGCTTGCATCTGGTCGGTATCCAGATCTTGCGCATACAGAACCACCGCCAACTGGTTTCCAGCCAGCCGGCTTTCAGCAAACACATCTACGGTTACAACTTTTCTACCCATAGCCGTATTCCCTTCAGGATTTGAACTCAGCAATAACTCTGGACAAGGATTCCTTTGCATCACCAAATAACATGCGCGTGTTATCACCAAAAAAGAGCGGATTATCTACGCCTGAAAAACCGGACGCCATAGATCGTTTAAGCACAAAAACAGTGCGGGCCTTGTCCACATTTATTATTGGCATACCATAAATCGGGCTGTTTTCATCCTCCCTGGCTGCCGGGTTAACAACGTCGTTCGCTCCAATTACAACAGCTACATCCACGTTTTCAATGCGAGGATTAATTTCGTCCATCTCTATGAGCTGGTCATAGGGGACGTTGGCCTCAGCCAGTAAAACATTCATATGACCTGGCATTCTTCCCGCAACGGGGTGAATGGCATAGGTTACTTCGCAACCATTGGCTTCCAACAACTCACCTAATTCACGCACCACGTGTTGCGCCTGTGCAACCGCCATTCCATATCCTGGAACAAAAGTTACGTTGGATGCGGCTTCCAATACCAGAAACGCATCTTCAGCAACTATAGGTTTTACTTCCCCTTCAACTTTAGTCGCAGTTTTTACCGCGCCAAAACCGCTGAACAATACGTTTGCCAATGAGCGATTCATGGCTTTACACATAATATTTGTAAGAATCAAACCGGCTGCGCCAACCAGCGATCCGGCTACAATCAAAATAACATTATTGATCGCAAACCCGGCAGCACATGCCGCAAGCCCCGAATAGCTATTCAACAGGGAAATAACAACAGGCATATCTGCCCCACCAATGGGAATGACAACCATAACCCCGAATATCAGCGAAAGCGCGATGACTGCATAGAACTCATTGCTGGTAGTAGAGGGATTAAGGCACAACATCACACCGGCAAAAATAAGCGCTAACAATAACACCCCGTTTACCAGTCGTTGGGCTTTGAAAACTATGGCTCCGCTTGGCATAACTTCCGAGAGCTTCCCCCAGGCTACGAGGCTACCCGAGAATGTCACACCTCCGATAAGTATGGCGAGAAAAATAGTAAATACTGTAAAGGTAGTATTACCTGTTGTGTAAAGCGCAGCCCACCCCACCATCAAACTGGCCAGTCCTCCCGAGCCATTAAAAAGCGCAACCATTTCAGGCATTGATGTCATGGCGATCATTCGTGCCGCAAACGCACCCACGACGCCGCCCGCTATGGCGGCGATTACGATCCATTGAAAGGATAAAATTTCTTCGGCCAGCAGTGTCACCACAATAGCTATCAACATACCTACGGAGCTGAGCATGTTGCCGCGTCGGGCAGTATCAGGTTTACCCAGCATTTTCAGGCCATAGACAAATAGCAATGCGGAAAGAATGTAGGTTCCGCTGATAAGTTGTTGCAGGGAAATTCCTTCAGCGATCATGAGCGGCTACCTCCTTTACCCGCAGCCGGATTCTCTTTCTTTTTGAACATAGCCAGCATTCTGTCTGTGACCAGATAACCGCCCACCACATTGATCATAGCCAGTGCTACCGCCACTGCGCCAAGTATTCCGGAAATAGCCCCATGACCACTTCCCGTTGCAAGCAGTGCACCCACAACCGTAATGCCCGATATGGCATTTGCACCAGACATCAAAGGTGTGTGCAGCGTTGCAGGCACTTTGGATATCAGTTCAAATCCAAGGAAAATGGATAACATCAGTATAAATGTCAGAAAAACAGCTTCCACAAATTACCCCTTCAGAGTTTCAAATTAGCAAATATTTTTGTAAGGAATCAGAATTATTCTGCCTACAGGTTTTTAATTGTTTCGTTAACAATTTCACCAGATCGCGTAATGACGCAGGACTGAACAATTTCATCCTCTTCTGGCAAGTCCAACGTTTTGCTCTCACTGTCCCAAAATTCGTCCAGCAAATTAAACAGGTTGGCAGAATACATATCACTGGCGTTACGACTGACTTCAGAAGGCAGGTTTCCCTTCCCGATAATCGTTACTCCGTTAATGTCAACATTCTCGTTTAGAACAGAACCTTCGACATTTCCTCCGGTCTCTACAGCCATATCAACGACTACACTACCGGGCTTCATACTCTGGACCATATCAAGGCTGACTATGAGTGGCGCCGGCCTACCAAAAAGCTGTGCCGTGGTAATTACCACATCAGATTGACTGATCACCTTTTTTTGCCCCTGCGCCTGCATTTCAATTTGCTCCGGCGTAAGCGCCTTTGCATAACCCTGATCGGTCTGCCCGGTATCTCCCAGATCTATTTCCACGAACTTTGCGCCCAGAGACTGAACCTGTTCAGCGACGACGGGACGCGTATCAAACGCTTCAACTCTGGCTCCCAGCCGTTTCGCTGTGGCAATGGCCTGTAAGCCTGCTACTCCTGCCCCAATAACAAATACCCGGGCCGGTGCTATGGTTCCGGCTGGCGTCATCATCATCGGAAAAATACGCGGACATTGCTGTGCTGCCAATATTACCGTTACATAACCGGCCAGATTAGCCTGAGATGACAGTGCATCCATTTTTTGGGCGCGCGTTGAGCGCGGGATCATCTCCATCGAAATAGCGGTAACCTGCTTTGCTGCAAGCTTCTGAACTAATTGCTTTTCATTAAATGGGTCCAGAAAGCTGATATGAATAGCCCCCGATTTTAGTCCGGCTACATCATCGTCATTCGGTTTGCCTACACGTAACACCACATCACTCGCCAGGGTTTCAGTTCTATTCTGAGTGACTGTGGCACCGGCATCTGCGTATTCCTGATCCGTGATGAGTGCCTGTAATCCAACACCGCTTTCAACCATCACCTCAAAACCTGCAGTTACGAGTTTTTTTACGCTCACTGGAACAAGCGCAGCACGACGTTCTCCAGATGCTGTTTCTTTAGGAACACCAATGCGCATTCGTTCTTACCTCTTGTCTCTAAATTTAAGGGTTTGCTAAAGGGTGGATAGGCTATAAGATCATCCGCGAATACACAACTTGGTTCTGGGGAAACTCCTATCTCAAGATGATGCGATTAGGCATTCTTTCCTCACATGAAGGCAGTTTGTTGCAACTTGTTCTGGACAGTTGCTCCAGTGGAAAAATTCCAGCGAGTGTTGATCTTGTGATCAGCAATAACAGCAAATCCAGAGCTTACCGACGCGCAGTTGAGGGAGGCGCGGCGACCCTGCATTTAAGTAGCAAGACGCACCGTGATCCGGGGCATCTGGATCAGGCAATGTTGCAAGCCCTGATAGATCACGACGTAAATCTCGTCCTGCTTGCGGGTTTTATGCGAAAAATTGGCCCCGCAACATTGGCGCATTTTCAGGGCTGCATCATTAATACCCATCCATCGCTGTTACCCCGGTTCGGGGGACAGGGTTACTACGGAAGGCGTGTACACGCAGCAGTGCTGGCCTCGGGCGAAAAAGAAACCGGTGCATCGGTGCACCATGTGACGGAACATTATGACGAGGGCAGTGTTATCGCCCGGATTCGTGTTCCAGTACATCCGGAAGATACTGTCGAGGATATTGAAAACCGGGTAAAAAAAGCTGAACGTCAATTGCTTGTAAATACACTAATCGATTTGGCCAGCGTTACTGAGCCCAACATTCCAGATTAGTTTTCTAGAAATAGATGGGAATCGACTTGTGTGGCGCCGCGCAATCAATCAAGTCAACACGCTTGTGATAAATCCTGAATCCAGTCCTTCTGCCATGTTTTATGAAGCGCAAGTGGTGCGTAGCTGTACCCGCAAATAGTTCCTGCTCGCCCTGAAAATACATTACCAGATGAAAATTCGAGCGCACTGTAAAATCCGCCATGGACTCCACTTCAAGCAGGCGCACATTTCCGATAATATGAGAGGTTCGTACCGGTGTTTCGAATGAAGGCGCCAGACGATGATTAAAATTCAAACAGCGAATCTGCATCAACGTTCGATTTTCATACAGGATAGATATTTCACCCAGAGGATCCTGTTGATCTTCAGAAACAGGCATCCAGTAGGTAGCATCTTCAGAATATAGATTAATCCATGCATCCAGATTTCCGCTGTCCAGATAGTCGGCTTCATCATACAAAAATGCCTCTACGGCCCTCAGGTCGATGTTGTCTTTTTGCTTATTCATCACAATTGCCTGAAGCCATATATGTTAACCAGGCCTGATACTGGTTACGCATGGATAAATCACTGGTACCCCTGGCACGGGTGACATCGCCTTCCCGAATCTCCTCCCTGCCGAGATATCGATGCAGGTCCACCCAATCGTTACTGCTCGACTTTAACGCTTCCTGCATACGCGCATAACAATTCCAGTCATCCGGACCAACCATGGAAGCCGGGGAATTGATCAATCTTGAGTAGGTAATGGTTCTATGCAACAGTGCATCAGGAGCGCCTATGAGACGAAAATGCCAGGTTTCAACCAACGTTTTGTTGACCGCGATCGGACGTGCGACGCGAATAGCCTGAATAGCATCCTTGATGGTGAATGAGGGATAAATGGTTGTGTTATGCCGGTTTTGGGCAAGAACCTGCTGCGTTTTCTCCTCTCCATGACGGGCCACCATTTTATCCCGGTAGCCCTCAACATCGGAATAGTCCTGATGAATGCTACTTTGCCCCCCCATGTAACTATGTCCGTAAGGCATCACAGACACACCCATATCATCAAAAAATTCGTAGGATGACCCAAAAGGAAAAACTATCTCAGCCTCTGGAGGCGGACTGGCACCCTCAGGTAACTGACCAAGCAATTTTCGGCACGCATCCCCAACGGATGCATGTGTAACCATGGGATGCACACCATCATTCAGGTTTTCTATGAACATCTTCCAGTTGCAATCGTGCATATACAACAAGGCTTGCCCAACGATTTCAATCTGTCCGGTCGGAGCACGATCCAGTACATTATCAATGGTGGCTTTGGCATCACCCAGAAATTCCTCCAGGTTAACCCCTTCTTTAATTTGTGACGCAAAAACAAAGCCACGGTAGTTTTCTACTCGCGCCACCTTACCCATATGAAAACGGGTATCAGATTTATCAAATCCGGTATCTTCGTAACCAACCTTATGGGGAGTAACATTCAAAGTCCCATCCAGATTATAACTCCACCCATGATAGGGGCATCGAAACATCGGCGTCTTACCACAGGGTTTGTTCGTTACCTTGGCACCCTTGTGTCCACAACGGTTGTAAATAACATGAATTTCATTACTTTTGTCCCGAACCATTACTACCGGTTCGGTGCCAATCGTTGTTGAAATAAAACTCCCCGCCTCTTTAACCTGGCTTTCGTGGCCTACAAACACCCACGCGCGTTTCCAGACCCGTTGCATTTCGAGTTGAAATATTTCTTCATCTACATACACCTTACGATGCACACGGTCTGCCTCGACTAAAGCCCTGATATCCGCATCAATTAATCGCACCGTACACCTCCTGTCCACACTGAGCAGCGTACTACAGGCTCAAAGAGCCCACACTACTTCCACCACATACATACAAAGTTTGCCCTGTTAAAAAACCGGCTTCGGGATCGGTAAAAAAAGTTACCGCGCGTGAAATATCAACAGGTAATCCCAGACGTCCAACCGGAATCGAATCCGCAAGAATTTGCATCTGATTACTGCCCTTGGGAAGTACCTCATGAAACATTTCTGTAGCTTCAATCGGGCCCGGCGCCACAACATTTACCGTAATCCCCTGCGGTGCAAGCTCCAGGGCCCAGGTTCTGGCCATACCGAGCATTCCGGCCTTGGTTGCCGAATAGGCAGTGCGGCTTTCCAGACCGGACGCTGCACGCGAGGAAATGAGCACTACGCGGCCAAAGTGGGCGGATGTCATTGCAGGCAGAAACGCCTGTAACAAAATTATAGGCGCGTGAAGATGGAGTTTTTCAAGGTATTCCACATCTGCAATTGTAACGTTCTCAAGCAGGTCCGGTCGTATGACACCTGCGTTATGCACAAAAGTTGTAACCTGGTATTCATCAGAAATTTCGCGCGCTAAAGCCCGGGTTGCCTGCTCGTCCGTCAGATCGACAATGTACTCAATGCAGCCAGTCTCTTCTTTGGAAGGTCTATCGGATATATTAATAACCTGATAGCCCTGATCAATCAGACTCGCACATATGCTCTTTCCGATACCGGTACTGCCTCCGGTTACGACCGCGGTATTGTTCACACTGCCCGTCCTCCAAAATCCTCAGCAACTGGCCAGCCCAGCGCTGCCTCCAGGCTTGCAAATTTTTCGCCTGCCGCCGACTCGGGCATGGCAACCAGCACTCCCGAACCGCCAGCGTCTTTACAGATGGACACATGCACGCTGACGGGTTTGGAGCTATCGGAAGTCTGTACGCGCGTTATGCTGGCATGTGCATGACAAATAAGACTAACACCCTCTTGCAAGCGAACCGTGACTAACAACCACGGAGTACGCTCTGAAAACCAGTCTTCAAAAGACCGGGCTAATTCTACGTGCGCCAACAGAGTACCCCTTGCATTAACTGGCCGCCAACTCAAGTTTTCCTCCAGGCAGCGACTGCACAGTTCCCTGGGTGGATACAACACCGTATTGCAATGATCACAAACCTGAAGCATCAGTTCGTTGTCTGATTGCAACGCCAGCTCAGATCCTTGCTGTGTACGATTTGTGGGTGGCAATCCGCTCATGCTTTTCCAGATTTAAATATGCCAGCTGCCGAACACAGCCCACGATCGTAATTAACCATGCCATATCCACTAACCAGAGCAGTTTTTGCTCCCAAAACCTGATTACCTGCAGCCTGCTCTGTGAGCTGCCTGACTGCTTCAACCAGACCGAGAAATCCCGCGGCAGCACCGGCCTGTCCCACGCTGAGTTGACCACCGCTGGTATTATGTGGGATATCCTCACCGTCATAAGTTGTGACTCGCTCGCGCAAGAATTGGGCGGCTTTTCCAGCACTGCATATTTTAAGGTCTTCCAACTGCATTAAACTCATTGCCGGATAGTCATCATAGGTCTGTACGATATCCACATCCCTTGGACCTATGCCAGCCTGATTATAAAGATCAGGCGCGATGGCTGCAGCACCGGTCCTGGTTTGAATGGCGTCGCTCGAATAAGCATTAAACATCTGGCCAAGGGCTGCAATTTCAACATAAGCCAAATTCAAATTTCTGGCCCGCTCTGTAGACATTACCAACAAACCTTCACCACCGGCACAGGGCATCACGCAGTCAAAAAGATGCAAGGGAGATGCTATTTCCGGCGCGGAAAGATATTCCTCCTCACTTAGCGTTTTGTGTCCGAGCAAGGCACCGGAATAATGATTGGCATTGTAGCGCTGCGCTACACAAAGCCTGGCAAAATCACTGCGGGAAACCCCGTGTTTATCCATATAGTGTTGGGTAATTAACGCAAAAACACCATTTGGCCCAGCAGCTCCATAGGGATACCCTGCATCCCGGGTAAAGGTGCTAAAGTCGGACACAAGTTCCCGAAAATTACCTGGTGCGGATGTATCCCCGCCCATACAGGCCACAACCTCTGCATCCCCACACTGAACGGCCCGTGCTGCTTTTTGAATAGCCAACAATCCACTGGCGCCGCCAAAAGGTAGCGCCTCTAACCATCGGGGCTCCATAGCAAAATATTCACACAGGGTAACCACCGTATCTGGTGCAAGGCTAAAACTCGCCACCGCTAGCCCATCAACATCGGATTTTTTCAATCCACTACCCGCCAGCAAATCCCGAAGCACACGACCTACAAACCAGGGCGTCGCCCGCGTGCTGTAACGCGCATAATCACGACTTACCGGAGTGCACAACGCAACGCCGCGATAATCTTGCATCAGCTACAGCCTTTGTTACGGATATATGATGACGTCTTGCCGGGCTGGCGTTTTTTCAGGTGGCGCAAATCAAAACAGGCACCTTTGTCGAGTAGCTGTTTTCCAAGCATCTTTATATCTGCGCGCCTGGGTTTTTGAGAAGCAGTCAAAGGTAGCTCTTGCACCACCGCTATATATCCGGGGAGTTTGAAATAGCTCAGCCTCGAACGCGCCCTATCCACAATAGCCTGTGCCTGATTCTCGTGAATTGTGCCTTCTGATTTCGCAATTATCAGGGCCATTACTTCATCACCTCGCATTTCGTCTGGCACCGCACAAACAAAACATTGGCCAATGTAAGGGTCTTCCGACAGCACCGCCTCCACCTGAAGAGCAGCAATATTTTCGCCGCTACGCCTGATAATATTTTTTTGGCGATCAACAAAGTACAAACAACCATCCTCATCTTCTCGAACGAGGTCTCCGGTATGCCACCAACCACCCGCCCAATCCTGTTCTGTTGTTTTGTTATCTTTCAGATACCCGGAAAAGAATCCTTTTCGAGGATTTTCGCCTGCCGCTCGAACCAGCAACTGCCCAGGCTCCCCAACGGTAACTTCAAGGCCCTGTCCATCAACCAATCGCAACTCTACAGAACTGGCAGGTTTACCGAAACAACACTTGCCAACGTGGCGCGGCTCCACATTTGCCGTTACACAGCCACCGCTTCCACTTTCAGACATTGCCCAGCTTTCAATGAGCGGGAATCCAAAGCGAATCTCGAATGCCTGATGGTGCCTGGGATTAACTCCCGCGCCAAAGCCAAATTTGACCCGGTGAGCCGTTTCAGTTGCGCTTTGGGGCAGAGCCAGCAAGATAGCAGGCAGCACACCCAGATAATGCACACAAGTTGCATCGCTTTCTGCAACAGTTTGCCACCACGTGCCAGGATGAAATCGATCGAGCTGTATGATGCATCCACCCGTCATAAGCATGCCCATCGTCGAGACTGCCATAGCATTCATATGCACCAGAGGCAGAGGCGTTAACAATCGCTCGGTGCCCGGTTTCAGATCGCAATATCCACCAATATCCCTGTACCAGCAACCGAAATCCAAAAAATATTCATTAGATAACATACAGCCCTTTGGCAGCCCGGTACTGCCCGAGGTGTATAACAAAGCACATTCTCTATCTGGCGATTCCAAACCTTCAAGCTCATTTTTCTGATACAAATGTGCATTATTCTCAGCAGAATCAGGGGTAAGCGTCTGAACTTCATTACTCGCAATGAGCCGGGGTGGGTTGTCACACAAGGCAAGTGCCGCTTGAACGTTCTCACACAATTCCGGTAAACATATCAACAGCTCTGCCTCGCTGTGCCCCAACAGATATGCCTGTTCCTGTGGCTGCATTTCACCGTTAACCGGGACAACAGAAACGCCAAGGGCATTAAGCGCAAAAAAATGCTGGAAAAACTCCGGGCGGTTTTCTAACAGTAAGGCTACCCTGAGCGTCTTCTGCTTATTCTCCAACGCCCGCACCCCAAGACCCGCCCGTGAGTAGAGAGTCAGAGCTCTGCTTACCAAATCCCGAAATTCCGCATAGGAATAAGTAATCGAACCTTTTGCATAACTGGTGCAGGCTGAGGCCGGTATATGCAAGAAATCGTTTTCAGGATACTTTTCTGCTGCCTGCACAAAGGCTTGATAAACTGTGTTCAATACTTATCCTTTTTGTAACAACTTACCAATCTCGCGCCAGGTGATTAGTTGGATATTGTGTTGTTTAACAAGTGCTCGAAATTCATCACTGGTAAAAAAACGAAAATCTGCTTCTCGCCAGGCTGCGCCATAATCCGGATGTTCAATCGTAATTGCCCGAAGTTCGGCATCATCATATCCGGCATGGATGATTATTTCTGTAACACCCGGTTTTAAGCCAGTTAATACATCGCGGTACCAGGTGTCCCAATTTTCGAAGGATAACTCAGGGCCTGCCATTACAAAACGGTCTATCAGGATATCTTCATCACTCAGCAGATCGCGCATCTGTGTGGGTGCTTGCGCTAAAGATTCTGCAGGCAGCAGAACTGGCAACTTGTATTTTCGACCCAGCTTTAGATAGGCTGAAAAAAATTCTGGCGTCTGAAATAAGGTTCCCATATGGGAATCCAGATGCGTTGGTTTAATGCCAAACTGTAGTGCCCGTTCTACCTGTGCATGAATCTCTCTTTCTACGGCCTCTACACTGGCGAACTGGACGACCTCTTCAACGCTTGCATATAAAAATCCATCATCGTTATGCAGACTGGATGCTGCTTTGTCAGTTAGTACTCCGCTCCAGCGATAGTTTTTCCATTCTGATGTCAGGGTAAGGTGCAAGCCCAAATCCAACTCTGGATGCGCCCTGTAATGTGCTGCAATTTCGGGAAACCAGGCACATGGCACCATGATGCTCCCGGAATTAACCACAGTATCCGAATCAAAATGTTCACTTGAATGTGCCTGTTCACGACCTGACATGGCATCAATCGTGGCGCGATTTACAGAATGTGCGACACCCAGATCATCAGCATGCACTATCAACAGTTTGGCGTTTTCGGAATATCCAAGCCTTTGTGCCAGCGTACTGTGTTCCGCTTTTGCAGCCAGACCCAAAAACACAGCAAACAATGTAACTAGCAAAGTCACAGGGCTCAGCCTGATATTAAAACCGGATTGATTTTCCATACGCGGATACCTCAGGAGAATAGTGCCTCAATACACATTAAGTGTAAGTCGTCTTACAATGCATCAATACAGGGTATTAAAAGTATTTCAAACATTTAGCATTGCTAGTATTGTGTACGCTTCGGAGATGGTGTGCCAGCTAGAGCGCACAATTCACCACAGTTGTTAAGCAATTCTAAATCAAGTTTTACACCTACCTGCCGGGATTTAACTAATAATGTCAGCCAGTCTCGCAAGCCGAATATCAGCCTCTCAACACAGGTTCACTAAACGCGTCGGCAAACAATTTTTACGTAAAATGGGAGAATTTCAATCACGTCATTCTTTGGTAACCACCGAGCCTTTTATTCCCCAAAGTACTTTCAAATGGACACATGACCTGGAGTCCAGCTGGCAGAGTATTCGAAAAGAACTGGATGAAGTAATTCAAAACCCTGAGGAAATTCCTGCTTTTCACCAATTGTCGCAAGACCAAACCCGCATATCCAAAGGCAATAACTGGAAGGTATTTACATTCTATGTTTTTGGAAAACGCGTTGATGAGAATTGCGCGCTATGCCCTGAAACGGCAAAAGCGCTGGGGAAAATCAAGAACCTGCAAAACGCATTTTTTTCCATTTTGGCTCCGCATTACCATATTCCAGCGCACAAAGGTCCAACCCGCGCCATTATTCGTGTGCACCTTGGCCTGATTATTCCGGAGCAAAGGGAGAAATGCTGGATACGTGTGCATGACCAGTACGCCACCTGGGAAGAAGGCAAGTGTATGATCTTTGACGATTCCTACGAACACGAAGTACACAACGAAACCGACCAGCTACGCGTAGTGCTGTTTCTCGACTTTGACCGCCCTATGGATAGATTCGGTACCATCATAAATGGAATAATTGTATATCTCCTGCGCAGCAGTAATTATGTAAAACAACCGCTCAAAAACTTGTCCATGTGGAATAAACAGGCAAAAAAAAACCAATAACACAGTTTGTCTCGCCATGCCGTGCCGGTATATGAGAAACACAGCACGGAATAAATTCGGTATTCATTGATAATGGGCTATCAAGAAACCGGAACCCGTTACATGTTACGTTCTCCACATCTCTTTGGCAGCATTATTTTGGCCTGTGTGTGGTATGCGACATTCGATTTCTCGGACAGAACCGTCCCGATGAATAAAATCACAAACTCACAACCCGAAGTGCTCACCCTACCATCACCTCACCCGGCCATCGCTTCCCAAAATGGCTTGCAGAACGACCAATGTATTAAGTTATGCCTACTGGATGCAACAGAGGCATTTAGCGTCTAACCCTGTTACCTGTTACCGCGTTAACACACCCATCCACCCACTGGCTATACAGCGTAAAACAAGGCTTAATCCCTAACGAAGCAAAAATATTCGTTTAAGGACTTTTATGGACAATATTCACGTACCGATGGTTTCTGCGCTATGTGCAGGCATTCTTATCATTCTGCATACAGTACTTTTGATGCTAGTAATAAAAATACGTGCAAAACACGACCAGGGTATAGGAGACGGAGGTATCGTTAATCTGGAACTCGCAATTCGACGCCACGGTAATCTTACTGAAAACGCGCCAATATTTATTATCGCGCTGGCATTGCTTGAGATGTCACTGGGAAGTGTTTTAAGCGTTTCTGTTCTTGGTTATGGCTTTGTAATTGCTCGCCTGTTACACGCGGTGGGCTTATCGAAGGATGACAAGCCAAATGCACCAAGAGCTCTTGGCGTTATCGCAACCGTTTTGTGCAATTTTGGCGTTGGCGGTTACCTGTGTTACCTGGCAGCGATGTCGCTTTAGTTAGCCATTAACCCCTCGGCGAACACGATATGTACACGCCGATTACGCTTACCCTTGTTCTCGATCTTGGAAATCCGCACCAGCCCAATTTCGGCGACATTATTTACATGCGTACCACCGCAAGGCTGATAATCAACTTCCTGCATTCGTACCATGCGAATTACACCTGCGCCACGGGGTGGTTGGACGGACATGGTTCTTACCAGTTCAGGGTTGGCATCCAGCTCTGCATCACTGATGGATTCAAAACTCACGGGCGTAGCTGCTTGTATAAGCGCATTCAATCGTAAGGTCAGATCATCCTTATCCAGTTTATGGTCGCCAAGGTCAAAATCCAGGCGACTTTTCTCGGCACCCACCGACCCACCGGTTACTGAAACTGGAATTAGGGATCCCAACAAATGCATACAGCTGTGCATACGCATGTGTTGGTATCTGCGTTCCCAGTCAAGGTAAAGCGTGACTTCATCACCAACACTCAAGCCATGCTCTGCACTTGCCAGTTTATGCCGGATAACATTCGGTGCCTCCCCTTTACGGGTATCCTCAATTTTGTAAGTATTATCACCCTGCTGAACCATTCCCGTATCACCTGGTTGACCGCCTCCCAAGGGATAAAAGATGGTTCGATCAAACTCGACCCACTGTTGATCAACACCAAGCACTCTGGCGGTCAACTGCTTCAAATAGCTATCTGTATAAAAACAGTGTTCTGTCATGCCATCCTTCTTTTTCGCATCTGTGTCCCCTCATAACAACCATTAGGCCAGCTCTTTCTGCTCAAGTAAAATTGCACAGACCAGCAAGCAGACCAACAGCGTCAAACAGATTTTTACAATAACATCATAACTGCCAAATACATCGAGGCCCACACTGAATGCAGCGGGGCCGATGGCACTGGCAAAAACCGTAATCGCAGCACTTAGACCACTAATTTCCCCCAGGTGTAAGGGGCCAAAAAACCGTATATAGGTCAAATTGGATAATACTGCCCATAAACCACCCCCTGCACCAAAACCAATGGCCAATAACCAGAAACCCCATTCTTCATCCAGATGAACAAGACCCCATGCACCCACGATGAAAGCTAACAACATCATGATAAGAAAGGGCTTTAATGGTCTATTATCAACGAGCCAGCTCGCCGAAAGATTTGCTACTACAGAAAAAAGCGCCGCTGGCAAAAAGTACCCAAAGGCTTCACCGGCAGTCCGTCCTGCGTGGGAAAATACAGATACCACATGAAAAGTGAGCGCTGTACCAAACATTGCGTGCATTCCAAGACTCGCTGAGTAAATCCAGAATACGGGCGTTTTTCGTGCCTGGTGGACAGTCTGGCTTTTCAAATCAGGGGTGGTCTCTGTGTGCTCTTGCCTGAGCCCGCCATCTGGCAATAACCCACAGGATTCCGGTTTATCCCGAAGAAAGATCAATGCCACCGTAGAAAATCCAACGCCTACCAGCAGCGCCATAAACCACAGGGCACCGCGCCAGCCAAACTGGACTATCAATGCAGCCAACACCACCGGAGCGATCGCAAAACCGAAGGACACCATCATGCCCCGAAGCCCACTAACCAGACCTCGACGCTTAACAAACCAGAACATCAGGATGTTCTGGGAACAGCTTGAAAGAACTCCCTGCCCTAAAAAGCGAACGCCAAAGTATCCAATAAAAATTAGAGCAAAACTGATGAGGGTGGTTTTCCCAAAGTAGTCTGATATCAGATCTACGATACTTATGTAAAGTACCATCACGCCAAGCGCTATGCTGGAAAGGGAAATCATCAACCTGCCACCAAACAGGTCAAACCAGCGGCCTGCCCGTGTGAGAAATATGGAGGAACACACCGTGCCTGCAAGATATGCCATGGATAACTCGGTGCGCGTCAGGTCCAAAGCATCTATAAAGGCGTCGGTAAATACCGCCATTCCCATGGTCTGGCCCGGGATGCTGAAAAGGAAACCCAGAGTGCTTATCAACCACACTACCCAACCATAAAAAAAGGGCGTACGTGAAGCTCGAAATGGCCAATCTGGTGATATCAATTTATTTAACTTTCCTGGAATAGGCCCGATTTACGACCGGAAGTTTGCGGGGCAGCTCTATTTAGCTATTCGTACCGGGCGACTACCGTCCCAATTTTCTGAAACCCTGCGAATATGCTGGAAGAATTCTCCCTTTGGGCCACTTATATCGGATAGTTCCACAACGGTACCGGCATGAGATTCTGTATCAAAGTAACAAAACCGGCCCTTCTCACCGCCGATTTGTCCCTGTTGTCCAACAGTATAACCCAAGGCAATAAGTCGATCGAAGTCTGCCTGATAAGTTTTTGTCCAATATGCCATGTGCTGTAAACCCTCGCGGCCTGCATCCAGAAATTCCCGGTACATGGAAGCGGCAGTATTGCGTTGTTGTATGAGCTCTATCTGCAAATCCTCGGAATTGCCCAGGGCGATGCTAACTTCAATTTCTGAGGCTACGCCCCTACAAATGAAATCCTGCATCTCAACACGCTCTATGTAGTAAAATGGGCCGACCCCCAGCACCCGGGTCCAGTGGTCCATGGCGGCCTCGATGTCTCTAACAACATAGCCGTTTTGACAAATTTTTCCGAAAAATCTGCTCACATTCTGCCTCTATTTTCAACAGTCTCATTCCTTATTCTTTACTTGCATTACGCTGCATCCAGTATTGTGATTCCCTGGTGTTCATCCACACCCGGGCCCCACCGCAATCAAATACCTGTGCGATGTTTTTGTCCGGTACGCAATTCTCTCCACACAAAAGATCCAGCTCCTGATTCGTTAGTGTGGGCCATCGGCCGATAGCTTCGGCGGGAGAAGCATCAGCAGCTGCGTGGTCAGCTATGCCGGGACAAACTTCTGCAAGTGCCGCTTCATATTCTTCATATGGCCGATATCCGGGAACGGTTTTCTCTCCCGCCGGCCCCCTGAAGATGAATGTGGGCAAATTATAGCGCTCATGACCTTCGGACTTCATCATCGGGCCTGCCAAATGGTCCGCATCCTCGGCGGCTAGTTGCCTTACATAATCGTTGGGTTTGCGAGTCTCTTCCCAGTCAACAAGATAAGCCTTGCGTACATCCTCCCTGTCAACGTCCCGCAGCAGCGTATCAATTTCCAGACCTTCGATACCTTCAAGCGCGAGTGCAGCCTGGTCAACATTGTCCACCGGCGTACCATACAAAAATACCGCCTCCCTCAACCTTCTGAGCACGCGCTCAGCAACATCCCCTCCCTGCAGCTCAGCCGCCTTAACAAGCAAGCATGGCGGATCTGTTGTCAGCGCCATATACCTCAGGTTAACCGGGTAGGGCATTCCCGTAATCCTGTTCACCCGCTTCCAGACCTTCAGGTACATCTGGCCCGCTTCGTAGGGATTCCAGGGCTGGAACATTTTGACCGTCGAGTTATCCCGACACAATCCCGCCATCACCACTCGCCAGGCCAATCGTTCACCATAACGCCAGGTCAAACGTCGCTTGAAAGGCTCAGTACCCCACGCTATGGAACACAAAGGATCAGTGTATTCGACAATTTCAACATCAGGATTGCTCACTTAACTCTCCTTGGCAACTGTGCACAAAAATCAACCAGCATCTCTCCGGGTACGTTGGCAAAGCAAGGTACCCATTGGAGAATGTGTTTCAACTACGCTTTATACCATCCCCAATTCAGGAGTGTTAATCTATCCGGCAACATGGGTAAAAGCCAAGCGTACCCTCAATACTCCAACGGAGAAACCAATGCCTGTATCACGAACTAATCTTGCACTCTACATTGCGCCCTTTTTCTACCTGCTGCTTACTCTGCAGGTTAGCGCAGAGAGCAATCCTAAACATCAAGCGGACATTGATATTGGCGTGACTCAGGTAATGCCGGACGTCATAGCCTGGCGCCGTGACATTCATGCCAACCCGGAATTAGGCAACCGTGAAACTCGAACAGCCGCTCTTGTCGCTAATCATCTTCGTTCACTGGGTTTTGATGAAGTACGCACCGGCATAGCCCATACCGGCGTTGTCGGAATACTGCGCGGCGGCCTACCTGGCAAAGTGGTTGCCTTGCGCGCCGATATGGACGCACTGCCCGTGACAGAACAAACAAACCTTCCTTTCAGTTCCAGGGTTCGAACCACCTTTAACGGCCAGGATGTGGGAGTGATGCATGCCTGCGGCCATGATGTACATACCTCGGTGCTTATGGGAACCGCGTCTGTGCTAGCCGGGATGCGGGATAAAATTCCGGGAACGGTGGTTTTTATATTCCAGCCGGCCGAAGAAGGACCGCCCGCAGGAGAGACCGGAGGTGCCGCATTGATGATAAAGGAAGGGGTACTGGATTTACCCAAACCAGATGCGATATTCGGATTGCACACATGGCCCATTGAGCACGGTTATATTGGTTACCGATCCGGTGGAACGATGGCGGGCGCTGATGGCCTGAATATCACGATTACCGGTCGCCAGACACATGGGGCCGTGCCCTGGGGTGGTGTTGACCCAATTGTTGTTTCCTCCCAGGTAATAATGGGTCTTCAGACCATTATTAGCCGTCAGGTAAACTCCACTGCTGGAGCCTCAATTGTCACAATTGGCAGCATTCATGGCGGGGTACGTGGCAATATTATTCCCGACACTGTTGAGATGGAAGGAACCATCAGGGTACTGGACCCGTCCCAGAGAGACGATTTACTCAAAAAAATTATGAACACGGTAAATCTCATTGCCGAAAGCGGTGGCGCAAGTGCAGATGTTCGTATCACTCCTTATGCGCCAGTAACCTACAACGATCCGCAGCTTACGCGAAGAATGGCACCAACCCTTAATCGCATTGCCCCGAAGGGCGCAATCGAAATTCCGGCCATGACCCCCTCGGAAGATTTTTCGTTCTTTCAGGAAAAAATACCCGGCGTATACTTTTTTCTCGGGGTGGCTTCACCGGAAGACAAAAATCCCGCATCCAACCATTCGCCCTACTTCTTTGCAGACGAGAATTCGCTTCCGGTTGGTGTGAGGGTTATGTCCAGCATAGCAATGGATTATCTTAGCGGAGACTAATCTGTATCCCGCAGACCATCCAGAAAATCACCTGTCGGGGGCGCGGCTTGTGCGCTGTTTTGTTGCAGGTAAGTGGCAACCCTCAGTTTAACATTTTCGCGGATGTCCATATGGAAGATGGGATAGTCCAGCCCATGGTAGTTTCCACGCCCAAATCCTGAACCCAGATTAAAAACGGTTTCAGACTGATCGGTAATAAAAAGAATACCATCCTTACACTCTGCCTCAACATAATTTGGAAGGGGCGACTTAAGAGACTCAAACTGCGTTCCCCTGGCAGTATCATCCCCCCTGATTTCCACACCAAAATCTCCCGACATAGGTACCGCTCCTACATGCATTTCTTTTCCAGCGCGCCCACCACCAACTTCCCAGGAAAGCGGGTTAACACATATGTTGTCTTCACGTCCAGATAGGTCTTCATCTATCACTGCTTCGCTATAGGTATCCCAGTGCACCGCACACCCGGTGCTGCTCGCACTGTCACAGAGTGTTATATCCTGCATCGCTGCAAACTGAGCGTGTTTGAGGCCGCCACCAATGGTGTATGCAGCTACCAGGCGTTTTGCCAGTGGTGTATTGTCTATTTTGTTTTTTAACAGGCGGGCCGCATGCGATGTACCCTGGCTGTGGCTTGCAATCACAAATGGGCGCCCATACGAATAGTTTTCCAAAAAATATTCAAAAGCACGCTCTACATCCTGATAGGCAAAAGCTAACACTTCTTCGGTGACAGCGGCGTCTGCAAGATAGGCATAGATAGATGCCTGTCTGTACCTGGGCGCATAAACATTACAACAGCCGTTATAAGCACTGGCCTGATTCGCCAGCATCCACTTGGTATTTTCTTCCGTAACCGTGTTTGGATCCATGGAAAAAGTCCAACTGGAACCTTTCATAAAACCGGTTGGATGAATAAAAAACGTATCAACCGGCGCTGAACCCTGAATGTCGGGGTCACCAATACCTGATGGCCGCATATCTGCCAAATCCTTGCTGAAAGGAAGTGCTGCCCAGGATGCCAAATCGGAATAATCCGGTGGTTCCACCGCATCTGCTGCTTCAAACGGCAAATCAGGACTGTAAAAAACGGCAGCAACAACAATTGATATCATATTGCCTCTTCCGGTTGCATACAGGCCAATCACTGCAATAACAATCAGTGCAAACAAGCCAATCAAAATTCTCAAAAACAATTGCATGATCTATCTTTTCTCCACTAATTTTCGTTGCGCCTAACCAACAATACCGCTCGACTTCAATACATCATAATTATCTGTATCAAAACCCAATTCATTTAGAAGCGCTTTGGTATGTTGGCCATGACCCGGCGCCGATGCTGCCAGAGGCAAGCGCTGCCCGTCAAACATAGCCGGAGTATGCACCACCCGCATCTTGCCTGTAATGGGATGCACTACTTCGCTGGTTGTCCCATTCGCTACAACCTGTTGTTGCGATAATACCTGCGCATGTGTATGACATCTGGCACACGGAACATCATTAGCTACGAGTCCTTCCATTACCTCATCTGTAGACATTTCGATAAACCGCGCTGCCAGTATTTCACGGTAAGCCTCTACGTTTTTGACTATGTTTCGATAGGAATTAAATCGCTTGTCTTCGCCTAAACTTTCCAAACCCACTGCTTTTGCAACGCCTTCCCTTTGGTCATCTGTGAGCGCCGAAATAGTGACCGCGCCATCTTTGGTTAAGGTAAGATTATAAATTAGATCAGCCAGTAAGGGGCGTTTCTCGATATCATCATCCAGTAGGGTATACTGCATAAATCCGTCCGGAAATAGAAAAAACAGCCCCGCATCCAGCATGGACAAGTCAATGTGCTGCCCCACACCGGATTGTGATCGCTGAAACAGCGCTGCCGTGACAGCCTGACAGGCTGAATAAGCGGTGATTTTGTCGCACATAAGATTGCGAATGAATTCGGGTTGTAGCTGGCCCTGTGTTGCGGTAAACCCGGCATGTGCCTGGATGATGGGATCATAAGCCGGGGCTGCACTCAAAGGCCCTTTAGTACCAAAACCCGAGACGGCCATAAATACCAGACGAGGATTCTCTTCTCGCAAATCTTCGCTTCCCAATCCCAGCGCATTCATAACACCAGGCCTGAAATTGGAGATAACTACGTCTGCTTTCTGGATCAATCGTCGGGCAATGTCTACACCCGTGGCATCTTTCAAATTGATGCTTATCGACTCTTTACCCCTGTTGCAGTTGGCAAATAAACCTGACATTTCTCCCTTTTGTGTTCCCAGCCCTCGCATTGGATCCCCTTCATCAACGGGTTCTACCTTTATCGCGCGCGCACCCTGTTCCGCCATCATCATAGTTGCGAAAGATGCGGTTACCATCGTGGAAAACTCGATTATGGTAATACCAGAGAGTGGTTTCATTATTTGGTATTCCTTCTAACTAAATGCCTGCTTTCAATTTAGCTGGTCCAGCAATGCCGAGATTAACGCCGAGCGATGCCTGGACTGATCCCTATTGCTTGCGATTGGCCAGGCACTATGCATGGCAATTATTGTCTTTGTTGAAGGGTGTACGGAAATGGTTTGGCCGAAGATGCCACGCGCAGAATAGGCATTATCACCAAGCCACCATAGATAGCCATAACCTTCATATCCAACAGAGGGCGTTGTAGACTGTGTCATCCAGTCAGCAGGCAGGATCTGTGTACCGTCGCGTGTTACACCTTCGTGCATCGCAAACAAACCGATGCGTGCATAGTCACGCAGCGTTGCAGCAATGCAACAACCACCGAGCTCGGTTCCACCCACTTCATTTAGCGGCCAGTTAGCCTGCGCCTCCATTCCGAAAGCCTGCCATATTTTGGTGGTAGCGTAAGTGGCCAAATTATTGCCTATCGCTGCGCGAACCAGGGAACCTACCAGATTGGTTTCACCGGTATTGTAGTTAAAAACTTCACCCGGTTTGGATTCCGAAGGCAGTTTTGCGAGATAGGCATAAAGATCTACACCGGATAAGCCACCGGCCCGGCTGACATCTGACTGTGGATCGTCGTAATCTTCATTCCACGCCACACCGGAAGCCATTTGCAATACGTTTTTTATACTGGCCCGGTCATATGCACTACCTTTCAGCAGCGGCAGATAATCGGTTATACGGTCATCAAGGCTCTGAATATAACCGTCTTTTACAGCCGCACCCAATAGCATGGATGTTATGGACTTTGATACAGAAAAGGATATCCACAAGCTGTTTTCATCGTTGCCCAGGGCATACTTTTCCAGAAGAATCTTATCATCGCGCACCACGAGCAATCCCATGGTGTCAAACTTTTTCATATACTGTTCGAGCGAATAAGCCTGACCATCGAGGGTGTAACGGACTTTGGAAAAATCCCGGGGTTGAGATACCAGTGGATATACATAGTCACCGGTATTGAGAGCGCGGGTGGGGAGTATTTTTTCGATATTTCGAAAAGCGACTATTTTTTCTTCTCGTGGCAAAAAGAGCAGGCTTGTGGGCTGCTCCAATTGAAATTTTTGCAGTACCTGCGCATCCGTTGACGATAGCTCGCCCGCCAGAATCATGGTTCCAATCGTCAGCATTAACAACACTGAAAATGTGCGCATGAAAATGCGTAAGAAGACTTGTAGATAAGGGGTGAACATAATTAGGCCTTGTAAGTTAAAAACAACTACCACATCTGGTAGAAGAACTTAACGAATCCAGGCTAATTAGGCAAAAGGGTAATCTAGTGGTTGGAAATATCCCAACCGGCAGCGCCACTGATGGATTTATCCAGACGACTTATGTCATCCAGCTCTATATCTACTCGCATATCCATTATGAATTGAGATAGTGCCTGTTGCGCTACCGCGCGACTTCTATAGGGGCCATTGTCTCCATCACGTTCTGCAAACCACCATGCGCCATTCATCTGAAAAACACGTTCTTCAGTTCGAAAAAAAGTCTTTTTGGATACATCGTCCTTGCGCATATTGTTCGGTAAGCTCCAGAGCTATTCGGCATTCATAGATACCGGCTCCTGAAGGATATCTCACTGACCCTGTAAAAAACTGCGCGCCAGTTCAAATATTTGCACATCTCCTGCGGCAATAATTCGACCTCCAAGGCTCGGATTTGACCCATCCCAGGTGGAGATAAACCCTCCGGCCCCTCGAATTATGGGTATAAGCGCCTGAATGTCGTACGCATTTAGCCCTGCTTCAGCAACCAGGTCCAGTTGACCCATGGCCAACATACAATAAAGGTAGCAATCACCTCCGTACCTGAGTGTTTTAACCTGGTTTTCCAGGCGCGCAAACCCGTCCTGTTCTTCTCCCGCCTTAAAAAATTGGGGAGATGTTGATGCAAGAACCGCATCTTTTATCCTTGCGCAGCCTCTAACTTCAAGCGTCTTACGCAATGCACCACGCCTGTACTCAGCCGTTATATTGTCTCCCACAAAAAGCTCATCGGTAAAGGGTTGGTGCATTACCCCTATGATGGGTGTTTCACCATCAAACAGGGCCACCAGCACTCCCCAGTGCAACATTCCGGTAATAAATGCCCGCGTGCCGTCAATTGGGTCTATTACCCAGGTAAATTCACTCCCGGATTTTATTCCTTGTTCTTCCCCGAAAATTCCATGGGAGGGGAATCGCAATTCTATTGCCTGTCTTATCACAGACTCAGCAGATTTATCCGCAGAAGTAACAGGGTCAAACCCGGTACCAGTAAGCTTGTTTTCCAGTTGATAGGAGCTTCGAAAATACGGTAGTGCCGCCCTTCCACCCAATGTAGCCAGCTCCACGGCGAAGGCCTTGTATTTTTTCAGGGTGGCGCTATCAATTGCTGTTTTCGAATGATATTCAAGTTTCAAGGCATAAACTCCAGCGTTAAAATCGCAGCGAAAGTATCCAGAAGGCATTATGGCCTGTGGGTGGACATTACACATCCATTAACCAACAATGCCTTACGCTTGGTCAATTTTGCACACCGGAACCGAAAATATGCAATCTCTGCTGTCACAACAAGCCAGAGTTTCACTTGCCCACTTACCTACCCCCTTGGAGCCACTGGACAGACTCTCAGAAAAGCTTGGAGGACCCAGAATTTGGGTGAAGCGAGATGACACCACAGGATTGGCAAGCGGTGGAAACAAGACTCGAAAACTGGAATTTCTGTTGGGACAAGCACAGCAGGAAGGTGCGGATACAATAATCTCATTTGGCGCAATTCAGTCTAATCACGCGAGACAGACCGCAGCTGCCTGCGCAAAACTTGGGCTAGAGTGTCACCTGATACTGGGGAGAAGTGTCAGCTGGGACAATCCGCAATATGAAAGCAGTGGCAATATCCTGCTCGACAAGATATTGGGTGCCAAAATTCACTACGTTCAACCGAATGACCGGGGCAATAAACATGCATCACTGCTCGGTTCATTAAAGGAGGCTGGGCAGCACGTTTACACCGTACCTACCGGAGGGTCTAACAAAACGGGGGCTCTGGGCTATGTTCAGTGCGTCGAGGAATTGGTGGTCCAGTGTCAATTCAACAAGATAGATCCCGAAAAAATCTTCCTTGCCAGCGCCAGTGGTGGCACCCAGGCAGGCCTTATCGCGGGAACCGTAGCCCACGGCTTATCCTGGAACGTGACAGGCATTAACGTATACGAAGTAGATGCCATAAAATTTAACAATCGCATATTCAAACTGGCATCCGACACCGCACAGGGAGATCCACTTAACGCCGAAATAGCCACAGAAGACGTGACGGTAGATCACCGGCATTTGGGCGAAGGCTATGGAATACCTACCCCGCAGACTATCGAAGCAATCAGGATGGTAGCCAGCACAGAAGCACTGGTACTAGACCCCGTGTATTCGGGGAAGGGGATGTCCGGCTTAATTCAGCAGATTCGTGCCAAAGAGCTAACTGGCGTTAAAGACGTGATATTTATTCATACAGGCGGTATTCCCTCACTGTTTGTATACGAAAACGCCTTTTAGTGACAAACGGCACAGAAAATGTGACAGGCGTCATACCTTTAATGGGACCAGTTGAGGACAATAAGCCCTCGGTTCTGATAGTTACACGATGTAACCTGAATTGCCGAAATAGGTAGCTCGATCTAGCGAAGGATGCATCCTCAAGGAAGAGGAAGAGTTACATATCTTGTTCAACATGAGGTTGATCTGAAGTGTGCGATTACAACAAGATTAGAAGCGCATATAGCGAGCTTGTCTCTTCTAATGAGTAGACTAGACAACACCATTGAGTGGCTTTTTCCAAAACTCGTTCTGGAAAATACCCCATACATGGGTATGTGGCTTGAAGAGACCAATGCGTCCTTCTGCAAAAGCGCGTTGATCTTCTTCCCAATTGCTTGTGTCGGTTATATCGCCCACTACTTTTTCTTTGACAAGGCCCTGGGTCTTGAACCACTGGATTTGTGGTTTAACTTCCGATTTTCAGTAGCGGCGTTAACTGTTGTAGGTTTCATATTCTATTTATCACCCCTCAGACATAAAAAATATTACAAACTGCCATTGCTTATTACCTGGTGGGTGATGAGTTATCTTCAGGCCAAAGTGCTGTTGTGGTATCCGGCGGCTGATTGGACCTGGGTGTTCATTTTTACAATTATCGGAACGCTAATGTTACGTACTTCTGCATTGCGGAGTGCAATTGTCACATCTTGCATGATAGCTACCGAACTCCCTTCACTTATCGAATCAAACATATCAATTCAAGATATCAGTAGCGGTATCGTCGTAAGTCTTAGCTCCGTAATCGTATTCAGGTCATCCTATATTTCGGAAATCAGAAACTTCCTCTTGGCACAGCAACACATCGAATCCCAGAAAAAAATAATCGAACTGAATGTCGAGTTTGCTGATCGGATCAGAACATTTATTCCGCGCGTAATCGCGGAGAGACTTGAAAAACATGTGAAAGAAAACCACATGTCCGTTCTTCAAGCCTCAATCGAAGTATTGGAACCTAAGGTTACAGAAGTCGCCTGTCTTTTTAGCGACATAAGGGGATTCACTTCAGGCTCGAAAGAACTCAAATCATTCGTTACTGAAAGCGTATTGCCCGATGTTAAAGTATGTTCCGACGCGGTAGAAGCACAGAGCGGAATCCCTCGCAAGGTAGGAGATTTGATATTTGCCTATTTTGACGATCCCAATCCAAACCTCAATTTACTCAGAGCATTGCTAGCGGGTTTAGACATTTCGAGATTTAACAAGGATTTAAACAGTACGCTCTCTAGTCAACAAATTAATAGATACATTCTCATCTCTGTGGGCGAAGCGATAGTCGGTAATCTGGGAGGCCTGGACAGCAGCGTGGAAATTACAGCGTTAGGATCCCCGGTAAACTTCTTGAGTCGCCTGGACGACTTGACAAAACACCCAAAACTGGCTGCGCTGCTTGAAATGGGGGATCTTTTAATCAGTGAAGAATCAGCGGTACAGCTGAAAAAGCTAGACATGGGACTTGAATTAATACGTGTTAGCCTTGCACAATACAAACTATCCATTCGCGATTTTCCTGATGTCTCAGTTATTTATCGAATGAAACCAACTGATGCTAACTACGAGTTGTTAACGAGAACTTTGACTTTGTTACCACAAACTCACTTATCGTTAGAGCCAACCCCAATTGCCAGCTCTTTTTAAGGCGGTAGAGATGGAAATTAACGAAGTTCACTCGGGAGTGTTCCCTGCTGAAGTTCACTCAGAAGACAATATTCTCGCCAGAATCAGAAAAAGATCTGACGAGCCTCCCAAATACGAAGAAATTCAAGTTTGGAAAATGAGTCCTCTGGGTATAGAGCTAGTCTCCACAGCAAAAACCCAGCACTTTAAAAAAGGTGACCCCGTTGAGCTGGAAATAACGCTCATGGGACAACGTTCACACTACATTGGGCTAATCGTAAATGAAGTAGTAGACACGGACGACAAACTGATTCTATGCGTTCGGCTTTCCAATAAACCATCGATACAAGGAAAAGGAAGTGAACGACGTAACAGTGATAGGTGGCTTTGTGGTAACCAGTTTCTTCCGACCTGCATTTGCGCTACGCCTGGCCGTTTTAACGATTTCGTCTATTTTCAGATTCGCGACATATCCAGCACAGGAATACAAATAGCCTGCAGCCTTAGAAATAAATTCCTTCTCATCGGAATGACGTTGGACTTGCAGATAAGTCTTCCTCTGGTTTCAAATATCTCGATTAGTGTGACAATTAGGCGAATCAACATTAGATCGGAATCAGGAAAAGATTACTTAGTTGTTGGTGCGGAGTATCAAGAATTATCCCAAAACTCTAAGAACGCCCTCGGCCAATATCTAATCCAATTCGGGAATGTTTCAACTTTGGACGATCTTAGAAATTCAAAATTTATACCCGAATCTATGTCAAAAGGCGCGGATTTTTACTTTCTAAAAAGCGAAGAAGATTATCGAGAAGTTCTTGAACTCCGCCTTAGCGCAAACTCTGAAATTGGGCACATATCGCCCGGTATCACAGTAGAAGATATGGCTGACGAATATGATTCTAGAGCTCGAATCGTTGTGGCCAAGTACCAAGGCCAGATAATCGCAACAGCCAGAATGCTTTACAATCAACTCGAAGACAAATTGGAGCAAGAACAGTATGTGAAATGGCCGACATCTCTTCCTCGAAAAGATCAGGTTTTAGAAATATCCCGAGCTGCTACTCACAAATCATTTCGAAAGAATGATCTTCTAGCAACGCTTTTTGGTTTTATTGCTGCAGCAGGTGCACTATCGGGTCGTGAATGGGTTGTCATAAGTTCGCCTGATGAGTTAGTACCCTTCTACACCAAACTAGGCTGGAATAAAACTGAGTTGCATTATAACCATCCAACATTTGGAAATGTTCATCAAAATGTGTTGATGGCAAAAATACATGATATTTTGTGCGGCAAGAATGTAAATCCACTGTATTGGAATATTATGTGGAAAGAGGCTGCGCAGCACGTCACTGGTTATAAATCTTTTTCTCCACGAGGCACTGATAAGCTTCGTATGTCTATATACAGCTCACTAGCACCAATCAGCAAATTCTTTGTTAACCGTAAAATTTCGAATTAGCGTTACTAATAAATATCACCTAATTGATATGCACTAGATCTAGCCGCCTAAAGGGCTAATACATTTCTCTCATCTTTAAAAAAACGCAAGCCAAATATCGACTTTTGTATTCTCATAAAAAATGTGTAAACTCAATGAGTTGACTCATTAAGTTGACACTTTTTTTACTTCGGGGAAGTAGTATTGGAAACCGTAGAGAGCGTCAAAAATGGGACCGGCAGCAGAGAGCTGAATTCGGAAGACATCGATTGGTCAATTTATGCACTGAAATATGACTTAATGTGTGAGTTTATTCCGGCGTATCAAGAAAACATTAAACTCTTGCTTGAACACATGTCAAAATGGGACCTACCTAAAGATTCCTCCATATGTGACTTAGGCGCTGGGACTGGCAATTTCATTACCGCGATTGCCGACAAATATCCAGATGCATACTTCACGCACGTCGATAGTGATCTCGCAATGAGTTCATTTGCTCGCAAAAAGTATGAGCTAAATTCGATCGACAACATTGAAATTTTTAACGAATCCGTTCTCAATCTGGAGTTTCGGGATAATACGTTTGATGTAATCGTCCTAATCAATTCGCTTTATGCTATGAAACCTCAAACAAAGGTTCTTAGGAAAGTTAAAGGGTGGCTAAAACCGAGTGGTAAGTTATTCGTTATCGACTGGGGAAGAGAAAATAATGTGTTGGATTGGACATGGTATGTTGCCAAAAATGCAATTCGAAATCATGGCATAAAAAAAACCGTCTCGGCCTTCGTAGAAGGAGCGGAGGTAATTAGGCAAAACCGGTTAGGTAAAAAGGGCCACCAGACAGGTAAGTTCTGGCGCCACACAACTCAAGAATTCAAAGAGACCTTAGAAGAGGCTGGTTTTGTGATAGAACATCTAGATGTCTGTTACCGAGGTTACAGCGATCTGGCTATTTGCCATGTAAATAAGAGCCCTACATAACAGGTTCGACATATTACCTAGATATTGAATGGCCAGAATTGTTTCATTTTTTTTGTGGTTGAGCGCTTTCAATCAATCTACTAACCACACCAGACAACGCAGTAATGTTTGTTGCATCAATCAAATTTCCATGTTCATCAAATGCCTTGTGAGCCTGTCTAAGTGCTAGTTGATTGGGGACAACCGTTACGGCAATGTTCCCTAACAGCATTCTTAAGGATACCAACCCACGAAGTCCACCCAGACTTCCTGGTGAAGCAGAGGCAATTGCTGCTACTTTATTCTGATACGCAGATAGAGAAGGCTCATTCACCAGATGCGCTCGTGTAATCCAGTCAAGCGAATTTTTTAGTAACGAGGAAAAAGCACTGTTGTGTTCCGGTGAAGCAATAAACAAGCCATCATGGTCTATGAATATTTGTTTTAACTGGATGGCTGCTTCTGGTAAACCATTTTTGTCTTCCCAATCCCCTTCATAAATGGGCATTGGGTAATCTCTCAAATCCAGAAACGTTGCGGATGCACCCATCTCACTTGCCATAGCGCATGCAGCGCGGGCCAATTTTTTATTGTAGGACTGTTCTCGCGCGCTGCCAGCGAAAAATAACAGTTTTGCACTCATATTTTCTTTTCCTCCTGCATAAGGTTTGTCATTAACCACACGTAAATGTAACAAACCCTCTGATTTTCGAATTCTACACTGCTTTATTTGGCTATGTACCCATCATCATTAGAATGTATATTATCGAACGACGGTGGTTTTAAAGAGCGTTAGAGATGAAAGATGGTACACAAATTCCTGAGGGCTGGTCGGTAACCCGTTTGGCCGGAGCGCTGGGCGCGGAGATTAGGGGGTTAGATATCTCCAATCCCTCAGCAGCGGACATAGCAGCACTCAAAGCCTTGTTACTGGAACACCTGGTTATTTTCTTACCAGACCAGCACCCTACAGTAGATGCACATGTTGCATTTGGACGTCACTTTGGAACCATCGAGGGGCATCCAAACCTGAAAAATCCCTATACCCCGCATACAGAGATGTTCGAACTGGCAGCATCACACGGTGGAGTTGCCGATGAGTGGCACACCGATCTGACATTTAGGGCGGAGCCCGCATTAATGTCCATATTACATTTGGTAAAATGTCCTCCGACTGGCGGAGACACAATGTGGACCAGCCTCTATCAGGCTTATGACGAACTTTCAGACCCTATGAAAGAAATCTGCGAGGGTATGACAGCTTTACACGATGCAGCCCCGCACAACCGACCAGACCAGACTATGATCCACCCGGTAGTTAGAGTGCACCCCGAAACGGGTAAAAAAGCCCTCTATGTAAATGAACATTTCACCCGAAGACTTGTTGAGTTAAGTGCTGGTGAAAGTGATGCCTTATTGTCTTATCTAACCCGCTGGGTACAGAACCCACGCTTTACAGTTCGATATCGATGGAGTGAAGGTACCATTTGCATTTGGGATAACAGATGTACTCAACACTTTGTGCTTAACGATTTTGTTGGCGAACGCGTAATACAGCGGGTAACTATTATGGGCGACAAACCTGTAGGTGAACCCCCAAAATGGAAACCCTACGTCAGAGAAGGACGACTATCAGCTACCTCACGGCACGACCGGCAGTTACACATTCATCTGCATGGTAAGGTAGAAAAGCATTCGATGTGATCGAATGGTTGACGTGCTTAATACTCAACAATTCCGAATCAACTGATCTCAGAGACGCTCCAGAGGGGCTATTGTGTGGGCAAAACTTCAAGAGGGAATGTCACGTAGATCCCCAAACGGCACGTTGATATTCTCCGGGCCACCTCAACATCTAATTCCCCAGTTTCAGCCGGAAATCGCTTCGGTACTATTAGCGAATACCGGCTATTGCCTGATTTCAGTATTCACCGCACATACCGGCCTATGCGCTCCAGCATTAGTCCTTAGCTGACTGAACGTTTTCTGCCACACTCAAGCCGTGCTTTTGCTCCAAAAATTCACCAGACTTTAACCTGGCAATATATTGCTTATATGCAGCAATTGCCTTGTGGCCTAACAGCAGCGTAATAGACAGGCCGGAAATCAGAACGATTCCGGTACCTATTGTGGTAATCGTATCCAGTTCCCGGTCTGTTCGAATGAAACCCAACGTGGCTACAAAGGTCATGCCGCAATACAGCAGTTTAAATACATTAACTTTGCTATTTCCAAACAGGTAGACAAAGGCTTGCTCCCCATAATAACCCCAGGCAATTATTGTCGATAAGGCGAACATCCACGCAGCAACAACAACCAGCCACTTACCCAGGCCATCGTGAAACTGATCAAACGCAAGCGCTGTTAAACTTGCACCAGCGAATATTTGGTAAATTCCTGCATCGCGCAGTACGGGTTCAACATTGGGCTCAAGAGGATTTAACTTTAGGTAAACCTCGTCATGGTCCCGCCTTAAGGTCCCGTACCAACGCTCATAACCAGCAGGACGTCCATCCGCCTTGCTCACACTGCGTATCATAAAAACGCCCGTGCCATCTGCCCACGTAGACAAATTGTCTGGTTCCTGCAAGTTCCTGGATTGAACCCGCCAGCTGCCTTCACTTTCCTGGGCCATAACAGGGAGTGCTTCAAAGCCTGCATCCGCAGCACGATTCCAAACACCTGATAACAATATAACCAGGCCTGTTATGGTGCAGACTATGATTGTGTCTATGATTGGTTCAAGCCCGGCAATTATTCCTTCTCTTACGGGTTCATCAGTCTTGGCTGCACTATGCGCAATTGCGGAAGAACCCTGGCCTATTTCAGACGAAAACAGGGCTCGCTTCATTCCCCACAGCATTGCAGCTCCAACACTCCCTCCAACAAAAGCACCAGACATTTGTGTGGGAGAAAACGCAGCATCAATTATCAGCGAAAACAGCGCCGGAACCTGTTGGATATTCATTGCAATCACGCCCACCCCTGCAATCATGTAAATAACACACATCACGGGTACAAAAATTCCAGTTACGTGTCCAATTCTCTTGATACCACCAATAAGTACTGCAGCAACACTCACCGCCAGAATTACGCCCACCAATATTCTTGGCACTCCAAAGAACGAAGCTGAAACCTCTGCAACATTCCAGGCCTGGAACATATTCCCGCCTGTTATCGATCCAATCAGCAATGAAATGCAGTATAAACCGCCCAGATAGAGCCCAAATTTTGCCCACTTGGGGCCTTTCTCCGCGAAGGCTTTTTTAGCGACCCACATAGGACCCCCATGGGGGTTTTCCGGATCATCAAGATTGCGGTACAACATTGCGAGCGTAACCTCTACCATTTTCATGGCTACACCCAACACACCTACCACCCACATCCAGAAAAGTGCACCCGGGCCACCCAGGGATATGGCAATGGCAACCCCGCCGATATTTCCCAGTCCAACAGTCCCTGACAACGCCGTGGACAAGGCCTGAAAATGGCTGATCGCACCCGGATCATTTTTGTCATTGTAATAACCCAGCGTAACGGCTGTACCATGCGTTAACGCGCGATACTGGCTGGAAACACTCCTCACGGTATAAAAAACACAACTGGCGAGCACTGTATAAAGTACGTAGTCGTGCCACAAAAAGGAATTAATTTGCTGCGCTATCTCATGAAAGGATTCCATCTGGCGTATCCTGTCTATTTTTGTTATCTGAGTTACGTAGTTTCTCAAAACACCCTAACATATGCTGCCGGTAACCAGGAAAAATCTCCATGACGCCAGCAGTAAACGCAGCAAAACAGGCAGGCATTTCCTTCAGCCTGCACGAATATGAACACGGTTCCACGGCAATGCCATTTGGGCTGGAAGCAGCTGAAAAGCTGGGTTTAAGCACCAAACAGGTTTTCAAGACGCTGGTTCTTGATATTGGAGGAAATAGCCTCGCCGTGGCGCTCATACCCGTCTCCGCCATGCTAAACACCAGGCATTTTGCCAGAGCACTGGGCGCAAAACGTGCACAGATGGCTGATCCCGGTGCGGTTGAGCGGTCAACCGGCTACGTACTTGGTGGCGTTAGCCCACTGGGACAAAAGAAACTACTACCAACAATAATCGATGAGTCGGCAAAAACTTTTTCAAGTATATACGTGAGCGCCGGACGTAGAGGCCTGGAACTGGAATTGTCAGCTGACGATCTGGCAGTTCTGACCTGCGGTAATTTCGTACAACTTTGTAAATAAAGTACACTGGGATGATGTCAACGATTCAGATAGTCATAGTCGAGGATGAACCGGATATTCTCGAGGTCATCAGATACACCCTTAAACGCGAGGGCTTTGACGTTGCGACAGCTATGGATGGAAAGCAGGGACTTCGATTAATCCAGGATACATCCCCCGATCTGGTTCTATTGGACATTATGCTACCCGGCATTGATGGTCTGGAAATTTGCCGTCGACTACGGGCTGAACCATCATGTGAGAACATACCAATAATCATGGTTTCCGCCAAGGGAGAAGAAAGTGATGTTGTGCTGGGGCTAGGGCTGGGCGCAGATGACTACATAACCAAACCGTTTAGCCCCCGGGAATTATTGGCGCGAGCAAGAGCGGTCTTGCGCCGAGGAGCCGCTGGTCAAACACAAGTCCGTAATACCAATATAACTGTGGATCGACTGGATATTGACATCAAAAAGTTCACCGCCTTCGTTGATGGAGAAAAAATTACTCTCACTGCAACTGAATTCCGGCTCTTGCATTTTCTTGCGAGTAACAGAGGCCGAGTATTCACCCGGGATCAGCTATTAGGTCATGTGCTGGGTAATGACGCCATGGTGATAGACCGAAATATTGATGTGCACATTCGCGCAATACGCAAGAAACTGGGATCAGATCAACAATACATCGAAACCATCAGGGGAGTGGGTTACCGCTTCAAAGATCATAACTAAAATGCTTCGCACTAAACTTCTTTGGCGTCTCTATGCCGGCTACGTTTCCATTTTCGTAATCACCAGCGTAATAATCGGCAGTCTCGTAAATAAACAGATTAAGGAAAACAGCCTATCCGAAATAGAAAGTTCTCTGGCTAGCAGAGCCGAACTGTTAGCCGAAATCGCAAAACCCTATCTTAGTAAAGAAAAAAATCTCGAGTCCGAAAGCAACCTGCAGTACATGCTCAAGCGCCTTGACAGAAATACCAGCAGTAGACTCACCATAATCACGAGTGAGGGAATGGTGCTGGCAGATTCCAGGGAATCACCGCAACAAATGGACAATCACCTGGGGCGACCAGAAATAATCGACGCACAAACCCACGGCAGCTCAATCGCTACCCGATACAGTCAAACCCTTCAACAAAACATGATGTACGTTGCCATACATGTGACGGAAAGCGGAGGTACCCTTGGATATGTTCGGGTATCCACACCGCTCACAACCATAGAAACAATGCTCGAGCGCTTACGAAACATCATCCTGCTGGCTTCAGCAGCCGCAGCAATTATTGCACTTTTTTTGGGATACCTTTTTGCGCGTAGATTCACCAAACCACTGACACAAATCACAGACACCGCCAGGGCAATATCGCAGGGAGACTACAACAGGCGCGCCAAGGTCATTTATAACGATGAAATCGGCACGCTTGCAGCTGCAATTAACCAACTGGCCACGACTTCTGCTGAACGATTCGAAAAAATCACTGCCGATCGAAATCGTCTGGCTGAGATTTTTGCCGGAATGGTAGAAGGGGTTATAGGCGTAGACGAGAAACAAAATATCATTCATATCAACCAGGCTGCGTCCCGGCTACTTGGCATATCCATGACCGCAACTATTCAAAAACCCCTGTGGCAGGAAGTGAGAGTACAGGAGATAAAAGATGCGCTCGAAGAAGCAATAAACAATCAGCGTGTCGTTAGATCGCAAATGCGACGTATGTCTGAAAAAAATGAGTTCGTTCTGGACATTTACGCCGCTGCGTTACACGACAACCAGGGTACGGGCACCGGAGCGGTAATAGTGCTGCATGATATTTCAGAAATAGATTATCTGGAGCGCGTGCGACAGGATTTTGTTGCCAATGCATCTCACGAATTGAAAACTCCAATTACAGCTATTCGGGGTCTGACCGAAACAATACTCGATGACCCTGCCATGGATATGGAAACTCGCCGTGCATTTACTGAAAGGATTAATGTTCAGAGCCGTCGCTTGTCTTCTCTGGTAAGCGATTTGATGGTCATTTCGAGATTGGAATCAGGTGATAACAACGATGCTATACAGCGCTACAATCTTGTAGAAGTATTGACGCAAAGCGCCAACGCCGCCAGAGCCACTTGCCAGGAGAGAGAACTGGCACTCAACCTGACCCTTCCTGACCAGAGCTTGTGGATGCGGGGTGATGAGCAAGCCATTCGCCAAATGTTAGACAACCTGATTGACAATGCGCTCAAGTACACTCCCGATGGAGGTAGTGTAGATTTAGCTCTGGATATACAAAACGATAGCGCTGTTATTTCCGTTAGTGATACGGGCATTGGTATTGGCCCACAGTACCAGTCCCGCATATTCGAACGTTTCTACCGTGTGGACAAAGCACGTTCGCGTGACCTCGGAGGCACCGGTCTGGGCCTCTCAATTGTTAAAAATATCGTAGATCAGCATGATGGCGAAATACTGCTTAAAAGCCAGCTGGGCAAAGGATCTACATTTACCATCAAGCTGCCTCTGCACGCCTGAAATTTCGCTGGAGAGACTGCAGACCTGAAAATTATCCCACCAATCTTAATCCGTTCTTTACAAATGAATCATAATCTGCATTTTTCGTAAAAGATTATACACTGGGCAACAACGGCGAATGAGCCGTAAATAGTGTAACTGGATGAGGATTATTATGTCTTTTTTAAAATGTGTGTTTTGGTCGACGCTTCTAAACAAGTGTCAGCTTCGTACCACGAGTGTCGTTTCAGTTATTTTTCTGGTCGGCTGCCTGATTTTTCTGCAGATACCACTGAATGCAGCCACCAGCGAGTCTGCAATCATAGAACAACTTCAGAAACAGATTGTTGCGCTGTCTGCCCGAATTACCGCCCTGGAACAAACAGACGTTCAAATATCCCACCAGCTCTCGAATACCGAGCCTTTAAGACCAGAAAAGGCTCAGCTCGATATTGCAAGCAGCGTTACAAGTTCAAAAACGCCCAGCTGGAGTGAGCGCATCAAATTGAAGGGAGATCTGCGCTCCCGCTACGAAAACATCGAAGATGACCTTAAATCGGAGGATCGTAACCGGCACCGTGTGCGTGCGCGACTGGCAATCCTGGCAGATATTTCTGATCGCTGGAGTACAGGCATAGGCCTGGCGACAGGTGGAGATGCTCCTGTAAGTTCCAATCAAACGCTCGGAGGTGGTGCAAGCACCAAAGACATTGGTCTGGATCTGGCCTACATTAATTTTGCAGTTTCAAACGAGCTTTCCCTGACCAGTGGTAAATTTGGAAATCCGTTCTACCAGGTGGGCGGTTATCATATGCTCTGGGACAGCGATTACCGCCCGGAAGGCTTCGCTTTTTCCTATAGCAAAAAAAATCTCTGGGCTACCGGTATGATACATTTTCTGGAGAGCGATGACGGTGCCGGTTCAAAAGATACGGAAACCAGTTATGGGCTGCAAACCGGTTTTTCCCATTCTGTTTCTGCCGATATGAGCCTGGTCGGCGGTATAAGTTATTACCAGTTCAACGTGAAAGGCAGCCATCCTTTTTTCGGAAATTCCCCACTGGGAAACACCGTAACCGCACAAGGTACTTACGCTCAAAACTACCAGCAAATGGAAATTTTTGCAGAGCTGTCCACTAACGTGGGCGAGTTACCACTAAGCGGGTTTATTGATTATGTGAATAATCTGGATATAAATGAGCAGGACACCGGCTGGGCCGCAGGTATAAAACTTGGAAAGGCCAGCGCAGCAAATACCTGGGAAATTGTGTACCGATATCAAAACCTTGAGGCGGACGCAGTGTACGCAGCAACCACGGATTCGGATTTTGCAGGGGGACGGTCCGATAATCGCGGCCATCTTTTACAAGCGGCGTACGCCCCCTACAAAAATACCAAGTTCAGCGTAAAGTACCTCATAACAGATTATGGAAAGCACAACTCAGGATTTGCCACTGACTATAACCGCCTGCAAGTGGATTTGGCCTTAAAATTCTAGCTCGATCTTTATCTATTCTTAACATTAGTACCTGAAAATGAGGACTTCTCAATATTATCAGGTACACAAATATCAAATCGCTGAGCAACATTATACCTACGACACTGCTGATAACCGCGCTTGCAGTTTTTTTGACCTCATGTGGTAGTAACACTGGAACAGAAGTAAAAGGTGTTGTAGCTATTGATGGCTCCAGTACCGTGTTTCCCATTAGCGAGGCTGTTGCTGAAGAGTATCTTGCAGTGCAACCACGCGTACGCGTAACCGTTGGCGTTTCAGGTACCGGTGGGGGATTCAAAAAGTTTCTGGCAGGCGAAATTGACATAAACGATGCTTCCCGACCCATAGAGGCCGGTGAAGTAAATATAGCTCTGGAAAAGGGCTACGAGTTTATTGAGCTACCCATAGCCTTCGATGGTTTGTCCATAGTTGTTAATAATGCCAACGACTGGGTTGACCACCTGAGTATCGATGAACTGCACAAAATCTGGCAGCCTGGTAGCACGGTAAAGCTCTGGAGCGACGTGCGTCCGGAGTGGCCATCAAAGGTCATACACCTTTACGGCCCGGGCACCGATTCTGGCACTTTTGATTACTTCACCGAAACCATTAATGGAAAATCCGGCGCTTCGCGTCCGGACTACACTGCAAGTGAAGATGACAATGCACTCGTGCGCGGAATCAGCGGAGATACCAACGCCATGGGATATTTTGGTTACGCATATTATGCGTCAAATAAAGACCAGCTAAAGCTTGTACCTATTGACGGTGGTACGGGAGCGATATTACCAACACCAGACACTATTAACACCGGCGAGTACAGCCCCCTTTCCAGACCAATATTTATTTATGTTCGCAAAGCAGCACTTTCAAGACCGGAAGTAGTTGAGTTCACACTTTTTTACGTCAACAATGCCGGTGCGCTGGCAGAAGAAGTCGGTTACATACCCTTGCCTGATGTGGTGTATGAACGCGCAGCAGACAAGGTTAATCGAGGCGTAAGTGGTACCGCTTACACAGAAAATGACGCTGCCAGAGCAAGTGACATCCTGGTTAATGAGTGATGCCAGAACCCAAACCGCCAGCGAAGCGAGTGCCGTTGGTCTTAGCCTCAAAAAAGGCGGGATACGCTGGGGCGAATTTGCCATCCAGTCGAGCCTGGGTTTTTGTGCGCTCATTTCGGTAATTACAACAATCGTTATCGTTTTTGTTCTGGCCACCGAGTCATATAGTTTCTTCTCGGACGTATCGCCGATAGATTTTCTTTTTGGCACCCAATGGGTACCCCTGTTTGAACCCAGCTCCTACGGTGTGTTACCACTGCTCTGGGGCACGCTGGTGATAACCTTTGGCGCGGCAGCAATCGCCATTCCGGTCGGACTCGCCAGTGCAATTTATATCAGTGAATATGCGAGCGCCAGGGTTCGCACAATTGTAAAACCTGTACTGGAATTACTGGCTGGTATCCCTACAGTAGTTTATGGATATTTCGCGCTGACATTCGTAACGCCGGTTTTGCAAAACATATTGCCCGGACTCAACGTCTTTAATGCACTTAGTGGTGCAATAGTAGTGGGTATTATGATACTGCCCACCATCGCGACACTAAGTGACAATGCGCTTCGTGCGGTACCCGATACACTCAGGCAAGGCGCCTATGCTTTGGGTGCAACATCATTCGAGGTTACTACCCAGGTAGTCGTGCCAACCGGATTGTCAGGCGTGATGGCCTCGTTTCTTTTAGCAATTTCACGGGCTATCGGTGAAACCATGGCGGTGACACTGGCTGCCGGTGCAACACCCAACCTGTCCTTTACCTTACAGGAAAGTATTCAAACCATAACGGCCTATATCGTACAGGTTAGTCTGGGTGACACCCCCGCTGACGGTATAGCATACAAAACCATTTTTGCAGTGGCTGCTGTGCTTTTTCTGCTGACTTTGATTTTAAATATGTTATCGCAATGGGTACTTAACAAATATCGGGCTGAATACGACTAATGCAAAAATCTCGGGTCTCGGGAACACCCTACATCGATAATCTCGTTGCGCGTCGCCGCAAGGCCAGGCTATTTCGCACTTTATGTGCAGGGGTAACATGGCTGGGTGTCGTATTGCTGGGTTTACTGCTATACCAGGCTGGCGTTGATGGTATCAAATGGCTCGACTGGCAATTCCTGAGCAGTTTTCCATCAAGATTCCCTGAAAAATCAGGCATTAAATCTGCTTTATTCGGCACTCTGTGGCTTATCGCGCTTATTGCAATAATATCTATTCCAATAAGCGTAGCTACCGCCCTGTACTTGCAGGAATTCAGCAGCAAGGGCCGCATCAGCCGCTTAATCGAACTGAACATATCCAATCTTGCAGGCGTTCCTTCCATAGTTTACGGCATCATTGGCCTGGCTATTTTTGTTCGGGGTTTTCAGCTTGAGCGTAGCCTGATTTCTGGCGCATTAACCATGAGTCTGCTCATTTCACCAGTCATTATTATAGCCAGTCGCGAAGCCATAAAATCAGTCCCCGTGAATATTCGTCACGCAGCTTATGCGCTGGGCGCCACTCGCTGGCAGACGTCGTGGTCACATGTATTGCCTGCTGCTTTTCCAGGAATACTCACAGGTGTAATTCTGGCCCTCTCCAGAGCTATTGGTGAAACCGCGCCACTAATCATGATCGGTGCCTTAACGTACGTAGCCTTTCTCCCCGCCGGTCCGATGGATGCCTTTACCGCATTACCAATCCAGATCTTTAATTGGGTCTCCAGACCACAGCAGGAGTTCCATGAACTAGCCGCGGCCGCCATTATTGTCTTGTTGGCAGTGCTTTTGGTAATGAATGCAGCAGCAATATACATTCGTCATAAATCGGAGCAAAAGCTAAAGTGACATCCATGACGCATCCAGAACAGGGAAGTGAATCAAAGCATATTTCCATTGCAGAGCCCAGCATTCTCGATTTACAGAATGTAACCATCAGTTATTCCGGTAAAGCTGCGGTTAGAAATGTTTCCTTCCCTATCGCGGAGCATAAAATTACTTCAATAATCGGTCCATCCGGATGCGGAAAAAGCACCCTTTTGCGCGCGCTTAACCGCATGAACGATTTTGTGGACGATGTGAGCCTGGAAGGCACAATCTCCTACCTGGGGGAAAACCTGTATGGCAAGGATATTGATCCAGTGACACTCAGGCGACGAATAGGAATGGTATTTCAAAAACCCAATCCGTTTCCCAAATCTATATACAGGAATGTCTCCTGGGGCCCGCAAATAAACGGATACAAACAACCACTGGACGATTTAGTGGAACACTCGCTGGTACAAGCTGCTTTATGGAACGAGGTAAAGGACCGTTTGCATGAGTCAGCTCTCAGTCTCTCAGGTGGGCAGCAGCAAAGATTATGCATTGCTCGGGCCCTCGCAATGAGTCCCGACATTCTGCTGATGGACGAACCGTGCTCGGCCCTGGATCCCATCTCAACATCACATATTGAAGATCTATTGTTTGAACTTAAGTCCCAATACACGATCGTTATCGTTACTCACAATATGCAACAGGCTGCCCGTGCATCAGATTACACGGCCTTTCTGGAGATGGGCATGCTAATAGAGTTTGGTGCCACCAAACAGATGTTTACCGTTCCACGACAGAAACGCACCGAAGAATATGTTACCGGCCGGTTCGGCTAACTAACCTTTACTTATAGGAGAAGGCCTTGTCAGTTCATCTACAACGCGACCTCGACCGACTTAAAAAAGAACTACTCTCACTGGGAGAAATGGTTGAGTCCGCAACAAATAATGCCACGTTATCACTGAGCAACCGACTGCCCGAAGTCGCTAAAAGTGTCATAGAGGCTGAAAAACTAATTGATCTAAAAGAGGTACAAATCGAAGATTCGTGTTTAAAAATTCTTGCCCTGCACCAACCGGTAGCTATCGATCTGAGATTTATTGTGCTGGTACTAAAAGTAAATAACGATCTTGAGAGAATGGGTGACCTTTGCGCCAACGTAGCTGAACGCGCACTGTTTTTATCCAGTGAAGAGCCAATCGCGTTGCCTGCTGATTTTGCGGAAAATATGCCCGCTTGTATCCGCACCATGGTGCACAACAGCCTTGATGCGCTGGTAAAGCTGGATGTGAATCTGGCTCGAGAAGTTATTGCCATGGACCAACAGGTCGATGCGATAAACCGCACTATGTATGTCGAATTGCAGGCACTTATGGAACAGGACAGCGGTACCGTCAAACGGGCAATTGAATTGTTATCTACTTCCCGATATCTTGAGCGCATCGCAGATCTGGCGACTAATATTGCAGAAGAAGTTGTTTTTCTGGTAGAAGGAGAAGTGATCAGACACCATTACGACACCTAACGTCCGTAACGTGATTTTTCAAACTGTTCAAAAAATTCCTCCCAGTTTTTTTCGCTCAACAATTTTGGTTTACCGAGCTGTCGGCTTAATACATATTGTCGGGCGGTAATTTCCAATCTCTGCGCAAGATAAACCGCACGCTTCAAATCATCCGCCCTGCATATCATGCCGTGATTTCCCAACAGGCAGGCGGTGCGTTCGGCAAGCGCTTCAACCGCTGAACTGGCTAGTTGTGGTGTGCCAAAAGTAAAATATGGCGTGCACGGAACGTCACCTCCCCCAAACTCACCAACCAGATAATGAAAGCCGGGTAAGGTCTGCACCTGGCTTGCAACTGCAACACAATAATCCGAGTGCGTATGTACAACCGCATTTGTGTCAGCATATGCAAGGTAAATCGCTGCATGCATTTGCCATTCTGAAGAGGGCTTGCCCGCGCCATCAACCTCTCCATCCAGAGACATTTTCACCACGTCTTCTGGTTGGATGTCTTCGGCAGTGGCGCCACTGGCCGTAATCAGCATTCCGCCGGGAATCCGGCAACTGGCGTTGCCGGAAGCCAGTTCATTCAAGCCTAAATTGCCAAGCCTGCGATAGCTATTCGACAAGGCCAGGGCTTGTGCGGACACGTCACCGGTAAATACGACCAAGGATATTCTCCTGTTATATAAGACATTTAGCAGTATTATGATGGGTTCATTAAGTGCTGGCTACTGCCTGATCCAGCCTCAAGGTGTAATGGTTCGAACCAAAGATGTTAAAAAAAATCTCCCTTCCCCTTCTGATTATTATCTTCAGTCTGGCGGTAGCTGCATGGCTTACCACCCGGGATGTTACACCTGCTACCATGAAAGCCCGACCACCGGTGATGTTAGTCGATGTTATGGAGTCCGAGTCTGCGACGGTTCATATAAACGTTCGTGCGCAGGGCACCGCAGCACCACGAACCCGAACCACGCTGGTATCTGAAGTATCCGGGCTTATCACCGCCGTTTCACCAGATTTTCTCGCAGGTGGATTCTTCAAAAAGGGCGATGTGCTGGTAAAAATCGATGATCGAAATTATCAGGCGGACTTAAAAAGAGCCGAAGCATCTGTTGCAACCGCCAAAAGTAATCTCGAAAGGGAAACAGGTTTGGCGGAGTATGCCGCTCGTGATTGGGAACGCGCCCAGTCGTCAGCCGCTTCCAAACGCGAAGCAACCAGACTGGCATTGAGGGAGCCACAGATGGCCGAAGCCCGGGCAAATCTCGACTTCGCCCTGGCAGACCTTGAAATGCGCAGGGGAGATCTCGATAGAACCGTTATCAGGGCACCATACAATGGCATGGTTAGGGAAAAACTGGCCGACATTGGCCAGTTTGTAGGCACGGGAACGCAATTGGCGATTACCTTCGCCGTAGACAATGCAGAAATAAGACTTCCGTTGCCCGATACTGAGTTGCCATTTATACACCTGCCAACAGGTGACACACCAATTGATGAATATCCCGAGGTTAGATTAAACGCGGAACTTGGCGGATCCAGGCAGGTATGGAATGGCCATATTGTTCGCAGCGAAGGCGTATTTGATGATAAGACGCGGGTTCTCTATCTGGTTGCCCAGGTAACCGACCCCTACAATCAAGTGGACAATAAGTGGGATGAACCCTTACGTTTCGGAACATTTTTAAGCGCAGAAATTATTGGCGAAAAAGTCCCGAATATTATAGTGCTACCCAGAACTGTGTTACGTAACGGTAACCAGGTCTGGACAATAGATGACGAGGATAAGCTGGTTCCAAATACGGTGGAGCTTCTGCGTTCCGATGAAAATTTCATCTACATAAAATCCGGTCTGAACCCTAACCAGCTGGTATGTACCACTTTAATAGATAATCCCCTGCCTGGACTCCCGGTGCGGTATAAGCATGTCACAAATTAATCCGCACACAGGGCTTATTGCCTGGTTTGCCCACAATCACGTGGCTGCCAATCTGTTAATGGTGGTGATAGTTCTCACCGGTTTGGCATCCGCTTTTACCATTCGCACGCAAATGACGCCAGAACTCGAATTCGACCAGGTTAATGTGGATGTATCCTTTCCGGGTGCATCTCCCGGTGAAGTGGAATCGGGCGTTATAAACCGTATTGAAGAAGCAGTCAGGCAAATCGAAGGTCTCAGTGAACTACGTTCTGTATCAGGCAAAGGCTTCGGCAATGTTGTGCTTAGAGTAGATCCTGATTACGAAGTATTAAACGTGCTCGATGAAGTAAAACTGGCGGTAGATCGAATCGTCAGCATGCCCGAAGAAGCAGAAAAACCCCGAATATACACAGGCCAGAGAGAAAGAGGGGTGGTCAATATTCAAATCTTTGGAGACATGAACGAATTATCGATGAAGCGATTTGCTGAAACCATACGCGAAGAGCTCCTGGCATTACCCAGAGTAAGTAAAGCAGAGATTCAGGGTGCGCGTGAATATGAAATCAGCATTGAACTGGAAGAATCCAGACTCCGCCAGTATCAATTGACGCTGGACCAGATTGCCCAGGCAATCCGCCTGTCCTCGCTGGATTTATCTGCCGGGTCAATAAAATCGGATTCCGGCGACATTCTCCTGCGCACACAAAGCCAGGCATACCTAAAACAGGATTTCGAAAAAATCGTCCTCATTAGTGATGAAGATGGAACACGCCTCACGCTGGCAGACATTGCTACTGTGACCGATGGCTTTGTAGAGCAAAGGTTTTTCTCGCTATTTAACGGCCAACCCAGCATCGGCGTCCGCGTATTCGCCGTCTCGGATGAGAATCAAATAGAGATATCCAAAGAGGTAAACGAATACATCACACAACGCGCAACCAACATGCCCGATGGTGTGCACCTTCAGGCCTGGATGGATGGGTCTGAATTTTTAAACAGCACACGGAACATGATGTTGGGTAATATGATCTCCGGGGTTATTCTGGTGTTGATAATTCTCGGTATCTTTCTACGCCTGCAGCTTGCCTTCTGGGTTATGTTGGGAATGCCTATTGCCTTTCTGGGCGCGTTCGCCCTGTTACCCCTGGTGGGTGGTTCAATTAACGCGATTAGCCTGTTTGGCTTTATAATCGTACTTGGCATAGTTGTTGATGATGCAATTATCATTGGCGAGAGTGTTCAATACACCACCGACCAGGATGGACACTCCCTGGACAATGTTATTAAGGGCGCACAACGTGTTGCCACTCCAGCTACTTTTGGGGTTCTGACAACCGTTGCTACCTTTGTTCCCCTGTTACTGGTTTCGGGCACTGTGGGTGAATTCCCGGCGGCCATTGGTTGGGTAGTAATTCTATGCCTGCTATTCTCTATTGTGGAATCCAAACTCATTTTGCCGGCTCATCTGGCAAGTATGAAACCGCTGCCGCAGGACCCCAAATCCAAAGCCGGCCTAATTCGCCGCTTCCAGGATTGGTTCGCCAGGGGCCTAAAAAAAGTAACCTTTGAGCGCTACGAACCCTTTCTGATCCGTTGTATTCATCAACGCTACGTCACAATTTCAGTGTTCATTGGGATGTTTATTTTGTCGCTGGGTTTCATTATGGGTCCCTACATAAAAGTTGTAGCTTTTCCCAACATGTCCTCCAATTATTTACGCGCCCAGATTGCACTAATCGATGGCTCCTCAACAGAACAAGCCATAAAAGTAGTCAGCCAGGTATCAAACAGTCTTGCCCGCATCGATGAACAGCGCCCCGAGGCACAAAAATTTATCCGCAACATGGCTTCTTACACCAGAAATACCAATGGTAGCATCATGGTCGAACTACGGGATAACTCGGATTCACACCTGGACCCTGAAGCTATTGCAAACGAGTGGAGGAACAGTGTTGGGGGTATCTCTGGCACCAAAACACTGGAATTTGTCGGTTCAGAAAAATCTCATGGCAACAGCCACGATATTGAATTCAAATTACTTAGCTCTAACGGTACGGATTTGGCATCCGCAGCACAGGATCTCGAGCGCCAGCTTCAGCAGTATGAAGGTGTGTATGATATAGAAAATTCCAATACCGGAAATATTCCCGAAATAAACCTGAAAATAACCCCCTCAGCCGAGGCGCTAGGACTATCACTGCGTGATCTCGCTTCTCAGGTTCGTGCTGCATTTTACGGGGTTGAGGCTCAACGGATTCAACGCGGCCGGGAAGAAGTTAAGGTGATGGTACGATATCCAAAGTCTGAACGAGAATCTCTGGGTAACCTTGAGAACATGTATATACGCACCCCGCAAGGTGACGAAGTTCCCTTTTCAAGTGTTGCAACAATTGATTCACGTCTTAGTCCATCCAGAATAACGCACTCCTGGGGCAAGCGCTCGGTAACTATATCTGCCAACGTAGACAAAACTACTATTCAACCCGGGCAAATTGTACGGGATATTACACAAGGTCCGTTTTCAGAAAGCTTACATGCCAAATTTCCTTCTGTAAGAATCGAACTCGGTGGAGCCAGTCTGGAAGAAGAGGAATTTAAAACCGAAAGCTTATACATGGCTACGCTGGCACTATTCGCCATATACGCACTAATGGCAATACCACTTAAATCCTATACCCAGCCACTCATAATTATGGTGGTCATTCCCTTTGGGATGATTGGTGCCTTGATAGGCCATGTTCTGATCGGAATAAATTTCAGCTCCTTATCAATGATGGGAATCATCGCGCTGGCAGGCGTAGTGGTAAACGATTCGATATTGATGGTTGATTTCGTAAACAAGGCTGTGGATGAGGGAATGACAGTTCTTGATGCAGCAATACAATCCGGTACAAGACGATTCAGGGCAATTATGCTCACCTCATTAACCACCTTTTTTGGTTTACTGCCCATTTTGCTGGAAACCAGTTTAACCGCTCAGTTGGTCACACCCATGGCAGTCTCGCTCGGTTTTGGAATTTTGTTCGCTACGGTAATTACCCTGATACTAATACCTTGTTTATACATGGTTCTTGAGGATCTTAAACTCGGTCGCAGGGCCATAAAAACCCTGGCTACTTCGTAAATTCGGTGACATGCTCAATTTCGTACAGGGCATCTTCAATATCCGAAAATTTACTTTCCAAAATAACACGCGCATCATTTAGTCCGCGATTATAGTAATACACGCCAAGCTCTTCCGAGACAAAGTCTAACAAAAACTCAGCGTCAAACTGCCCTATTTCCTGTTCCAGTTCTTCAGTGAAATAGAGTTTTAGCTTTCGCACCATGTGTGCTTTTTCGTCTTTGTTGAATTCAATTTTATTCAAGCTTTTATCTCCCAATTCCTGGCTCTTGGCTTAACCCAAACTCAAAGAATATGTTTTTATATCTCGCGCGGCAGTTCATCTCTCACATCAAACCAGGGTATACGCTCCGCGGTATAAACATGAAGCTGGGGCTGAAATTGTTCCGGGTTATCAAAAGCATTCAGGTACAAGTCAATTTCTGTTGCCCTGCGTGAAACCTGGTAGGCAATGGGTGTGCCACAGGTTGCGCAAAAACTTCTCGTAACACCTTCAGATGATGCGTAACTACCCAACTCACCAGAAAAATGCACGCTGTCTAATGGCACATTCACAAAACATGCAACCGGGGATGCCGTGTGTCGTCTGCAACTTGCGCAATGGCAATACGCTATCCACTTGGGGTCCGCTGAAGTCTCAAAGCGAAGCTGTCCACAAAGACAATGTCCTTTTGCCATATCTACCTCCAGATTTCTAATTATCAGGCGATTTCACACATCCCAAATTCACCAGCTCTCTCATTTCTTCATCCTGTATGCCAATACTCTGCAGAATTTCCCGAGTGTTCTCTCCCAATACAGGTGCAGGCCCACCCGGTTTTACTTCCGCATTAAAAAAGCGCATCGGGACACGCACAGTTTGGTAAGTGCCTAACTCAGGATGTCGCATCTGAGGAAACATATCGATGGCTTCCGCCTGTGGATCTCCCGGCACTTCGTCAAGAGACAGAACAGGCCCCCAAACAATATTGTTGGCGTCAAAGATAACGCCCCACTCATCACGCGTCTTGTTGGCGAGTATGGCGTCTATTTCTTCAACCAGCACTGCCATGTTCCGATAACGACTGCGTCCATCAACAAAACGTTCGTCATTCAACCATTCCGGTTTGTCCAGGGCCTTACACAACTTGTCAAAACTGTCTCGTCCCAGCTGGTTTAAAACAATCCATTTGCCATCGCCACAGGGGTAACGATTAGTGGCGGGTGTAAGCTCGCCTCCACGAGGTCGGCGTCGTACTGGTGCCCTGTCTACAGCGGTGGTCGCAAAATCAGTAGCCTGGGTCCATATGGCGGTTTCGTAAAGAGAAGTCTCAACCAGTTGAAATTCACCCGTGCGTTCAGCGATACGTAGCGCGGCAAGGATGCAGGCCAACAATGCCAACCCTGCGGTATGATCGCCCTGCGCTGGTCGCGCCATGGGCACCACACCATCATCTCCATCTCGCATGGCATCATAAAGCCCCGAACGTCCAAAAAATGCAGTGACATCATATCCGGGCCGCAGGGCGTCGGGACCATTCGTCCCGTATCCAGTGAGCGTAGCGTGTACAAGGCCAGGATTTACGGCCTTAAGGCTTTCAGGATCCAGCGCAAAACGGGATTGTCGATGAGGGAGCAGGTTACAAAGAAATACCTGTGCCTGCTTCACCAGCTTGTGCACCACGTTTACGCCTCCTGGGGTATCCAACGCTATGGCGATGGACTCTTTACCCCGATTGGTAACATCAAAACCAAAATCGTAGCCTTTTAACTTCCCTTCAATTTTTGCGGGCCTGCCAATCCCGCGCATGGGGTCGCCTGAAAGTGGCTCCACTTTAATAACCCTGGCACCCATGTCCGATAGTATTGCGCCAGTGCTCGGTGCAGCCATATAACTATCAACTTCAATTACCGTTATGCCTTCGAGTGGTGCTGACAATTTTTGCTCCTGCAAGTAGTATGGTGCACATACTATATGCGAAGCTGAAGCGAGAACAAAAGGTGTCCAGGGAAAAACCAATTCGAATCGGCATTATGGGTTTCGGCCGAACCGGTAGACAAATTTACGAGCTTGCATCTCGAAGCGAAGATATAGATATCGCTGTAATAGCAGATATTGGTGATCCAAAAATTTTACACTATCTGCTCACATCAGAGGCCAAAATTCCGGGAGAGCATCATCTTGAGGGCAATTTTCTGGTCAATCCCCGTTTTCAATCCCGTATGATCCCGATAGACACACCTGCAGAAGTTCCATGGGACATTTTTGACGTTGACATGGTGATAGATTCCACCGGCAAATATCAGGAAAAGCGTTACATGCAGGACCATCTTGGTAACGGCGCAAAGCGCATTCTATTGAGAACACTGCCCCTGGATCATATTGACCGAATCGTGGTACCGGGAATTAACCACAAACAGGCCCAAACCAGTGATCTGATGATCTCGGCGGCCTCCGCAACAACTACTGCATTGGCTTTGCTCTTGAAAATACTGGGCGATGAATTTGAACTTACCTGCGCCAGCGCAACCTCCATACATGCCTATACCAGTGACCAGGCCTTGCAGGACTACGCGGGAAGCGACTATCGCCGAAGCAGGTCTGCGGCAAAAAATATAATTCCCAATGGGCATGAAGCAGCGCGCTGGTTAGGTAGAATTCTCCCGGAGATGGAAGGCAAAGTTTTGAGTTTTGCCTTAAACGTACCTGTCCACGAAGGCTGTTTACTGGATACCAATCTGGTGTTTGCCAGCGCTGACATTGATACCGAACAGGTAAACGATGCTATGCGCAATGCAGTCAAGCACTACCCGAACGTAGTGGATGTCGTAGAGGACCCTATTGTTTCCTCGGACATCATCGACAGTACCTTCTCCCTGCTATTTGACACCAAGGGCACCATTAAAGCCGGCTCTCATATCGTAAAAGCACTTGGCTGGTACGAAAATATGGGGCATGCGGCACGCCTTCTGGATGTTACGCGCTTGTACGCCAGGTTGGACAGAGCGGCGGAGACAAGCCCATGAGAATCGCAATAAATGGCTTTGGTCGCATCGGCAGATCTGTTTTTCGAATACTACAGGACGTTGAAGGTATAGATGTAGTTGCCATTAACGACCTGTTTGATAACGAGGTGCTGCGATACCTGCTCAGTTACGATACGGTTATGGGCCGTTTCGATAAACCGCTGGCACTTGAGGGAGACTGTTTTGTTACTCCAAAAGGAAAAACACAGCTATTCAGCGAACGCGACCCCGCAGCATTGCCCTGGGGTGAAATGGAAATTGACGCCATCGTGGAAGCAACTGGCGTTTTCAGGACGAGAGCCCAATTACAACAACACATAGACGCCGGTGCCAAACGGGTATTGCTTACGGTTCCAGCAAAAGATGAAATTGATTACACCGTAGTCCTGGGTGTCAACGACGACGGGATTGGGGCGGAACACAAAATAATATCCAACGCCAGTTGCACAACAAACTGCCTCGCGCCAATGGCGAAGGTATTAGATGATAAATTCGGCATTGTCGAGGGCGTCATTGATACTGTACATGCCTATACCAATGATCAGCGCCTGGCAGATGTACCACATTCAGACTGGAGGCGAAGCCGTGCTGCAGCAGAAAACATTATTCCTACCTCCACGGGTGCAGCCAAGGCAGTAGGTATCGTGCTGCCACAGCTCAAAGGCAAACTGCACGGCATCGCAGCAAGGGTACCTGTTCCGGACGGCTCGGTGGTGGACCTTTTTACAGAGTTGGCCCGGGAAGTGAGTCTCGAGGAAGTGCACGATGCGATAATGCAGGCAGCCGATTCTGACGCGCTTAAGGGTATTTTGGAGTTCAGCGATAAACCCATCGTTTCATCGGATATCATCGGTAACTCGCATTCTTCCGTTTATGACGCTGGTGGCACAGCGATTATCGGGGGGCGTTATTTGCGAACGCTAAATTGGTACGATAACGAGTGGGGATATTCCAGCCGGATATGCGATTTGCTGTCGCGATTTAACAGCTGGTAAGTGGCCTGTAAAATAAAGCGCTAACTAGTTAGCAACTTCGCGCCAGACAAAATAACGTGTAGCTATCAGAAAGCCCAGAACCATCCATACGGCAATGCCAATCATGTCTGGAACAATCTCGGTCAGACCAAGCCCATTCACGCTAATTTCTCTCAGGGCATTGGCTATATAACTTAGCGGCAGTATCGAAGCAAGCGGTTGAATCAACTCAGGTAACAGCTCTATCGGGTAGAATATTCCGGATAAAAACATTTGCGGAAATATCACAATATTTCCGATCGCCTGAACGGACTGCTGGGTTTTGGCAATGCTTCCCAGACTGAATCCAAGACATAAAAATATAATAGCGCCAAGCAATATTACAAAATACAAAGACACCAGGTTGCCAACCACAACCGCTCCCATAAAATACACTGCTGCTGCGAGCAATACGGTAAGTTGTGTTAGGCATAAAACCAGTCTTGCAATAACAATGGCGGAAATAAAATCCCTGGGCTGAATAGGTGTTACGAACAGTCTCTTTAGAATGCCTTTGCGCCGATACTCGACAACATTAAAACCGCTACCCGCAATACATATTTGCATGATGGTAAATGCCAGCATGCCCGGAAGCAAAAAATCAAGGTATCGTTGAGAGCGCGCCTGAACATCCTGCACGACAATCGAAAACATGGCGCTGGTATCCCGGAGGTTTCGTTCAATATCAATCAGGGCTGTTTCAAGAATGGGTATAATCACTCCGACCTGCCTCACTTTGGATGCGTCTACCAATACCTGTAGTTCGGTACCAGTGCCAGCTTCCTCAAAGCCCTCCGGCAACAAGAGTACAAGACTTATGTCGCCCGCAACCAGCTGGTCACGCAACAATTCCTCTCCACCCACAGAGACCTCAAAGAGCGTGTTGGAAGTTAGCGTGTCAATAAAACGCGTGGCCAGGACGCTTTGCGCTTTGTCCACAATTCCAACACCATAAGGGTCGGGTTCAGAATCATTTATCATGCCCAGGGCAAATATAAATATCATCGGGAAAAACAAACTGAAGAATATGGATTGCCGATCGCGGAGGAATATCTTTAGAAACACTTTGGCAAGTCGTCGTTGTTGAAATGTAAACATCAGCCTTCCTATTCTCTTAATCCGTGACCTGTAAGGGCTAGAAAAACATCTTCCATGTTTCCACGTATAGCTGCTTTTGGAGGTTCGGGTGCGTACTTTTGAATCAGCTCACCAGGAGGTGCATTGGCGACAATTTTACCATGATCCATAATGGCAATTCGTTCGCACAGGGTTTCAGCTTCTTCCATATTGTGTGTAGTTAACACGATGGTCATGCCAGTGTCGTTCAACATCTTCACCAGAGACCAGAGGTTGTGTTTAGCCTGGGGGTCCAGTCCCGTAGTTGGCTCATCAAGGAACAGCACCTTCGGCTCGTTAACAAGCGCACAGGCAATGGAGAATCGTTGCTTTTGACCACCGGAAAGGCTTTCTGGCCTTGCCGAAGCCTTCTCCACCAGATTCACTTTATCAAGAAGCTGGTCTGGTTCAACCGTGCGCCCGTAGAGGGCCCCGAACAGGTCCAGTAATTCGGTCAGGGACAAATTATCGAAATACTCATTGGCCTGGAGTTGCACGCCGATTATTTTCTTAACGTCATAGGGGCGGCTTTGCACGTCTATTCCATCAACACTCGCACTGCCCCCATCAATCTCACAAAGCCCTTCCAGCATTTCGAGCGTTGTGGTTTTACCCGCTCCATTGGGCCCAAGGATACCGAATATTTCTCCCGCGGCAATTTCAAGGGAAATATCATCAACCGCACAAAATGACTCACTTGTATTACCCGGTATGGGATACCTTTTGACCAGGTTGTTTACTTGAATTATCGGCATAACAATCTCGTTAGATGTTTTCTTATTGAGGCATTTCGATCACGTTTACAGCTTGGCCAGTTCGCTTTCAATAGTTTCACTCCCCTATTTCGATGGGGATGGCGTGCCTGTGTTTATGCTTGTTAGGTGCAAACCTAAAACACAATCATCACAAGCAACAATAAAACGGCGAGTATGACCAAAGCCCTGAATATATGGCCAGCCAATCGCCTGCCTATTCTACCAATCCCGGAGACGGGTTGTTCGGCTGATACTTGTTCGGGAACGTGCCTGCGCATGGTTGTATCTTCCGGGGCGGGCGCATTTTCCCCTTCATACTGAATTAATATGGCGCTAATGTTGTCCCGACCACCGGCGTCACACGCAGCCTCAATCAACCGCGACGTGGCCGCCTCCGCGTTTGGACACTCTCGCAATATAAGCGCAATTTCGTCATGTGTTAGCTCATCGTTCAATCCATCGCTACATAACAAAATACAATCAAGGTTTTGCAATCGTAGAGTAATTCTGCCGGGTATTGGATCACTCACTCCCAATACCTGGGTGACAATATTTCTTTGCGGATGTTTATGGGCTTCTTCCGCCGTTAATTGCTGATTATCAATAAGCATCTGCATGAACGAATGATCACTCGTTACGGTTTCCAGTGCTCCATCGCGCCACAGGTAAGCCCGACTGTCACCTACCCAAACCAGCTCGGCAATATACCCCTGAATTCTGGCAGCGACTATGGTCGTGCCCATGCCAGCCTGTTCAGAATTGGCAAGTGCAGCATCCCTGACAGCCTCATGTGCTCGAATAACAGCATCCATAAGGGCAGTTCCGGAAGCTATTTCTTCAAGGACCTTTTCCTTTGCAATCAGGCTCGCAACCTCGCCTGCAGCATGACCGCCCATGCCATCCGCGACCAGCCACAAGGATTTTTCCTCACTCCAACCAATGTTGTCTTCGTTCAGGGAGCGCTTACGCCCAGGGTGGGTGGCTGCGGAATAGACAATCATTCTCTGTGACCGCTTTACAATTGCTCGCTAAAAAAAGCTAGCGATTGATCAAATGCAGTCCTGGCTGCTTTCTCGTTGTACGAAGCTCTCTGGTCGCAATTGAAGCCATGATCAGCGTCTGCAAAAACATTAATCGTAACATTGGGAAGAGCTGCCCTGATTGTTTCAACATCACTCAGTGGAATATGGGAATCCAGTTCTCCAAAATGCATCAATAGCGGAATTTTAGGCTTCCGGTCAAGAACCCCTGCTATACCTCCCCCGTAATAGGCAACGCTACAACTCAAGTTCTCGACGCTGCAGGCGGACAAATAGGCAAGCAGGCCACCGAAACAATACCCCACAGCGCCTACCTTTCCGACCTCGGCAAGCTGATTAACACAGGCGGACAAATCGGCAAGGGTTTCGGGCATTTTCAAGTGCCTAAAAGCAATCTCCGCACCCTGGCTCACGCCGTCACCATCATACTCAAGCTCTATTCCTGAGCCATGTCGGTCGAATATTGCCGGTGCCATCGCCACGTAACCTTCACGTGCATAGGAATCCACAACCGATCGAATATGGCTGTTTACACCGAATATTTCCTGAATAACCAATATCGCACCTTTGGGCGACGTCTCTGGTTCAGCGCGGTAAGCGCTAAATACAAAGCCATCGTCAGAGGTAATCTGTACCGTGTCGCCCATCTTCAATGCCTTTGATTCGGATCGTTATGACAATTGTAACCGGAAGATTCGAAATCTCCCCTATCAAGCGCCTTTTTTTTGCATTTAATTTGCCTGAGATGTTCGCGGCAACATGCATTTCCTATACTGTGTAAAGATGAATTCCCAAGCTTCAAACGATTTAACTCAGGGCCCCGTACCCTGGACACTCACACGATTAACAGCACCAATGGTTATGGGCGTATCCTCCAGTATTTTAGTGCAGTTGCTCGAAATAGGCTTTATCGGTCAATTGGGCACTGACCAGGTTGCGGCAGTGGCATTTACTTTTCCAGTGACCATGGCACTCTCCAGTATTGCGCTGGGAATAAGCATAGGGGTTTCATCCGTGGTCGCACGCAACGTGGGCTCGGGGGACTGGAATGCTGTTAAGCAACTTTCTTCCCACGCCCTGTTGCTTATTGCCTTGCTTATCGGTTGCGCTGCTATATTGGGCATACTAACGATAGATCCCCTGTTTCGTGCCCTGGGTGCCAACCCGCAGGTAGTCGATTACATACATCCATATCTGCTTATCTATTATCCTGGTACTGTTTTGTTCACACTCGGTATGGTGGCAAGTAGCGTGCTACGTGCGACCGGCAACGCAAAAATTCCGGGTGTGCTGATGACATTAACCGCACTACTAAACCTGGCACTCGACCCGATATTCATTTTCGGCTGGTTTGGATTCCCGCGCATGGAACTAACCGGCGCGGCTGTGGCAATGTTCGTTTCGCGAATATTCATGCTGTTATTCCTAGTTTATTACACTGCAATTCGGGAAAAACTCATCAGTTTTGGGCATAAGTCCATGCACGGCTTGATTGCTTCATGGAAAGAAATACTCAGGGTAGGTGCACCAGCCATCGCGACCCAGCTAATTAGCCCCGTATCGGGCATTATTATTACTCGTATGCTGGCAAGTTACGGCGAGACTGTTGTCGCCGGATTCGGAATTGCCAGCCGCATTGAGGCTACTTCGGTAATGTTCTTGTTTGCGCTTTCGGGGAGCATTGGTCCATTTGTTGGCCAGAACTGGGGTGCGCTACACCTCCAAAGGGTAAGGCTTGGTATCAGGGCTGCCTACCAGTTTTCGATGCTCTGGGGGCTGGCCGTTTGCATTCTGTTGTTTCTATTTGCAGCAGAGGCGGTAGTGCTTATCGACGATAACCCGGTGGCCGGAGCCGTAGCTATCAACTACCTGTCGGTGGTACCGATAAGTTATGGCTTATGGGGTGTGCTGATGGTTTCTTCAGCCTCATTTAATTCACTGGGTCGACCCTTGCCCAGCACGTTCATGTCTTTTACTCGTATGTTCGTTGTGTATATTCCCCTTGCGTTGCTGGGTAACAGTTTATATGGGTATAAAGGGATATTTGCAGCTACAATGATTTCAAATATCCTGATGGGTATTGTGGCCTACTGGTGGTTACGAAAACATCTGGAACCACGTTAAAAAGGGGGTACTCGCTATTAATCCTTCCAATCTGGCATTTACATCCGCAGCTCACCAGGCTGCGCTGATCCAATCTCGCGAAATTTCAAGCGTTGAATTGCTGAACATGTATTTTGATCGTGTAGATAAATACAATCCGGAACTCAACGCAATAATATTGCAAATAAGAGCTGAAGCGCTGGCGGACGCACAAACCTGTGACGCTGCGATAAAGCGTGGCGACACCGTGGGACCGCTGCATGGTGTTCCCATGACAACGAAGGAATCTTTTTCCATAAAGGGATTGCCCTGCTGCTGGGGTATTCCGGATCTGGCCGGTCACAAACGAAGCGAAGATGCTCTGAGTGTACAAAGACTTAGAAAGGCGGGCGCAGTAATTTTTGGAAAAACCAACATTCCAATCCAGTTGGCAGATTTTCAAAGTTATAACGCGGTATACGGAGTGACCAACAATCCATGGGACACATCTCGTGGCCCCGGGGGTTCATCCGGAGGATCTGCTGCTGCCCTGGCAGGTGGCATGACCGGTTTTGAAATCGGCTCTGACATTGGTGGCTCCATTCGCAACCCGGCACATTATTGTGGCGTATTCGGTCACAAACCTACATGGAATTTACTGCCCATGCGTGGTCACGCCATGCCTGGCGTTCTTACACCGTCGGATATATCGGTAATTGGTCCCCTCGCGCGTTCTGCATCCGACCTGAAAATCGGGCTGGATATTCTGGCAGGTCCCGATGAAATATTAGCCGGCGGATATTCTCTCAATCTCAAACCCATGACAAAAGCAATTTCCGAACTACGCGTTGCAGTATGGGCAAATGATGCTTTTGCGCCGGTTGATAAGGAAACCGAAGCCAGAGTGAGAGCCGTTGCCAGCACCTTTGAACAAGCAGGCGCAGAAATAGATTACGATGCCCGTCCGGACTTTAGCGCTGAACACACCCACACCGTGTATCAATACTTGCTGTGGTCAACCATGGCTTCTCGCATGGCTCAACCCGCCTACGATGAAATAAAGGCTTTTGCCGGAACACTTTCAAAAGACGACCAGAGCGATGCGGCTAATCTGGCACGTGCTCAAACAGCATCATTTAAGGACTGGTCAGCCATGAATGAGGCACGTACCCACCTGCGTTGGGCATGGCACGCGTTCTTTAACAAATATGACATCCTGCTAACGCCTATGATGGCTACTGCAGCTTTCAAGCATAATCATGCGCCAATGGGGCAACGCACAATAAATGTTGACGGTGAAGAACGATCATATTTTGAACAACTCTTCTGGGCTGGTCTGACTGGTGTCAGCTATTTGCCGTCCACCGTTGTACCTACCGGTCCCAACGATTCAAATCTGCCGATAGGAGTACAGATCGCCGGGCCAGAATATTCAGACTTGCGCACCATACAGTGTGCTGAATTTCTGGAACAAAAGGGCTACAAATTTGTCGCGCCCGCTGCATACTCCGACACTTGATACTTTATGGAAGCTCCGATCGTAGTTACTGCTGAAGCACATGCAAATATTGCGTTGGTAAAGTACTGGGGCAAACAATCTTCAGAACACAATATTCCAGCAACACCGTCCCTTTCCCTAACTCTGCAAGCACTGACTTCCCGTACACGCATAACGCTTGATCCGTCATCGCAAGGGGACATTTTTTCCCTAAATGGAAATCCCACAATCGATCCCAGAGTAAATGCCTGTTTAGAGAGAATGCGGGCGGTCTCAAACAAACCAATTCCCTTCGTAAACATTACCTCGGAAAACAATTTTCCCACCGCCGCAGGTCTTGCTTCATCTGCATCAGGTTTCGCCGCGCTTGTTACGGCACTAAATGAACTGGGTGCCTCAAACCTGAGCGCAAAAAAGTTATCTATTCACGCACGTATGGCATCCGGTTCTGCAGCGCGCAGTATTTACGGCGGTTTTGTTAGCCTTGCGGGTTCTTTGACTGACAGTAAACAGGAAACCTGGCACGCCACTCAAATACTCAACGAACACGCCTGGCCTATGCAGGTTGTTGTTGCAATCTGCACAGAACGTGAAAAAGCCATCTCTTCATCCGAAGGCATGCAGCTCACCCGCAATACGTCCCCTTATTATGACAGTTGGGTTGCAAGCACCAGAACAGATTTTGACGATTGTCTGCAAGCGGTTAGAGACCGGGATTTTGAACGCGTAGCAACCATCAGCGAGCACAGTTGCCTCAAAATGCACGGGCTTATGTTATCCACACAACCCGGCCTGATTTACTGGAATCCGGCTACCATAGCGTGCATCCATGCGATACGATCGATGAGGGCATCCGGGGTTCCGGTATTCTTTACTATCGACGCCGGTCCGCAACTGAAAGCTATATGTTTGCCAGAGGCAGCTGATGCCGTAGATAAATTACTTTCCGGTATTAAAGGCGTCCAGCGCACACTCAGAACCGGCCTGGGACCTGCCGCGCGCATTGTAGATTCAAAAGCCCCCGCTTCGTCATGATGTACACCAGCTCAGCACCCGGCAAACTGGTATTAACGGGAGAGTACGCGGTATTGAACGGTGCTCCGGCGGTGGTTCTGGCTGTGAATCGACGAGCCAGGGCAATTCTTAAACAAGCCGACTCACCTGTGTGTACATTCAACAGCAAGGGATTTGAAGCACAATCCCGACATTCGCTATCCCGTATGTTGGCAGAAGAACCACCTGAAGAACAGGATCCAGCCCGCCTGAACTGGTTTGTACTCAATCAACTAATCAACAGTAGCCAACTCACCCGTCAGATAACAGGTTTTACTGTGGATACAGACTCGAGCTGCCTATTTTACAAAGGCCAGAAACTGGGTTTAGGGTCAAGTGCCGCTATTTGTACCTGCCTGGCTGCCAATCTTCTGTCTATGTTCGGAAGCACAATACCGCTGAAGCCTGATGTGGTTTTCGATGTGGCGCATGGCGCACACAATGCGGCCCAAAATTCACGAGGCAGTGGCCTGGACATCGCAGCAGCCAGCTATGGGGGTATTATCTGCTACACAAATAGTGATTCCGGTGCCCGGATAGACACCGCCGATCTTCCCACCAGCATGCACTATCAGGTATTCAGTTCGGGGTTAGCGGCAAATACGAATGTCTTTCTGGAAAAGTTCAGTTCCTGGTTGCAATCAAATTCCGATCAGACACTTGATAAGCTCTCCGGGAGCGCTGAAAATATTGCACATGTTTTCCGGGACAGCCCCGATGACTGGCATGGCGCCATTTCAGAATATATCCAACGGCTGCAGGAATTCGACAATGCCAGCCAACAGGGAATATATACACAGGCACATTGCTCAATGGACAAACTGGCACTAAAGCACGGAATACTTTATAAACCCTGCGGAGCGGGCGGAGGAGACATTGGCATTGCACTGGCAGAAGACCCGGAAGCCCTTAGAGCCTTTACAACAGCAGTGAAAAATACAGCTGGTACAAGTAATTTCCTAGACATCGACCTGGAGATAGACACACATGGCGTCCACACCGACTCCTCCCAAGCAGGGTAGTTCGAGAATCCCCAACTTTTTCAAGCTTTCCATACGCGAGCGTATAGAAGCACTTGAAGTGCGAAAGTTGTTGCCCTTGTCTGATCTTGAATCATTGCTCAATGAGGAACATATCCTGGACCTCACCACCGCGGACAAAATGGTCGAAAATATCGTTGGTATTTTTGGCCTGCCGATGGGCCTGGGGCTCAACTTTTTAATCAATGGCAAAGACTATGTCATTCCACTGGTGGTTGAAGAACCTTCAATTGTTGCAGGGCTGAGTGCTGCTGCACGTGTTGCACGACTTGGGGGTGGCTTTAAGGCGCACTCCAGTGAACCTGTTCTGATTGGACAGGTACAGATAGTAGACATGGAAGACCCTGCCAGGGCCATACAGGAACTGCATGACCACAGGGAAGACATTCTCAATCTGGCAAACAGCCTGCACCCAAAAATGGTTGCAAGAGGTGGTGGTGCTATTGACATAGAAACTTTTCAATACACCGCTCCGGAAGATGGGCGAGAAATGGTGGTGTTGCATCTGCTCGTTGACACACGAGACGCGATGGGTGCCAATCTGGTTAACACAGCATGCGAAGGCATAGCTTCCCTCGTTGAATCTATTACAGGAGGACGCGTATTTTTGCGCATTCTCTCAAATCTGACCGATCGGGCGATGACCACGGCCGAGGTCACCATACCGGTCAGCAATCTGGAAGGTAAAGGCTATTCGGGGGACGAAGTGCGTGACGGAATCATTCTGGCGAGTGATCTCGCCCAGGTTGACCCATATCGTGCTACCACGCATAACAAGGGGGTAATGAACGGAATAGATGCGGTCGTAATAGCAACCGGAAATGACTGGCGTGCAGTAGAATCGGCAGCACATGCCTATGCGTCCCGCTCAGGCAGATATACCGCACTAACCCGTTGGTTCAAAAATGCCGATGGAGATCTGGTCGGTGAAATAGAAATTCCCTTAAAAGTGGGAACCGTAGGCGGTTCATTACAATCCAATCCAACTGTGGCGATCAATCACAGAATGCTGGGTTCGCCCAACGCACGTAACCTCTCCAACATCATAGGATGTGTTGGCCTGGCGCAAAATTTTGCTGCCTTGCGCGCGCTTTCCACCGATGGCATACAACAGGGCCATATGACACTGCATGCCCGTAGTGTGGCCAACACGGCTAAGGTACCCCCTGCCCTGTTCGATCAGGTGGTCGATCTGCTGATTGAATCCGGAGACATTAAAGTCTGGAAAGCGCGGGAAATTATGAATGCCTTACGCGCGCATATCCCGGTAACTGAAAAGGATGTTGAACCGCGCAGCAGCGCATGCGGAAAAATTATTCTGTTGGGCGAGCATGCCGTTGTTTACGGGCGACATGCAATTGCTACACCCATTCCACTGGCTATTGAAGCGCGCGTTAAAGATGCCCGCGATGGCATTCATCTGCTGATACCTCGTTGGGGCGTAGAACAACGATTAAAGTCACTGGAGGAGCACCCCCAGGGTATTGCTGCAATTTTGGCTACCTTGCTCAAAACCCTGGAGCTTGAAGAACGTAATATGGAAATTGAGATTTTTCCAAATATTCCCCGGGCAATGGGTTTGGGGGGCTCATCCGCGCTAGCTGTTGCGCTCATCCGGGCGCTGGAAAGCCATTTTCAACTCAATCTTGATGATAGCCTTATCAATGCTCTGGCTTTTGAGTGTGAGACAGCTGCACATGGAACGCCATCCGGAGTTGATAACACCATTGCCACTTACGGCCATACGCTTTTGTTCCAGAAAACCGATGAATTCGAATTTTCCCGACTCTCACCGGGTGCACAGATTCCACTTGTAGTCGGGATTTCGGGCAGGGAAAGCCTCACTGCCGGTATGGTTGGCAAGGTAAGAAGTGCCTGGGAAAAACAACCCAAGCGCTACGAAAGTATGTTCGATCGCATCGAAGACCTCACTCTGGCAGGCGCTGAAGCCATACGCTGCGGTGATCTTCAAGAGCTTGGGGAAACGATGAACCTGTGCCACGGCATATTGAATGGATTACAGCTGTCCACTCCACAGCTGGAAGAATTAATACATATCAGTCGGGAACATGGAGCACTTGGTGCGAAATTGACCGGGGGTGGAGGTGGTGGTTCAATGATTGCGCTGTGCGAAGATCCCGGGCCCGTAGCTGCAGCGCTGGAAAATGCCGGTTATCAAACGCTTACTGTAAACATAGAGACGGGTGAGTAATTCCGATGTTTAAAACCCGAAGCCAGAAAAAAAGGAGAAAGCACTTTGGCTGAAGCACCCACCAATGACCACATCGTATCGTACGACAATGAGTCACTAATTCTGGTGGATTCTCAGGATGAATGTATTGGGTACCTGGACAAGGCCGCATGCCATGATAACCAGGGATTATTGCATCGCGCATTTTCATTGTTTCTCTTTAACGAAAAAGGTGAGGTGCTGTTGCAACAGCGCGTTGCAAACAAAAGGTTATGGCCCCTGTTCTGGTCAAACTCCTGTTGCAGCCATCCTCGTCAGAATGAGAGCATGCAACAAGCCGTTTCACGCCGGGTTTGGGAAGAACTCGGTGTGCAGTCAGAAATGGTTTACCTGTACAAATTTGAATACCAGGCAACTTTTCAGGATCAGGGAAGTGAACACGAACTTTGTTACGTCTACATTGGTCGCACCGAAACAAAGCCAAACATTAATTCCCATGAGATCAATGCATGGAAGTGGGTCAGCCTGCAAAAGCTCGACCAGTTACTGGATGGGGATCCGGACAGTTTTACACCCTGGTTAAAGCTTGAATGGCAGGAACTGAAGCATCGTTATTCAGAGACTATAAAGAGCCTCATCGACACCGGCCGGGCTTAATCTTCCAAAGAAATGTGGCTGGTATCCGGCGCCGGAGGAGGTACTTTCCTGGTTTCCTGATCCATTAAACTGCCAGGCTCCGCAAGATCAAAATCAATAGCGTCCAAGTCTATATCAGCCACTATATCTGGGTATTCCTCCAGCATATCCTCGCCGACAGCGCCAACCTGCCAATCCTGTGGCTCGATAACCAGGGCATCTAGCATATCCTGCTTTGTAGGTGGAAAAGTCTCACTGTCGGAAAGGCTTATATGAGACACGTCAGGTGCCTGTTCTACTAGCGTATGTTTATACTGCTCTTCCAGAATATCTTCACCAGTGTTCGCTATATTAAGGTGACTGGTATCAATGTTTGTATCCGGAATGTTTTTTGGCTGGTCCAGGAGACTGGACCCGGGTTCTGCCAATTCAAATGTTACCTGCGCATCTTCAGCGCCAGATGCGGTAACAGGTGCAGGAGCCTCCGCGGATCCACCAATGCGTGTAACGCGCAACCGGCCACCCGCTAATTTGAACGCTGCTTGAAATCGCGCGGCCGTTGCTTCGTCCACAGACTTTTTAATCACCACCGTATCACCGGAAAAGAGTTTTTCCACACGCTCTGGTTCCAGCTTCAATAGTGCTGCCAGTTTTTTCCTGACCACTGCAGGATGCTGTCCTTCAAGCATCTCGCCGCTAAATGTCAATCGATAAAGTACATCGCTCATGAAGCTTTTCTACTTATGGGAAGCTCTGATCAAGTATCCTTCGCAATGGCAAGGAGTGCAACAACACCCAATCAAACTGGTAATAGAGATTAGCTGAAATCCCGGAAATACTGATACTATTTCCCTGTCAGCCACTGATTCAAGTACGCCTATGAAACCATTCAGAGACGAGATCGAAGCCCTGCAACAGAGTGCTATAACCCGCTTTTCGCTCCCTCACATGCAAGACAAGGAGGTAATTCCCTTGTGGTATGGAGAGGGGGATACCGTGACACCGGACTTCATTAGCCAGGCCGCTATTCAGGCTCTTGAAGCCGGACAGACTTTTTACACACACACGCGCGGAGGCTTACCACTGCGCGCTGCACTAAAAACGTACCTGGATCGATTATACAAGCTGGATATTGACCCGGATCGCATTACTGTTCCCGGTGCTGCCATGCTTGGCGTAAACATTGCCGCGCAAACCGCGCTTACAAATGGTGACCACGGGCTAATAGTTGGCCCTGCATGGCCCAATATCGAAACCTGTTTCCGGGTAACCGGTGCCAGTGTAAGTTACGTTTCCCAGCACGAAACGGATCGGGGATGGCATATCCCGGTTGACGATATCATTGGCGCTGTATTGCCAAATACCAAAGCTATATTTGTCAATTCACCCTGTAACCCCACCGGTTGGGTAATGCAGCGCAGCGAACAGGAAGAACTTCTCGAGTTTTGCCGTGCACGCCAGATACTGATTATTTCTGATGAGGTATATCATCGTATCGTCTACGATCAAAATGTGGCACCGTCCTTTTTGTCCATAACACGCGATGATGATCCCGTAATCGTCATCAACGGATTTTCAAAAGCGTGGGCGATGACGGGTTGGCGTATCGGATGGGTCGTTGCGCCAAAACGGCATGTTTCGCAGTGGGCGGGTCTTTCCGAATCATTTAATACCGGGGCAACCAACTTCGTTCAGGCCGGAGCAATTGCTGCACTGGAGCAAGGCGAGGATTTTGTACGGCAGCAGGTAAAACAGTTTTCCCAGAGCCGCGACAGGGTGATCGAGGCATTCAGCAAATGCGAAGGGCTTGATTTGTGTGCACCACAAGGCGCGTTCTATGCATTTCCGCGCGTCACAGACACTGCCTCTTGTGAAGGCCTGGTAGAAGATATTTTAAAGAGCACCAAAGTCGGCCTGGCACCGGGAAGCGCTTTCGGGCCGTCCAGTGACGCCTATTTCAGGCTCTGTTTTGCACGGTCACCGGACAATCTGCAGATCGCCCTCGACAGAATGGTTAGATTTTTTCAATCCTGACTTTTATACGTCGAATATTTTTCCGGGGTTGAGCAGGTTTTTTGGGTCAAGCGCCTGTTTTAGCGTGCGCATCAGGTTCAATTCATTTTCGTTTCTGGATAGTTCCAGAAAGGCCTTTTTTTCCAGACCTACCCCGTGTTCAGCAGATACAGAACCGCCGATATCACCAAGGGGTTCATATACGCACAGTTCGACCCGCTCCTGATCTTCTGCACAGCCCTTATCTCCAGGGGATACCACCAGATGCAAATTTCCATCTCCCAGATGCCCAAAGGTGATGCACTGGTAGTTCTCATAATGCTCAGAAAGGCGTTTATCTACCGTCTGCAAGTACGATTCCATTTTAGAAATCGGCATGCTGACATCAAAGGTAAAGGTCACTCCCAGGCCACGTGACTGACCCACATCGTCGCGCATGGCCCACAAATCATCGGTCTGCTGCTGGCTTTGCGCAATAACCGCATCCGCAATCAGCCCTTTTTCGAAACACTCAGCCAGCGCGAGCTCTACCCGCTCATGGTCTCCACTGGCGTCACCACCCATTGCTTCTACGAGCACATAATATGGATAATCCTGCGCCAGTGGCGGAAGGTTTTTTGCGGGAGCAGTAGTTACAAGACGATAAAAGTTCTGCCACATCACCTCAAAGGCACTCATTGTGCCTCCGAGCCCGGCTTCAATAGTCTTCAAAAACTCCAGCACTTTTGGAAAACTCTCAACAGCTACAAACATCGTTTCCTGACTTCTGGGTTGCTCCTGAAGTTTCAGCACTGCACGGGTTACGATTCCCAAACTGCCTTCGCTACCGATAAACATGTGTTTCAGGTCGTAACCTGCATTGTTCTTCATCATTTTGTTCATGGACGAGACAACTGTTCCATCGGCCAACACCGCCTCAAGCCCTAAAACCAGATTACGAGTCATGCCATATCTAATTACCCGGTTACCACCGGCGTTAGTAGAAATATTACCACCAATTGTGCAACTACCCCGCGCTCCAAGATCCAGGGGGAATAGAAGATTTTCATTATCCGCGGCTTCCTGTATGGATTGCAGCACCACCCCGGACTGAACCACCATGGTTCGGTCGGTAGTATTGATTTCCTCTATTTTGTTCATTAACTCAAGCGATACCACCACATCATCAGGGCTCGTGATTGCACTACCTGCCAATCCGGTGAGACCTCCATGCGCTATCACAACCTGATCATGCGCATTGCAAATGCGTAAAGCGGTACTGACATCCTCGGTGGATCGAGCACGCACGATAGCCATAGCCTGGATATAGTCCTTGCGCCAGAAACCGGCTTTGCGCGAACTAACATCCTGCCCTACCAGCAGCGAGTTACCTTCGAAAGCTTCACTCAAGGCTTGTACCACGTCACTCATCACGATCTCCTGTGTTATATTCTGCCCGTACAATGAGCATACACCACACTGATCCACGCTGACAGAAGGCTTGGCGAAGTCCGCTTTATTTGTATACTCATGCAAACAAATCCTGGAAAGGCTAATACCACATGGAAATATCCATTACCTACTGCGTGCAGTGAGACTACCGTCCGAATGCGGTCAGTTTGGCTGCAAGAATTAAATCTGCGCTTGAAATTGAAGTACAACTCATCGAGGGCAGCAAGGGCATCTTTGACGTCATAGTTGATGGAGAGTTGCTCTATTCAAAGTACCAGACTGGAAGTTTTCCCGAAGAACGGCAGCTGGTCAATCTACTACAATCACGTTAGGCAGACACAACTTGCTTCATGAATAGAGTTACAGAGAAGACCGCGGAAAAATCCCGTTTCAGGCGCCGGATAATCTATATGGTATTGGGAAGTGTGGCGATAATCGGCGCGGCGTCCATTCTGTATGATCCCGGAAAATACAGTCTCTATCGTGGTGATCTCAACATTGTAACCCGTCCAGAGGGTGCGGATGTGCTCATGGACGGCATTGGTGTAGGCCAGTCACCGCTGCAACTGGATTCACTGCCTGCAGGACAAAAAATTCTCAGCCTCACGCATCCATATCACGGTAAGGAACTGCGTACCATCACCGTTGAAAGCGGCGAAACTACTTTTGTTGAAGTTGATTTCGAACAACAGATCGGCGCCCTGAACATCTTTAGCAATCCTCCAGGTGCCCGTGTCGTTCTGGACAATGCAAATTTGGCTGAAGTAACTCCCATTAAATTAACCGGCATAACAACCGGGAAACATAGTTTGGTCGTTAGTCTGGGACGTTACGGAACATACCAGTCAACCGTAGAAGTGTTTCCTAATGCACTTTCTGAACCTGTTATAGAGCTGCAACCAATCCCCTGGGGTACACTAACCATTAACAAACATCCCGGAGACGCTACCATCAGCTTTGTTGACAGGAATGTTTCGTACACCCCCGGTATGGGCTTACCTGTGGGTGAATATCTAGTTAAAGTATCCAGAACAAACTATCTGAGCGTTAACAAACGTATCAAAGTCAGTCCGGGCGCTAACACACAGCAGGTTAAGCTGGAGCTTCGAATGGTGCCCTTGCGGGTAAGTACAATTCCGGCGAGTGCAGAAATATCCATAGAATATCCAGTGGATGGAACTACACGCATTCGACCCTACGGAGATCGCATCAGTGCGCCTATGGGTCCACTCACACTCTCCGTGCGCGCACCGGGATATCGCACGACAAGAAAGCAGCTACGACTGGGCTCACAAGGATTAACAACCAGTATCAAGCTTGAAAAATTCGACTTTACTCCGGGTAGGGAATTTAAGGACCCGCTTCGTCAGGGTGGCGTGGGGCCACTCGTAAAGGTTGTTGGCCCGGGAGAATTTCAGATGGGTGACCTTAGCGGTGCAGGTGCTATGGATGAACAACCGGTACACAAAGTGGTGTTAACGCAACCTGTTGCGGTGGGTGTCTATGAAGTGACCGTGGCTGAATACATGCAGTTTATCAATGCAACAAAAGGTGAATATAAACCGGGCCGGGTATCATTCGATAATCATCCAGCGGTAAACATCTCGCTTGATGATGCGCTGGCTTATTTGGCCTGGTTGTCAAAGCAGAGTGCCTATTACTATAGACTGCCGACTGAAGCCGAGTGGGAGTTTATCGCGAGAGCGGGAATAGAAACCTCCTTTCCGGACGGCAATAGCCCGGACACCCTTTGCCAATTCGCCAATATTGCGGATCAGGCCACCAAAAAACGCTTCAATGGTTGGGATGTGGCAGATTGCGATGACGGTTTTCAAATTACCGCGCCTGTTGGCCAGTTTAAACCGAACGCCTTTGGTCTGTATGACACGTTGGGCAATGTGAGTGAGTGGGTGGCTGATTGCTGGTTCTATAACTACGACAACGCCCACCAGGACGGTAGCGCCCGGACCGCGGGGGATGAAAAATGTAGTCGAGTCGTGCGTGGGGGCTCCTGGGATTCACACCCCTCTGCCGCGCGGTTGTCATATAGAGAGTCATCCTACCGGGGCAATGATGACAGAGGGCTTCGTGTGGTGAGAGAGCTTTAGGGACAAGGCCAGGTATCCTCCAAAATGGCGGCTTTTTTGGCACCTCGATCTATGTAGAATAAGATTTCTGAATCAGGTCTATAGGAACGAACACATGGCCTCAATCTGGGGGGAGCTAAAACGCCGCAACGTCATCAGAGTTGGGATTGCGTACGCTATTGTTAGTTGGTTGGTACTACAGCTAACGGATGTTTTGACCTCTCTTTTGAGCCTGCCTGGCTGGGTCGGTCGGCTGGTAATTCTTTTTATCGCTATCGGATTTCCTATAACATTGATTCTGGCGTGGGTTTTTGAGCTTACGCCCGACGGCATAAAACGGGACGAAGACCTTGTGCAATCCGGTTCTCTCCGCCACAACGCGGGACACAGGCTCAATTACCTAATAATCGCGGCGCTATCCCTTGCCCTTTCCTTTGTGATAGTCGACAAATACCTAATGGAAGAGACGCAGCCAGCATCAGGATCAGCGTCCGGGAAAAAATCTATCGCCGTACTACCGTTCGCGAATCAAAGCGCAGAATCAGAAAACGCTGCCTTCTTTGCAGACGGCATTCACGACGAGTTGCTAACCCGATTGGCAAAAATCGGTGAACTCAAGGTTATTTCCAGAACCTCCGTTATGGAATACCGGGATACGACAAAGAAAATGCGCGAGATTGGCGCTGAGCTTGGTGTCGGCACCATCCTTGAAGGTGGCGTACAACGTGCGGGCAATCGGGTACGTATTAATGTTCAACTGGTCAATGCCCGGAATGAAGAAAACCTCTGGGCAAATTCCTATGAAAGAGAATTAAACACTGCGAATATCTTTTCAATTCAAAGCGAAATTTCAATCGCAATATCAACAGCACTTCGTGCGACATTAACACCCGATGAACGGGAAAGGCTGGCGGCAGTTCCTACCGGTAGTATTGAAGCGCTGGAGGCTTACTTTACCGGTAAACAATTAGCCGACCAGCGTAACGAGGCGGCGATTAAAGCTGCAATACCGAAATTTGAACAAGCAATTTCCTACGATCCTGATTTTGCCCTGGCGCATGCGGGCCTGGCATATGCATGGCTTTTGATGCCGGAATATTCGGCCACCATTGATCGTTCCCTCACAAGGAAGAAATCTGAACAGGCCGCAGCACGTTCCCTGGACCTGAATCCCGAGTTACCGGAGGGAATGACGGTCATGGGCTGGAATCACCTGATCCATGAATATGATTGGCGTATGGCAGAAGACCTGCTTCGCCGCGCACTGAAAATACAGGCTAACAATAGTGACGCTCTGCATTGGTTGTCTCACGTACGTTCGTGGCAAGGGTTTCATGATGAAGCCATAGAGATTGCTGAACGTGCCGTTAATAGCGATCCGTTTTCACCGCTCATGTATATGAATCTCTCCTACATATTGATGGATGCAAAACAATATGAGCGTTCAGTTGCCATACGCGACAGAGCTCTGGAGTTGAAGCCGAACTTCCCGGAACTATGGCGCAATATGTGGCTAACTTTTCTTCGTGCCAGGCATTATGACGAAGCAACAAATGCAATAACCATATGGGCGAACGGCAGCGGACGTAATCCAGAGGCGGCTATGCGTCTGGGCCGACAATTGCAGCAAGCAGGCGAAAGCGGAGTGCCGGTTAAGTTGTCGCAAGAACTTTTGGAGGAATTGGAAATCGGATCCGAAAATATGGGACAGGTTTACGCCGCAGCCGGCGACCGTGAGGCAGCAATTTCCGCGCTACGTATAGCGCTCGACGAACGGGCAGGCTCACGAAGTGTATTGAGCATGAAGATCAATCCACTGTATGACTTTATTCGCGATGATCCACGCTTTGTCGAAATGCAACGCGAGGCTGGCTTGTTGCTATGAGCAGTTTGGGGAAAAATGACCTGGCGTGTGCTCATTTGGTGGCACGTTAAGTTTGACAACACTTCAAGACGGCACGCTATCCAGTGCCACCAGGGTGAAACGCCGGGAACACCGTATCGAACACGTCTGATTTTTGATAAGTGCTTATTCCAGTTCCATTTATGAGAAATTACCATCCCAATTTCTTGTTGTTTCCAAGTTTTAGAATATTCGCTATAGTCCGAGCATGAGTGGAATTTTGAAATCAAGCATTGGCGTGGCGTGCCTATGCCTGCTCGCAATACAGTTAAGCGGGATACATTTGCATATCGATGCAGGTGGAAACGATGCTGGAATTCACACTGTCCACGTTCATGAAATAGGGCCGGAAAGTCATAACCATCGCGGCGATGGCAAAAGTCACGACCATGCCACAGAAGTAGATTCGTCACTGCTTAAACAGCTCAGTGCGAGCTGGTCAAAGCTGATTCCCTTACTGATGGCGTGTGTGGTCGCAGTCTTTCTCGGTCTGCGATTGCAAAGGCGTGTTCGATACCCACTAACACAACAAATTAAGACCCGATACCGGGAACGCTGGCGACCACCGCTTCGCGCCCCACCAATCTCCCTGTAACTCACTTTTTTGAAGCTCTATGAGCAGCATTGGCTGTTCCTGGTTTCTTCGTGTGGAATAAGCGCCCGAGCGGCGTAGGGAGATACATTTAATGTCAAAATTGAGCATGTACCGGGTTGGTGCGTGGTATTGGTTTGTTGTGATTAATGTTGCTGTTTTGGGTTCGTCAACATTGGCGAGCGAACATGTCACAGTGGGCCTGGAAACCGCCATTAGGAAGACGCTCGCACGTAATCCCAATTTGGTGGCATTTGGTTACCAAATAGAGGCGCAACAAGGGCGGGTGGTGCAGTCCCGGCTTCGTCCGAATACGGAACTGGGCCTCGTCGTTGAAAATGCGCTCGGTTCGGGTGACTTCGAGGGCATCGATCGCGCTGAAACGACACTCAGTTTAGGATGGGTGATAGAGCGCGGAAAACGCGATCGTCGTGTTGCCGCAGCAAGTGCTGGCGTATCATTGCTTGAGGCGGAGGGTGAACTCAGGCGTCTGGACGCGGCAGCCGAAACGGCAAGGCTGTACCTCGACAGTCTTGCCAATCAAGAACGATTAAAGCGTTTTCAAGAAGCCGTTGTTCTTTCAGAGCAAACGGTTTTCGCTGTTAAAGAACGCGTGGGTGCCGGTCGATCACCTGATGCTGACCTGGCGCGAGCAGAAGCGGCGTTAGCACGGGTTCGCCTAACGTTGGACGACGTAGAACACGAGCGGCTGACATCAAATCACCAGCTGGCGGCACAATGGGGAAAGCGGCAGCCTGACTTTACCCAGGTAGCTGGCGACATTGAGTTGATGCCAAAACCAGAGGAATTTGAGTACTTACTCGCGCGCATTGATCAGAACCCGAATATTTCACGTTACTTAAGCCAACAACGATTGCGCGAAGCTGAGTTGAGTTTGGCTCAAGCACAAGCCAAGCCTAACTGGCGTGTGAACGCGGGTATTCGTCGATTGGAAGGTACGAACGACCATGCATTCGTAGCAGGTATCACGATCCCGTTGGCGCTGCGCAATCGTAACCAGGGCCGAATTTCAGAAGCACGTGCCAGGCTCCAGGTCGTTGATGCCGATCGTATAGCGACACAGCTACAAATCGAAACCCATTTGTTCGCGCGCTATCAAGAGTTACAACACAGCCTTCATCAAACAAAGACGCTGCGCGACGAGATCTTACCTCGTGTGGAGCAAGCTCTGGCAGACACTCAGGTTGCTTATGCCGCAGGTAGATATGGCTATCTCGAGATTCAGCTCGTTCAGGCTGAGGTATTAAACGCACGTACAGCCTTGGTCGAAGCAAGTATCGAGGCTCATAAACATCTAATAGAAATCGAACGCTTAACAGGGACAACTTTGTCGTCTTCGGTCATTCAGCCATGAGGAATACTATGAATCGCTTACACAACACATTTTGGCTTGTGGCTCTGTTGCCAGGACTCATAGGTTGCAACGGCCCTAATTCGGACCACGGTGATTCTGCAAAAGATAACCATGGTGAGGCTGTTGAGATCGAACCGTCCAAGGGCCCCAATAGGGGACGATTGTTGACAGACGGTGACTTTGTTCTTGAACTCGCCATCTTTGAAACAGGTGTACCGCCTGAATTTCGTGTTTGGGTGACTGATGCAGGTGAGCCTGTTCTACCTCAAGATGTCAGCGTGCATGCAACGCTCACTCGATTGGGTGATGTGAAAGATGAAATCAGCTTTGATGTACAGGATGATTTTCTGCGGGGCGATACCGTCATTTATGAGCCGCATTCCTTTATTGTGTCGATTGAAGCAACGCATCTTGGTTCGACCCATCGCTGGCAGTACGACAACTTTGAAGGGCGAACCCGGATAGGCGCTGATGTTGCTGAGGCCTTCCAATTGGAAACCGACAATGCTGGGCCAGCAACCATTAACGAGACCATCTCAGTTTACGGACGGGTTGTACCGAACACTGAAAAAGTAAGCTTTATCACTGCCCGCTTCGATGGCGTTGTTCAGTCTGTCGATGTATCTATTGGAGACACGGTAAGACGCGGACAAAAGCTGGCGACGGTTGAAAGCAATGAAAGCCTCAAGCCCTATGCGCTTAGTGCGCCGATTGCTGGAATCGTGACTGAGCGTAACGCGAACCCTGGTGAGCAGACAGGTGGACGGCGACTGTTCAAGATCATGGATACGTCAACCGTCTGGGCGGAATTTGCCGTATTCCCGTCGAATCGTTCTCGGGTTACAGCTGGAAGTTCTGTAGCTATCGATGCAGCCGATGGCGACCTCAAACGTACCGGTGTTATTGACCGACTCAATCCGGTCGCGGAGGCAAACCAATCTATTCTGGCGCGCGTCGTGTTGGATAATTCTAACGGTGCCCTGGTGCCCGGTATGTATTTGACCGGCGAGATTCAGATTGCCGAACATCCGGTATCCCTCGCGGTGAAACGCACGGGTCTGCAAGCGTTCCGTGACTTTACCGTGGTCTATGCACAAATTGGTGATGAGTACGAAGTACGTATGCTCGATCTGGGACGGCAAGATGGCGAGTGGATAGAAGTACTCGGTGGCCTGGATCCTGGCACACGTTACGTCACAACTAACAGTTACCTCATCAAGGCCGACATTGAAAAGTCCGGCGCATCGCACGATCATTGAGAGAGCAGAATCATGCTGGAACACATTATAAAATTGTCGTTATCGCGACGCGGGCTTGTCTTTTTTATCGTTCTGCTTCTGGTTGGTCTGGGCTTGTGGAATTTCACACGCCTCCCGATTGATGCAGTACCCGATATTACCAACGTACAGGTTGTGGTGAACACTGAGGCCCGCGGTTACACACCGCTTGAAGTCGAGCAGCGCGTCACATTCCCCTTGGAAAACGCGATGGCGGGTATCCCGCAGCTTGCTTACACTCGCTCAACCTCCCGATACAGCCTTTCGCAAATCACAGTGGTGTTCGAAGAAGGCACTGACATCTACTTTGCCCGCCAACAGGTAGCCGAGCGGATGAACGCAGCAAAAGCCGAACTGCCGGGGTCGCTTGAACCGGCTATGGGTCCTATCGCAACCGGGTTGGGTGAAATCTTCATGTTCACCGTAGATGCAGAGCCAGGCGCGTTGAACGCGGATGGCACAAAGATCACGCCAACCGACCTGCGTTCGGTACACGATTGGATCATTCGACCGCAGCTCCTGCGCGTACCGGGTGTGGTCGAAATCAACCCAATTGGTGGCTATAAGAAAGAAATCCTGATCGCACCGGACCCTGCAAAATTATTGGCATATAGCCTGACGATGGCAGATGTAGTGTCGGCGTTAGAGCGCAACAATTCTAATCAAGGCGCGGGATTTATTGAGCACAACGGTGCGCAATGGCTCATGCGGATGCCAGGACAGGCCACCGAAATTAACGAATTGGGAACGATTGTTGTCGATGAAACAGATGGCGTTCCCATCCGTGTGCGCGACGTGGCGAATGTGGGCTTTGGCCGTGAGCTACGCTCTGGTGCCGCTACGCAAGACGGTCACGAAGTGGTCATGAGCACCGTGTTTATGCTAATTGGTGAAAACAGCCGTACGGTCGCAAACGCGGTGGCCGAAAAACTGGTTGATGTTCAGGCAAGTTTACCGCCTGGGATTAAAGCAACCGCAGTCTATGACCGCACTGGATTGGTGGATAAAACGCTGGATACCGTGCAAACCAATCTGGTCGAAGGCGCGATATTGGTCATCGTAGTGCTCTTCGTGTTTCTCGGTAATATCCGCGCGGCACTACTCACTGCTGCCGTGATTCCTATCGCCATGCTGATGACAATTACGGGCATGGTGCAGACGAAAGTCAGTGCCAACCTAATGAGCTTGGGTGCGCTCGATTTTGGACTAATTGTCGATGGGGCGGTGATCATTGTGGAGAACTGTCTGCGGCGGTTAGGCCAAGCGGGGAAAGCAACCGAAACGCTCCCTGAAAGGCTCACTGTGGTGTTTGATGCCACGCATGAAGTGATTCGACCCGCGTTGTTCGGCGTGTTCATTATCACCGCCGTGTATATCCCGATATTTGCCTTAACGGGTATTGAAGGCAAGATGTTCCATCCAATGGCCATCACAGTCGTGATTGCGCTTGTTAGTGCCATGATTTTGTCGATTACTTTTGTACCTGCAGGTGTTGCGTTGTTGTTCAGAAAGCCTATCCAGGAGAAAGAAAACGCCATCGTTCGTGGCGCAAGATCCCTGTATCGACCCGTTCTGACAGCGACGCTGCGCTTTCGTTGGCTTGTCGTAAGTACTGCTGCTGTATTAGTGGTTGTGTGCGGGTGGCTGACCATTCACCTGGGAACGGAATTTGTCCCAAACCTCGATGAAGGCGACATTGTTATGCACGCGCTACGTATTCCCGGCACTTCATTGACGCAAGCGGTGCGAATGCAGGAAGAGTTAGAAACCGAGATCAAGAAGCTTCCAGAAGTGGAGCGCGTGTTTGCCAAAATCGGTACCGCAGAAGTTGCAACGGATGCCGTCCCACCGAGTGTTGCGGATAATTTCATTATCTTAAAACCGCGAGACCAATGGCCTGATCCCAATAAGCCCAAGACGCAGTTTGTACGGGAACTAGAGAAACGGGTGACACCCATTCCCGGCAATCGCTACGAGTTTTTACAACCAATACAAATGCGCTTCAATGAGCTTATAGCGGGTGTACGGGCTGAGCTCGCGATCAAGGTATTTGGCGATGATTTTGATACTCTAATTGCGCTTGGTGATGCAATTGAGACAACGCTCAATAAAGTCCCTGGAGCGGCCGATGTGGCCGTAGAACAAGCCACAGGATTACCTGTGCTGACTATCGTACCGAACCGCGAAGCGATTGCTCGCTACGGCCTCGCAATCGCAGATTTACAAGGGCTGGTGAATACCGCGCTGGGTGGAACTATTGCCGGACAATTTTATGAAGGTGATCAACGTGTTGATATTGTTGTACGGCTCCCAGAAGCATTGCGTACCAACCCCGATGGGCTGTTGAATCTCCCCGTACCATTGAGAGGAGGGGACTTCGTTCCACTCCGCGAACTAGCGCACACCGAGCTGGTAAATGGTTACAACCAGGTGACCCGTGAAAATGGCAAGCGTCGCATTGTTGTGACCGCAAACGTGCGTGGCCGCGATTTAGGTTCCTTTGTTTCCGAGGTTCAACAAAGCGTTTTAGAGCAGGTTGATGTTCCTTCCGGTTATTGGATTGAGTATGGCGGCACCTATCAAAACTTACAGTCCGCAGCGATTCGTCTGGGCATCGTTGTGCCGGTGACATTGCTACTGATCCTCGGTTTGCTGGTGATGGCACTTGGCTCATTACGAGATGCTGGAGTCATTTTCTCCGGTGTACCCTTGGCGTTAACAGGCGGGATCATCGCTTTGTTAATCAGAGATATCCCGTTTTCGATTTCTGCTGCGGTCGGGTTTATCGCGCTTTCAGGAATAGCCGTATTGAATGGCTTGGTAATGGTCTCCTTCATTCGTGATCTACGCGCTCATGGTCGAACACTGGACGACAGTATCGTAGAAGGCGCGCTAACAAGGCTTCGGCCTGTATTGATGACAGCGCTTGTCGCAGCGCTTGGTTTTGTCCCTATGGCGCTTAACACAGGCATCGGCTCGGAGGTGCAGCGTCCGTTAGCGACAGTTGTGATTGGGGGAATCGTATCCTCCACATTGTTAACACTAATTGTTCTGCCCGCTCTATATTGTTTAGTGCACGCGCGCGAGTCAAAAACAGAAACTAAGGAGGAGAGCCATGCATACACATGATCTAAGCGGTTGGGAACACGACCATGTCTTTAATCAAGATCAGCAACGAGCTGGAGAAAACCGGACACTTCTGATCGTGGCCATTACGGCGGTCATGATGATTGTCGAAATTTGGGCTGGGTTGATTTCTGGCTCAATGGCCCTATTGGCTGATGGTCTTCACATGGCCTCACATACTGTAGCGCTGGGTCTTTCGGTCTTCGCCTACGTGATCTCCCGGCGCCTGGCATCTAATCGGCACTACGCTTTTGGTGTTGGGAAAATTAATAGTCTAGCCGGGTTCGCCAGCGCCGTTATGCTGTTAGGTTTTGCTTTGGTGATGGCAATTGAGAGCGCAGATCGACTTATCAATCCCGTAGCCATAGCCTTTGACCAGGCGATTGGCATCGCGGTTCTGGGCCTTCTAGTGAATGGTTTTAGTGCCTGGGTGCTGAATTCAACTCCGCATGAACACGCTCATTCCCATGGTCATCACCACGAACACCATGGCCACGACCACAATCTGCGCGCTGCATATTTGCATGTGCTTGCTGACGCTTTGACATCACTTCTCGCCATCGTGGCTTTGATGGCGGGGAAATATATGGGTGCCTCATGGTTAGATCCGGTGATGGGAATAGTAGGCGCGGCTTTGGTAACACGCTGGTCTTATGGACTCATTCGAGAAACCGGCAAAGTTTTACTCGACAACCAGGCTGATGAACACATGCTTGGTGAAATGCGCGAGGCCATCGAACGAGAGTGTTCAGATCGCGTCACGGATTTACACGTTTGGAGCATCGGCCATGGCATATATGCTGCCGAGGTAGCAGTTGTTAGCGATGCGCCTCAATCACCAAACCACTACAAATCCTTAATCCCTAAAAGCCTCAATATTGTTCACGCTACGATCGAAGTACATCAATGTACCAGCCATTGACCGGGCCGCCAATGGCCGGAATGGGCTGGATGCAGGCAACAACAAGGGGATTCGCTGCAAAGAACTTTCCTAGTTCTCTGAAACCACCTTCAGATTATCGTTGGGGTTTTTGTCTACCATTTTGTTGTATGGGTCAATCCCCACCCGCACAGGTTTTTCCGATACTTCAAATTCCAGGTGTAAATCACCGTTGTTGATAACACGACGTTCAAGGTGAATGGGTTCGGGTAGATCGTACTCCCCAAGTTCATCACCTGATTCGGGAAATACTGCTATATCCAACTCCATGGCCATATCTACACTGGCTTCCTCACCTTCTCCATTGGCTTCATACTGGGCAGCACTGACATCCATCGAGACTTTCCAGTTGCCGCTTTCCAGCAGCTCAATTTCTGCTTCGTCCACGCGTAAATCAAAGATGGTAATTCGCTCAAACAGATCGGTAATCATCTCCTGGTACTGTTCACCCGCTACGGCTCGAAATTCATCAATCAGGTGTGTGCTGGTAGGAAAGGGAGCACCTTTAAATGCATACTTGTCTATGAAGGATCGAAGTGCGCGATTTACGGCCTCTTCTCCAATGGCGTCTTTTAACGCATACATCACCAGACTGCCTTTTCGATAATGTATATAACCCTGCCCTTCCACCAGATTCAGCGGCAACTCTTCTATCTGTTCGCTGCCCCGGTTTCGAAGATAGCTGTCCAGTTCATATTTCAGGAACCGACGCATTTTTTGCGGACCATATTCGTGCTCCATCACCATTAATGCGGAATACTGTGCGAGCGTTTCAACGATAATCGTTGCCCCCTGCATGTCAGCACCAATTACCTGGTGCGCCCACCACTGATGGGCGAGTTCATGTGCGGTCACATAAAAAACATAATCGATATTCTTGTCGTCACTTAAATCAGCAATAAAGCCAATAGCTTCCGAATACGGAATGGTGTTGGGAAAAGATTGGGCGAAAGACGCATACGCCGGAAACTCAAGAATTCTGAATTGACGGTACTGAAAAGGGCTGAACTCTTCAGTGAAGTAGTCTAGCCCGCGCTGTGTGGCATAAATCATCCGCTCTACATTGTATTCATGGCCAGGATGATAATAGACCTCTATATCCACTTCATCGCGCCATGTAGCGCGCTGCACATCGTAGCGCGCCGATAAAAATGAAACGAAAGGCCAGATCTCTGCATCCATTTTGTATTCAAAGTAGCGACGCTCACCATCCACCCATTCACGCTGCAAGTATCCGGGAGAAATCGCTATCTGGTCCAAACTTGTGCTGAGCGTGGTTCGATATTTTACACGTGTTCCGGACCCCAACTGACTTTTGGAAAGGGCAGATTCGTCACCAAGCTTTGGCGCTCTTTGCACGGGATCGAGGTCATACTTTCGGCGGATATTATTATCGCCCAGCTCATACCCCTTGTTGTATCCCAGGGTTGGCATCATTTCTGTGTTATTCACAAAAGTACCGTTATGCACAACACGGGTCGAGGAACCGCTATTTCTGAATCCCGGATTTGCCAATGTCAGGTCGAAGCCAATGTTAATCTTTTCTCCAGGCTGCAGGGGCGTGTTAAGTTGGTAGCGGTAGTAGCCAAATTTCTCGTTCTGCTCCAGAACGACAGAATCCGGAACAATAAATGTGTTCACATCCAGCTCCAGATCCAGGGAAAAATGTAATACATCCAATGCGGCGTCGCTCTGGTTTTCCATGACAACACGTCCGCGACTTTCCAGTCGGCGCTCTTGCGGAAAAATATCAACATCTACATCCAGCTCAATTACCGCTGGAAATTCGAGATCCTGATACTGCTTAAACAATTTTTCGTAGTCAGCCTGCAGGGTTTCCTGGCCGTCTTCCGTAATATATTCATTGAGAACATTCGAGTTGTAGTAAATCCACACACCGAATCCGGCAAAGGCTATAAGAGTTGCGACAACACCCGAGGCCACCGTTTTGCTGAATCGCAATCTGGCTTCAGCAACCCTGGCTTGAAAGTTTTCCGATTCTCCACGCCGCATAAATAAATGTGCGGCTATGACAAGTAATACCGCAAACAGGGACCAGTAGGCACCCACACTAAACATTCGCGGCAAATAGTGGCCCCAACCATTCATATCAGAATAATCCGCACCCGGCACACCAAATGAATACAAATTGTGTTCAAAGCCGTAACTATCAAGCGTTATAAGCGCAAGAAAAAATAGTATGGTGAGCAACATTCCAAGAAATTTGTTATCAACCAGCACCTGCAAAAAGATCGCAACGACAGCTATCAGATACAGCTCCCAACCCAGACTGACAAACAGACCGAAGAGGTATACCCCTATTTCAAAATTGGTATAGCCATTGATGGTTTGCAAAACCATACCCGTGAGCATAAATATCAGCAGGAGCATGGATATTACAAACCACAGACCCACAACTTTCGCCAGAATCATCATCGCATTAGGATAGGGCGTCGCATCCATGATCTCGGCTACCTTATTCTGGCGCTCTCGCTGAACCAGTTCTCCCGAGTAATAGATCACGATAATCATGATAATGAAAAGAAAGCTGCCTTCCACAACATTCAGCATCATGCGTGTTACCGGAATTACCGGCGTACCATATAGCTGCGCCAGCGCACCATAAAAGCCGCCCAACACATTCATCATTCCGAAAAGCAACAGGGCATAAAACGGATAACTCTTCACCACACCACGAACTTCGGAAAGCACCTGCACGCCAAACTGTCGGATATAAAGTTTCGCATCAAAGTGAGGCGCAAGCCTTATTGAACGACCTGGTGTGGGTCGGGCTGTTGACTTCACAGGCTTTCGTTTGAAAAACCTTTTCCTGTTTTTCGTAATGGAGAAACTGTATTTCCATGCTGTTAATGCCAACAATGCAAAAGCAACGCCCAACCAAATAATGCGATTAATGGCAAGAGACCCCTGTATATCAGGGACAAGCAAATTCTTGTCAAACACCGTCCAATAGCGCGTTATCTCTCCAAATGGGATCATCCCGAAAGGATCCAGCAGAGCTGTAGTGGCTATAGTTTCAGGATTGGTATTCGTAGCTACTACTACGTTCGCCACCAACAAGGCAAAGATGGCGACGTAGGACGCCATCATGGAACGCGTTAATGCAGCCACCGAAAAAAATATGCAACTGGATATGAAGATATTGGGCAACATGATGTGAATAATGGAATACCCATAAGGTGCCCAGTTAACAGGTCCTACGCGCTCGGGATCCAACCAGGGCATAAAGGTGGCAACAAAAGTGCCAAATATGCAGACACAACCCACTAGAAATGCGAATAAAAACCCACCCGCAAAACGGCCAAACAGGTGAGAAAGTCTCGGCACACCCGTGCTAACAAACATTTCCATAGTCCTGGTTTCATAATCACGGGTAATGGGAGCCGCAACAAAAGCCACTCCTGCAAACATGATTAAAATACTGAATACGTAATGGCTGAGAAGAATCGCGTAGGAAGCATTCAGGTCCAGGTTATTACCCACCCCTCCTATGGAAAGGTTTTCGCTGGCCATCGCCATAAAAGCAAGCAGAAAAAACGTACCCCCTACCGTCCAAAACAGCGCATGCCTTAACTGGTAGCGACACTCAAAGCGGAATACTTCAGCAAACATTTATAATTCCTAGTCCCATTCTACCTGCACCCCGTGCTTCTCAAGCGTGGCAAAATATACATCTTCCAATGTAGGTGGTGTTTCAACCAGATCTTCATCGGGACATGTTCTGGCGACCACGCGAATTTCTATTTTACCGGCAACCATTCTGGTGGAAACTACGGGGAGTATTTTCTTTATCGCTGCCACTTCATCCCAGGCCACTATTTTTTTCCACAGACGCCCCTCAAGGCGCTTAATCATTTCCTGGGGTTCACCTTCCACGAGAATGCGGCCTTCACCCATAATAGCCATCCGCGGACAAAGGTCAGATACATCCTCAACAATATGTGTCGAGAGAATAACAACTACCTCTTCTCCTATTTGTGCCAACAGATTGTGAAAGCGGCGACGCTCTGTAGGATCCAGTCCTGCCGTCGGTTCATCTACCACGACCAGACCCGGATCCCCTATAAGCGCCTGGGCAATTCCGAAGCGTTGGCGCATGCCACCGGAAAAGGTGTCAATATTGCTCTTTCTTACATCCCAAAGATTAGTCTGTACCAGAAGCCGCTCGACCAGTTCCCGACGTTCTACCTTCGACCCAATACCCTTCAACACAGCCAGATGATTTAGCATAACCAGAGGTGAAGTGCGCGGATAGGTTCCGAAATCCTGTGGCAGGTATCCCAGCGTTCTACGCAGGGCCTCCTTATTCTCAAATACGTTCAGATCGTCAAGATAAATGCTGCCTTCATCAGCATCCTGCAAAGTGGCAATAGTGCGCATCAGGCTGGATTTTCCAGCGCCGTTCGGACCCAGCAAGCCAAACATGCCACGGGGAATTTCAAGATTAATCTCTTTAAGTGCAGCTACCCCATTGGGATAGGTTTTGCTTAAGCCCTGTATCCGTAGACCCTTATCTTTCATACTGTCGCCATCATTCAATTTTGCCAATTTAGTGTCCTATCCAGATGAGAATGCAATTCTCAAGCCAACATTTATTTCCTTTATATTCAATAGTTTAGCAAATTAGGCCCGCAAACAAGATCGTTACACTGCAAAGAACTTGGTTAGTCAGGCCAGATTATGACTATTGAACAACCGTTATGGTTATTTTCTTGGAAAGCACCGGAGCGTCATGGGGAATATGCAAATAATCACCGAGCAACAGTTGCAAGGTATGCTTACCCGGGCTCAGCGTAAGTTGCGTCTCAGTTTGCCCCAAACCAAAATGTATGACTTGCTTGCTTGCGGGTAGGGGCAGGTTCAAATCGGGTAACACGTCAGTATCAACCAGCAAATGATGATGCCCGGTGCCCTGAATTTTACTTCCCGCGGGGGCTATTCCCATACCTCTTAAGCCAAACTGTACGGTAAATGTCGCTGGTACAACCGCCCCATTTGCAGGGCTAAGGATGCTCGCTTCTGCACCTTCAGGTGCAGAAGAGCGTGCCATCTCAGCATGCAAAGCTGCTGCACCCAAAAGCAACATTCCGGTAAAAAGTGTTACAAAAATTGTTCGCATATTATCCTCCTTGTTTGGAACAGCTACGCATCCAGACGGTAAACCTGATTTGCCGTATCGTGAAACAGGGCATTTTTGTCTGATTCAGAATAATCTGCTACCAGTTTTTTGAACGAATTCCACAAAACAGCATAGGAACAGCTTAGTCGATCCATGGGAAAATTACTCTCAAACATACAACGCTGTGGGCCAAAGCAGTCAATCATATGCAGATAGTACTCGCGCGTTGTTTTTACCAGGGTATCGGAGTTCGGGGGCATAGCGGCTTTGTGAAAACCAAAACCATTTACGGGCATCAGCAGACCACCCAGTTTGGCAACTACATTCGGGTTTTTGGACAGTTTTTTCACAAGGGGTTTCCAGTCTGCCAGTACTTCAGCTCCCTTACCCGTGTACGGCCCTATGCCAATCGGCCCACCAAAGTGGTCAATAACGATGGTAGTCTCTGGAAAACTGTGTGCCAGATCATCCAGTTCCTGTATTTGCGGATGATAAAGCCAGGCATCAAAACTCAATCCCCTGGGTGCTAACTCGGCAAAACCCGCACGAAAATTTTTATCTGCCAGCAACTCCTTGGGTGGATGGGTATGGGACCGCTTTATTTCGGGACTGGCATCCCACGCACTCACATGACGTATACCCTTAAAGCGATTGGTAATTGCCATATGTTTATCAAGGGCCGCACCCACCGCCGGACCAGCCGTCAGATCAACAAAACCAACGGTACCCAGCGCTACTCTGGTAAGCAGGCCCGTCTCAAAATTTGCATAAGTGCCCGAATCACACATCGCGGCAACACCCGCTACGAATTCCGTTTCTCCTATCGATCGTAAAACTTGTGGTCCCTGGTTTCGATACATCGAACCGCATTCTGCATATACCGTAGATACGACTTTATGGCCGCTGGATATGTCGGCCAAAACATCCTCGAGCATATATTTAACCGGCTGTTTTGCATTTGGATAATGAAACAAGTGGTGGTGTGCATCACAAATCTTTCGCCCTGGATCAATGATGTCTTCCTGTACCTGAGCCAGCCATTTATCAGAACCCATACCAAACACCCAACTAAAAAAGCGGTACAATAACTCTACCCTATGCACCAATGATTTCCATACAGAGACAAGCATTAACATTCGTTTTGACCTAAAAGTACCCAATTGGCGAAGCTACATTCCCATACTGGATGTTTTGCGATTCTACCGACGGAGTGATTTTAATCACGACCTGACAGCCGGACTCGTACTCGGCGTTATCACCATTCCCCAGGCTATCGCATATGCATTTCTCGCCGGATTACCACCCCAGGCTGGCCTGTACGCCAGCCTTGTGCCTATGTTGCTCTACGCTATTTTTGGATCATCCCGTAAGTTGGTGGTGGGTCCGGTCGCAATAGCAGCCCTTATGGTGGCTGCCACAGTTTCAGAACACGCCCGACCTTTCTCGGATGACTATCTTGGAATTACCGCGATCCTGTGTCTTCAGGCAGGTATTTTTCTGTGGATTTTACGCCTGACAAAAATGGGCGGTGTCGTTAACCTGTTAAGCCACCCGGTAATCTCGGGTTTTGTTAACGCCGCTGCTTTACTCATCATCGTGAGCCAACTCAACGCAATCACGGGGCTATCCCAGTCAATTTCCGTTAACCCCTTTATTGATTTGTACTCTGTATATCTTCAGCGTCCTGACTGGAATCTTGTGGCAATTTTTCTTGGGCTTCTTTCTCTGGCCCTGTTATGGGTGCTTAATAACTACTCCCATTTTCTGCTACGCCTGTTTAAACCGGATATCGCCGCACAACATCCCCTTACAAACCTTGGGCCACTTGTTGTTGCAGTATTTGCTACCCTCGTGGTTTTCGTGTTCAGCCTGGACGCCAGGTGGGAGCTGACTACCGTTGGATTTATACCGGAGGGGTTACCCAAATTTAACATTCCACCGGCAGACATCAGTCTGTGGCTGGCTCTGGCACCCTCTTCTGCAATGATTGCGCTGGTTTCCTATGTCGAGAGTTACTCTATTGGATCAACCCTTGCAACACGTGAAAATACCAGACTGAATCCACACCAGGAATTAATCGCCCTGGGAGCAGCCAATATAAGCGCTGCCTTTACCGGAGGCTATCCGGTCGCAGGCAGCTTTTCGCGTTCAAGCGTTAACTACTCTGCGGGAGGCAAAACACCTGTCAGTTCTATCATTTGTGCGTTTGTGATTGTCATCGCTCTACTCTGGTTAACGCCCCTGTTTGCCTATCTGCCACATGCAGCGCTGGCAGCAATTATTGTTGTCTCAGTGCTCGGTGTTGTGGATATTTCCGGATTGCGCAATCAAATGAAATTTTATCGGCACGATGCCTACGTGCATATCGTCACTTTTCTGGGTGTCGTATTTATCAGTGTAGAATCAGGGATATTGATGGGAGTATTACTCTCCATCGGTTTTTTTGTACGACGCTCCAGCCGCCCACACATTGCTATCGTTGGCCGAATCGGATCCAGCAACCATTTTCGTAGCACCAAACGACATCAGGTAGAAACTTTTGATCTAATTGCAGCAATTCGTATTGACGAAAACCTGTACTTTGCCAACGCCAACCAGATAGAAAATCGCCTGAACAAAATAATTGCCCATAAAAAGGGTATGCGTCATTTACTCATAGTTTTTAGCTCTATCAGTTTTATAGATACTACCGGGCTGGAGATGCTTATGCGTGTGTGCCAGACCCTCGATACCCTGAACATAAAGTTACACCTGTCCGAGGTCAAAGGCCCGGTTATGGATCAGCTGGAGAACTCCAATTTTCTAGACACCTTAAGTGGCACTCTTTACTTTAGTACCGATCAGGCAATGAGCGAGTTACAAAAAGAAATTGACCCCTTCCGAGTAAAACAACACGAGATAGACCTGGGTCAGGGAAGCTAGTTTACATTTCTACCTTCCTCACCCCAGAATGGCTTGCGCAGTTCAGTTTTGAGTATTTTTCCTGCACCCGACAAGGGTAGTGGATCACTCTGAAAGCTTATTGAACGCGGACACTTAAATCCGGCTATCAGTGCCTTGCAGTGTGCGATCATGCCCTCCTCATCCACGGATTGACCCGCGTGCAGAACAACTACAGCATGCACCTGTTCCCCCCATTTCTCATGGGGGATACCAATTACCGCACATTGATTAACTGCCTCGTGCTGATAAATTGCGTTTTCCACCTCAGCCGAATATACATTCTCACCGCCGGAAATAATCATGTCTTTCACGCGATCAACAATGAATAAAAAACCGTCTTCATCCAGATAACCACCATCTCCGGTATGCATCCAGCCATCAATAATGGTGTTATCTGTTTGTTCGGGCATATTTCGATAGCCCAACATTACGTTGGGCCCTCGCATGCATATTTCGCCGATGCTTCCTGCCGGTAAAATATTGCGCTCATCATCCATAATCGCCAGATCCACACCGGGTGCTGCCTGACCCGCTGATTTGGTTTTTCCAGCCAGCGGACCGTCGAATACGTGACGTTCCGGCTGCAAAGCGGTAATCAGCGGCGCTGTTTCAGTTTGGCCATATGCCTGAAACATCCTGGTAGTGGGAAGTACCTGCAAGGATTTCCTCATGACGGACTCTGGCATGGGTGAGGCACCATACATAACGGCGCGCAAAGAGCTTAAATCATATTTTCCTACATCGGGATGGTTAACCAGCATATTTATCATGGTGGGCACCAGCAACAGACGCTCAATTTTGTGCTCCTGCATAGCTTGCATAGTTGAAACCGGCTCAAAGGCCGGCAGGAAATAATTGCTACCTCCAATGGCCGCAGACATCATGCAAATAAAGGCATCGGCGATATGGAACATCGGGGCCACGTGCAGTATATGATCGCGGGGGCGACAGTCTAAAACAGACACGCCCTGCAGTGCATTCACTACAAGATTGCTGTGGCTTAGCATCACACCTTTTGAGCGCCCGGTAGTTCCGCCGGTGTAAAATAGTCCGGCAACCTCGTCATTATTTCTGCCAGCATCAGCAATCGGAGCAGCACCTACAAGTTCTGCGTAAGCCATATACCCTTCGGGCACTGCTCCATCGTCAATAAAAATCAGTGTTTGTACATCCGTTAACTGGCTTCTTATTTCATTTACCAGTGGTGCAAAACTGGAATCAACCACAAGTACCCTGGCTTGTGAATCATTCAACCAGTAAACAATTTCAGGGCCTGCAAGGCGCGTATTTACCGGCTGAAAAACACCTCCGGCCCAAGGGACTGCAAACATAAATTCAAAATAGCGATCGCTGTTCAGCGCAAGAATTGCTACACAATCTCCTGCGCTGACGCCTGCTTTTTGCAAACCGCCTGCAAAACAAGCTATGCGATTTTCAAACTCCCGCCACGTTTGAGTACGATCACCGTCAACGGTGGCAATAGTATCTCCGATAGTTTGAGATGCGCGCCGAATAAGCTGCGTCATTGAAAACATAGGGTGTTCTCCAGTGTGACAGTAAGTTTCTAACAATTATCGCTGTACCTGCGAATAATGCGATACCAACTATGCTTATAGCAAGTGCGTGTATACTGGACATTCATAAGAAGAGAGCACAAATAATGAGTGATACGGTTAAAGGAGAAATTTGCAACTATATAGATTCCATTTCTGAATCCCTGTTAGATGTATCCCACTATATTCATGCGAATCCGGAACTTGCTTTCGACGAGCACAAAGCCAGTACTCGATTATGCGAGACACTGGATAATTTTGCTTTACCGGTTCAAAAGAACGCTTACGGCCTGGACACAGCGTTTGAATCCCTTATAACCGAAGACTCGGACAACACCAAAACTCTGGATTTATTGGCTGAATATGACGCGCTGCCGGGTATAGGCCACGCCTGCGGTCACAATCTGATTGCTACTGCTTCGCTTGGTGCTGCACTGGCACTATCCAAATATCAATCCGCTTATGCCGGCAGTGTTAGATTGTTAGGTACACCAGCCGAAGAGAAAGGCGGTGGCAAGGAACTGATGGCCCGAAATGGCGCGTTTGAAAATACCTCCATTGCCATGATGATTCATCCTTCTGGCAGTAACCTTGTTACGATGCCCTCGCTGTGCGTTGCAGAGGTGGAGGTTGTTTACCATGGACGCTCGGCGCACGCATCAGCGATGCCGCACACAGGCATCAATGCTTTGGACGGTCTTTTACTGGCCTATCAGGGGATTTCCAACCTGCGACAACACATCAAACCCACTGAACGGATACACGGAATAATTACCGAAGGCGGTCTTGCTCCCAATATTGTGCCTGACCTCGCCCGAGGGTTATTTTACGTACGTGCCAGTAATGAAGACGACCTGCTATTGCTGAAGCCAAGGGTACAGGCATGTTTTAAGGCGGGCGCTACTGCCAGTGGAAGCACCGTGGAGGTGAACTGGGCTGGGGTCGACTACCTGGATTTGAATACCAACTGGCCACTGGCAGCCAGCTTTCAAACTAACGCAGAAGCTTTGGGGCGAGAGTTTTATCCATTGGAAAAGTTGCCCAGCGGTTATGCAGGTAGCACAGACATGGGTAATGTCAGTTACCGGGTCCCATCCATTCATCCGATGCTGGCATCCGCGCCGCGTGATGTAGTCATTCACCATCCTGATTTCGAAAAATGGGCTGGCTCGGAAACAGGGGACAGCGCTGCCCTGGATGGCGCAAAAGCCCTGGCCATGACCGCCATCGACTACTTTTCAAGCGGTACATTGAGGACTGAATGCCAACACGCATTCGATGTATCCACTGGCTTGCAGTGATATGACACCTTCAGGGGATACTTGGGTATTCGGTTACGGCTCCCTGATCTGGCAACCCTCTTTTTCTTTTCTGGAACAACGCCCTGCGCGCATACACGGATGGTCGCGTAGATTCTGGCAGGGCTCCCACGATCACAGAGGGTTACCCGACGCCCCGGGTCGTGTCGTTACGCTCATAGAAGATAAACACGCTTCTTGCGAAGGTATAGCCTATTTGGTGGCTGCCGCAACGCTAAAGCGGGTTTTTGAACATCTGGACTACCGTGAAAAAAACGGCTATGAGCGATATAACATACAGTTAGACTTCCTCAATGAAAAAAAAGCACCTGAACTGGGGATTATGTACATCGCCCCAGTCGATAACCATGCGTTTTTGGGTCCAGCGAGTATGGAAGACATGGCTTTACAAATTCAGCACAGCGCCGGGCCAAGCGGCAGTAATCTCGAATATCTTACCGAATTGGCCGCAGCACTGAGACACATGCAAATCCACGATCAGCACGTGTTCGAACTGGAAGAAATGGTTCTGGCTTTAGGCAGGTAGTTCGGTGATGGAATTGATTAACTTGCCAACCATGCCGTACGCGATCGACTCCTCAACACTCATCCAGTAATCACGTTCGGTATCCGCGCTCACCCTCTCAAGGCTCTGGCCGGTTCGCTCGGCTATAATGGTATTGATTCGTTCCCGCGTTTTGAGAATCTCAAATGCCTGTATTTCGATATCCGAGGCATCACCCCCTGCACCTCCGGATGGTTGATGAATCAGAAAACGCGTGTTCGGTAATGCATACCGGTTTTCTTTTTCTGCAGCCAGATAAATGTGCGTGGCAATGCTTCCGACCCAACCCGTGCCAACAATGCGGACTACAGGTTTAACAAAACGAATCATGTCAAAAATGGTATCACCTGATTCAACATGGCCGCCGGGGGAACCAATAAAAATGGTTATGGGGTCATCACTCTGAAAAGACAAAGTTAACAGCTTTTCAGCCGTTCGTTGTGCCATATCCTTGTTGATTTCTCCAAATATGGTCAGCGTGCGGTTTTTAAGCAGGTCGTTTTCCAGGAAATTGAAATTTTTGGCGGCATCAGCTGCATCCCGCTCGGCGTCATTACCCGTATTCATCAAATTTTGTCTCCAACTATCAAGCCCCCATGATACAGCATTTGCGATATAGGGGGCTTCCCTTTTAAGCTTGGATTAAGCTAGGAGCAGCACTAATTTCATAAATCTGTAAAAGCCCTGGAGATAACTATGCCGCTACATCCCGAATTTGAAGCCATGCTGGCGCAATTGGCTGACGCAGAAGGGCCATCATTCAGCGAAATGTCCCCAGCCGAGGCACGCCAGGTTTACAGCGCTATGCAAAGCCCCGCAGAACACATAGCCGTACATAAGGTACAAAATCGTGATATCCAGGGCCCGGTACAGGCTATTCCTATCCGCATTTATACACCGGGTGGGACAGGGCCTTTTCCCCTATTTATGAACTATCATGGGGGCGGATGGGTAATTGGCGACCTTGATACCGCAGATGCCCAGTGTCGACAGGTTTGTAATCTGGCCAACTGTATTGTGGTATCCGTAGATTATCGCCTGGCGCCTGAACACATTTTTCCTGCAGCTCTGGATGACTGTTACGCCGCAACTTGTTGGGTTGTGGATAATGCAGTCAGTATAAACGCAGATGCCAGCCGTATTGCAGTAGGAGGAGACAGCGCTGGCGGCAACCTGGCTGCAGCTGTAACGATCCGGGCACGCGACGAGAATGGCCCATCCATCCTGTTCCAGTTACTGGTTTATCCGGTAACCGATGCGCGTTGCGATAGCGACAGCTATAGAGAAAATGCAGAAGGATACCTGCTTACACGCGAGACCATGCTCTGGTTCTGGCAGCATTATGCGCCTTCAAAGGCACAGCGTATGACACATTATGCCTCACCCGCGCTTGCAAGCGATCTATCCAATTTGCCCCCTGCTTTTGTTATGACAGCAGAATTTGACCCTTTACGAGATGAAGGTGAAGCCTATGCAGCACTGCTGGAAAATGCAGGCGTTGAAGTTAACTGCAAACGGTATCCTGGGCTCATACATGGGTTCTTCGCACTCAGTCATGTATTGTCTGCGGGAGAACCCGGTATGCAGGATGCATGTGACGCGCTGAAAACTGCCTTTAATCAATAGTACGATATGAACTTGCCCATCATGAATGCCTAAAAAAGGAGGCGAATATGAACGAAGCAGCACCGATGGACCTAAACGCCGCGATTGCAACTCAGGAGCCCTGGCTGCAAGCGTGGATAATGGTATTGGTAATTACCAATTTACTGGCCTTGTTATTTGTAGTTTTCAAACAGGAATCGGGTTTTAAGGTTCGACCTGAAGCGCTGGCGATTGTATTCAGTTTTGTTGCAGCTGCAATTTTAATGACCTGGCTTTACGAGCAGTACGGCTATGTACGATTGTTAGGGCTTGCGCATCTGGTATTCTGGCTACCTGTGTATGTCTGGGTGCTAAACAAATACAGAAACAGTGCTTACAGTGGATGGTTTCAACGTTATGTCATCCTGTATCTTGTTATTGCGGGCATCTCACTGATTGTGGATTTCATCGATGTGGTTCGCTACTTTTTAGGTCAGGCTTAACAGGAAACCCGGAATGGGATTAAAAGTTATTGGAGCGGGTTTCGGACGGACAGGGACAAATTCCCTAAAAGTAGCGCTGGAACAACTGGGCTATGCTCCCTGCCATCACATGAAAGAAGTAGGCCCAAGCCTGAGCCAGATTCGCTGGTTTGATGCAGCATCGAAAGGAGAAAAAGTTAACTGGGATGATGTTTTTGAACATTTCGAAGCAGCAGTAGACTGGCCAGCAGCCGCTTATTATCAGGAATTGTCAGAGTTTTATCCCAATGCGAAAGTCATACTCAGTGTTCGGGATGCAGAAGGCTGGTACAAAAGCACCAGAGCCACAATATATGCTGTCATTCAACACATGCCCAGGTGGATGCGGTGGGTAATCCCGCCGCTGAACCGTCTGATGAACATGGTTCAACGTACGGTGTGGGACGGGGCTTTGGCTGGAGAGTTTGAAAATCGGGAACGAACTATTGAGCGATTCAATGCACATATTGAATCCGTGAAAAAAACCATCCCTGCGGAAAGGCTACTGATTCATTCCGCGGCCGAGGGCTGGGGGCCAATTTGCAAATTTCTGGACAAGCCACTGCCAGCAACGTCATACCCACGCGTCAACGAAGCCAGGGTTTTTCAACGTATCGTTATCGTGCTGAAAGTTTTGCGCTGGCTACCCTGGATGCTCGGCGCGGTGTTGGCTTATTACTTACTTGCTCCCTGATTACGGATCAAGCCTGGCGCTTGCCTGACCCTTCACTACAATTGCACCATCCTGATTGGTGGTTACAACTTCCAGATCTGCAATTTGCAGCTCTTCCTCCTGACGAATCGCTACTACTGTCGCAGTAGCATTCAGCGTATCACCTGGCCAGACCTGGTTGGTAAAACGCACCCCGTAACTGGTTAACCGTCCATCACCTACCAGATCGGTGAGAAGCTTCCCGGTAATTCCCATGGTTAACATCCCATGGGCAAATACACCCGGATATCCCGCGACTTCCTTTGTATACTTTTCATCAGTGTGCAGCGGATTATAGTCTCCGGATGCTCCCGCATACTGGACAATCTGTGTGCGCTTAAGGTCTTCGACCAGACACTGACTAAAACTATCACCCACTTTTAATTCACTCGCTTTTAAGGCCATGTTTCTACTCTCCTATTGATCTACTGGCCGTTCGGTACGAACCCCAACTCCACGTGCAGTTATTACCAGCTCACCATCCCCGTCCCGATACTCTACAACGGTTTCGTTAAAGACCAGTTTTCCGGAGCGCTTGCCCTGCTTCTCCCAGGATTTTCCCGGTTTAACCGTTGGATATAAAACCTCCCCCGCAAGCGCCTGTCGATGATATTCATAGTGTTGTTCTGCATGCAGTCCACCACCGGAACCGACCGCAGTTCCCCCCGAACTCTTTTCTTGCCGTTTGATTCCACTGGCTTCCTTACCGGAACCAAACCAGGGCTTTCCCGGTTGCGGGCGTAAAAAATAATCCGGGTCAAACTGAGCACTTGCCTGCACAAAAGTCGGAGGTGCAACCACACCACCTACTTCAGTTGTAGCTGCGTATTCCTCATCATGGTAAATACGATTATCATCTCCAACCGATCGCGCAAACATCATGATGTGTCCCGCTTCTATCGGAAACTTTTTAGCTGTCATCTTTTCCCTCCCAAAATCCTTGTGTCCAGTTACATTCAGATTTACTTCATTTACCTTGCCAGACCGGCTTGCGTTTTTCCAGAAAGGCAGCAATGCCCTCCTCCTTGTCAGCCGTTTGCACTAATGCACCCTGCGCATATTTTTCCAACATCAATGCAGATGCAAGACTTCCTTCCATACCAAAGTTAACCATTGCCTTCATCGTTCGCGGCACCATAGGTGCGAATGAAGCCAGATGTTTTGTCATTGTCTTTAACTCGTCAATTAGCGCTTCAGGTTCCACCATTCGCGTGATCAAGCCAATCTGCAGAGCCCGCTCTGCATCTATAGCATCCCCCATCAACAACATTTCCATGCCCCAACCACGCCCGACAATTCGTGGCAGCCGTGCGCAGGCACCGCCACCTGGAATGATACCCAGCTTGCCTTCAGGTGTAGCAAATGTTGCATTGCTGGAAGCCACGCGCAAATCACAGCCCAGCGCCACTTCAAGCCCCCCACCAAAACAAATTCCGTTTATCGCGGCAATGGTGGGTTTGGGTGTGCGTTCAAGTTGTTCCGCAAGCCCCTGAACAATAGGCTCCAATGCCTTGCGCAAATCCCTGTCTACTACCTCTGACAAATCAGATCCGGCAGCAAAGGCCCTGGACCCCGCTCCTGTTACACCAATTACGCACACCGCCTCATCATTACCAGCCTTTGCAACTGCATGTTGAAGTTCATCCAGCGTTGCCAGAGAAATCGCGTTCAGCTTTTCAGGGCGGTTGATGGTAATCAGTGCCAGGCCGGAATCTACCTCATATAGAATATTCTTATATTGCATCGAAATTTTCCAGGATCCCGGTCATGGCCAGCTACTCGGATTTACCCAGTTTGCCAAGGCCTTTCAGCAGGTTCTTCTTAAGTCCTTCTTTTACACCTTCCACTTGTTCATCCAGGCCGTTTACATTCAATTTTGCCTTCAATAAGGCGCTTAGCACCCGCTTGGAAATCGGTGCCAGCAGTTGTTTGGCAACTTCACCTGCAGTCGCGCCATTGCTTTTGCGACCAATATCCGTCAAGTGGATGTCCGGTATAGTAAGTGCGGTTTCACCCAGAACTGCGGAACTGACAGAGACATCAGCATCTACAAAATCGAGTTTGTCTATGATCATCCTGAATTCATCAGTTTCCGAAACGGGTGCCTGTGGACCCAACGCGGCATCAATATTGTCCATGATCTTTTTGAAATTGGTGTCAGATGTACCTTTTACTATGGTGTGTAAACTCGCACCTGTAATATTCACACTCTTCATCACAAGCACATCACTTTGTAAAGAATCCGTATCCAGAACCACACTGATCTTATCCAGACGCATGGCGTAATCGCCATCGAAACCTTCCGGGTTACCAATCTCAACATCGGAAACCACGCACAATCCTTCGGTCAGCGACAATTCGATATTGCCAACACTCACCGTCGTACCCAGGTAATCGGGCCCGGTTGATTCAATAACCTCCTTGATAATAGAACCTGCATTACTCACTACAAAAACAACAATACCCGCTAGCACCAGCAGCAGGGAAAGCACAATAATTGCCAGTTTTTTCATATTTTTGCTCGCCTGAATACAGTACCTGCAAGACTGACAGAAAATACGGAGAACCGGAACAGATAGCAGGAAAATATCTGCTGTCTGTTCTGACAGAATGTTCATAACGAAAAAAAAGATCCGCTGATCTGGAGAGTGGATCAGCGGATCAATTAGCCTTTTATGTTAAAAAGCACAAGGCCTCAGGGGATAATGATTGCCTTATGGGCAGCGCTACCAAAAATCTTGGGAAGATTATCGGACGTTGCATCTGCCGCATTTGAAGTCTTACAAAGAACTGTTTCACGGAGATTTCCCGGTCTGCTTTTTTTGTGACAGTTTGTTTCATGAAAATGAACCAAAATGAACTAAAAAGGGAGACTTACCGCAACATCTGTTCCACCGGATTCATTATCGCTAATTTGAATATGCCACCCGTGGGCCTGGCAAAGCTGTTGGACGATGGCTAGCCCTAAACCACTCCCACCTGTTTTCTGACTTCTGGATGTATCAAGACGAAAAAAAGGCTGGAAAACCTTGTCCCTGAACTCAAGCGGAATGCCCTTGCCCGAGTCCATAATATGAATTTTCAGGAAGTTGGCGTCCTGGTTTACAACAACTTCCACCGGTTCCCCACCATGCTGCAATGCATTGGTTAACAAATTTTGCATTACCCTGCGAAACGCACCGGGCGCAAGGTCCACGCAGGGATTTTTATCCACCTGCCAAATTACCTCCACCTTATCTGTTATGGAAAGTACCAGTTCTTCAAAAAATGGTTTGAAATCAACAGATTCAGCAATCTCGCCGGTTCCCCGAGCAAATCTTAAAGCGTCCCCAATAAGCTCATCCATAATTATCAGGTTCCGTTCAAACCGCTCTATCCATTCCTTGTCGACTTCGGCCGGTAATAATTCAGTGGCTATTCGCATTCGGGCAAGAGGCGTACGTAGATCGTGGGAGATTCCCGCGAGAAGAGTGGTTCTGTTGGTCAACAATTCAGAGATTTCTCGCGCCATGGTATTAAAACTCTTGGCCAAAGTGATCAACTCTGCGGGTCCGTTTTCTGGTAAGGGGATAAAATCCACTCCTCCTCGAAACCTTGTTGCAGCATTCGCCGTTTCTACGAGGGGGCGGGTTATTCTCTGCACAATAAACAAGGACGCTGCAAAAACGATAGCCGCCCCCATGACCGCAATAATCAATGCAACATAAACCGGCTGAATATCACGACGCGAATCTGAAAACCCAATCTGCATCGTATATCCCCCCATGGGAATATTTGCCCAGATAAGTTCGTCTGCCTGCATTAAATTCATCGGCACACCCAATCTCTGCTCCAACTGCGCAGTCAGGAGGTCCAGATACAGAATGTCATCTGCCAACAAGGGCAGGTTCAGCACTTGTGAGCTTATGATGAGGTCGTGACTTTCGGCTAGTTCAAGCTCAAAATAACTTCGTGCTTCGGGTGGTAATTCCACCCAGGTTTGTGCGGACAAGACCAACAATGCCGCCTCATCAGCGGCAGAGCGTTTTGCTATTGGGTCTATCACGAAAGTATTCAGCGTTAGAATAGAAGTTATGGCTATCGCAATGGCGCTGAGCGCCATTACAAGATTGGTTCTAACCAGCAGGGATCCGGTTCTGGCCATCAGGGTTTCTTCAAAGTTCCAGCCTAACTTTACGCCGTATCACCGTGGCGAATGTTTTTTTAGGTGTTTCCCAATTCAGGACAGAACATATAGCCTTTTCCCCAAATGGTTTTAATGAATACAGGCTCGGTCGCATCGGGCTCGATTTTACCCCGCAGCCGGGTAATTCGAACATCGATACTACGGTCGAAAGGCGAGCGTTCTGCGCCCGTGAGTAAATCAAGAATGTGGTCCCTGTCCAGTACCCGGTTAGGATTCTTCACCAGTATGCAAAGAAGATCAAACTCACCCGAAGTGAGCGAAACCATATTTCCATTCTGGGTTAATCTGTGAGCATTCAAATCCAGCTCAAAATCACCGAATTTCAGGCGTTTACCTGCTTGCGTCGTATCTTCAGATTCTTCTCTACCAGCACGTCGCAAGACAGCACGAATCCGCGCCAGAAGTTCTCTTGGGTTGAACGGTTTGCTGATGTAGTCATCAGCACCCACCTCAAGCCCTACTATTCGATCAATATCTTCACCCTGCGCACTCACCATGATTATCGGCAGGTCTTTTTCTGCCTTAATGCGGGAAGCAATAGACAGACCCCCTTCGCCAGGTAACATCAGGTCCAGTATCACAAGATCAATGGGGTTTTCGCGCGCGAGAACCTTGTCCATGGCAATGCCATCTTCGGCGGTGACCACGACAAAACCCTGCTTTTCCAGGTACTCCTGCATGAGTTCACGAATCTCTACGTCATCGTCAACGACCAGTAGTCTGGCTTTTTCTTCAATCACCGGAGTTAATCATGCAAGCTGTTTACTCGAGAATGCGGACTTATTCGTTTTTGTCTTTAGTCGTTGAGTGCGACACGCGCTGCTCAAATCCCACACCAAAGCCCTGTTTCTCTTGTTTAGGAGCGGATTCCTGAGCGGCTTCTTGTAACACTGGTTTTTCACCAGCAACCCGGGTCGAGGGCAATCCTGTAACTTCAACGGTTTTATTGGCTATTTCTTCAGGAGAAAGTGCCCGATAGCGCACAACATGCTGCTCTGTTTCTATTCGCACCATCCTTCCATCGGGTTGGCGCACCAGCCGACCATATCTACGCCGTGCATGAATTCTTACTAGTGGTGGTTTGCCCGAAGCAAGCATTCTGCCTTTCATTTCTGTGAGCAAGGCGCGCCGGGAAACCGAGTTCATCGTTTCCCAATTGCTCGCCAGAGCAGTAAGTTCTGCATCTGTTTTATCAGCATAGGGCCGCTCGGCAAAAACATTCGTCCCTGCCAGCAGCACCAGACCAAATAATACAATCCGTGTGAGCATATTTCCGATTTAAACTCCGGCGATTCCGATATCTGCTTCAATAACTAATAAGATCACATCGAATGATGATGAATCCGCCGGCTATTCTGCCGTAATAGCGTTTCAAGCACATTTCGTAGCCCATCTATTTCGTAACAAGATGTTACGAGCCCATCTGCAACAATATGTGTGCAAACAGGCCCGTACAGCTTTTTTATACAGCCTCGAACAGCCCCGCTGCACCCTGACCACCACCGATACACATGCTTACTATGCCGTATTTCTTGTTACGACGACGTAATTCACGTAACACCAACCCGGTCATTCTTGAGCCCGTCATGCCAAAGGGGTGCCCAATACTGATGCTGCCACCCAATACATTATAGAGGTCATTGTCGATATTTAGTTCATCCCGGCTGTACAGACACTGGGAAGCAAATGCCTCGTTCAGATCAATGAGATCAATATCATTGAGCGTCAAACCCGCATTTTTGAGGAGTCGTGGAATGGCGAAAACAGGTCCAATTCCCATTTCATCCGGCTCACAACCGGCAACAGTAAACCCTCTGAATATTCCCATGGGCTCCAGACCAAGTTGTTCTGCACGCTCCGCACTCATTAACAAGGTCATGGACGCCCCGTCAGAGAGTTGGGAGGAATTGCCCGCTGTTACTGAGCCATTTTCGTCAAACACCGGTTTTAGACCTGCCAGACCCTCAAGCGTAGTACCTGGACGATTACATTCATCCTTGTCCACTACCACATCCTTTAAGCTTTCCTCACCGGTTTCCTTGTTAACCACTTTCATCGTGGCCTTCATTGGCAATATCTCATCACCCACAGAGCCGGCGTCAACAGCAGCGGCATATCGTTGCTGGCTTTGCAGGGAGTATTCGTCCTGGGCTTCACGCGAAACGTTGTAGCGCTTCGCAACCACCTCTGCGGTATTGCCCATTGCCATAAAAATCTCGGGTTTTTCCTCCAAAAGGCGTGCATTCTTTTCAGACTTGCCGCTTTGCTGCCTTAGCTGCATGGAGATCGACTCGGCACCACCTGCCATGGCTACTTCACTTTGCCCGGAAGCTATCTGGTTGGCTGCGAGCGCAATTGATTGCAATCCTGAAGAGCAGAATCGGTTAATAGTCAAACCACAGGTATCGACAGGCAGCCTTGAAAGAATGACGGCAAGGCGCGCCAGGTTTCCGTCCTGTTCACCCGTATGGTTCGCAGCACCTACCACTACGTCCTCTACTTCACCGGCATCTACGTTAGGGTTTCTATCCAGCAAGCCATCTATAAGGTGGGCCAACATGTCGTCTGATCGTGTCTGGTTGAAGCTACCCCGGAATGACTTTGCCAACCCGGTTCTAATACTGTCTACAATTACTACGTCTCTCATCGTTTTTCCCCGCTCCCCGCTCTATGGGGACTAATTAAATAAGTTGAATTATGTTACTCGCATTACAGCCGACAGATCAAAACCTATTTAGATCGGCAGCGTTTGTTTTGTCAAAGCCACAGCAAAAATATACCCGACACTTAACAAGGCACCTGCAAACCCTGCCCAGCGACCTTGCGTAGTGCTCGCTCGCAGGGCCAGCATACCAAAACCAATATATGCCAATAATGCTACAATTTTTGCCATCAGCCAGGCGTGAACCATTGGTGAAATGCTGAGCTGTATAGCCATACTCACTCCCAGCCCCAGCAGCAAAGTGTCGACTACATGGGGGAAGGTTCTAATCCAGCGAGCGTCAGCCAGCGGTTTTTCTAACAGGCGTAATAGAAAGCGTGCAATAAAACCAATTACCGTAATGTACGCCAGTACTATATGCAGGTTTTTCACCGCCTGCATTGTCCTGACTTACGAACAGATATACAACTGTTTAAGGTTTCGAATTGCTCTACCGGGCGGGTCTTACCGGGCACCACAAACCGTGGGTATAATGTCGCTTCCATTTTTATCACGAGTGCAAGCGCATGCCTAAGTCGGGTCCTACTTCCAATAATTACTTCTCACAGCGACTGCGGCTGCACTTTGTTGATTGGGGAAACGAGGATGCCCAACCATTATTGATGATACATGGCGGCCGTGATCATTGTAGAAACTGGGACTGGGTAGCCCATGCCTTTAGAAATGACTATCACATTCTCGCTCCGGACCTGCGAGGTCACGGCGACTCGGATTGGATGGTAGGGGGAAACTACAACACCCTGGACTATGTGTACGATATCGCACAACTGTTGCATCAGAACACAACCGGACCGGTAAAAATCATAGCCCATTCCATGGGAGGTTCAGTCGCTCTAACCTATGCCGGCCTTTATCCCGAGTCTGTGTCCCGGTTAATCGTTATCGAAGGCATGGGGCCTTCCCCAAAAATGCTAAAAGAATCCAAAGAGCTCCCTGTTGAAAAACGCCTAACTGACTGGGTGGACGGTATGCGAAGTTCATCTGGACGTATGCCAAAGCGCTACAACACTCTGGAAGAGGCCCTCGCTCGCATGCAAAGCGAGAATCCGCACCTTAGTGCTGAACAAGCCCGCCACCTGACGGTACACGGCTCTATCCGTAATGAGGATGGGACCTACAGCTGGAAGTTTGATAACTACGTGCGCAATTTTTCTCCTGCCCAGCTTCCGCCAAAATCTGTTTTTCACCTCTATGGCAGAATTACCTGTCCTACCCTGCTGATCCGGGGAACAGAATCCTGGGCTTCAGATCCCGAAAAAGATGGTCGAATGCAATATTTTCGGAACGCCAGAGTGGAAAACATTCCCAATGCAGGTCATTGGGTGCATCACGATCAACTGGATACGTTTTTAGACCTAAGCAGCGATTTCCTAAAAGATTGAACAAGCACACCCAAATCGAGGATATCCATGCCCACCCGGGGAAAGGAGTGTTTATGATCACCGGAGGCGGTACGCAGACGATAAGCCGTCTGCTGGAAGAGCCGGGTGGATCAAATACTGTGCTCCAGGCATTGATACCCTATTCACAAGAAGCACTGGAGATGCATCTTGGCTTCAAACCTCAGAGCGCATGCAGCGAAGAAACGGCCCGCTGGATGGCTATGCAGGCTTATCAATTGGCATCACCTGAAAATGGGGAACAAACTGGCGCAACATTTGGACTGGCGATAACGGCCAGTCTCGCCAGCCAGAAACCCAAAAAGGGCAAGCACCGTATTCATATAGCCGCCCAGACGCGCTCAACTACTTTCACGTGGTCATTAATTCTTGAAAAAGGCCACCGCAACCGTGCTGAAGAGGAAGCTCTCTGTCGTGATATGGCACTAAACGCCCTGTGCGAAATATTGCAATTGCGAGCACTCACAACACTCAACCTGCATAAATCAGAGACCATACTGAGCCATTCAGAAGAGGCGGAAGCAGAAATACAACAATTGCTCTTTAGCAGGAACAGCACTTCGAGGTTTACTCGCCTTGCAAATACGGATAGACCTGAACTCGTGTTTCCAGGTGCTTTTAATCCCCTGCATGACGGCCACACGCGCATGCTTGAGTTGGCAAGCGAAATCACTGGTGTGCAGGGCTGTTTTGAACTGTGCGTACACAACATCGAAAAACCACGTCTGGACTTCATTTCGCTCGCACAACGCTGCGCGCCATTCAAGGAGAGGTCACACAACCTTATTCTTACCACCGCTGCCCGATTTACGGACAAGGCCCGTTGTTTTCCCTCCGCGATATTTATTGTGGGTATAGACACACTGGAGCGTATCGCCAACCCTCGATACTACGACAACAACAGTAATTTGCGGGATGCTGCAATCACAGAAATCAGCAGGTTAGCGTGCAGATTTTTAGTATTCGGTCGAGTACAGGCCGGAGTATTCAAACATCTCGATAATGTGGATCTTCCTGGCAATTTGAAAGCCATTAGCTCGGCCGTTCCAGAATCGGTATACCGTATGGACGTTTCTTCCACCGAACTGCGCACCGGGCTGCGAACCAACGGCCCCGGCTAATCCAGAAACCAGTCAAGAATGTCAGTATTAAGCTCTCTGGGATAAGTGTGTGACAGGTCTGCCAATTCCCGATAGACCACCGAAGCACCAGCCGCACTCAGGCATTCACGGGTAATCCGTGCGGATTCCACCGGAAACATCCAGTCAAGTGCGCCATGCGCAAGAAACACAGACTTGTTATTTATGGGGCCAAGAACCTCCAACAGCATTGGATGGAAAGTGCCACAAAGTGGCGCTAAATGCGTAAAGGGTTCGTCGTTAGCCAGACCATGCAACAGGGTATAGGTTGCACCATCGGACATTCCTGTGAGCAAAACCCTTTCCGTATCAATGTTCCACTGGCTACAACTGCCTGACACTATCTGTTGCAAAGTGGATGCATCCTTATCCTCTCCCATCAATGACCAGGTTGCGTCACGAGAGCTTGGACACAATAGAATAAATCCCCTGGCGCGCGCTTCCCTGAGCCAGTTCCAGATACAATCTGCACCATGTCCATGGCCACCGTGCAAAGCCACCACCAAAGGCCATTTTTTGTCGGGTTGGTAATATTCAGGCACGTACAGGCTTAGCCCACCCCGCTGATCCCTATCATTGGCGGCATGCATAATGCCATAAACGGTATCACCGGAGTCTGGTGTGCCAAGTACCTCCAACAGATGCTCATCTTCGCGATAGCGGGGTTCCAGGAAATAGCGGCTAACGGGACGCAACATCTCTGACAAGGGATATAAGGCCTCCACAGCCAGGGTATATTTTCGCAATGCTGCGTAGGCTGGCATAATTCCCTTTTCGCTTTCAAGCGCCTGCCCAAGACCATAAATTGCTGCAAGAATATGGCCACAACACAAATCCAGTTGTTGTTGATAAAAAACCAAATCTTCTGGCCAGGTAACCTTAACGAGACGGTCCCTGCTTTCCTCAAGTTCGGGCACGAGCGTGGTAAGTGCAGACACGAGACCGGGTAAAGCAGGTGGATGCAGATGTCGCGCCGTATAGGCTAGATGCTCCAGAGCGCGTAGTAATTTTGGCGCTAAAAGAGCAACACTTTCCGATATCAATGGTTCCACGGCGTCGTCAATAGTATCGTTCGCCATTGTCAGGTATCCCCGGAAACTTCTTTGGCATTAATAGTCACCACACTACGCCAGCGACCGGAATGAAAACGCCATACCAGCATAAGTCCCTTAGCAACGTAGTCACCGATCAATGCAGCAAATACCCAAAAGACGGAATAGTCCAGATAAGTAAAAATAGCTGCCAGGCCACAACGCATTACTAACAAACCTACAATGGTAGCCTTCAGTGGAAATCGCGTGTCCCCGGCACCCCGAAGAGAGCCACCTATGGCAAAATCTATCGCAAGCAGCGGCATAACCGCTCCCAGTACGTAGGTAAACTGCACGGTATATTCTATCGTGAGTGCATCGCTACCAATAAAATATACCGCCAGGTCCCGGGCATAAAAGATCACCAGCGCTCCCAACACACCCATGGATAAAACTGCCATCGCAGCAGAGCGCCAACCACTGCGTACCGCTCCCGCGTAATCGTTGGCACCCAAATGTTGTCCGACCAGGGTTGACCCGGCAATCGAAAAACCAAAGCCCACCACCATGCAAACGCTAAGCATATTCACACCAATATTGTAGGCAGCGAAGGCCTCCGTGCCGTAATATCTTCCCAACAGCATCAGGAATATAAAAAATCCGGCCTGAAAAACCGCCTGTTCCAGACCAGCGGGATAGCCGATATCCAAAAGTCGTATCATGCGATCCTTGCGTGCCCACCCTCCTTTCAGATGAACCACTCGCAACTTCTGCTTTACCCACAGTGCTAACAGCAATAAGCCACCCACAGAAAACGCAATACCGGCAGCAAGTGCGGCACCTGCAACACCCAGTTGCGGAAAACCATATCTTCCAAACACAAAAACGTATAACAAAGGGATATTTATCAGATTTACCACGACTCCAATGTATAAAGGAGTCCAGGCATCCCCTGCCGCGCGCAAGCTGGCGCTGATAATGAAATTCAGCGCAAATGCAATTGAAAACAGACTGAGTATTCGGATATTGGCTGCCGCCATGGCAACGGTTTCTGCATCCAGCCCAAATACTCCGGCAATGTTATCTGCAAATAAAACTCCAATCAGGGTAAGTACAAAGCTAAATGCGGTTCCTACCATGAGGGACGCCATCGTTACCCGACTTGCTTCGCGAAAGTCTCCTGCACCCCAGGCACGCGCAACCAACGCCGTAGTGCCCGCAGCTACAGCCATCATCACCGCTTGCAGGGCAAAGAACACTCTCTGTCCCGCGCCCACTGCTGCCAGAGCCTGCGCACCCATTTCCCCTACAAACTTGGTCTGCACCATGCCGACCACGGCATACAGCAAATTGCCCATAATCGAAGGCAAGGCCAGTTGGGCTATGCCGGGGCGGGTGTTTTTGGCCTTTTCCTGATTTTCACTAGTTTGCACGACGTAGTTCTTTTTTCTCTCCTGACGGTCAACAGCATTGAGTTGGTGTTTATAGCTTAGTAGAGTTCCATCACTCAAATACAAATTCACGGAGTTGAAATTGGAACAGTTTTCCGAACTAGGCATCACAATAAACAATCGGGTAGCAACCGTTGAAATACAACGGGCGCCACTTAACTTCTTTGACAGAGAGTTGATTTGCCAGATTGCAGATGCATTCGAGTTGCTTGATGCCAATCCCGAATGCAGAGCTATTGTACTTGCATCGGAAGGAAAAGTGTTCTGTGCAGGCGCAAATTTCGGAACTGGAAAGCAGGATGGCAGCGGTGACAATAATTTTAGCGAGACAGGATTTAATACAGTTACCGTAAATTTGTACTCAGAAGCCATTCGACTCTTCAGATGTAAAAAACCCGTTATTGCAGCTATACAGGGCGCCGCAGTTGGCGGTGGCTTTGGACTTGCACTGGTTGCGGATTTCCGGGTTGCAGCCCCGGAAGCAAGATTTGCAGCCAATTTCGCAAAGTTGGGGATTCATCCAGGCTTTGGCCTTACGGTGACCTTGCCACAACTCATAGGCGTCCAGAAAGCAAATCTGTTGTTTTACACCGGTCGCCGAATAAAAGGACAAGAGGCGCTTGAAATCGGTCTGGTAGACCAGCTCAGTACGCTTGAAAATGTGCGTGCAGATGCCCAGGCACTAGCCGCAGAAATTGCCGAAAATGCACCATTGGCGGTGGTTTCGGTGCGCACAACGATGCGTGCTGGTTTGGCGGATAAAGTCGCTGCAGCAACTGACCATGAGCTAAAGGAACAACAGTGGCTACGCGGAACAAAAGACGCAGACGAGGGTGTGCGCGCAGTATCAGAACGCAGGCCGGGCAACTTCACAGGAACTTAAACATAATGGGGTCAGGTTCAATTATGTTATTGAAGCATTGCTGCTATTATCATCCGTAAGAACTTAATTGAACCTGACCCCATTATGATCTTTTATGTCTGATTTTCGAACTACCACGCGCGCCTGGCTGCAGGATAACTGTCCCACCTCGATGCGTACCCCGATGCCTGAAAGTGAAACGGTATGGGGGGGTACTGGCGAACAATTTGTAAACCCAGATTCCAGAATCTGGCTGTCGAATATGGCGGATCAGGGTTGGACGGTTCCAACGTGGCCAAAGGAGTATGGCGGAGGCGGACTCTCGCCTGAGGAAGCAAAAGTGCTTTCCCAGGAACTGGCTCGAATTGGCGCTCGTTCTCCCCTGCAGAGTTTTGGCATCTGGATGTTAGGACCGGTCTTACTGGAGTTTGGCACGGAGGCACAAAAACAAAAACATCTTCCACAAATCGCCCGGGGTGAAATCCGCTGGTGTCAGGGATATTCTGAGCCTGGAGCCGGGTCTGACCTTGCAGGTCTACAAACACGTGCCGTTGACAAGGGTGATCACTATCTGATTAACGGCTCAAAAGTATGGACATCCTACGCAGACATGGCGGATTGGATATTTTGCCTGGTAAGGACTGAGCCCCAGGCGCCCAAACACGAAGGGATAAGTTTCATACTCTTCCATATGAAGTCCGAAGGCGTATCCGTTAAACCTATTCAACTCATTAGTGGTAGCTCTCCATTTTGCCAGACCTTTTTTGACGATGTTCGGGCCGACAAGGAAAATTTGATAGGCGAGTTGAACAAAGGCTGGACGATCGCCAAGCGCCTGTTACAACACGAGCGCCAAATGATCTCGGGAATTGGATCCAATACTGCGCTCGGGGGCGCTACTACCCGCATCGAGGATCTGGCTAAAATTTGTTTGGGAACCGTTTCAGAAACCAGTCCTTTGGGCAGCAATACACCCACTACCCACAAAATAGCCGATGCGACATTGCGCGATGAAATAATTCACCACAACATGAATGAAGCGGTCTTCAAACACACTCTGGCAAGAGCGCGTGAGGAAAGTAGATCGGGCAACTTCAACGGGGCTCTGAGCTCAATGTTCAAATATTATGGTAGTGAACAAAACAAAAGAAAGTTTGAGCTCCTGCTGAAGATCATGGGAACGCAAGCCCTGGGTTGGAGTGGAGAGCAGTTCTCAGCCACAGAAATACAAACCACCCGACAATGGTTGCGTTCAAAAGCGAATTCCATCGAAGGTGGTACCAGTGAAGTTCAACTAAATATAATTGCCAAGCGCGTGCTGGGACTTCCCGACTAACTTGCTCTGGCACCCATAAACGAATACAGGAAAACCTAATATGGACATGAGTCTCATCATTCTGGTCATCATTGTTGTGGCCATCTTCTGGGCCGTCAGCATTTACAACAACCTGGTAAAACTGAAAAACCGGTATGCAAATGCATTTTCCCAGATAGAAGTTCAGCTTAAACGCCGTTACGACCTGATTCCTAATCTCATCGAAACTGCAAAGGGTTACATGAAACACGAGAGTGAAACGCTCGAAGCTGTAATTGCAGCACGTAACCAGGCCATGAGCGGTCTTGACAAGGCAGCAGCTGACCCAACAAACGCATCAGCCATGGGCCAACTGGCCAGCGCTGAAGGCATATTAGGTTCTGCCATGGGACGTTTAAATGTCGTCATGGAAGCATACCCGGATTTAAAGGCGAACCAGAATATGATGCAGCTTTCAGAAGAACTGACCACTACAGAAAATAAAGTGTCATTCGCCCGTCAGGCCTTCAACGATCAGGTTACTGCCTACAATACCTACAAGCAGACCTTTCCACCTGTAGTATTGGCAAATACCTTTGGTCATTCAGCTGACGCAAGCTTACTCGAATTTGAAGACAGCGCAGCTATCCAGGAAGCCCCAAAAGTATCTTTCTAATTACCATAGAGTGTAACTAAAAGGGATGGATTTTTATCAGGCCCAGGATACGGCAAAGCGCAAAACGGGACAGCTCGTGGTTTTGTTTTGTGCAGCAGTATTGGGGCTAATCGTCCTTACTAACATTCTTCTCATGCTGACATTGGGCTTTACGGGCACTAATCTCAACCCGGAAGCTTCTTCGCTACAAAATATCGGGCTTACCAGCATCCCGCTTGAACAATGGGTGCTGACTGGCCTGGCGGTTATTGCCGTAATAGGTGCTGCGACCTTGTACAAATTCATGCAGGTTCGCGGTGGCGGCAGGGCAGTAGCCGAAGCGCTGGGTGGCATTCCCCTTGATCCGAATTCACCAGATCCAAAACAACGTAGATTACAGAATATAGTTCAGGAAATGGCCATTGCCTCGGGGCTACCCGTACCACCCGTGTATCTGTTGAATGACCCCGCAATTAACGCTTTTGCTGCGGGTTTGGCCCCGGGAGATGCTGTTATTGGAGTAACCCAGGGTACTTTGGACCTGTTAAACCGGGAGGAATTACAGGGAGTGATCGGACACGAATTCAGTCACATACTAAACGGGGATACCGGAATAAATTTGCGCCTTATCGCAATCCTGCATGGTATTTTGTTCATCGGCCTGATCGGCCAGGGCCTGTTTCGGGGTCGTCTTTTCAGTCGTCGTTCAAAAGACGGGGGGGCACCCTTACTCATATTGGCAGTAGGCCTATTGGTAATCGGTTATGCAGGAACGTTTTTCGGTAATTTAATCAAGGCTGCGGTAAGCAGGCAAAGAGAATTTCTGGCGGACTCTGCCTCGGTGCAGTTCACACGAAACCCTGACGGTTTATCACACGCGCTTCAAAAAATAGGCGGAGCCGTATCGGGATCTACTTTCAGCAAATTAAATGTCGAAGAAAGTAGCCATATGTTTTTTGGACAAGCCGTAAACCTGTTTTTGAACGGTATGATGGCTACACATCCACCGCTGGACAGTCGCATCAAGGCAATCGATCCACATTGGCAGGGTGAATTTCCAGATTCGGAAAAACTGACTGCAGGCCAGGCGGAAAATTATTTCGCAGTTTCCGGCGAAGCGCAGTCCAACTTTAGTGCATCGACACCCGGCCACCCGAAAGCAAGTGCACTGGAGATTGATGGCCTACAGGATACTGTTGGCAACCCGACAGCAGAAAATTTGCTGACAGCACGACAGCTTATCAACTCCTCCAATACCATCTGGATGCAGGCTGCGCATGATATCTGGGGAGCACGTGCTCTGGTGTATGTATTACTATTGGATCAGGACCCGGATATCCAGGACAAGCAATGGCTCCTACTGCTCGAACGAGCAGACTCTGGCGTACCAGAATATGCACAACAGTTGTCCAGGTCTTCTGATCACATAAGTCAGGAACAGCGACTGGTTTTATTAGCCGCTTCCATGCCCGCATTGAAATCCCTGTCCTTCATACAGTATAAAAATTTCATGGGAATTGTTGTTGATCTGATCAAGCTCGATGATCGTATTCAGCTATTTGAATGGGTACTCCATCGTATTCTGGTTAAAGATCTGGTAGGTCATTACGAACGAATCAAGCGCATCAGGACCAAACACAATAAACTTGAACAAGTAAGCCTGGATGTACTGGAACTGATAGCTGCCCTGGCCCGACTCGCTTCAAATCCACTGGAATCCTGTACAAAGGGACTCCAGGTGGCTGGTCTTGACGTTTCGGGTGATGCAGATCAACTGGCCATGCTGGATACCCACGACACTAATTTTTCCAGACTGAATCAAGCGCTCCATGAGTTACGCCGTTTGCACCCGCTCGAAAAACCCAGGCTGATAAAGGCCTGCACAGCAACTGTGCTTGCAGATGGCGTTATCAACCACGACGAAATGGCTCTGTTACAGGGTGTTGCAGCGACACTCGACTGTCCGCTTCCACCACTGCCTCAATCAACAATTGCCGATTCACCCGGGTAATTACACGTGATTGGCAGCATATGAGCAGTAGTTCTTCAAAAGCCGAAATTCAGAGCCTTCCAGCAAAAGAGCCCGAGACAGAGTCCGAATTTATAGCAGCCCTTGATCTGGGATCTAACAGTTTTCATATGATCGTAGCTCGACATAGTGACAACCAGTTACAGATAGTAGACAAATTAAAAGATACTGTACGGCTTGCCTCTGGTCTGGACAAGAATGGTAATCTGAACAAAAAGGTTGCCCGTCTTGCTCTGGAGTCATTGGACAGAATTGGACAACGACTGCGTGAATTTCCCACCGAGTCGGTTCGAGTGGTAGGCACAAATACCTTTAGACAAATTAACAGGAAAAACGGATTCTTTGAACAAGCCGAAGAAACGCTCGGGCATCGAATTGATATCATTCCGGGCCGTGAGGAGGCACGACTGCTGTTTTTAGGCGTCGCTCACTCACTCGAGAATTCCACTGAAAAGAGATTGGTGGTAGATATTGGCGGTGGTAGCACCGAGTTGATAATCGGGGAAAATTTTCGACCTAAACATCTTGAAAGTCTGTACATGGGCTGTGTGAGCATGTCACAGCGGTATTTTCCTGATGGAAAAATCACCGGCTCCCGAATTAAAAAGGCAGAACTGGATGCATTACAACATCTGGAGTCGGTCAGCAAACACTATAAACGCGCCAATTGGGACAGTGCAGTAGGGGCATCCGGAACCATACTCGCCGTACAGGAAGTAATAAATCAACAGGGCTGGAGCAAAAAAGGCATTACCCGCTATGCCCTCGAGGAATTAAAAAATGCCCTGTGTCATTCCGAAAACAGGCTCAAAGGATTGCAGGAAGAACGGGCACTGGTTTTCCCCGGTGGAGTAGCAATTCTAAGTGCTATATTTGAACGTTTTACCATTGACTCCATGGAGGTCTCGTCCGGCGCTCTAAGGGAAGGACTACTATACGATCTCATTGGTAGACACAAAGCCGACGATATTCGTAATACCAGCGTACAGGATCTGGCGGAACGATTTCAGATTGACGCAGATCAGGTGGAAATTGTCACCAATACAGTGTTCCAGCTATTACAGCAAACCGATAAAACCTGGAGCCTTAACAGCTCGAGAAACCGCCAACTATTATCCTGGGCTGCCACACTCCATGAAATCGGTATGAACATTTCGCATCGACAATATCATAAACACGGAGAGTACCTCACTTCCAATATGGACATACCGGGATTCTCGGATCAGGATCAAAAACAATTGTCTCTACTGATACGTTGCCATCGCAGAAAATTCGATCCCCAGCTATTTGACGAGTTGCCACAGAAACAAAAAACTGTGTTGATACGACTGTCCATTCTGTTAAGACTGGCCATAATACTGCATCGGGATCGTAGCACTGCACATATTGCGTTACCAAAAGTGCAGTGCAGTGATGATGCTCTCAGATTAAAATTTCCAAAACGCTGGTATGCTGCTCACCCGCTTACCTTGCTGGATCTGGAACAGGAGACACTGTTCCTTGCGGAGATTCCATTTGAGATAAAACTAAACCAGGCACCGACTCAAACCTAAAAATCAGTCAGGTTATCCAGCAATTCCTTCTGCGCGCAGAAGCGTCGCGTATCTCCCGGTATCTCCCGCAGATAGGTTCCATTGGCCTGCAATATCCATGCTTGAAAATTGTCCGCAAGATAAACATCAAAACCCTCCCGTATAACCCGTGCCTTCAATTTTGCATCGGTAATCGGGAAGCAGGTTTCCACGCGATCAAAAAAATTCCGGTGCATCCAGTCCGCACTGGAGAGATACACTTTTTGTTCACCCAGGGCTTCAAAATAGAACACCCGTGTGTGTTCAAGAAAACGCCCGACAATAGAACGTACGCGAATATTTTCGGAAACCCCAACAATACCTGGCCGAAGGCTGCAGTGCCCCCGCACAATCAAATCGACTTTGACACCAGCCCGAGAAGCACGATACAGGGCCTTGATGATGCCTGGCTCGTTCAATGAGTTCATTTTGGCCATAATTTTCGCAGGATTTCCTTCTTCTGCGTTATCTATTTCCACTTCAATCATTTCCAGAATGGCTTTATGCAGCGTAAATGGCGATTGCAGAATTTTTTTGAGCTTGCCTTCACGGCCCATAGTGGTTAGCTGCTGAAACACTTTTTGAATGTCCTCACCAATATCGGCGTCACAGGTAAATAGTCCAAAATCAGTATATAGACGCGCTGTTCGGGCATGGTAATTACCGGTGCCTAGATGAACAAAACGCTGCAGCTTACGGCCCTCGCGCCGAATTACCATACTCATCTTGGCATGTGTCTTGTGCCCTACGACACCATAGACAACCTGTACACCTGCAGACTGAAGCGCGTTCGCAAGCTCAATATTGGCTTCTTCATCAAATCTTGCCCGCAACTCAATCACCACCAATACTTCCTTGCCAACCTCGGCTGCCTGAACGAGTGCTTGAACGATTGCTGAATCCAGGCCGGTTCTGTACAAGGTTTGGCGAATTGACAACACTTCCGAATCTGCCGCAGCCTGGTTGAGAAACTCTACAACCGGTGCAAACGACTCAAATGGATGGTGCATCAATATGTCGCCGCTCTTTATGGCCTCAAAAATATTTGCATGTTTGCGAATACTTTTTGGCATGGCCGGTGTAAAGCCCGGAAATTTTAGCTCTGGTCGGTTTACGATATCCGGGATGGTAGCAAGGCGGTTCAAATTGACTGGTCCGGCACAGCGATACACATCCTGATCCGTAAGTTTAAACTGCCCACTGAGAAACTTTTCCAGTTCTTCCGGACAATCGTCGGAAAGTTCAAGCCGCACCACCTCACCAAAAAGACGAGAAGGTAATTCCCCCTCCAAAGCCCGCAGCAAGTCATCAATTTCTTCATCGTCAACGAACAGGTTACTGTTACGCGTTACACGAAACTGATAACAACCGCTTACTTTCATACCGGAAAATAATTCAGAAATGTTTGCATGAATTATTGAAGACAAATACACAAAATCATTCTCCCCTCGAGCATATTTGTCAGGCAACCGAATCACTCTTGGCAATGACCGTGGTGCTTGAATAATGGCTTTACCGGTATTACGTCCAAACACATCCTTACCCTTCAGGGTTGCTATAAAATTGAGCCCCTTGTTCAGTACGTTGGGAAAAGGGTGAGACGGATCCAGCCCAATCGGGCTTATAATGGGAGCCAGTTCGCGCTTGAAAAATTGTCTGAGCCACCTCGTTTGTGGCTCATTCCACTCACTGCGAGGTAGAAACCGAACGCCCTGAATATCCAGATGGGGTAATAATATTTCATTCAGTACGCGGTATTGTTCCTTTACCAGTTCATTGGCGCGAAACGCTATGTGACCCAATTGCTCTGTCGGTGACAAGTTGTCCGGACCCCGTTGAGTAGAGCCATAGGCTTCCTGTTGTTTTAGCCCGGCAACCCGCACTTCAAAAAACTCATCAAGGTTCATACCCGCTATACACAGATAACGCAATCGCTCCAGTAGTGGCACATTTTCATCTTTGGCCTGATCCAGCACCCGATGATTAAACTCCAGCAAAGACAATTCCCGGTTGTTGTAATATTCCGGGCTCGATAAATCTACTTCTTTACTTGCTTGCTGCTGTTTTTCCATTATTGTGTCTGATCCTTTACGGACGCTGATTTTAGCACGAGCTGGTAACTTTTTAAGATTGATATGAAAGAACGTGACTCACTATTTCGCGATCCCCAGCAGATCGTCGACTTTGCCTTCGACCAAAGGGTGGTCGACGTATTTCCTGATATGATCAGACGCTCTATCCCCGGTTACGACACCATCATACCGGTGAGCGGATTGATACTTGCCAACCATCTGCAGGACGGTGACCTGTGTTACGATCTGGGTTGTTCCCTGGGCGCTACTACTCTTGCTATAGCCCAGCGTCTGGACGCGAAGCGTTGCCGAATTATTGGTGTAGACAATTCAGAAGCCATGTTAAACAAGGCGCGTAAATTGCTTGACCATCCGGGTGTGGAATTCCAGCAGGGCGATATACGCGCAAAACAATTGTTACCAGCGCAGGCTGTAGCCATGAATTTCACACTCCAGTTTATTCCCCCTGATGAACGTGCAGCACTGGTCAAAAAGATTTACGCCTGCCTTAAGCCTGGTGGACTTTTACTAATATCCGAAAAAATTCAGAGTGCTGCTGACGGTGGAGAAAGCAACTTCGAATCAATCCATAAACAATATAAGTTGGCTAACGGGTACAGTGACCTGGAAGTGAGCCAGAAGCGCTCTGCACTGGAAAAGGTAATGATAACTGACAGCCTGGAAGCGCATCGTCAACGATTACAACAGGCCGGATTTACCACCATACAGCTCTGGTTCCGTTGCCTGAACTGGGCCTCCTTACTCGCTTTTAAATGATCACCCTGTCCAGTCTTGCGGCGAGCCAATGGCACCCGGTACTAAACTTTATTCCACACTGGTGTTCGCTGGATACCGGATTCGAAGTTTTTCAAAAACACGGAGACCTTCCAGTTTGGCTGGATGCTCTAAATGCCTTACCGGACCTGCCCTCAACCGGCTTCGATGAAAACGGGAATATTGGTGGGCAGCACCCTATCTCCATAGACGATCACAATCAGCTGGAAAACGCACTGCTAGGATTACATCCATGGCGTAAAGGCCCATTCAACCTGTTTGGTTTGCATATAAATACCGAGTGGCGCTCAGACTGGAAATGGCAACGTATCCACAAACACCTGGGCCCATTGCGGGATCGGAATATTCTGGACGTTGGTTGTGGCAATGGCTATTACGGCTGGCGTATGTTGCAGCAAGGTGCGCGTCGCGTTGTTGGAATAGACCCAACTCTGGTGTTTGCAATGCAACACCAGGCAATCTCCAGGTACGCACAAGGGGCCAATAATTACGTGTTACCCCTGCGCCTGGAAGATGTACCTGCCGGTCGGGAAGAGTTTGACACGGTATTCTCCATGGGAGTTATTTACCATTGCCGGGATCCGCTGGATCACCTGCGTCGACTGTTTGCACATTTGAAACCCGGTGGTGAGGTAATTCTGGAAACCCTGGTGATGCCGGATTCATGGAATCAGGCCTTAGCCCCGCCCGCAAGGTATGCTCGCATGCGCAATGTCTGGCAAGTGCCCACTAGCAAAATAGCTTGTGAATGGTTGCAACTCAGTGGCTTTCAATGTTGCAGAGTGGTAGATGTGACCACTACATCATTTGATGAACAGCGTACGACAAAATGGATGCATTTCGAGTCACTGCAGGAATGTCTGGATCCTGGCAATTCGGAATTAACCATTGAGGGGCACCCGGCCCCGGTACGCGCCGTCATAATAGCCAGCAAACCGGATTAACTACTCTGGAACTCTATCCAAACATGGGTGATCATATTACCCAAATCAAACAGCGGGACTCACTATGCTTGGCTTCTCATTTCGTTTCAGGGGAAAAACCAAACGGCTGCTCACCCTCTACAACTGTTTTATAGAACATCCTGGTGTGGGATTGCACCCAATTCAAATTTCCAAATATACCGGACTGAGTTTTCCGGAAGTGATTCTTCGCCTGGACAATACCAACGAATTGTTTGTGCGGCTTCCCAAACGCAAGGACGGTATCACGCGCTATCGACTCACCAGTTCTACCGCCGCCCAGTCGAAAGAAGCTGTGGAAAAAATGATTCAGTCCGCAGCAAAACGTGAAACCGTAACCCTGTACTCTCTGGCACTCATTATCCTGAGTGTATTTACGATGGGGCTGATAATGACTTTTCCTTACGATTCAATCGCACCCTAGACTAATTCTTCAGAGATCACAGCAATGCCGGAACAACTAAACCAGGAGCAACAAAAGTACCTGAACGCTACAACAGAATTTATTGATACTCTGATGGCGAAAAAAGACCGACCTGCGCGTGACGCGGTTATAGCAGCCTCAAAAAAGGCCGGTCTATATACGCTCACCCAACCAGAAAAATATGGTGGGCTTGCAGCAAATAACCAGGTGCTAAGCGTTGTAAGGGAGGCATTGGCTGCAGCAAACGCGCCATTTAGTCATTGGGTTTTTGGTGCCGGTCCAGGCGTATTGTCAGATTGTAATGCACACGTGGAATCTTCCTTTCTGATTCCCATGCTCAACGGAGAACTACGTAGCGCTTTTGCATTTACGGAACCTGCCAATGCGCCACACCCCACTAGCGCCGCTTCGCAAGGTGACCACTATATTGTCAACGGCAACAAATCCTACGTTACCGGAGGCGCTGACGCAGACTTTATCAATACCTATCTGGAAGTTCTGCCAGATGGAAATTCCATGCTGATTATTGAGACCGGTTCGCCGGGCGTAACTATTGACAAGGTTTTTCAGTCGCTGGATGGCAGTCATCATGCTGAGATGAGTTTTAAAGATGTGCGGGTACCAAAAGCCAACCTGCTTGGAACTGCGGGTAAGGGTTTGCCTCGCGCCATGAAACAAATAGGGGATACCCGACTCGCCTTTGCAGCTGAAGCCGTGGGGTTAATGCGCTGGATTTGTAGTTTTGTAGAAGTGCACATACAAGCACCACACGCGTCGGGAAAAAGTCTTGGACAACGAGAAGGTGTGCGTTTGCGCTATGCAGATATGCGCATCAACACCTATGCCGCCCGTAGCGTGCTATACAGAACTGCCCGCCTTGCAGACAGCGGGGAGAACGTGATGAATGAGGTTATCGCAGCCAAGGTATTCACCACAGAAACTCTGGCTGTTGTACTGGACAGTGCTATTCAGCTGGTAGGAGGCAAAGCTTTAGTAGAGTCACACCCCTTGGCCATATTGTATCGACGTATCCGGGCACTTCGTATTGCGGAAGGGCCGAGCGATTTACTGCGGCTGAGTTTATCTCGCGGGGCGCTGGAATTGAAACTTGGGCGGCTTTGATCAATTGATGTGTAGTAGCGGGCGGAGAATGCGCTGCCGGAGGGTTCCCAATTTTTCCCACTCAGCGACTCCGTTGGAACGAAGCCGCTGCACTGACAGAACCTTTAGAGCGAGTAGAGGTTGGCTACGTTGGTGCGGGTGATCTTGTCTCGGCTCTCAGGGGAGTAACTCTCGAACATTTCGGTGAGGACTTCACTCGAACAGGGCCAGGTGGAGTCGGTGTGGGGATAGTCTGAGCCCCAAAGAAGCGTCTCTTCGCCGATCATCTCGCGTGTGTGCAGCGCGGCGGTGTCATCCTCGATTGTAGCAAAGAACTGCCGCTTCCATATCTCGAGAACGTCAACGGGCGGTGTGCTCGACGGATTCGCGGCGTAATCCCTGCCCCAACCCTGCTGCACCTTGTCGAGCCAGTGCGCAACCCATCCAGCGTTGAACTCAGCGAGCACAAACTTCAAATTCGGATGCTTGGCGCACACGCCTCGAACCATGAGCTCAATCATGGTGTCGTGAATTAGCGTGGGCGAGCCGGCGTATTGGACAATCGGGTCGCGCGCTGCCATGGCCTTCTGCCAGTCGGGAACATGAGACCAACAGGCGACGTGGAACGCGACCGGAAGTCCGGCTTCTTCAGCGAGTGCCCACATCGGTTCATAGTCTTCGTCGCAGTAGCGGCGGCCTTTCGGGGCGTTGGACGGGATCACGATGCCCTTGAAGCCAAGTTTGATCACGCGCTCGAGTTCTGCCACCGCGAGGTCAGGCTGCTGCACGGGCAGTGCCGCGAGGCCTACCAGGCGACCCTTGGAAATTACCTGCTGGTTGTGCATCCAGTTGTTGTAGTTCTGCTGCAGAGCAACCATCAAATCGAGATTAGGGAGGTTAAACATGGCGAACCAGCCGGGGTAGAGAATCTCTGCGGAGACGCCATCGATATCCTGGTCATCGGGCCGGCGAGCACCATCGGTGAGACCCGGGCGCATCGCGGCGTAGCCGCCAGTGAAGTAGGCCTGGATCTCAGGGTCATTGATAGAGCCCGCGCCTGGCTTGGAAGCGTGTTCTCGAGGGAGCGGGGATTCATAGTCGAGTCGCGTGCCAGCCAGGGCCATCACGGCGACGTTGCGGGAGCGTTTCGGGTTATTCGGAATGGTGATGTAGTCGCCCTTGCCTTCGATGTGGACGATGCGAGGCGCATCGTCGCCGAATCGTTCGAGCAATCCTTCAAACACTTCGGGCCCTTCAAGAGCGTGCGAGTCAGCGGAGATCGGTCGTGGATCGTTAAGAAGCGTCATGAGCATTCCTTGGTCGTGATGGATTCGATGGGCACCGCAGGCGCCGATGTTGCTTGGTGCGTACTTGCCTGGTAGCTGCGGGGCAGAACTTGTAGAAGATGGTAAATCATATAATGAACACGTTCAAGTTAAAAATGATAGTATAATGAACATGTTCATATTTAAATAGAGCTGGCACCGGGGTAGTTGAAGGTAATGGGGAGACTGATGACAGACCAGGGAGCAGACACTCAGCGGACCACTTTGCCCCAATGGGTGAGGTGGAGCTTTGGCGTTGGGCAAATGGCAGAAGGTATTAAGAACAGCAGCTTTTCTGCGTTCTTGTTGTTTTATTACAACCAGGTGCTTGGCCTACCGGCCGAAAGCGCGGGGCTAGCCATCGCTATTTCACTGATCTTCGATGCAGTCACGGATCCGATTGTTGGTACGATTTCGGACCGCTGGCGTAGCCCGCTTGGGCGTCGTCACCCGTTCATGTATGCATCCGCGGTACCGTTGGCAGTGTCGTTCTACTTTCTCTTCGCCCCTGCATCGTTTGCGACGAACGGCGACAATACCGCCTTATTCGCCTGGATGCTGACATTCACAATCTTAACCAGAGGTGCAATGACCCTATATCACGTGCCCCATCTTGCGCTGGGGGCCGAGCTCTCTGAGGACTACGACGAGCGAACCTCACTGGTCGCAATTCGCCAAATTCTATCCGTCAGCGGTTATTTGATTGTTTATAGTCTGGGCTTTGGCCTCTTCTTTGCGCCTACACCGGAGTTTCAGAACGGTCAGCTCAATGGCGCGGCTTACCCTCCTTTCGCGTTGATTTTAGCCTTCATTAGCTGCGTAACAATATTGATTAGTGGATGGGGAACCCGGAGTCGTATCCCCTATCTACAGAAGCCGCCGGAGCAGGTGAACAAAGTGCACCTTATCGACGTATTGATCGAGGCAGTCTCCACACTAAAGAATCATTCGTTTCGCTGGTTGATGCTGGGCTACATCATCATTATCACCGCGTACGGCTTGGGGACGGCCAGTCAACTCTACATGTTTACTTTTTTCTGGGAGCTTTCACGCTTTCAAATTCTAACGGTTATGCTCATGGGACCAGTCGGTAGCGTGTTCGGTTACATGCTTGCAACCAGGCTGTTTGCCAGACTCGACAAGCGAAACGCGATGTTGGTGGGAGGCATTGGCTGGATGTTACTGCATGCACTGCCTGTCATCCTCTATCTGATAGGCATCACGCCAGAAAAGGGCTCTTGGGCTGTTACCTCTACTCTGTCTACGATCTACCTCATATTGGGAGCGGCATTCGCTCAGTTGGTGGTTGGCGTTAGCACGTCCATGGCTGACATAGCTGATGAGTATGAGTTGGAAGTAGGACGTCGCCAGGAAGGTGTGTTGTTTGCTGCTGTTTCGTTCGCAGGCAAATGCATGGGCGCGTTTGGCTCGCTACTCGCCGGGTTAATGCTCGCGTTAATCTCCTGGCCGACGGGTGAGGCAATAAAAACCTCGGCGGACATTTCGGCTGAAACTATCCTTTCGCTTGGCATAGTGTCAGGACCAGCCGCAGCCCTATTGGCAATTCCGGGATTTTTTTGTTTAATGCGGTACAATCTCAACCGCGCCAAGGTGGCAGAAATCCAACATCAGCTACGGAAACGCAGGGCCTAAAACGCCCCGTCTTGAATCGAATGCCTAGACCGGCTCTAACTGACAAACAACGCAGCGCCATTCGCCGCAATATCCGCGAGGCCGCAGCCAATCTCTATGCGCAAAATGGCATGGCTAACGTATCTGTCCGTGCAATAGCAGAGCATGCCGACGTGTCGGTTGGAACTGTGTATTCCCATTTCGGAAGTTTGAGCGAACTGTTGCAATCGCTTTGGCGGCAGCCTGCCCGAAATCTTGTGGAACAGATGACGCAACTCGCCGAAGATGTCTCCAACCCGGCTGAACAACTGGGCGTACTTTTAAATACCTACATACAATTTGCTGTCGAAGAGCCGGAAGTTTTTAGAAACGCGTTTCTATTTGTCAGGCCCAAAACTTTGGAACCGCCGGAACAGGTCGCACTAGCAGATGATAAGTTTTTTACGTTGTTCAGGCAGGCAATCTCCCGAGGTCAGCAAGAATGTGGGTTTCGTCCAGGCGACCCAAATACTCTAGCGCAGATGGTACTAAGCTCCGTACACGGTGCGTTGGCACTACCTATCAACATGCATCGTCTGGCCTTGCTCCCTGGGACAAGCGTCGCTGAACAGACGATTGCAGCTCAGCTTGAGTGGCTGCAAACCCCAATGTGATACATCGCGGATATACCTCCTGAACATGATGGCAGACACTTAATTGTTCGATGATATGAGTTTGAGACCTACAGCTGGGGGTTTCCTAATCTCAGAATGCAGTGCATCCGCATAGCCGATTTGAGCCAGACGCAGGATAATTTTCGCCTGATTGGGCGACCGCTTATGAGTTCCAACTGAGTGCGCTCATTCCGATCTGGTCTATCACCGTCTGTTAACATACTGGCCGCTGCAGCCAATATTAACCCCCAAACACTTCCCGATTTTCCCGTTTAAGCTTTTCACTTTTTTTCAACAGAACGTATACCGCGCCGGTGCCACCATCACGTTGTATCGCACTGTGATAGGCAAGTACATCAGGCAATTGAATCAACCAGTGCGCCAGGTAACTTTTTAACCGGGCAGGCGTTTTACTTTTTTCACCCCGACCATGTGCAATTAGAATGAATCGTGCACCGTGGCGTTTGCAAGTAGCAAGAAATAACAAAAGCGCATCAGCAGACTCCTTTACCGTTAAACCGTGCAGGTCCAATTGTCTGTCTACTGGATATCCGCCCGTTCTTACTTTCGCGAATACTCCGTATTGTATGCCATCCTGCTTCCAGGCAAGTACATCCCGTGGCTGTACTACGAGTACCTCTGCAAGGGATAACACATTTTGTTGAGGTGCGGGATGATGCTCGGCATTTTGACGAATAGGTTCTTTATCCGTCTGTTTAGATTTCACAGGCACCCCCACTTTGGGCGGCGCCGATTGGGGCGTAACGCCTAACATCGCTTGGCGAAACAACTCTTTATCGTCCGACATTTTAGGTCCGGTTTTACGCTGATTACGCTCTAAGCTAAACTCAGGATCCGATCTGTGTCTTAAGCGTACGCTTTAGTTTCTCTCCGTACGGGGGACGTAGTCCGGCCAAATCCGCAACATTAATCTTGCTTTGTGTATATACAGATCTGGTATGGCTAAAGGTTTTAAAACCATCATGGCCATGATATGCACCCATTCCGGAAGGTCCCACTCCACCAAAGGGCAGGTCTTCCTGGGTGATGTGCATAATCACATCATTTACGGTCACACCCCCGGAAGTAGTGTGGTCGAGCAATTGCCTTTCCTCAGTGCTGTCACTGCCAAAATAATACAAGCCCAAAGGTCTGTCTCGCTCATTTATGTAGTCATGGCTATCCTGGATATCTTTATAGGTTTTAACAGGAAGCAGTGGCCCAAAAATCTCATCCTGCATCACCTTCATATCATCGTCCGGATTAATAATAAGTGTTGGCGGAATTTTGTATGTGGGTTGTTGGGAAAAATCCTCGCCGGCCGGGTTTACACTGTGTACCGTAGCACCCTTTTCCCTTGCATCCTCAAGATAGGCATTCAGGCGATCATAATGCCGGCTATTAATTACCGAAGTGTAATCATCGTTATCCAGCAGAGTCGGGAACATCTTGCTGACCGAGCGTTCACTGGACGCTACAAACTCATCAAGCGACTCCTCCGGTACCATTACATAATCTGGCGCCAGGCATATTTGGCCTGCATTGAGCAATTTTCCCGCCATGATCGCATCAGTAGTTTTTTGTACATCTGCAGAGCGCCCGACTACAACGGGAGACTTGCCCCCCAATTCAAGCGTTACTGGCACCAGGTTTTCTGATGCCGCTCGCATCACGTGTTTGGCAACAGAGGTCGCGCCGGTAAATAACAGGTGATCAAATGCCAGCTTGGAAAAATTTGCACCAACCTGGGCACCCCCGGTAAACACCGCTATTTCCATCTCATCAAAATACTTCGCGAAAAGATTTTTCATAACTTCTGAAGTTTCAGGCGTGAATTCGGATGGTTTAATCATGCACCGGTTTCCCGCTGAAAGAACACCCGCAAGCGGCGCAAAGGTTAGCTGTACCGGAAAATTCCAGGGGCTGATCATGCCGACCACGCCCAGGGGTTGGTATTCAACCCGCGCTTTAGCACCAAGAACATTGAGGGGAAACTCTACCTTGCGTTTTTCGGACTTCATCCAGCCCCGCAGGTGTTTTCGGGAATGCTTTAAGGGGCCAATGGACCCCGCTATATCTGTAAACATCGATTGGTCAACAGACCTGTGACCAAAATCTGCTCGCATGGCTTCACACAATTCATCCTTGTGCTGCACCAGAATATTAATGGTTCTGTCCAGCCGATCGATACGTGTCTCTGCAGTCACCACACCTTCTGCGATATAGGCGGCAGATTGGCTTTTCAGCATACTCTGCATATCTTCCAGTCTTGCTTCATTCATCCTGAGATTCCCCTACATTTCCGTCAATTTTCTGTGTCGAATAGTACACTAGTTTGCTCAATTATCCCGACCATGACTCCGCGTCTACGAGCGATTCCCGGTTCGCGGTAACTTTCAGCCGGCCCGTTTCACTGTTGAAATAGACTTCCAGGTAATGATGTTCTTCCCATTCAAGTTCCACATTTGTCCATAGATATACTTGTCCCTTTGCAGGGCGTAGCTTGCGTAAACATCCATTAACCCACAGGCCCAGTCCCTTCCCAGGCTCCAGACGCACTACAATATCGTTGCCCCTGTAATGCAAGCTGATTTCTTCTGTATCCATTAAACAACCTTCATCCCTTGTGACCTACCCCACTAAAGACCTTAAGCACCCAACTATCATTCCACGCAAGCATCGCTTTTTCGACCTCTGATTGTGTAGAATTCACGGTTCTGTCCAATATTGTGAGTCAGAAATTGAGTATTCATAAAAAACCAGCGCAAAGGCTGGTAGCCGGCCTAATTGTTTTTGGCCTGATTTCGGGCTTATCTGCCTGTACCGGATTACAGCAGGAGCGCCTGGAGACGCTGCAAGCCATTGAAACGCTTACACTGGAGCTTAAACAGCTTAACGAGATTAGTGTTGAAAATCAGGGGCAGTTTAACGAGTTGACACGCGAACAAAAGGACGTTCTGGACCAGCTACAGCTACAAAGTACGGAAGTTTCACAGCTACAGGATTCAGTGGCGGAACTACCCAGAGCGCTTACCAACCTGTGTCCCAACCCGACAATAGCCACAGCTACGTGCGATAGTGAAGGCTTACGCCGGGTAATTATCAGCGGCAACAAGATGGTAGTGGGCGAATTGGAACGAGTTTGGCTTGACCCTCCCGGACTCAGCCTGAATGCTCGGGTCGACACAGGTGCATTCAGTAATTCTCTGAATGCTGAAGGCCTGGTCGAATTCGAACGCGACGGGGACGATTGGGTCAGATTCTTCATATCCGGCTCTGATGATGAACATAATTACCCTATAGAACGTAGGGTATTACGGTGGGTGCGTGTTTTTCAACAGGCTGACAAACTGGGATCAAGACGTCCTATTGTCACCATGCGTCTGTTATTGGGGGACGTTTCTGAAAACTTTGAATTTACTCTGGCAGACCGTTCACATCTGGAGTATCAGGTATTACTGGGCAGGAATTTTTTGACTGATATTGCCCTGGTTGACGTAGGTCGCCAGTTCGTTCAGCCTCCATATGTTCCAGCGAAAGAATCAGGACAATCAAAGTGAGATGAACCGCTCCGGACCACTCCTGCTGGTAGTTTTTACCCTGTTGCTACTCGGTATTGCGAGTGCACAGTTTCGACACACCAGCTACCAGGTGCCGTACCTGCCGGGGGAACAACAAACCGTATGGCTAATTGAAGCAAAAATGAATTTTATGGCGGATCCCGGCCCCGCCCAGGTAATGCTTACCCTCCCGCCTGAACAGAGTCATTTTCGATTTATATCCGAAAATACTGCGTCCTCGGGTTATGGACTAAAAATCGATGAGGCCGGCCAACAACGCCTTGCACACTGGTCAAAACGCTACGCCACCGGCGAGCAGACTTTATACTACAAGATGGAAGTATCCAGTGATCCGCTACGAGTTGTGGATGCCACACCGCCTGTACAAGCGGTTGCACCAAAATGGGATGAACCCTATCTGACCGCTGCAAATGATTTACTGGCTGCCGCCTTACCCATATCTGCAAATTCGCTCACTCTGGCACAAAGACTAATCCAGCTCATTGGCAATAATCCCCGGGACCAGAACGCAGCGCTACTATTATCGCAGTTTTCAGCACCCGAGCTGCTGGCACGCCTCCTGGCCCAGGCCGGCGCGTCTGCCCGACCCGTAAAAGTGCTATTGCTGGAGGATGGACGTCGAAGACGCGCCCTTAGCGACATGTTGGAAGTATGGGGTGACGACCAATGGCATTTGCTGGATCCTGCGTCAGGCCCGGTTTCCAGATCAGTTCAGCTCTTACTGTGGCAAACGGATGCACCTTTTGTACTGGACGTAATCGGTGGAAGCCGCAGCAGGATTTCGTTTTCTGTCATTAGCCAGACCAGATCAGCACTCGAGCTGTCAGCACAAAAAAATAGCCCCGAAGAAGCCCCGGTATTCTCCTTGTACAGCTTACCCATTGAAGAACAGAGCATGTTCAAGTTAATCATGCTGTTACCTGTTGGAGCGCTGGTGGTGGTTTTTATGCGCATTGTCATTGGCATAAAAACATCCGGCACATTCATGCCGGTGTTGATTGCAATGTCCTTTTTACAAACCAATCTCATGCCCGGATTAACCAGTTTTTTATTGGTGATCTCTGTTGGCCTGATGATTCGTACCTATCTATCCAGGCTCAATCTTCTGCTGGTTGCACGTATAGCAGCATTGGTAGTTCTGGTAATTGGCATTATTTCCGTGGTGAGTGTGGTGAGTTATCGCCTTGGGCTAATAGGTGGCCTGACTATAACTTTCTTCCCCATGATAATTCTTGCATGGACTATCGAGCGCATGTCCATTATTTGGGAAGAGGAAGGTCCAAAGGAAGTTCTAATACAGGGCTCTGGTAGCCTTTTTGTAGCAACCCTCGCTTATCTGTTAATGGACGAGCCCGTAACCAGACATCTGGTGTTTAATTTTCCCGAGATTCATCTATGCATTCTCGCCCTCATTGTGTTGCTTGGGCGTTATACCGGCTACCGATTGTTGGAGTTATATCGCTTTGAGAGTATGAAATGAAATTTCCAGGCTGGGTCAGCCCTTTCGTCCTTCATGATAAAGGCATTCTGGGCATGAACCGTCGAAATATTGATTACATAAGCGCCTACAACGAGCGCAGGTATTTTCCAAACGTAGACGATAAACTAAAAACAAAACTGATCGCAGAAAAGGCCGGAGTAAGTGTTCCTGAACTCCTGATGGTTATCCGTACCCAGAGGGAGGCTGAATCAATAACAAATCGCCTGGACGGCCTTCAACAATTTGTACTCAAGCCCGCGCATGGTTCAGGGGGTAAAGGCATACTCATCATAATGTCCAGAGATGGGGAAATGTTTGTTAAAGGCAACGGTGACAAGCTGACACTGCAAGCACTGATTCGCCACCTCTCCAACATCATCAGCGGATTGTATTCCCTTGGAGGACGTACCGACGTTGCCATCATGGAAATGCTGGTTAACTTTGACCCGGTGTTCAGTGATTTGAGTTATGAAGGGGTACCTGATGTGCGGCTTATCGTTTTTCGGGGATATCCTGTGATGGGTATGTTACGACTGGCCACCAAGGCATCCGATGGGAAAGCCAATCTTCACCAGGGTGCAATCGGTGTAGGCCTCGATCTGGCCATTGGTGAGAGTGTTGGCGCTGTTCAATACGATCGTCCTATACGTATACACCCCGATTCAGGTGCTGCATTGGAGGGCATCTCTATTCCCCACTGGAGAACCCTGCTACTGCTTTCAGCCCGGTGTTACGAGGCGTCAAAACTGGGCTACCTCGGTGCAGACCTGGTATTGGACAAAGCCCGGGGACCGCTACTACTGGAACTAAACGCCAGACCCGGATTAACAATTCAGGTTGCTAACGAAAGCGGTCTGATTCCACGTTTGAAAAAAATAGAAGCACTGGACTCCATTTCGTCTGACCCCGAGCAGCGCGTGGACTACTCCATTCAGCATTTTTCCAAACGTGGTAAATCTGCAGATCTGTTCGTGTAGGGCTGTCTATGGAAAAGCCGCTCAGGGCTGTTTACCAAAAAGCCGCTCAGGGCTGTTTACCAAAAAGCCGCTCAAGGCTGTTTACCAAAAAGCCGCTCAGGGCTGTTTACCAAAAAGCCGCTCAAGGCTGTTTACCAAAAAGCCGCTCAGGGCTGTTTACCAAAAAGCCGCTCAAGGCTGTTAGTCGTCCATGATGCCAAGCAGGCTGAGCAGGTGCACAAACAGGCTGTATATGCCAACGTACAAGCCCACCGTGGCACTAATGTAATTGGTTTCACCGCCATGCACGATTGCGCTGGTTTGAAACAAAATCAACGCGCTTGCAAAGAGCACCATGCCACCGGAAATAGCCATTTGGAATGCAGACAGATCGATAAAAATACTCAAAATCCACAATCCTATGATAATGGCGGCACCGGCCAGCAAAAACCCGCTTAAAAAGGAGAAATCCTTGCGCGTTATTAGTGAATAAGCAGAAAGGCTCATAAATACCAGAGCGGTCAGTCCAAGCGAGCCAGCAATGAGGCCCCCTTTACCGGCACCCATATAGAAATTAAGTATTGGCCCAAGCGTAAATCCAAGAAAGCCGGTTAAGGCGAAAACCCAAAATAAGCCCCACACGCTGTTCTGTGTTTTGGTAACGGCAAACAATAGCGCGATATAAATTATCAGCGTTGCAAAGCCCAGATAGGGCGCGTTCATCTGCATTGAGACGAAGGCCGTTACGGCACTCCACACAAGTGTAAGCGATAACAACATATACGTGTTTCGCAGAATTCCCGCATAGGACGCCGAAGCGATTTCGGGGGTGGTTAGAGTTCTTGCATCAGCCATTGAAATTACCTTCAAAAATAAAGTTGATAAACACTATATAGAGACAAACAGAGCCAATTTCAAGGGAGAAATTGTCTCTTCCGGGAAATTTTAGATCTTAGTCTCCGCTTGGGTATAAAGCCTGAATATCAGCTTTATGGAAGTACTGGAATACCGCCAGGGAAGCTATTGTTGCCAATGCGAGCGCAATTACTACACTAGCGCCACCTTCGCTTGCATGCAGTGCAGCCATATTTACCAGTAACAAAATACCGAAAATCCACGTACTGACAAAAGCATACAACCTGACTGCCAACCAACCCTTTGGATGGTGCATTACCGCCAGAAGCACTACCCCGGCCCCAATAAATGAGCCCAACGCGCCTACATTAGCGGCCAAACCCACCCCCTGGGAGGACAGCCCGAATTCGGGCCGGAAAAGCAAAAGAACTGCCATGCTTAACCAAAAACCGGCAGGACCACGAGATTTTACCCAATGCATATGTTGCACTCCTCTCTCGAAAGTTCTTTTTACCTACTCACAATGCCACGCTACCACGCTATTGGGCGTATTCCAACCGGTAGTTTGTAAGTCTAGAACCGGCCTCTGATGATTCCTGTCATACCTTCGCAGGACTCCCCGGTGCTCGCTACTGCGTGAATATTAAGCTTAATTTCATCTATGCCGATATCTTCATCCAACACGCTTTGAGCCACCATAAACTCACGGTGCACACTAATCTCATCTTCACCGGGAACATCGCACTCACATAACACCTCGTGGCCATCTATATTTAGCGCCAGCTTATTGTCAGATATGAGCTCATCTCCCAATATATCGACACTTACGGTATACATCAGGCGCTCACGCAGATCAACCGGCGAACATTTGAGCTTATATCCATAACCCACACGTACGACTTTGAGTTTTTTATGCTCTTCGGATTGTTCCAATGTGAGCATGAGCTTGCTTAGACTTGCCATTCGACGTCCTCGTTTAGCGCTGTTTACAAGAGCCGCTCAAGGCTGCTACCCGAGCTTGCTGTTCCATTGTGCTATCTGGTCTGCATGTTCCGCCAGCAGGGCATCCACATCACCTGATAGCGTAATAGTGTTAATGGTGTCGCCCTGGGCAATGCTGTTTACAACGCCCTGGTCTGCATCACTCTGCACAGCTCCAAAAATGGTATGTGCATCATCCAGCCACGGCGTTGGTACGTGGGTAATAAAAAATTGCGATCCATTTGTACCCGGGCCCGAGTTAGCCATCGAAAATCGTCCTGGTTTATTGTGCCGCAGTTCGGAAACAAACTCGTCCTTAAACTGATACCCCGGACCACCTGTACCCGTACCATGGGGGCAGCCACCCTGGACCATAAAATCGGCGATGACCCGATGGAACACCAGTCCATCGTAAAACCCTCGCTGGCACAGGTTTACAAAATTTGCCACCGTAATAGGGGCTTGTTCGGAGTATAAATCGAGATTGATATCACCTTTACTGGTACTAAATGTCGCGCTGATTGAAGACACAGTTTGTCCTTATGAAGAATGTTGGGATGAAGCGTGTGGGACCTAGCTTATACAAGCACGGCCCTTGCATCAATCAGGGCGGTCATCACACTTTTTTACTGGAAATACGAAGTCAGGGTGCTTATGGTAAATACGCCAGACCAGAACCCGCAAAGGAAAACTTACATGAGAGTAGCAATCGGAGTTGGTGGGTATGCACGCACCGACAATAGCAAAATGGTTGATTTCGTTCAAAAGGCCGAGGCGCTGGGTGTAGATTCGTGCTTTAGCGCAGAAGCCTGGGGTGGAGATTCGATAACGTCCCTGGCCTATCTGGCTGCGCTCACCAGTAAAATCAAGCTTGGCACGGGTATTATGCAGATCAGCGCGCGAGTGCCAGCAATGACGGCAATGACAGCAGTCTCAATGTCTGTGCTGAGTAATAATCGCTTTATTCTCGGTCTGGGTGCCAGCGGGCCCCAGGTGGTAGAGGGATTGCACGGGGTCGCTTACGCCGGTCCGCTCACGCGTCTGAAAGAAAATGTACAGATTATTCGTATGGCCTGCGCCGGAGAAAAAATTTCTATTGATGGCAAATATCACAAATTGCCCAGACCAGGTGGCGAAGGTAAAGCACTGCGCCTGGATATTAAACCCGTACACATGCCAATTTACCTGGCCACCCTGGGGCCCAGGGCCCTGGAATTTACCGGTGCGGCAGCAGATGGATGGCTGGGAACCAGTTTCTCTCCCGATTTTGCCGATGCCCATCTGGCCTACATCAAGACAGGTGCAGAAAAAAACGGGCGCTCTCTGGATGATATTGACCTGCACGCCGCCACCAGCGTAACTATCACCGAGGCGGTTGATGAGGCCATTGAAGCCAGCAAAATGGGCGTGGCGTTTCAAATGGGCGCAATGGGGTCTGCCAAAACCAATTTTTACAACGATGCGTTCTGCCGGGCTGGTTTTGAAGACCCTGCCAAGGAAATCCAGCGTCTGTGGAAAGCAGGACAACGAGAACAGGCTGCCTCGGTAGTACCGGATGATATGGTGACCAAATTTCAGCTCATCGGTACGCCTGCAATGATAGCCGAGCGTTTGCAGGTATATAAAAATGTTGGCATTAACTGTATTAACGCACGACTGGCGCCAGAGAATGATGGCGACAGAATAGAATTGTTAGAACAATTCATGGATATTGCCAAAAAGGCCTGACATCAATCTTCGAACCAGTTAGTGCTGCTTTGATCTGGCGATACTCACCATATCGCGAACGTCATCAAGCAATGCTTTTGCGCCAAAAACTATACCGTTTTTAATTGTGTAACTAACACCACCCACTCGCTCCAGCTGGTTGGTTTCGCGATTAAGTTTCATGTGCCCGGTCCCATACAGCAATTTGAAATTGGCAACGGGGTTACCTTCAACCAGCACAATGTCTGCCTTCTTTCCTGGTACGATCGAGCCTATCTCATTTTCCTCACCTAACAATTCCGCACCGTTCAGAGTTGCCGCTTGCACAACTTCAAGCGGGTGAAAACCTGCTTCCTGGAGCAATTCCAATTCCCGAATATACGCAAAGCCATATAACTTGAAAATAAAGCCGGCATCCGAACCGGTAACTACCCGGCCACCGGCATTTTTATATTCATTCACAAATCGCATCCACAGTTTAAAATTTTCGTTCCAGGCAACCTCATCCGCCGTGGTCCAGTCAAAATGATAAGAGCCATGCAATTTTGGATTAGGCATAAAGAATTTTTGTAATGCCGGTAAGGTATAGTCCTTATGCCACTCAGCATCACGGGCGCGCATCACGTCGCGATTCGCCTCGTAAATGGTAAAGGTTGGGACCAGAGTCAGACCCAATTCCACCAACTCATCCCTTACAGAATTCCATTTTACCGAGCCTGGTGCTGCTGCCTGTTTCCAAAGCCTGCCCGCCTGGCCAAAACGCCACTGCTCATCAGAATAATTGTAATCAGCAGGGTAGTCCTGAATGATCTGGCCCTCAAAAAGGGCTTCGGGCAATCCATACCAGTGATCAAGGCTGTCGAGTCCCAACCGGGCACTGGTCAATGCGTTGGTATGATAGACCCCGGACTGGTCATGATGATTCGCTGTACCAATACCAAGGCGTTCGGTTTCCTTGTATATCGCAGCTATCGCTTCGCGCGTTCCACCTCTTAACTTCACACCGTCTGCACCTTTACCGTGCACTCCACGAACCCATTTGCTCGCTGAATCTGCGTCAGTAACACGGCCTCCTGGAAACATGCTGTAGGCAAAAATTCTTGGCGCAGTTATCAAATCTTTAGCGCTGCGTTTTTTATGCGCAAGAGTCCAGTCCAGGCCCATTGTCGAGCCGGTATCACGAACGGTGGTAATGCCATGTGCCATCCACAATTTGAACACATATTCCGGCGGTGTTATGGGGCCAGCAAGCCCCTGCCCCGGGTTACCAATGTGGACATGTGCATCAATAAAACCAGGAAGTGCATAGTGGCCGGTAGCGTCCAGTACCTCATCACCGGCCATCTCTTTAACAGGGTATGGTTCTATGCTTTTAATCCTGTCTTGCTCTATAACTATCGAGACGGGCCCACGGGGTGGTGATCCTTGCCCGTCCACCAGCATCACATTCCTGACTATAAGTCGGGTAAATGGTCCCGAACCCTCGCCTGGTGGTCTGTCCGGTGCTGGCGCTGGAATTGTTATACCCAAAGCGGTGACCCGCGCAGCCAGTTCCTCCCCGGGTTGTACTTCCGCTAGCGTGTACTGCGCCAAAAAAATGAAAATTAACATAAGACTGGATTGGAAAATGTGCACCGGGTTCTCCATCGCTAAGCGCGTATTTTGGATTCTCACTGTATTCTGCCATAGTTGATAAGTACTATTGCCAAAGACACAGCTAATACCTATGCAGTGAACATGACCCATTGTGATTTCTGCTGGGCCCGCAATTAATTGAACTATTCATATAACCCTGTCTTTAGACAGCTGATCCAGTTCAGTTTCACTGATACCAAGCCAACTCACCAGCACTTCACGGCTATGCTCACCCATACGGGGAAAAGTTTTAAGTTCGGTACGCTGATACTCGGAGTATTGAATTGGACTAGCGGGCAGTACCACCTCACCCAGGTCATCATCCTGCATACGCCTTAGCATTCCGCGCTGATGCATGTGTGGATCATCACGTACTTCTTCAATACTCCTGGCAGGAGAAACCGGTACTCTTAACTCGCGCATACGCGCAAATGCCTCAGCGACTGTCCGCTGACTGGCCCAGCTGGCAATTCCAGCGTCTACCTCCCCTGCACCAATGCCGCGCAATTTCGCACTGGAAAAACGTGGGTCCTCTCCCCACTCCGGTTTGCAAATAGCTCTGGTAATACGTACCCATTGGGCTTCGCTAACACAAATTAGCGCAAGCCAGCCATCCCTGCACTGGTAAGTACCATAAGGGTACGCCCCTCCAGGTGTTCGTCTGCTATTACGATCCGGAATCGATCCGGTGCGTTTAAGAGCGGTATATTCAGAACTGAGTGTAAAATACATAGTCTCAAGCATGGAAACCTCTACACGAGTACCTCTAGCCTGTCGGTCGCGGGCAAATAATGCTGTTAGTACGCCCGCATACATATGTGTTCCACTCATAATGTCACAAGGTGCCCCGCCTGCTCGAATCGGTGGTTGCCCCTCATCACCGGTAGCCCACATGATACCGCCCGCCGCCTGAACGGTATGATCCATCGCAAGCAGGTCTGCATCGGGACCACTAAGTCCATAACCTGTACCAGATGCGTAAATGAGCTTGGGGTTGTGCTTTTTCAGCACCTCCCATCCAAGCTCCAGACGATCCATCGTGCCTACGGCAAAGTTCTCCAACAATACGTCTGCTTCCTTTACCAGGCGCATAAACAGGGACTTTCCATCCGATTTCTTTAAATCCAGCACGAGACTCTTTTTGTTGGAATTTAGCATGGCAAATGCCATTGGAGTTTCGGCTCCACCCGCACCGCGCATGCGCTCGCCGCCTGGTGGTTCTATCTTTATTACTTCCGCACCCGCCATCGCCATCAAAAAAGCAGCATAGGGGCCCTGGTAAATCTGGGTTAAATCCAGCACACGAATGCCCGATAAAGGCTGACCTGGTGACGCGCTCACACTCTGGCTTCTTTAAACAACTTGCGCCGCACTTTACCTGCATCATCACGTAGGGGCTCGCTCACAAATTCTATGCTTCTGGGTAGTTTGTAACGCACCAGACGATCCGCAAGATGCGCCAACAATTCTGCTTCACCAATATTCTGGCCTGGAACATCCACTATGGCGTGTACGGTATTACCCAGGTCCGCATGCGGCAAACCGATAACTACTGAAGAGCGTACCCCGTCCATGGCATCGATGGCAGCTTCCACTTCCGCCGGATAGATGTTTGCCGCACCGCTTAAAATCATGTCCGCCAAGCGATCTGACAGATACAGATAACCCTCCTCATCCATACGGCCTATGTCCCCCAGACTCTCCCAGCCACCTTCCAGAGACTTGGCCTTTGCCCCGATATAACGGTAGGTTGTTCCCTGCCCCATGTCCGGGCGCATAAATACTTCACCAGTCTCACCTGCAGACAGCGTATTTCCCGCTTCATCCACTATTTTCATCGAACAACCTGCAACCGGTTTACCAACAGATCCCTTGTGCTGCAACCATTCTTCGCCCGAAATAACAGTTGTACCCTGCCCTTCGGTACCCCCGTAAAGCTCCCATATACAGTCTGCTCCCAGCCATTCAATGTAAGCTTCCTTAAGCCAGACGGGACATGGAGCAGCAAGGTGCCAGAGCGTGGTCAGGGAGGACAGGTCAGGTTTCAAGCGAAGCGCGTCCGGCAGGTTCCAGATTCGTTGCATCATGGTTGGCACCATGTACACGGTCTCTATTTTATGTTGCTCAATCAAGCTCAAAGTTCGTTCGGCATCAAAGCGTGTGGTGATAACAACGCGGCTACCCTTGAACAAACTTTCCATTGCCCAGAGAAAGGGACCATTGTGGTACAGCGGTCCGGGAATGAGTATCGAGCTTTGTTTCTTCAGGTTGAGCAATTCAGTTTCGGTATCTACGTGTGCGGAGCGGGCAGATACAATCAATTTTGGCCGACCCGTACTGCCACCAGAGGTCATAACTTTATATGACGCTGAGGTAATCTCCGCAAGTGTTGCATCACTAATCGCAGGGTCAGGATCAAAACCCGGTGGTACAGATGGCAAGGCTTGCCCCGAATCTACCTGGCCTTCGTGTTCCCCATCGTTAAACCCAACAAGCAGAGCGGGTTCACCAACCTCTATAATGGCCTGCCTCTCAAACACAGGCAGTTTGGCGGAAACCGGCAATGGGGTTGCACCCAGCTTCCACGCTGCAAAACACGCCTCAAAAAACTCTATCCCGTTTCCCAGCCCCACAAGCACAAAATCGTTAGGTTGAACGCCCAACTCTGAATATGCGCGCGCAAGCCGATTGGAGGATGCTTCCAGTCCAGCAAAAGTGATACTGGAACCTTCGTGCACAATCGCTACTGAATCTGCCTGCACTTCACACCAAAAACCCAGTATTCTGGACAAGGATATTATCGCCATATTTTCGTGTCCCACTTGTCTAATAACGCTTCTGTCCTTCTTTCAGGGAAGACCTGAAGCATCACAAAGACTATCATACAAATAACCATATTCTAGCTTCAGGGAGCACCCATGAATCAGGTTGTAATCGTAGACAGTATTCGCACAGGCCTGGCCAAGTCTCACCGGGGCACCTTTAACCTTACCCGTGCAGATGACCTGGTTGCACACTGTGTAGATGTTTTGCTGGATCGAAATCCAGGAATAGACCCGGGGGAAATACAGGATTTGATTCTGGGATGTGGACGACAAATTGGCGAGCAATCTGGCAACATCGCCAGGGACAGCGTGGTGCTCAGTAAACTGCCCATTTCGGTCGCGGGAACCACAATTAGCCGGGCTTGTTCTTCCGGATTGAACTCCATTGCCGTTGCAGCAAATCAGATTGCCAGCGGATGTGCAGATATGATGCTCGCCGGAGGCGTTGAATCCATCACCGGCCTCGAACGCGGGGAACCTGCGGTAAACGAAGCCAATGCACGATTATTATCTGAGCGCCCCGACATTTTCATGGCTATGGGAAATACTGCAGAAATTGTTGCCAATAGGTATCAGGTAAGCAGGGAAGCCCAGGACGCTTATGCACTGCAAAGCCAACAAAGGTATGCAAGCGCGGTTGATAGAGGCGCTATTGCAGAGGAAATCGCGCCGATGACCGTAAAGTGGAAGAAACTGCTCGACAGGGAAACAGGCGCAACAGAAATCGTTGAAGGCACTGTGGACAGAGATGAATGCAACCGCGCAAATACGACCCTTGAAGGCCTGGCGGGCCTAAAACCTGTTTTCGAGGCAGGAGGATCAGTTACCGCAGGCAATTCCTCACAACTATCGGATGGTGCTTCAATGAGCCTGCTGATGACAGAGCGACGCGCTGAGCAACTGGGCCTGGAGCCCATGGGATATTTCAGAGGATTTGTAGTTGCAGGGTGTGAGCCGGATGAAATGGGTATTGGCCCGGTATTTGCCATCCCTAAACTGCTCAAGTACAAGGGCCTGGCAATGCGGGATATAGATCTGGTAGAGCTCAATGAAGCTTTCGCATCCCAATGCCTGTATTGTCGGGACAAGCTGCAAATCGATAACGAAAAATACAATGTTAACGGGGGATCGATTGCAATTGGTCACCCCTTTGGTATGACCGGTGCCAGACTGACAGGCACCTTGCTTCGGGAACTAAAAAGAAGGGGGCAGAAACTCGGTATTGTATCCATGTGTATCGGCAAGGGTATGGGAGCTGCAGGATTACTCGAAGCAATATAAACACCCTGTCCAATTCCCGAGCGCTTAGCGACCGGACAATTCGCCGTTTTTTCTGAGCGAAATTTTTTCTACTATTTCAGCGTGGCGCTCACGGGTAATTTCATACCGCAAATAGAACAACACGCCAATTGCCGAAACGCAGGACAATACGGGTCCCTCAGTGAGCCCCAACCACCAGACCACATCGGCATGCACAGTACCCGCAGTAGCATTAGTGGGAAAACGTATCAGGTCTATCACTACCCCTCCTAAAACTGCCCCCAGTGCAGCAGCGATTTTGTTAGCAAATGATCTTGCTGAAAAAATTACCCCTTCTCGTCGCGCGTCATTGTCCAATTCAACTTCATCGGCAATATCTGCAAACATGGAATTAAACGAGGCCAATACTACCGGCAGGGCCATACCCTGAAGTAGATAACGCGCGACCAGAATCCAGAAAATCCATGGAGATTCATTATCAGGAAACCAGGACACATCCATCAGGCGCAAACCCAGCGCTGCATTGTTATTAACAGCGATAAATATCGCCGGTAGTACCAATGCAAACCGCTTGTCCAGCAAACGTGTTAACAAGGTGGTTATAGGCAAGCCCAACCACAATCCAGCTATCGTCGCCAGCGGAATCAGGGCCAACTGCTCTGTACGCAAGCCCCAGAAATGCACACCCATAAAAGGACTCAATATCGCCTCTACCGCAACTGCAAAAGTGGATAGCACCATTCCTGCAAAAATCATGCGAAACGACTTATTGGCAAAGACCTGTTTGTAAACCCGCAATACCCACCGGGATGTGAGCGCCTCGCTGGTAGTTGTATTATGCAAGTGCGGTATTTCTTTTGCTGTGCCAAAACAACAAATCATTGTCACCACGAACATGGCAACGGCAATGGCCACGGAAAAGCCGAAATAGGCTTCAGGATTCAGAGTGCCGGGACTAAACGCCTCCGAAGTTGGAAAGAATAATCCGTATCCCACGAGACCGACAACAGCCATCGCGGTAATTGCAAATACTGTACTTAAGGCAAACAGGGTGGAGCGCTGATCATAGTCATGCGCCATATCTGCACCTAAAGCAAGGTGAGGCACGTAGTGAAAGGTGAGAGATGCACGCACCAGAACAGCAAAAACTGTTAGCCACAGAAAGTTGCCGAACTCACCCAGGTGTGCTGGCGGGTTAAACACCGCGATAAAAGTTATAAACAACGGAAAGGCACTTACGAATATAAAAGGGTGACGCCGCCCCCAACGGCTGGAAAACCTGTCACTTAGTACCCCGGCCGCAGGATCGGATATAGCATCAAAAACCAAACCTATACCCAGTGCCAAGCCCGCCAGCGTACCAGACATACCAACAATCTGTTGATAATAAAACAACAAAAACAGGTTAAAGGCGTGCGCCTGAAATCCTTCTACAGCCTGACCTACTCCAAAGGCCAACATCGTGGGCAAGGATAAACGGCGTGTACTCACGTGAGTGTTGACTTCAAGGCATCCCCGGCGCGAGAATAAAAATCGATCGTACAGGTATAAGGCATAAAGCATATGAATACAATCAGCGAGCGCATGGAAAAGCGTCGATATAATTTGTTTGTATTGATCGCAATACCCTTTGCGATGTACTTCATTTTGATACCTGCTAATGCGCTCGCCGAAGAGCAAGCCATACCACCGTGGATGCATAAAGATGTGCTGCAGGCCGCATTAGATATAGGCATGAATGCAGAACAATCACCGCAGTTTAAAGTGGCTCTTACGCGATATTTTGATGATCTTAATTCCGGCATAAATAAACTGATACGCCGAAACCCCACGGGTCTGGAGCGCGCGATCAAGCGCAAAAGCACGAGCGTTCGCAAACGAATGGACAAGGATATGGCCAAATTTCTGGATGCGGAACAGATGTCCAGGTACTACATTTATCGCGACCTGCTACTGTCCAGAATGAATCCCAATGCAAAAGTAACAGGGCCATCTACCTTGCAGGGCGCGCCCAGCTCGCATGATTATTGATACACTGCTCGTCAGCTCTTCATTCTGGGCATACCCATGAAATCCCGCTTACCGAGGGCTACCCCTTTCATTCTAAGAATGTCATAAGCCGTTGCGGCATGAAAATAGACGTTGGGGTGGGAGAACGACAAAACAAAATTAGAAGCCGTAAACGGCATATTCATTTCGCCGAGCTTGAAAGTCACATCTCCCGAAGACAGGGCATTAACATCTTCAGCGGAATAGCCACCCAGCGATTCGAGCGTTTCTGCAACCAGGCCTTGAAGTCCCGCATAATCATAATCGGGGTGCCCGGTGGGTGGCCCAAATTCACCGGATTCAAGCGCTTTCATAGTACCCAGTGAATGATGAACAACAGAAATAACCTGGAATCGAAACGGTAACATATCGGGATATAGACGCGTGGACACCACTTCTTCCAGGTCTATGTTGTTTTCAGTGAAATGCGATTTGCCTTTCTCAAGGAAGCCGGATACTGCACCAACAACCTGCAAGTAAGATGCAACACTTGCATCGAATAGTGAAATGGACATTGGTGATATTTCCTCAGTTTAATTTTGTTAGTGAAAACCCGGCATAACCGTCTCGCGAAACCTGCTCACATTTCTCAGTATACATCGGCAACCCTCCGACGTAAGGCATAAACACCCTCGGTTTTCCGGGAACATTCGCGCCCAGGTACCAGGAGTTGCACGAGGGGTACAGGGTTTCACCGGCTATGGCGTTCACATGGTCCACCCAGGCATTTTCAGCATCATTTTTCGCTTCAATGCTGGTGAGGGCCCTACTTTGCATATATTCGATACAGCTGCACACCCAGTCCACGTGTTGTTCAATAGAAACAATCATGTTGGTAAGCACTGATGGGCTACCGGGGCCACTGATGGTAAACAGATTGGGGAAGCCATGAATACTCAAGCCCAGATAGGTACGGGGTCCCGCATGCCACTTGTCCTTAAGTTGAAGCCCTCCCCTGCCGCGAATATCCACCCGGAGAACCGAGCCTGTCATAGCATCAAAGCCGGTGGCAAACACCAGCGTGTCAAATTCATACTCGCGTATGGAATCAGCCGCTTGTATCTGGATACCGTGTTCGCTTACCCGACTGATTGGGGTGTCTTTTATGTCCACAAGCACAACGTTGTCGCGATTAAAGGTGACAAAGTAATCCGTATCAACGCATATCCGCTTGCAGCCAATTACCTGCTGCGGGCACAACAATTCTGCTACCTCAGGATCATGAACAATTTCACGAATTTTATTTCGCACAAACTCCGCGGCAAATTTATTTCCGTCCGTACTGGCCAGCAGATCACCAAAAGCAGACAAAAAACCAAAACCGCCAATAGCCCATTTACTTTCAAAGCGCTGGTTTCTATCACCTTCCTCGGTATCAAAAACGGAATCTTCGTGCCTTTCCATTCTTGAACCAAAACCGGTTATAGATAACCTGTTTTGTGCCCGAAAATCCGCATAGCTTGATTTAATATCCTCTACAAATTCATCTTTCAATTGCCGATTGTGGGCGGGAATCGAAAAATTCGGCGTACGTTGAAAAACTGTTAGATGGTCAGCCTGTTCAGCGATACGTGGAATGGATTGAATTGCCGAGGATCCGGTGCCGATAACCGCAACTTTTTTCCCGCTAAAATCTACACCTTCCTTTGGCCATAAACCGGTGTGATACCAGTCGCCCCGGAATCCTTCCAGTCCTTCAAAATCAGGAATGTTTGTTGAAGAAAGACAGCCCGTAGCCATAATGACAAACTGCGCATCAAAACAATTGTCTTTATCAGTGGTAATAGCCCAACGATCTTCAGACTCCCGGTAATTCGCAGATACAACACTTTCGTTAAACCGAATATCACAACGCAGGTCAAATCGATCAGCTACGTGTTGTGCATACCTTAATATCTCGGGTTGTCCTGAATATCGTTCCGTCCAGTTCCATTCCTGTTGCAGGGATTCAGAAAACGAGTAGGAATATTCCATGCTCTCAACATCACAACGCGCACCGGGATAACGATTCCAGTACCAGGTACCTCCTACGTCGCTTCCACGTTCTATCACCTGAACCTTATATCCCGCCTTACGCAAACTATGTAGGGCGTACATACCGGCAAAACCGGCTCCTACAATTACTACATCACATCGTTCCTGCATCCGCTCTTTCGTCATAACACCCCACAAATTTACTGAAGCTTGCATTAATGCACGTAAATTAACTATTCTTGAACCATTGAACAAGGCAAGTAACCAGCATTATGCATAAACATGTAGATGTACTCATTGTAGGCGCAGGGATATCCGGTATCGGGGCTGCCTGTCATTTACAGAAAAATTGCCCGGACCGCAGCTATATCATCCTGGAAGGGCGTGACAATATCGGGGGTACCTGGGATTTGTTTCGCTACCCGGGAATACGTTCCGATTCGGACATGTACACGCTGGGATATGCCTTTAAGCCCTGGACACAAGCCAAGGCGATAGCAGATGGTCCATCCATTCTCAGCTATCTGAACGAGACAATGAACGAGAATGATATTGAAAAAAATATCCGCTTCGGACACCACGTAAACCGGGCCGAGTGGTCCTCGAATGAAAGCCGCTGGACCGTGAATGCCACGCTCAAAAATGGCGAAACCGAAACGCTCACCGGCAATTTTCTTCTCATGTGCAGTGGCTACTATGACTATGATTCAGGTTATACACCGGATTTTCCTGGTGTTGGGGAATTTTCCGGCGAAATTGCACATCCACAAAAGTGGACTGATGACATTAACTACGCCGATAAAAATGTCGTAGTAATTGGCAGTGGTGCCACGGCAGTTACGCTCGTTCCAGAGCTGGCAAAAAAAGCACGTACCGTAACCATGCTGCAACGTTCACCCACATATATGGTCGCCATGCCAGAAGAAGATGCCATCGCCAACTGGTTACGTCGTTACTTGCCCGGTAAATTAGCCTACGGGATCACCCGGTGGAAGAATGTACTTTTGGGTATGTATTTTTTCCGACTGTGCAGACGCAAGCCGGAGCGTGCCAAAAAGATGTTACTGGACCGTTTAAAAGTTGAGCTGAATGACGAAGGCGACATAGCGCGGTATTTTACTCCCAGTTACAATCCCTGGGATCAGCGCCTGTGCCTGGTACCGAATGGTGATTTGTTTGACGCGTTGAATGGCGGTGATGTATCCATTGTCACCGGGCATATCGAAAAATTTACCAGTTCCGGCATTTGTCTTAAGTCAGGCGCACATCTTGACGCAGATCTTATCGTGACGGCTACCGGCTTAAACATGCAGTTTTTTGGCAAGGTGCAGCTAACTGTCGATGGCAAGGAGATTGAGGCTGCAGAGTGCATGACATACAAAGGTATGATGATTCGGGACATACCCAACCTGGCATTTTCCATGGGGTATACCAATGCATCCTGGACGCTCAAATGTGATCTTACCTGCGACTATGTGTGCCGTTTGCTCAACAAGATGCAGGAGGATGGTGTTACGCAGGCCTGCCCACGGCTGAAAGATCCTTCCGTGACTGCAGAAGCCATCATGGATTTTAGTTCAGGATACGTAACCCGTGCTGCAGGCAAGATCCCGCAGCAGGGCTCCAAAGCACCATGGAAGCTCTATCAGAACTATGCACTGGATATCATCAACCTGCGCTACAAAAGTCTGGAAGACAACGCGATGGAATTTTCAAATCCAGCTGAATTAGAACACGCGACAAAAAACAGCGAAAACAAAAAACCAAGCAAAGCTGCCTGATGAACCTGCCTAATATACTGTAGCAGGGCTAGCTGCATTTTCTTCCTGAATTTTTCTTCTCAAAGTCTGCCTGAAATGCGTTAGTCCCACGTCGGCTTCCAGTGTGCGTAGTCTGAATTCGGAATCTGTATCCAGTAAAACTTGTTGCGCCTCGATTATGTCCTTGTCTTCATAAAAACCCTCAAACAAACTGTCACGCAGAGAAATAGCAATATTGGGATCGTCAATATTACTGTTGTGCAGGTAATTCCAGAAGAAATGCGTGGTATTGCGAGTCTCCGGCGTCATGTACTGGCAGTTGCGATACTGTCGAGTACTTTCCAGGCTATCGTCGTTTGATCCTGCCGGTGCGAACATGGTTTCCATAAAAAACATTCCCGGAATTACCATATTGGCAATATTGCGCCGATCGACTTTGGCATCTTTATCAGGAATTACACGTCGGTGATAAGGAGGAGCATCCGAATTGCGATGCCAACGCTCCACTCTGAAACCATTATCCAGACGTTCTATAACTGAGGGTTTGGCCTCATAGGCATACTCTTCAGACCCACCCAGCGTGTTGGTGTGCACAAAGGCAAGATGTGTGAAATCGCTAAGATTATCCACTATCAATAACCAACTGGCCTTATAGTGTAGATATCCCGGTAAGCCACGCCACTCAGGTTCTCCCAGGGGCGCGTAATCCACTATCAAATCGGGATCTGCAAGTGCCGGGTCTCCCATCCATATCCACACCAGATGGTTGCGCTCTTCAACCGGGTAACTGTGTACTGTCATACTGCCTGGAATGCGTTCCTGGCCCGGTATCTGAATACAGTTTCCCAGCGCGTCGAACTTCATTCCATGGTACATACATCGAATACAATCACCCTCGATTCTACCCATGGATAGAGGCGCTCCACGGTGCGGGCAACGATTGTTCAACGCAACATAGGCACCTGATTCGCCGCGAAAAAGGACCAGCGATTTTTCAAGAATAGTGCGTTCGAGTTTCTTTCCGTCCAGTAACTCATGATCCCAGGCCGCAACATACCAACAATTCTTCAGGAAAATTTGCTCATCACCAGACTGTTTATCCAACATCACTCTGCCACCCCTGTCATCACATTATCATGCCATCCCGTAAAACATGAAGCAGCACTATCCTGCTTTGGCTGCTTCCTCCCGCGCCTTACGAACCTTGGCATTGGTCTGGTTAAACAAGATCTCACGCCGGATTCTTTCTTCTTCCTCCGTCCGCTGCTCCTTACCGAGTTCACCACCCACTGCCCGTCCTTTTTGCACCATAGGCCTGGCAGCTACCTCGTCTACCCAGCGTTTTAGATGCGGATATTCTTCCCAAATTTTATCTTCATTTAAGCGACCCAGCAGAAATGCCCAGGGCCAGGTAATGATGTCAGCAATAGTATATTCGGCGCCACCCAGGTACTGATTAGCGGATAACTGAGCATCCATAACACCGGCCAGTCGATCAACTTCCCCCGCAAAACGCCTGATCCCATAATCCAGTTGATGGGGATCATCAACCAGGTTTTTTGCATAATTTTTAAAATGGTTGGCATTTCCCATCATGGGCCCCAGATTCGCCATCTGCCAGTGTACCCACTGCAATACCTTGTATTTATCAGCGATTTCGGCAGGCAAAAATCGATTCGTTTTCTCTGCAAGGTATTCCAGAATTGCCCCGGATTCAAAAATACCCAAAGGCGCCGATCCACCAGGAGGCGCGTGATCAACAATGGCAGGCATCCTGTTATTGGGGCTAAGCCTGAGAAACTCGGGTTTGAACTGGTCTCCCCCACCTATATCTACAGGAATCAGTTTGTATTCAAGTCCACATTCTTCAAGCATGATGCTCACTTTCCAACCATTGGGTGTTGGCCAATAATACAAATCAATCATTCTGGAGCTCCCTAATACAATCTTGTCAGGTGTTTATATACGCTTAATGTAAAACAGGAATTCCGAAATTGATAGGCCGTAACGACTATCGTTCCAGCCGCTTCTGTTATCATCAACGGCAACAAAACTCATAACCAAATTCAGATTCTAAAAAAGCGTTGTAATCATGTCGTCAGACTATCGTCTGGAAATACATTCGGGGAAAAAAGGGCTGGAAGTTCTGCTCAGCGATTGGCTCATAATGGTTGAACGACTCGCTCAATCCACGCCTTCGCATTTCCCATATTGGTACGCAGCCTTTCTGGCGCGTCCCGATGCAAATAATATCGAGGTTTACTTCATCTCTATCTATCGTGGCAGTCAACTGGCCGCAGTTTTTCCGGTAGGGCGCAAGCGAGCCCGCCGCTTCAATCTGGTCGAACTTACCATGCCTATATCCGAGGACCTGGGTATCTTCCCGGACGCTGTTGTAGCTCACGAAGAAGATCACACCAGAGTTTTCGCGTTTTTCCTTAAGGCTATGAAATCACATCCGGCACTTAAATGGGATGTGCTCGTGGTTCGCGATACGCTGTATGAATCCCATATTTCAAAATGTTTGCGGGGCGCACATCGCTATCTAACTTCGAGCAAGCAGACGGGCAAGTGTAACTATATTCGCATCGATCCCTTTCGGGACAAACACCTGGTTCTTTCCAAAAATTTTAGAGCAAACCTGCGTAAAGCCAAAAATCTGATGCATAAAAACGGCCAAGTTGAGTTCGAATGTATCTCGGATTTACCATCTGTAGAGGAAGCCCTGTCAGCCTTTATTGGCTTGGAGGCTAGCGGCTGGAAGGGCAAGTCCCAACACGACAAACAGCAATATTATGCGGGTAGCGCACTTGCACTCAATGAATCCAAGCTGGTCTTCCATCAAAACCTGGTGAGAGCACTGGCAATAAGCGGCTATGTGGATGTCTATAAACTGCTTTTGAACGGGAAGGTCGTGAGTCTGAATATCGCAGTGGTGTTAAACAAAGCATGTTACCTATTAAAAATTACATACGATGAGACTTACGCGAAGCTTTCTCCAGGCAATGTGTTGCTTGAAAAGATCATTCAACATCATGCACTACATACAAACGTTTCCCACATTAACCTCGTTTCTGACTACAACTGGCACAAGGCGTGGAAACCTTCAAGCCTGGACTACGTAACTTACCACTGCTTTAATTCGACATTAAAAGGAGCGACCTATCGCCTGGGGAAACAATTTCAGGCGCTACTTTCCCGCTCGAAGAGCCCCACCGAAAAGTGAGCGCCGGGTTGCCAGTGAAAAGGCCCACGATTCGCTTTTGTCTGTGTCGTTGGCTCTACTCGAAAATGTTGGCTTAAGCTCCTGACAAAATGGACACCCATTTGTACAACGGGATTCGCCATTGGGCACCGATGATGGTCCAGTCCGAAAGGTGCGAACCGGGTGATACCATGATCGGTATCAACAAAGTGTTGTGGATTAAAGGTAAATGCATCTGGGAAATACTCACCGGACTTGTGCGCCTCCCACAGACAGATACGAACATAGGCATGTCTTGGGAAAAAATACTCATCAAAGACAAAATCTTTTTCGACAACGCGAATCAAACGCTCACTTTGATCCATGCGGAGCGTTTCCTGAACAAATGCCAGAGCGAGGCTTTTATTTTGCTTTGTTACGCTAAAATCTTCACGAGCAATCTGTTGCATGATCCCGGAATTTTCCGATGCATATTTCAACAGCCAGCGAAATAAGCTATGCAGATCGTAACGTCCCATCTCGACCATGTAGATAAGGTTACCTATAGCAACATCATCAAGGGTGCCGACATCAAACATGTTCTTTACAACACAAGAACCGGCAGATAGATCCTCTCCAGGCGTAGAATGGCCCAGTTGTTCAATTAGAAAATCACGAATATCTTCAAACGCTTTCTGCTGGTTTTTATCAATAGACCATACCAATCCGTTTGGACCCAGCCTGTGGAACAGCGTCATCAACCGGTCTAGTTCCTGCGTGCCTAAACGTCCACCAAAGTACATCTGAACCAACAGCGCTGTAGAAATTTTGCTGAGCGTTGTTGTCAATTCTTCCGGCGTACTCGCCGTTTCCCGAAAACTGGCAGCATGTTTTTGTAACCAGTGGCCAATAATGGGGGCACACTCTTCATCGAGCGGGTACTGCGAGCGTTCTAGCGCTTTCACCAGCGCCTTGCGATAGTGTTGATGGTCAACACCTTCGAGGTTACGCAAGAGCCCTTTTGGAAAAAGGCGGGTAACAGCAATGGAATCCGACCGAAGGTTTTCTCCCTGTTCCGCAAGCAGTCGCCTGCCACTGTCCAATTCCATCAGGCAAATAATCAGGCGTTGGTTCTGCAGCGCCTTAAATATCTTGCCCGTGGACTTGCCTCGATTGTACAAATATCGACGATCACTAAACTCCATTTTTCTTAAATTGACCAACCTGCCCGGCGGCATTGCACATCCGGATACGCTTGCTCGTATATAGGCAGAGAGTAGCCATACAGGGGGTCGAACCAGAGCTTTTATTCGTTTCAATTAATTCTGCTCCTGATGGGTATACATACGAGGGTGCTCCCGGCAAGTTAGCTTCTTCGTGAAAATCAATCAAGGAATTAGCCCCACACTTCAGGAATTGGTTTGGAATACAATCCTGATGGGCAGTATCATCCGTGCATCGGTTCAGGCACGCCGGAGTTGGCACTCAATGAACATCGCTAAACACACGCCACCGCGGCAAATTTCCCGCATGGAACTGTAACATGGCGTGGTCAGACATTCGGAGCAATTACGCTCGCTGGGGTGCACAACGCGCTCTGCATATATCGCTAATGAATCTATTGGGACGGATAGGATTTCAATTAGTGTATGTCTATACCAGAGCATTAGTGGATTATTCGAATGCCCCTTTTGAGGAGGATGGCATCGCGTACAGATCGTTAACAAAGACAGATCTGAGGAAGGCTTCCCTGGATCTCGAACTTGATCTCACGCCAGAATTTTTGACACGTGCCTGGTCTCGTGGTGACCTTTGTTGTGGTGCATTTCATGGGGATAAACTGGTGTCCTATGCCTGGCGTAGTGGCGTAGAGGCGGAACATGTTCCCGGGCTAAAAGTAGTGGTCGCAAACAACTGCCGGTATGGCTACAAAGCATTTACGCGTCCGGAATATCGTGGTCGCGGTATCTATCCACGCCTGACCGGTTTGGAAGATCGAGAATATATCAAACGCGGCAAAACTACCGTGATAGCCTTTTCAGCGAGTCATAATTACGCTTCCCGGGAACTGGATAAAAAACTGGGTAATCGCACAATTGGACTGGCGGGGTACTGGAAAATTGGCAAACACTTTCTGCTTTTTCACACACCCGGGGTCAAAAAACACGGATTCAGTTTCGCGCGGGATCATGACGGATAAGTACTTACAAAGAAGGTAGTAGACTGGAAACAAGAATTACGCCGATCGCAATGGGAGCTAACCAGCGAACGGCAATATACCAGCATCGAAAAAACAGTGGCGAACCAAAAGCCACTTCCCGCTCCAGCTTTTCATGGCCTATTACCCAACCCGCAAAAAGTGCTATCAGTAAACCATTAACGGGGATGAGCACGCTGGAAACCAGATAATCCAGCAGGTTAAAAATATCCTTGCTAGCCACTGTTTCAATCCATGGAAACAGTCGCACGTCGCTCCATTCATTAAATGAGAATATCGCTGCAATACCTACAAACCAGCAAACAAAAGCGCCTCCAAAAGCGACTCGTTTTCGGCCCCAGCCTTTTTCCGTTATCCACGAGACGGCAGGTTCCAGCATGCCAATAGCGGTGGAAAATGCTGCAAAAAACAACATAACAAAAAATGCCGGGCCAATGATATATCCTCCGGGCATTTGGCCAAACGCGATCGGCAGGGTTACAAAAATAAGCCCCGGACCCTCTGCCGGATCCAGGCCATAAGCAAAAACAATTGGAAAAATTGCTATACCAGCCAGTATGGCAACCAGTGTATCCACGCTTACTATAATCGCCGCCGAACCTGGCAGGGAGTAGTCTTCTGGCATATACGACCCATACGTCATCATCACGCCAACCCCGACTGCAACAGAGAAAAATGCCTGACCTAAGGCCATGACAATTACCCCAATGGACAGTTTCGAAAAATCTGGTGCAAACAGGAAATGCAAGCCCGCGGCAATATCTGCAAAGAATATGGAGTAGAACACCAGAATAAGCAGCAACACACCCAGTGCTGGCATTATTATTTTCGATATAACTTCAATGCCTTTGTACACGCCACGGCTGACAACCAGGGCCGCAGTGGCAATAAACACGGTGTGCAAAAACAACATGCGCAAGGGCGAAGATAACAAGGCATTAAACATGCGATTGGAGCTTGTGGCATCCCTGACAGATTGACTCATATCCGCAGTACCAACTATGTATTCCAGGGCCCAGCCCGCAACGACACTGTAGTAACTCAGGCCTATCATCGGAATAAAAACGCTTAACCAGCCAATAGCCATCCACCAACGCGAGCGGTTTTTCGGAATAAGCCGGCTAACAGAATTCACCGGACTGCGTTGACCCATGCGACCTATTGTCATCTCAGCGACAACAATAGGGATCGCTACCAGCACTACACAGGCAAGGTAGAGAAGAACAAAAGCCCCTCCGCCGTTTTCACCGGCAATATAGGGAAAGCGCCATAAATTCCCAAGCCCGACTGCTGCCCCGACGGTCGCCATAAGAAACGCAGAGCGGGAACTCCAGTGGGCGTGATGTTCCTCTGTTTGGCTTGCCACTTTTTATCTATACACTTCCTGCGTCCAGATTTGGATTCACCTGGCGTTCTAGGGTCTCCAGCTAAGACTTACACCAATGGTTCGTGGTCTGGAAGAGATAACCGCTTGCGGATCCTGAAAACTGCCAATGCCATCGTAAACAGCCACCTCGTCAGTCAGGTTTTTCGCAAACACGCCAATGTTAACATTTTCATTAACCCGCAGATTAGCATACAGGTTAAAAATCGCATACGAATCGAGATCTATATTGAAGGGGCTCTGGGTTCTAAATTCGGTATCGGTTGCACCGCGATAGTTAACATCTCCTGTAATTGTGAGCGGCATTCCTTCTATTTCCGAATCCCAGGCAAGTGAAAAGTACAATTGCAGATCGGGGATGTTTGGAACATCGTCACCGTCCTGACCAATGATTACGAAGGGAGACCCTCCAGCACCTGGCAATGCCGGCTGGTCTGAAGTCAACTCATGACTAAAAAACAGCGTTCCGCTAAAGTTCGCTGTCCAGGCATCAGACAAAAGTGCTTGCACAGCCCATTCTACGCCAACTATCTCTGCCTCACCGCCATTGGTAATAAAGGGAATATTACCTGCCGGGTCTCTGGGTTCAACCTGAATGTCCTGCCAATCAATGAAAAACAAGGCTGCATTGGCCTGAACCTTCCCATCGTTCAGCTGGGACTTGATGCCAATTTCATAGTTTTTTAATTCATCAGAATCATAAGTCGCGGGAATGCCCGGTGCAAAAGGCTGGTTGGAATTGTTAACTCCAGCGTTTCGAAAGCCCTCGGAGTATGTCGCATAAGCCAGCATTTCATCGCTAGCCTGGTAACTTAAAGTCAGTTTTGGCGTGAGACTATCTTCCTTGCTGGTTATTCGACCGATACCATTGCCATTGAGGGTAGTACCAATTATCTCGCCCGCCGGTGTATTCACACCACCTGCAAAATTATGCGTATTGGCTTGCACAGACTCCAAATCAGAATCGAAATATCTAAGCCCAAAGAGTACCTGCCATTGTTCACTGATGTCGAAGCTGCCTTCTGCGAATAACGCAAACTGTTCTACTTCATCCTCACGGAATCTTCCAAAAAAGGCAGTACCACCTGCAACCAGAGCGTCATTGGAATCGAGCTCGTTCCAAGGTTGCAGATTGCCGTTTCCATCTGTGGTGGTAACGTGGACGTTAAACTCACTTTCTTCCTTTTGATAATACACACCGGTAACAAAATTAAAGGGCCCATCAAGGTCTGATATAAAGCGACCTTCAAACATGGTAATTTCTGTTTCCTGTGGCTGGTTTGTCACACCAGGAATAGGCACCCCGAAAAACAGTAAAATGGGAGTGCTGTCAAAGGTAAAGTCTATCTCGTGTTCATAAAAACCTGCTGATAAAACTATACTACCTGTATCAAACTGCTGCTGTAAGGTCACACCAAGAAGCTCAACATCATCAACGCGGTTATTAACTGTTACATCGGTATTTATAAAATCGTCATCCGGGCTAAGGCTGGGTAAACCTGCCAGCGGTGCAAATGCTCCTCCCAGAGCTGCTATTTCAGGGGTCTGGTCGGGCCAGGCAGGCACACCTTTATCGGTATATCTGGAGGAGCCACCCAAATCCATATCTTGCAGCAGGTACAGCACGTCCAGAGTGGTTTTTTCTGTTGGCGTCCAACGCAGCATGATCCGCCCACCATCCACATCCTCAGAATTAATACCTTTGTCATTTCCATCAAATGAAGTAACACCCCCAACTGTTCTCTCCAGGCGAGGCTGGTCGATCCACCCACTATTGTCCGTCGTCCACCCAACCAGACGAACCGCTAGAATGTCCTCTACTACCGGAATGTTTATAGCGGCACTTAATTCGTAGTTATCGCTGCCACCTTTGGTGTCGGAGTAATCAAGATCAACAAAGCCATCCAGTTTGGTGCTATCCGGTTTACGTGGAATAAAACGGATGTTTCCCGCCATGGAATTCGCACCATACAAAGTACCCTGCGGTCCGTTAAGTACTTCGATGCGATCCATGTCTATGAATTTGATGGGCGCATTTTTGCCACCACCATCCTGAGCATCCGTAGCAGTGATCACAAATTCGTCAAAATAGGCTCCGACCACCGCCGGCCCATTACCGTTCACACCCCGAATGATATATTCCTTGTCTCCCGGCCCCAGGTCCTGAAAATTCAATCCCGGTACCGCGCCTGCAAAGTCCTCGAAATTAACTATGCCTTTTGCCTCCAACGACTCACCCGTAGTAGCAAAAACTGCAGCTGCCAGATCTTGTGTACTTTGAGCGCCACGCTTGCTCGCAGTAACCAGTATTTCTTCGATAACGGCTTCTTGCGCCTGAATCCAGGGCGTGATGAAAAAACCAATGAGAATCAAGCTCAGAATTTTGCGCATATTAATTATCCCCTTAGTGTATACTGTATTATCAATCCCTCTATATGAGGTACCGGTGCAACAACAAAAGTTGCTCTCCGAAACAGTCTATCCAGACTGGCATATCTAGTATTCCACGAAGACGCACTCCAAGGGACGAAATAATAGGGTGCTGGCCCTAAAGTCATGTCTCACCAGTTGTCGAGCGGTACGCCCAATATCATTCTTTTAGGGCTACTTACCTAATTCATTGAGGAATTGGACAACAAGCTATGTTTATAATCTCACCGCGTTGCTTCTTATGCCGCAACTAAACTTACCATTGAAACATACCTCGCTTATGAAATGGCCAGCAGATCGTATCGTTAATTCCTCACCAAAAAGTTTTGGAATCTACGAAAAAGCCTCAGCCCTGATGGAGCAGGGTATAGACGTCATCCATCTTGAAGTTGGCCGTCCAAATTTTGATACCCCGCTACACATTAAGGAAGCAACCAAGCGCGCACTGGACGATGGCCTGGTGCACTACGGAGAATTTCCCGGCACCTTCAAGTTTCGCGAGGCCTTGTCAGAAAAACTGGCAACGAACAATAAACTGAAGGTATCGCCAGATGAGGTACTGGTAACCAGTGGTCTTACGCATGGTGCATACATCACCTGTGTGGCAGCGATTGACCCGGGAGACGAGGTGATAGTACTGGGCCCCTATTACCCGCAACACATTAACAAGGTAGAACTCGCCGGTGGAAAACTGGTAATAGCGCCTCTGGATAAAGAAAACGGTTTTCAACTGGATGCAAGGTTGGTAGAGGCAAAAATCACCGACAAAACCCGTATGATCATACTGGTAAACCCTACCAATCCTACCGGACGGGTATTTACCCGTTCAGAACTACTCGGTTTGGCGAATCTGGCTGAAAAATATGATCTGCTGGTAATGTGCGACGAGGTGTATGAACAAATCCTGTACGACAATAGCGCTCACATAAGTTTTGCCTCATTGCCAGGCATGTTTGAACGCACTATCAGCCTGTTCGCCTTTACCAAAGGGTATGCAATGGATGGATGGAGAATGGGGTATGCGGTTGCATGCAAAAAAATTATGCAGGACCTGCTCAAAGTGAGCATGAACGACATCGCGCATTTAAATGTATTTGTACAGGAAGGCGGATTTGCAGCAATTACCGGCGACCAGAACTGTGTGCGCGAAATGGTGGCAGAAGATTTACGACGCCGTGATTTGGTATGTGCGCGCCTCAATAACATTCCCGGTGTAAAGTGTAACCTTCCTGAAGCATCTATCTACGCATTTCCCGATATCAGTGCATTTGGTATCCCCAGCGCAGAACTTGCGGAGGAAATTTTGGAATCCACGCACGTTGCTTGCGAAGCAGGCAGCTTTTATGGAGAGCATGGTGAGGGGCACCTGCGCATTTGCTTCGGTGCAGAGCCCTATGGTCGATTACAGTCTGCCATGGACAGATTGACTGAGTTTTTCAGGCAAAAACGCGAACAACCAATCCAGTAATCAGAGCACCAAGCAAATCATGAGTAAACCACAGATTGCCAAATACAAGCCCTACTACTACGAGCTGGAACAAGACCAAACCTACTTTTGGTGCAGTTGTGGACAAAGTAAAAATCAGCCTTTTTGTGATGGGTCACACAAGGACACAGAATTTTTGCCGGTAAAGTATCAGGCGCAATATGCGGGTGAAGAAGTACTGTTCTGTGGTTGCAAACACACGAGCGAGCAACCTTTTTGCGATGGTGCGCACAATAATTTGCTGGACATTTATGCCCTTGATGATGACTTCGTTTCCGCTGCCTTAACCAGAACAGTTATTCGTAATGCTGCCAATCCCGTTGCCTTGCTGAATAATAATTGCTACGTAAGCAATCCAGCCAGCCTGATGCTGACCAGGGCGGGATCTCTCTCCTGGTGCGTGCTAATCAATAAAGAACAGGGTGCGCAGCATCAATCACAGTATTTTTTACAACAGCCGAAAGGCAAGTCTCCCGTAATTACTTTCGGCAATAGCGAGATAGCAATGCTGGTGACGGGTGGCGCGGGGAAAATTAATATTTCCGGCGTTACATACCAGCTTTCCAGGCATGCAGGCGTTTACGTAAAAGCTGGAGAGGCATTTTCCCTGGAGAATTTCTCGACAGAAGACATCAAAATATATGCCACCATATGTCCTGAAGAGGCTGGCTTGCGTGAGCTGGATGTGATGCCCGATAATTTCGATTCCACAATCTGCAATCGGGTTATGAATATAGACGAGAACAATAATCAAAGCATGGGAGACCGATTTTTCCAGATTCTCGTAGGCAAGGATACAGGCTCAAGGATTCTCACCGAATTCATCGGCGATATTCCAAAGTCCAAAGCTGCAAAGCACCGACATCTGTACGAAGAAACGCTCGTCATTCTCGAGGGCGAAGGCGCAATTTGGACAGAAAACCTGAAAGCCGACGTTGTTCCAGGGGACATAATATTTTTGCCTCGAAAACAGATTCACTCCCTGGAATGTACTTCTGAAGACGGAATGCGCCTGGCTGGCGTTATCTATCCTGGTGATAATCCCGCTATCAATTACTAGCGGTATCCATTTCTTCCAGCTCGGCCAGCGCTTTTTCCGTGAAAAAAGGCCTGAAGATATTCAAAATCAATACTGCGCCTTCACTGATCGCATTTTCATCAGATGCAGAAATATCATACATGTCCAGATGCGGCAGCCACTGATCGGTGACAAGCCATGAAGACAAAAGCAGGGAATCCAGAGTAATAGGCAGCCTGGGGTGAACCATCAGGTCATTTTCAATAAGACCGACTATGTAATCTTTCACTTCCCTGACGCGCTTATGTCGGCTGTCCAGAAAAAGAATCTTCAGGCGGGCATCATTTTGCAGCAAGGCAATAAGCTCCCGATAAAAGAACCTGAATCGCCAACACAAGTCCATCTGGCGCTCAAACATATAATTGGCGTGGGCGAGGGTATGCGTAGAGTGGTCCTCATACCAGGATTCGTTCATTTCCATATCAATTCTCTGGAATATGGTTTGGATAATTTCTTCCTTGGACCTGAAGTGGTAATGCAAATTACCGCGCGACAAACCACAATCGTCAGCAATACGATTGGTAGAAATGGCTTTTGTGCCGTGTTCGTTGAACAACTCAATAGCTGTATCGAGTATCAATTTTTGTGTTTCACGTGTCGCCACTGTCCATTCCGCTTACATCTTCATATCTGCGCAGTGTAGGGCCTGGCGCTCACTCTCTCAATAAAATACCCGCCTTGACCCGCAGCAGTATATTTCACAACATAAAGACCGATTACAGAGGAAACTGGATGAAGCGATTTTTAAGCACGACAGCCACCCTGGCCGTCATAATTCTGGTTGCTGCCAGCATTTACCTTTGGTCCCCACTGGGCAGCAATCCGTCTCTGGACACAGCCCTTGCCGACTCAAGCCAGTACGAGGTAGAAATAATTCGTGATGCCTGGGGTGTTCCACATATATTTGGCGCCAGAGATACAGACGTAGCATTTGGCCTGGGATACGCGCAATCAGAGGATGATCTGGAGACCCTGCAAACGGTTATTGCAGCATCCAGGGGGGTATTGGCGAGATACCAGGGAAAGGGAGCCGCTATTTCTGATTACCTGGTTACCGTGCTGGGCGTTTGGGACCTGATCGAGGAGAAATATGCAAGCGAACTGCCCGAACCCGCAAGATTGATGGCGGAAGCCTATGCCAGGGGAGTAAATTTATACGCTGCTGAAAACCCCCAGATGGCCTTTAAAGGGCTGTATCCCATGACTGGTGAGGATGTAATCGCGGGTTTTATCTTTAAGACACCCTTCTTTTACGGTGCGGACAAAGTCATAACGGACCTTGTTGGTGGAAACAGGGATCGAGCCCTGGCTATCGCTCCGGATACCACCGATACAGCATTTCACTGGTTACCGGTATCCCCTGTCGAATTAGGGTCAAACGCGATTGCGGTATCAGCTGCACGTTCCACAGACAAGGTCACGCGTTTAATTGTAAATTCACACCAACCATATACCGGCCCCGTGGCCTGGTACGAGACACATCTGGTTAGCGAGGAAGGTCTGGATATCTACGGAGGCACCTTTCCAGGTAGTCCGGTCATATTTCACGGTTTTAACCGCCACCTGGGCTGGGCGAACACGGTTAACAGCCCCGATCTCATTGACGTCTATCAACTGAGCATTAATCCTGACAATGAAAATGAATACATGCTGGACGGTAAATACATCGCCCTTGAACAAAAAACCGCCGATATTGATGTAGCGCTTTGGGGCCCTTTTGCCTTTCCTGCAGAAGAAACAAGCTTTCGCTCAAAACACGGGCCAGTATTCAAAACCGCACGTGGCACATTCGCCATCCGTTACGCAGGCATGAACGAGGTTCGTCACCTGGAACAGTATCGCCGGTTAAACAAGGCCAACAGTTTTGAGCAATGGAGTGCTGCAATGGCCATGGTTGCACTGCCAAGCATCAACTATGTCTATGCAGATGAGAAAGACAACATTGCCTTTGTTTACAATGGCCAGTTTCCTGAACGCAGGCCCGGATGGAACTGGAAAATAGATCTGCCGGGAAACCGTTCCGATTTAATCTGGACTCGCTATCACCCCTACTCGCACATACCAAAACTGATAAATCCCACATCCGGCATCCTGTTTAATGCAAACAACACGCCCTTTCGCGCCACCAACGGCGTAGACAATCTGCTTCAGGCGAATTTCGATCCCACATTCGGGCTACAAACCAATGATACCAACCGCTCGCTGCGCCTGATGGAACTTACACAGAAGTTACCGTCAATTAGCAGGGATGACCTGCTGAAAATAAAATTTGATAAATCCTATTCAGTCCATTCCAGGGCAGCGAAAGCAATAGCAGAAGTAGTGGAGCATGACTGGGGAGAAAGTACCACTTTGGCATATGCCGCTAAAACGCTGGGTGAATGGGACATGGACACCAGTGCTAACAGTCGACAGGCGGCACTGGGCGTACTTACCACCGTGGGCCATGTAACCAGCGATCTTACTGGCAAAGAACCTGTTCCTGCTACTCAAGCCTTTGAAGATGCTGTGCATTCACTCATGCAATCCTATGGCAGAATTGATCCCGAATGGGGAGAGGTAAACCGATTTGTGCGCGGAGATACAGACTTGCCAATCGGAGGGGCTCCAGACGTTCTCAGGGCAGTATATCCGGGTGCTTCGCTAAGGGATGGAAAATATAAGGGTGCCGCTGGAGATACGCTCATAATAATGGCCGAATGGGATGAAAACGGTTCTGTTAAGGGGTCTACCATACACCAGTTTGGCAGCGCTACACTGGATAAGGCGTCGGCGCACTATGATGATCAGGTACCCCTATTTGTCGCTGAACGATTTCGGCCTGTACTACTGGATCGAAAAGATATAGAAGCCGATGCAACTATCACTTATCGGCCGGGTAATCGGTAAGTGCCATATACAGTTCCGGACCAGCTGCTTTGAAATTCCTTAAACACTTAAAATGTACCGCCTGCCACGCCAACTATGCGACAGACCGGATCATGAATCTTTGCCCTGTAGACGGTCGTCCGCTGGAGCTGGTACTGGATATTGATCGCATCGCCCGCGAACGTGCAAATTTTGAGTGGTATCGCCCTGATATAAATTCCATGTGGCGATTCGGGTCATTACTGGGGCTGGATATTAATGACAATAGCGATCGCAACAGCATAATCTCCCTGGGTGAGGGGCACACTCCGGAATTACTGCTTGCGCAAAATCGACTGGCAAAAAAACATGGTTTTGAGCTCTATCTAAAAGACGAAGGACAACCACACAAAGGCTGGGGCGCAAACCCGACCGCCAGTTTCAAAGATCGCGGCATGAGCATGGCCATTTCCATGGCTCGGCATTACGGAATCGGGAAAGTCGTTGTGCCTACCCAGGGAAACGCAGGAGACTCTCTTTTAGAGTATTCACTCGCGGCGGGCGTTGAATGCGTAATTATAATGCCCGACGACACACCCATGCCCATACTGGGTCGCGTTAGTGCAATGGCCAGAACGCATAAACAGGTAACTCTGGAGTTGGTACAGGGCACCATAAAGGAAGCTGGATTGCTAATGCGCGAAAAGTATCTACCACTCGGGTACTTCAATATGGCGACTTTTCAGGAGCCCGGCTGGCGCATGGAAGGAAAAAAAACCCTGGGTCTGGAACTCGCTGAACCAGAAGATGGGATGTCGGGCCGATGGCAACTTCCCGATGTCGTTTTTTACCCAACAGGGGGTGGCACTGGCATCCTCGGTATGTGGAAAGCATTCAATGAACTCGAGGCACTGGGGTTGATAGACGAACGAAGGCCTCGAATTATTTCTGTGCAGGCAGAAAATACTGCGCCCGTGGTAAAGGCTTACAGGGACAAAAAACAGGATACCGAGGCTCAAACTCCGGGAGCAACAATTGCTACAGGGCTCAACGTGCCCGGTGGGGGGGTTGGGCACAAACGTGTGCTCGAGATAATCCGGGAAAGCAGGGGCGCAGCAATCGCTGTGACCGAGGCGGCTATCCAGATGCATCTTAAATCTGTATTCCATGAATACAACATCTGGATATGTCCCGAGGGGGCTGCCGCGATAGCTGCCGTCGAACCAGCCGTAACACAGGGACTAATTCATACGGGTGATAAAGTGGTAATCTTTAACACTGGTTCCTTCGAAAAATATTTACCTGATGTGCGACACCTGATTTTTAGCAAGGCGCACCTGGCATAAGGAGAACAATGTGCAAATAACGGAAAACCTGGTTAATGTTTTTGGTACAACGTGCTTATTGTTATTGGTTGTTGCATGTTCCCAGGACAAACCCGCTCCCAGCGATGAAATACAATCCGCCGATTATATCTTTACGGGTCGAATATACACTGCTGAAGAAAACTCTCCCTGGGCAACGTCCGTAGTAGTAAAAGGATCAGAAATAATCGCAGTAGGCTACGAAAATAACAGACTACAGCTCGCTGATTTTACTGACGACGACACCATGGTAGTAGATCTGGGCAATCGCATACTTGTGCCCGGTTTTATCGATGGGCACACACACTTCAACCGCGCGGGAGAACAGCTAAATGATGTAAATCTGCTCAAGGTGGATAGTAGTGTTGCATTGCAACGAGAACTGCAACGTGTAACGGCCAATGTGGGTAGCGGCGAATGGATTACAGGAGGTTCCTGGGGCGCATACGAGTCCTGGCAAGACGGATCCAGCGGTAAATCAAATATGAGGCTGCTGGAGCGTTGGCAACCCACCCGCGATGACATTGATTCCGTCAGTCCGGTAAACCCAGTATTCGTAAACAGTTTCGAGAGCACCCCGGAGCTCTATCTAGCTAATACTCCAGCACTGAAGGCAGCAGATTTGCTAACAAATCCGCTACCGGGCATGGACCTCGATAACAAGGGAGTTCCTACCGGGCTGATTAGAAAAGACTCCCCTGCAATCCAGAAAATTCAATCGGTCGTGGTCAAAAAATCCCGGGCGCGCGTACTAAACGAAGCGCGCGCAGGACTTAAAAGACTAAGGGAAAACGGCATTGTCGAAATTCACGACATTACCAAGACGGATTTCGAAAGTATCTTTGCTGAATTGCAGAACAATGGTGAACTAACGACCCGTGTCTGGATGCGTGCAGATCTGGCAAGGGCTGCAGAGTTTAATGCCAAAGAGATAAAAATGGGTACCCACCCGGTAACACAGGTGCGAGATACCTACTTGCGCTGGGGTGCTTACAAAGGTTACATCGACGGCATCATGGGTAACCACTCAGCCCTGTTTTTTGACGCCTACGACGATAAACCTGACCACTATGGAAGCTATCGTGATCACACGAGTGACGACCCGGAACACAAGATTGCCAATATGGAAAAGATGTATGGCTATCTTAAGGAAGCGCACCGGGGCGGCTTTAAGGCCAATGTGCATGCAATTGGTACCCGTGGAGTAGCGTTAATGCTGGACACCTATGAGCGCTTGCAAAATGAACTGGGTGGCTCACTCGAAGGTTTTCGGGTAATTCATTGTCAGGTTGTGCGACCCCAGGATTTTGCGCGGTTTAAAAAGCTCGGCGTAATTGCCGAGGTCAATCCTTATCACGTGTCCGATGATATGCGATGGATGGAAGAGCGCATTGGCACAGAACGCAGCGGTGGTGCATATGCGTTTAAATCCTTGCTCGATAACGGAGCAACCCTGGTATTCGCTTCCGACTGGCCCGGAACGAACGCCGCGGAATACTACAGCCACCCAAAATACCTGTTAAATGCTGCGGTGAATCGCACTACAACCCAATCCCTTCCCGAAGGTGGCTGGTTTCCAGAACAAAAAATTTCACTGGAAGCCGCGATGCAGGCTTATACCATTAATGGAGCACGAGCGACCTTTGATGGAGACACAAAGGGTTCAATCCTGCCCGGCAAACTGGCAGATCTGGTAATTCTTGATCGCGATATATTCGTGCGTCCACCCGAAGAATTGCTATCCATGCAAGTGGACATGACTATGGTTAATGGACAAATAGTTTTTGAGCGCGAATCCGCCGGTAACTTATCTAACGACCGCTAGTACTCGTCATTTCTTTTTAACCAGGCCATCGTGAAAGGCAAATCTGTCTCATCGCGACCCTTGGGTGTTAAATCCAGCATGTGATAGGCACCATTTAGAGCATCAAGCCCGCGACCGTATGTTGAGTAACTGTGCGCGATAGTTCCGTTGGATAACCTGACAAATACACTAAGGCCGGGCAGTTCCTCACCGTGCACCTTACCCCCATAATTGTATCCTTGCTGCTGTTCTGTTTGATCACCATCATAAAAATTCACCCCAAAATCTGCACCAAAGTTACTACCCTGAGTTGATACAAATTCAAATCCCCACCCCATGCGCTCCCGATATTCCTGCAATTTTTCAAGTGGTGCATTGGCGATGGCCACCAATTGGGTATCGCGCGCTTTTAGATGACATTCAACACCATTGTAATTGTCTGCCCAAAAAGAACAGCTCGGACATCCCTCCGTCCAATCTGCGCCAAACATAAAATGATAGACAATCAATTGTGAGCAGTCGCCAAACAACTGGGCAAGCGTCACCTCACCTCGGGTAGATTGAAAATGGTAATCCTTGTCAATTTTGACGAGCGGCAAAGCACGTCGCTGCGCTGCCAAAGCCTCCTGTTCACGGCACAAGCGTTTTTCTTCCAATAGTAATTCTTTACGCTTTTCCAGCCACTCAGACCGATCAACCAGGTTCATAGTCATCTCCTTGTTGGTTAAAAAACCTCAATACCGGCCGATTAGACAAGTATTCCATTCCAACGGCATACTTAAACCCGCAATATAAGGTTAACTATGTTGAGGAACCAAAATTTGTTGGATGAGAAGAAGCTTAAACATCTTCAGGCTGAATTTCTAATGCAATATCCTGGTGGATTTGCTGACCCGGCAATGGTCACTATTGGCAAACGTCACAACGTAGACCGAATGACGCGTTTGGCACAAGAGTGCTTTACTCCTGAGGGCTGCGCCAACGTTCATGTAGCAGCCGAAAACATGGTCAAAGTGGTTAGCCGCTCGTCCATGGTATCCATGTTTGAAAAACCCAAATTCAGAGACTTTGTGAAGGGGCTAAACGAACATGACAAGGCCTTTATGGTGAATGCCCTAAGCCAGTTGCTACACAACAAGGCACAATCCAGACAACGGGCAGGCTTTGACGCTTTGGTAGACATTCTCAAAACTGAAAAACTTGCCAAATGGAGCCTGATAACCATCATTCCGGCTTACTATGCACCCCGGCGTGAAGTTTTCGTAAAACCCACGACCGCCAAAAACATATTGCGTTATTTCGAAATAGATGATCCTGTGTATAAACCCACACCCACCTGGGATTTCTACAAGAAATATCGCAAGCTGATTAACGAAGGCAAAACCAGAGTAGAGAGCAGTCTGTCACCATCAAATGCAGCGTTCTCAGGCTTTCTAATGATGACCGTGAAAAACTAGCGCCCGATTTCACTAGTCCACTCCAGAGGCGCAATCCCGCATAAACCCTATCTACCTTGAAGGAACACACTATGACTGCACACACAGCGCCTGTACCGGAAAAAAATATGCGCAAGGTCGCGATGACGTCCCTTGCGGGTACCAGTATCGAGTGGTACGACTTTTTTATATACGGTACAGCGGCTGCACTCGTGTTCCCGACGGCATTTTTTCCGGAAACAATGCCTCCGCTGGTTGGACTGATTGCTGCTTTTGGCACACTGGCCGTGGGTTTTGTGGCCCGTCCAATCGGAGGTATTGTTTTTGGCCACTATGGTGATCGCTTTGGTCGAAAAGCAGCACTCGTTACCGCGCTGATGATGATGGGAATCGCAACCACACTCATTGGGTGTTTGCCTACCTACGCGCTCGCTGGGCCGATCGCTCCCATATTACTCACTCTGCTGAGATTCACCCAGGGTCTGGCAGTAGGCGGTCAGTGGGGCGGGGCTATGTTGCTTGTTACAGAAAGCGCACCGGAAAACAAACGTGGTTTTTATGGAGCGTTTGCACAGGCGGGCGCGCCCTGTGGACTTATACTGGCAAATTTTGCTTTCCTTGCCGTTGGCGCCCTGGTTTCAGATGAGCAGTTTATGAGCTGGGGTTGGCGTATACCCTTTCTTCTAAGTGTTATTCTGATAGGCATCAGCCTGTACGTTCAACTGCATCTTGAAGACACTCCCGCATTCAAGGCGCTGGCAAAAGAACACGATACCCGATTGCGTTCCGATAAAACTGAAATAGTACTTGAGAAAAAATCGCCCGTGCTGGAAGTGATCCAGTCTCACCCCAGACAAATACTGTTGGCGGCCGGCGCGTTTCTCGCAGTGCAGGTCACTTTCTACATCCTGATCGCATTTGTTGTTGCTTATGGCACCAATGCACAGGGCCTGAATTTGTCGCGTGAAATGATCCTCACTGCGGTTCTTATAGCCTCATTTGTGCAAATTCCGGTTCTGTTCTGGGCATCTGCCTATTCCGATCGCCATGGTCGGCGTGGCATCTACATGTTGGGTGCGGTTTTGTGTGGCATATGGGCCTTCGCCATTTTTCCACTCATCGATACCGGTAGCTTTTTATGGATTATCGTCGCAGTTTCCGGCGGGCAAATATTCGTAGGTATGATGTATGGTCCCCAGGCCGCGTTTTTAACCGAGCTGTTTAGTACCCATGTACGCTATTCCGGCGCTTCACTGGGATATCAATTGGGCGCTATTCTTGGGGGTGCTTTGGCACCGCTTATAGCAACGGCACTGTGGAGCGAGTTCGGGACTGTTTTCATTTCGATATACATTGCAATTGCCTGTCTGTTGACGCTGATTTCCGTGAAAATGCTGACCGAAACCCACGGTACTGATTTAGACAAAGCCGGTGCAGCACGCTGACACGGGTAATCACCCTTTTCATTTCATAAAGGCTGCCTGTTGCGGGAAATCATTTTATATATAAAATGTATGGTTCAACCCCCGCAGCAATCACCCTATGTGGAAACCACAGGAACGTATTAAATACACCGTTGTAGAGGACCAATGGCCGACTGCCAAAGAGGCAGAAGATAGCCAACTGTTCAGCCCGATTCAGGTTGGTCCCATGAAACTTGACTCGCGAACCTGGGTGCCCGCAATGGTGCCATGGAGGTCCAACGAAAACGGCGATGTCACAGAAGACGTGCTGGCATGGTACGAACGATTCGCCCGCGGCAAACCCGGCCTGATCGTTGTGGAAGCTACTGGCATCCGCGATATTCCCAGTGGCCCCCTGCTACGTATCAGCAGCGATAAATACCTTGCGGGGCTAACCAGTCTGGTAGACACCATTAAACGCGCCAGCAAGGGTGAGACTCGTGTTCTTATACAGATAATAGATTTTCTTCAAATACGCCGCAGGCCAGACCCAACAAAGTATCTGGATCGACACCTGACCATTCGGCCGGAACACTATACTGCACTACCCTCACCGCTTGACGCCAAAAACGAATCTGCTCTTCGCTCTGCTTTAAAGGCACTCTCACTCGAACAACTGGAGTCTGTTCTCAGTGCAAAAGAATGGGAAGACCTGCAATACGGCTATCGCGAACGAATAACAGATACGCACCTGTCTCATATCGCCCGGCTGCCAGAACTATTACCGCAGCTGTTTTCCGCGGCAGCCCGAAGAGCAGAAATCGCAGGATTTGATGGCGTCGAACTACACTATGCACATGCCTATACCATGGCATCATATCTATCTGCCACCAATACCCGGAAGGACGGATATGGCAACACTCTTAAAGGCCGCTTGCGTTTGCCCCTTGAAGTTTACCAGGCTGTTCGTAAATCCTGTTCGAAAAACTTCGTTGTTGGATGTCGATTCCTAAGCGATGAAATAATCAATCACGGTACACGGGTACACGAAGCCTGTCTCATTGCCAAAGCTTTGGCAGACGCCGGAATGGATTTCCTATCTGTTTCCAGAGGTGGCAAATTTGACGATGCCAAACAACCCAGAGTGGGTGGTGCGGTGTACCCGTATACGGGACGTAGTGGTTATGAATGCATGCCAAGTTATATCTCGGATGCGCAGGGCCCATTTGGGCGTAACGTTGAACCTGTTTCCCTGATACGTGAACTTTTGCATCAAAATGGCTTGAATACCCCCGTCGTACTAGCGGGTGGGCAATACGGTTTTTACCAGGCTGAATCGCTGTTAAAACAGAATAAGGCCGACATTGTCGGGTTTGCACGCCAGGCCCTGGCAGATCCGGACTGGTTTCAAAAAGTGAAGCTCGGCCTTGGCAATCAAGTGCGCTTGTGCAAATACACAAATTACTGTGAAGGTCTGGATCAGAAGCACAAGCAGGTTACCTGCGAATTGTGGGATCGGGAAAACCTGGAACAGCCAGGTATTGATAAATCTCACGACGGCAAGCGTCGTTTGCTTGCACCGATGTGGTTGCCGCCTGTCAATAGGTAAGCTGTCCTAACTCTGCACCGCAAGCGCTTCCTCAAACGCAACGTTATCGTCACCAGCGAAGGCCGCCTCCCGTAATCGAACAAGTTCCGCCGCCGATGGCCAACTCCTGTTGCCATTTGTATCTGCGACATTCTGAATGCGTTGAACTATTTTCGACATTTGTAGAGTCGTACGATGCCGGGTATCTCCGTAACCTTTAATCAGCCGACCACAGGCCGCAAGTTCAATCGCCGCTTCCTGATCGTGTGATGCCAACACACGGACCGCTTCCAGCCAGTGGCCTATGCGCGTTTGTTCCTGCAGATAACCCAAACTACCACGACGAAACCGGCGCATTTTTGCCAGCAAGGTCAACAAGGCAAACATACTCACGGTGTCGGTGCGCAGCTTGCGCCCACCCATAAAAAAATTGACAAAGCCAAACATTATGCGACTGTTTAAAATTGCAGATGCGAGCCCTACGGGCAACATCGCGCACACTTCCTCTACACGGGGCCTGAAAAACTCTGCCACATATATTATCTGTTGGTCTTCAGCACGTACTTCTTCACGAATAGAGTCACCGCGAGCCACACGGGTTTTCAGTTGTGCAACGCGAGGAATATCTTCGTAACACATCCACAGAGCCAAATATCTCGCAACGTGGCGGGTTATGGCGACATTGGAATTGCCATTATCCAGCTTACTTATGCTGTCCAGCTGATCCAGGTACTGCCGGGCATATGCAAGGTCCTGATAGTCCACCAGTTTTACAATTGCGTGATAGAGCAGCTCGTGTAAGCTCGGCTCATACATCTGCGCATGTTTAAACAGCGCTTTTCCCCCTTCCGTTCTGGCATCCGGAAACACAAACTCAGCTTCCCTTTGTACGGGATCAAAGCTTTCGACAATAGCGGCAGGTGCACGTGCGCGCTCATAACTTGCATTAAAGGCAGACAAATTACTGGTTACGGATTTTTCGCTTTCACGGATCGCTACTTCATAACTTGCTTTATCAAAGGGTAAAACATCAGAGGCCGCCAGTGCTCCCAGCATAACGGAGCTGATAACAGACTGATGCGCATTCGCCAGCTGCGCCATGTCGTAGTGTACAAAACGTTTTGCGTATCGTTTAGCAAGTGCAATCAATTCACTGGCATCAATCGAACCATCGCCCAAATCCGATTTTTCACTGATGCCATACACCCGATGGCTGGAGGAGATAAGTGTAGTTTTGTCTTTGCTTACGAAGCCACGCTCAATCATCCGCCCTGCTTCGGCGATTTCAGAAGTAATGGTAATATCTATGTCTCCCTGGGCGGGAAACAGCGACAACACAGGTTGTTCGCTTACAGCTTCTGCACGCGGGAATAGTTCAAGATAGTAAATAGTCGCTCCGGTTCGTTGCGCAACGCCTGCAAGGGAAGTGGTCTGGCACAACCAGTTGTTAGCTTGCGCTACGTCGATCACCCAATTGGTAAACACACCACCACCTTCACCCCCAAGTGCTGCGGCCACCATTTTAATTGGTTGTGTTGTCTTTCTCACAGGGAATTTGTCGTTAATCTATCGTTCTGCATCCAGGAAATCAGGCGTCGTCGAACTCGGGCAATAAAACGGTCCCAGGTATTTGGATTGTATAATAAATCCACCCGCGAAAAAGAGGGACAAAGCACAGCCGAGTGCACATTCTCCCCACATACGCCACACCCAACACAACTGTTGTCGACATAACTCACAGGGTCTTCACGCAGTGGATCCGGGTTGGGTTTGATTGTTAGCGAAGGGCAGCCGGATAATCTTATGCAGGCATGGTCACCGGTACAGGTTTCACTATCTATGACGAATCTGGAACGCAAGGTTCGGCGCCCGTCATTGATGGACTTTTTAATCAGGGGTTTGATCCGGCGCTGCCGATTCAACATACACTCGCCTTCGGCAATGATTACCTTAAGCCCGGGCTCGTCTGTAGTTAAGGCTTCACGCAGAGTAGCTTTCATTTTATCTATGCTATAAGTGCTGACAGTTCTTATCCATTTCACCCCCGCGCCACGGCAGGCTTCATCGATAGGCTGATTGTCCAGCCTGTTGGCCTTATCAGTATCCATTGTCGTGGCGATCAGGCGATTGGGTTGTACCAGCGAGGGAATAGCCTGACCACCGGTAGCTGCAGCGTAGCCGTTATTTACAATGATCAGCACACCATCGTGTTTATTGAAAACGGCACTGGTAACACCACTGGTCAAACCATTGTGCCAGAAACCACCGTCTCCCATAATACTGATGGCCTTGTGGGGCAATGCCGTGCGTATACTGGATGAACTTGCCAGCGACAAGCCATAACCCATAATGGTATTGCCCAGATTAAACGGCGCAAGTGTCGCAAAAGAATGGCAGCCAATGTCGGAGGAGATGTGGAACTCACCGAGGTCTTTCTGCACCTGTTTAATTGCAGAAAACATCGGGCGCTCTGGACAGCCTGTACACAGTCCCGACGGTCTGGGTGGAACATTTTCAGTTAGCAGCTTGTTATCTTCTATAGTAAGCACGTTCTGAAAATCACGCACCTGCGCACTTGATAATTGCAGATGCAGACCCTCGACCGGGTATTGTTCCAAAAACTCCGTAAGACCAAGCAGAACGATTTGACCGGTGTATTCGCCCGCGCCAGGTAAAATTTCCTTACCATATAAACGCGTATCAATATCGGCCTTGCGAAGGATGCTGAACATACTGTGTTCAATATATTCCGGTTGGCCTTCCTCAATAAGAAGCACGCGCTTTTTACGCTCGCAAAAGCCAATCACTTCTTCCGGTAAAAGCGGGTACGCTACATTGAGTACATAAATTGGTACGTCTGTATTTCCAAAACAATCCGCAAGACCCTGTCGCTCGAGCGCTCGGATCACAGTGTTGTAGCTGCCCCCGCAAGTTATAATGCCCACTTCATCATACTTACCGGGAAAGAACTCGTTTAGAGCATTGTCACGAATATACTGAATAGCCGCCGGCCAACGGGTTGCAACTTTTTCCTGCTCCTGATCATAAACGTTGGGAGGCAGAATTATTTTTTCCGCCTCCCTTTTGGGTTTAACCTTGTTTTGACTGCTGTACGTCGGAGCAATATTGTCTCCGGCGATAAATTCTCCCGTCACGTGACACTCACGAATTCGCATCATGTAGAACACGGGGGTGGAGCTTGCTTCAGAAAGTCGAAAACCGTGCTCAACCATGTCCACCATACTGTTGAGGTTGGGTCTCGGATCCAGCAACCACATCTGGGCTTTCATCGCAAAAGCGTAAGTGCGCTCCTGCATGATGCTCGACCCTTCTCCGTAGTCTTCTCCAACGATGACCATTGCCCCACCAGTAACCCCTGAGGAAGCCAGATTTGACAGGGCGTCGGATGCTACGTTAGTGCCGACAACAGATTTCCACGTAACGGCTCCCCGCAGTGGATAGTTGATGGACGCACTTAACATAGCAGCAGCAGTTGCTTCACTGCCACTGGATTCAAAATGCACACCAAGCTCTTTTAATATGTCCCTGGCATCGTTCAGGACATCCATCAGGTGAGAGATCGGGGAGCCCTGATACCCGCCTACGTAAGCAACGCCGGACTGCAGAAGCGCCTTTGTTACGGCAAGTATTCCTTCGCCCCTGAACACATCGCCTTTGCCTGCCCGAAGTTTTAAAACTTCGGATTCAAATGAGCGTTCGGCCATAGATCAGGCTCCTCTCACTCAGGAAGCAACCAGTGCAAGCACACGCGTAGGGCTTCCGGAGCCTTCCTTTATCTTCAGGGGTGGCGCAATTATCACTGCACCCTTCGGTGGCAGTAAATCCAGGTTGCATAGTCCGGCAAGGCCGCACTTGTTCGCCCCGTGCAACAGATTATGACAGGGGAACATAGGTTCCTGCCCCGCCGCCTGGCCTCCGTCGGTACCCACTGTTTCTACCCCAATACCACAAACATTACGTTCAGTGGTCAAAAATACCACTGCTTCCGGTTCCCATCCAGGAGTATGGGCCCCATCTTCAGCCATGTTCAGGTAGGCTTCATTACTGGTCTTTTTTGACCAGTCAGTGCGATACAAAAGCCATGATCCTGCCTCTATTTCGCCATGCTGTGCTTCCCAGGCCTTAATAAAGTCTACTGATATCAGAAAATCCGGGTTTGCTGAGGATTCGGCTGCTGCGTCTATGACACAAGCAGGTGCAATAAACCGCTCGGCGGGTAATGTGTCGGTGGCATGCGCTTCAAAATCCTGGCCTGAAACCCAGTGAATTGGCGCATCAAAATGCGTACCCGTGTGCTCTCCACACTTAAAATTATTCCAGTACCAGGCAGGGCCCCTGTCGTCATACCGTGATATTTCTTCGATATGAAAGGGCCATGACACGCCCCAGCCAAACTCGGGTGGTAATTGTAAGGTGGGCGTACTCGGCTGAAGAGTAGTACTTAAATCAACCACTTTGATACCCCCACCGGCAAGACCCTTTGCAAGTGCCATCAATGTTTCGTTACTCATACCCCTCTCCCATTTTTGCCCTTCGTAGCCCTTGTATTTGCAATATATTCGCGATCCATGCAACCAGCCCGCATATCCGCAATGCCTTTCACTAAAGGCTAGATTATATTTTAAGCCTAAAATATAATCTAGCTATCCTCCCCTCACACTATGCTGGAGAAGCGAATGCACCAAACCCTGTTCCCCCAAGGGTGGCTAAAGCCCAAAGGATATGCAAACGGTATTCTTGCTAAACCAGGTGAGCAGATATTTGTCGGTGGCCAGATTGGCTGGAATGATCAATGCGTATTCGAAAGCGACGATTTTGTAGACCAGGTGAAGCAGACCCTTGCCAATATTATTATTGTGCTTGCAGAAGCGGGAGCGGGTCCCGAACATATTGTTCGTATGACATGGTATGTAACCAATAAACAGGAATATGTCGACAATGTAGCCGCTATGGGTGTGGCTTATCGCTCGGTAATGGGCAGAAATTTTCCGGCAATGAGCGTCGTTCAGGTAGTGGCACTGATTGAAGATCGTGCGAAAGTGGAGATAGAGGTAACCGCAGTGTTATAAGGACTGTCCTAAACTCGAGACGGAACAAGCAGTAACAGACACACTATCATTCCCCCAACAGTAGCTGTGGCCAATGCCGCAACATCCCAGTGGCTAACAACAAATCCAGCCACAATTGCTGCCCACGCAAAGCCACTGGTAATAAGTGGCGTTGCGATTGCAGCCCATTGCCCCTCATCATCCAACGACCCCGATAGGGCCAACAAAATAGGGAAGTTGAACTGCAGGGAGAAAATTGCCGGTACCAGGGCCAGCATAAAAACAACCTGGGATTGGGCATTAATTGCCAACCACCACCCAACAGCGCAGGTAACAAAAGCAAAAGCAAGGGGACGCAAGGGACCAAAGCGACCTCCACACCAACCACCCAGCTGGCAAGCCAGAGCCGAGACCAGGACAAGACCGCCAATAAATGATCCGGCCGAGGAATACCCCATACCCAGATTTAGCGCAATCGTGAACAGGAAGGCAAAACCCATTCCACTGCTGGTAACAAAGAGCACCCCCATAAGAATTACGGCGATGGGACGTAGTCCGGGCTTCAGGGGTGTAAGCACTATTCGGGTCTCAGGCGTTGTTGCGGCAGGTCCGTGATACGGAAGCATCAGTAAGGTATAGACGAGCGCAGTTAACGCGGCAAACAAATAGCCACCCTGCAGGCCGTACAACCCTACCGCTGCACCAACGCCAGCAAGCATAAATGACATCAATAAAACTGCGCTCATATCCACAAAGCCGAATATCTGGTTCGGGGTTTGGCTGGTGGCTATAATTCTGGAGGTTGCTCCCATCAGCACACCGACCGCTATCCCACCCGCAAACTGCGCCATCAACAATGGGAGCTGAAACATAAAATAGAAGGCACTAAACAGTTCTACCAATACCAGCAAGCCACCAAACAGCACCACAAACTGGCGCAGGCTGAAGAAGGGCAATAGTGGTTTCAAAATCAATGAGGCAGCTGCAATACCTGCAAAAGGCATAGCCACCACGAGGCCCGCCAGGGATTCACCAGACCCCGTTTCTTCAACGAAGCGTGTTAATAATACGGGCTTCATGGCACTAAAGAGAGTTGACATGCTAAAGGCAGCCGCACCGGCCAACAACAGTCCCGGCTGCTTGAAAATCGATGGTGAATTTTTAATTACTTGTATCCCTGCTCGCCGGAGATGGAAGACTAAGCCATTATTACTGGACAGCACAAATTTAAAGAACTTGAACTGCGACTCAACTGTGCTTAATATCAGGCCATCATTTTAAGTCTAAAGTATTATGGCCCACACTGAAAACTCCTGCAGAATGACCGGTCAAAACAGACTTAAGCTGGGGATATTTTCCCCAAACTGCTCCAGTGGGATGGCGGTTACCAAAATACCCGAAAGATGGGACAACTCCTGGGAAAACAATATCGAACTGGTGCAAATGTGTGATGCGGCGGGACTCGAATTTATGCTGCCCATTGCCCGATGGATAGGCTACGGCGGTGAAACTGATTTTCATGGAAGCGTGCTCGAAACCATCACCTGGGCGGCAGGATTATTAGCCCACTCAAAAGATATACATGTTTTTGCAACCGTTCACACCGCCTTTAACCATCCGATTGTCAGTGCAAAACAACTCGCAACCATAGACCAGCTCGGTAAAGGGCGCCTGGGCTTAAACGTGGTTGCCGGTTGGAATAAACCCGAATATGACGCCTTTGGTGTTGCGTTGCCCGAAGCGCATGATGAGCGTTATGAACGCGCGCAGGAATGGTTTGAATATGTACAGAAGCTCTGGAAAGAAAAAAGGGCTTTCGACTGGAACGGGAAGTATTTTCAAGGTACCGGCGTATATGGCAACCCGCGGCCGGTGCAATCCAGAGTACCCATTCTCAACGCAGCAGCCTCGCAACAGGGCCGCGCCTTTGCAACCCGCAATGCAGATTTTCTACTAACACCCGTCTTCGACTTTGACCAGGCAACAGAAACGGTGAATGATCTAAACCGCCAGGCGCAAACCGTGAAACGCGAGATAGGCGTATTCACAATCAGTGCGGTAGTTTGCAGGCCGACCCAAAAAGAAGCCGAGGAATATCTTGATTATTATGCTAACCAGAATGCGGATTGGGAGGCGGTGGATTACCTTATGAAGCTACAAGGTATGCACGCTCAGTCGTTTACCCCGGAAGCACTGGCAAATTTTCGTGATCGTTTTGCAGCAGGGCATGGGGCCTTTCCGCTGGTTGGAACTCCCGACCACATTGCAGATCAGTTAGAAAAGCTAAGTCATACCGGTTTAAAGGGCACGACCCTTGCTTTTGTCGATTACGTGAAAGAATTTCCCTATTTTCGCGACGAAGTAATTCCCCGTCTTGAAAAGAAGGGCTTAAGAAACAAAAATTAGAAAAGAGACAGACAACAAGATACGCAAATTGAAACAACTGGAGAACCTCATGCAGCGCATAGCAAACAATCTTATACTTTCTTTGCTCCTGTTGGCTTGCTTTCCAAGCTGGCAATCAGTGATCGCAGAAAGCATCATCGAAGAAATAGTAGTCACCGCCCAAAAGCGCGAACAAAACCTTCAGGACGTACCAATCGCCATCACGGCATTTAGTGGTGATCAGATGAAAGCTCTTGGGGTGACTCAAAGCATAGACATTGCCGCCTTTAGTCCGGGGGTGCACATTAGTGGAAACCTTGCGGGACAAAACACCCAGTTTTCTATTCGTGGTGTTACCCAGAACGATTTCAACGACATCATAGAAGCTCCAAATGCTGTCTATCTGGATGAGGGATACCTGGCCATAGCACAGGCGCAAACCTTTGCTGTTTTTGATATTCAGCGTGTGGAAATTCTGAAAGGCCCACAAGGCACGCTCTTTGGACGCAACGCAACGGGTGGTCTGGTGCATTACATATCAAACAAGCCCAGTTTTGAGGAAAATTCAGGATACCTGGACGTGCAGTTTGGTACTTTTGACACACCGGCAGATGCCAACTCCTATACTGTAGAAGGTGCCTTTGGCGGGCCTATGAGTGACAAGGTTGCCGGTCGCCTGGCATTTCGTTACAACAATCAGGACGGCTACCTGAAAAACCTTTATCCGGATGCAGCATTTCTGGGTTCTCCGGGAAACGGCGCCGGCGCAGATCTGGGTGACGATGACACCAAAGCCGTTCGCGGTACACTCGCCTTTCAGCCATCGGATGCGCTATCCATAAATGTATCCCTGAATTATGCAAAAAGTGATCTGTCCACAGGACCTTATCAATCCAAATCTACGATCGGCGTAGTAACCAACGGAGAGCTGGTAAACGTAATAGACACGCCCCCCGGAGAAACCAGAATATCTATTGATACCGCCGGCGGGGATGGCGGCGGAGACGCAATTGACGGAGACGGTTTTTTTCCGGGCGCTGGAATCGGGCTGCCAGGCAGGCTTGCACCGGGCGGCGACTTCTTCGGGTATCTGGATCCGGATGGTGACGACTTTACTTTCTCGAGCGACTTTGCATTTAAAGACCAGGGTGAAACCGAGACCAAGGGCGTTAATGTGCGCCTTGAATACGAGCTCGAAAACGGTGCGCTCTTTACATCCGTTACCGATTTTAAGGATTACGACAAACTATTGTTCATCGACGTGGACTCTGCACCAGCCAACCAGTTGGCGAACTATGCTGGCGTGGATGCCCAGAGTTTCACCCAGGAGTTTCGCTTGAGTGGTGAGACCGGAAATGCCCATTGGGTAGCCGGATTTTTCTATCTCAGTATCGATACCGATTCAGACAATGGGCTAAAAGCCCCCGCAAACAGTATTGCAGGTAGCCCCCCGTTTGCACCTGTTGATATTGGCGTGGTGGCCACGCTCAAAACAGACTCCTACAGTTTATTTGGGCAGATAGATTATGCCTTGAGTGAACAGCTCAGCGTTACCGGCGGATTGCGTATCATTCGTGAAGAAAAAGATTACGATATGGGTATTGGTATATTTCCGTCTTTTGATAACTTTAGTGTCAATCAGGGCGACTTCATTCCAAATGCCTTTGGTGCCGGTTCGCCCTTCCTGTTCGACACCAAAACCGGAGATACCTTGTATGCTGGAAAAATTCAGATGGACTGGCGCCCTAACGACAGCACCCTGTTTTATGCAGGCATCAACCGTGGCGTAAAAGCGGGTAGCTTTAACGCGCCTTTGCTGGGTGCCTTTCTGGGAGCCGGAGGAAACCCTTCAATTCCCTATGATGAAGAAATTCTGACTGCATATGAAATCGGTTTTAAAGCCACATTTAATGACGGCCGTACGCGCCTGAATGCTTCTGCCTTCTATTATGACTATGAAGACTACCAGGCATTCCTCTTCGTCGGGGTGGGTGGTGTTGTTATTAATTCAGACGCCACCAACATCGGCGTGGAGTTTGAGTTACAAACTACCCCGGTAGAGGGTCTGGATTTATTACTTACAGGTTCTGTATTTGACGCCAAGGTGAAAGACCTGTTGTTGCGTAATGGCTCACCCCTGCCACCGCGCGACGTAAAACCCACCTACGCACCTGAACTGCAACTCACAGGCATAGTTCGCTACTCGTGGAACGCGATGGGGGGAACCATGGCGGTGCAGGGTGATATCTCCTACTCCGATTCCTACTTCTATAATTTGAGAAACTTTGACGCTGATAAGTTCGATAGTTATACGATGTTTAACGCACAACTCAGCTGGGCCAGTAGCGATGAGAAATGGACCGCCACCCTCTCGGGCAGAAACCTGTCTGACGAGCGTGCTGGAATACAGGGCTTCGACCTGGCAACCTTGTGCGGATGTAACGAGGTTTCCTACCGCGCACCACGATACTGGAGCATAGGATTAAGACGGGATTTCTAGCAATCGGAGTAAAGTACTCACAATACAGGCGCGTATTTTAATATGAATTCCAGACGCACCTTTATAAAACAATCGGGCGTGGCACTATCCTGCTTTGTGGGAGGTGCCCACGTACTGATAACACCTGCAGAAGCCCGCGCCCAGGAAATTGCACTTCAGGTATTTTCGCAAACAGAAGCATCTACACTTGAGGCGCTTGCAAATGCTATTGTGCCAGGCGCTCAAAAAGCCGGTATCTGTCACTATCTGGATTACCATCTAGCGCAGACTGTCGAAGACTGTCTGTTGATGATCAAATATTTGGGGCTTCCCAACCAGGCGTTCCCCGACTTCTATCAAACAGGACTCAAAAATGCCCAAAACCTTGCCTTAGGACGCTTCGGTAAACACTGGGCCGAGCTGGAAGCGCGCGATACTGCAATTTTGCTCGACGACATGGCCAACGACAAAGTTTCATCTTGGAAAGGCGCACCGGCATCGTTTTTCTTTTTTGTGCTGCGCTCGGACGCGGCTGACCTGGTCTACGGTACAGAAGAAGGATTTGCCGGGATAGGTATCCCGTATTCGGCGCACATCACCCCTGAAAGCAGCTGGTAGACTGTGCAAAAAATATTAAATTTACAGAAAGTGGACATGCTCATTGTTGGCGCAGGTGCTTCAGGCTGTCTGGTCGCTGCGAAGGCCGCCACGGCAGGACGCAACGTCCTGATTCTGGAAGCTGGCCCAGAGCGCAAGCTTGAGGACCTGTACAGCTCCCAGATCTGGGCACGCAAACTCAAGTGGGCTGGATCACATGTAGAGGAAGAAGGAAACCTGAAGATAGGCCACACCTTTAACGCCGGTTACGGTACCGGGGGTAGCGCCTTACACCATTTCGCAGTCTGGCCACGCCTGCATGCCAATGATTTTAAAATACAGGAAACTTACGGTCTGGGACTGGACTGGCCATTCGAGTACACCGAACTCCAACCCTACTATGATCGTATTCAAAGGGAGATAGGTTTAAGCGGGGATGCCAACCAGGAAACCTGGAGACCGCCTGGTGAGGCCTACTCCATGCCGGCACTTCCCGTGTTCCCCCAGGGGAAAACCATCGCCCGGGGTTTTTCAAAACTTGGTATGTCAACCGCACCAATACCGCTGGCAATAAACAGCGTACCCGGAGAAAACCGCCCTGCCTGCCTGTTTGACGGTTGGTGTGAAGCAGGTTGCCCCACAGGGGCGCTCGCCAATCCTCTTGTTACCTATTTGCCACAGGCATTGAAGGCCGGATGTGAGATTCGCCACAAGGCAACTGTTACAAAAGTACTGCACAACAAATCAGGGAATAAGGTTTGCGGTGTTGAATATGTAACTCGAAACGGAACTATCTGTAAGGTGCTTGCCGACACCGTCGTGCTTGCCGCGTTCGCCGTGCAAAATGCCCGCTTGCTACTTGCATCCGGCACCGACAAATTCCCGGATGGTCTGGCAAACCAGCACGGCCTTGTCGGGCGTTATCTGATGACCCACCCCTCAGCCTCAATCTATGGATTATTCGAGCAAGAAACCAGCCCGCATCTTGGACCAACCGGTGGCCAACTTATTAATCAGGACAATTACGCAAACAAGCAAAATAAAAATGGTGCATTCGGATCGTGGCAATGGCTCATAGCCAGTGCGCTCAAACCCAACGATTTATTGGGTATGGTGAATACACGCCCCGATATTTATGGCGCTGCACTAGCGCCCTTTATGCACAGGGCGGCTAAACACATGGCCAACATGGTAAATGTTGGAGAGGATGTTGCACGGTTCGAAAATCGTATATCCCTCAGCAAAACCCTGGATATTTACAATGTGCCCCTGGCGCACACAATCCACAATGTGGGACCGGAAGGCGATGCTATGAACAGGCTTGCTGTAGCGGAAGGCCTGGATGTATTCAAGGCGGCTGGTGCGGTTGAAGCCTGGCAAGGCGCCCGTTTTGGTATGCACCTGATGGGTGGAACGATAATGGGCACCAATCCTGAAAATTCGGTCACAGACAGTTACGGTCGCTGCCACGGACTGGAAAATCTCTATGTCGTAGGCCCCGGGGTTTTCCCGAGTAGTGGAGCGGTTAATCCAACTTTCACCATCCACGCACTTGCGCTGCGTAGCGTAGAACATTTGCTACGCGCCGCATAAACTGCTTACCCGGCCCATTGCTTAAACCCCGAATATCAATATGACCACACCAGGAAAATTTCAACACCGTATAGCTCAAACAAAGGATATTGCTGCAATAAGAAAACTTATGCAGGCTTCAATTGCTGAGAATATGAAGCATTTTCTCACTGCGAGCGAAATAGAGGCCGCAAGGGAAACAATGGGAGTGGACAAAACGCTGATAGAGGATGGAACATATTTTTTGATCGAAACTGTCTATCAGGATAAACAGATATTGGTTGGGTGTGGCGGTTGGGGCAAGCGTAAAACCCTTTATGGTGGCGACCACACTATCGGGCGTGATGACAGTTTGAGCGACCCCAACGTTGATGCTGCACGCATACGCGCCATGTATACCCACCCGGATTGGACGCGTCAGGGAATTGGAACATTGCTATTGGATCTGGGCGAAGATGCAGCGCGACTGGCAGGCTTTAAAACCATTGAACTGGGTTCAACCGTACCTGGTGAACCACTGTATCTGGCAAGAGGTTATGCCCAGGTAGAGCGCAGGGAAGAAAAGGCTGCAAATGGCTCGATAAACACTGTCATCAAAATGGTGAAGGCTATATAACCAACATACATGGGCATGGATCAGTTGCCTTCGAAAACAGGTTTTTCCTTATTCACGAATGCATCGTACGCACGCACAAAATCCTCAGTTTGCATACAGATAGCCTGCGCCTGTGCTTCAGCTTCAATGGCCTGGTCTACGCCCATATTCCATTCATAGTGTAGCTGGTTTTTTGTTATGCCGTTCGCAAACGTGGGTCCACTGGCTATGCGTTGCGCCATTTTCACAGCATCAGCCAGCGGTGCATCACTAATACCATTATAGAAACCCCAGCGTTCGCCTTCTTCAGCGTTCATTGCTCGGCCGGTATATAACAATTCACTGGTACGGCCCTGGCCTATGATACGCGGTAAAATGGCACATGCGCCCATATCACAGCCGGCCAGGCCCACTCGATTGAAAAGAAATGCTACCTTCGCATCAAAAGCTGCATAGCGCAGATCACTACTCATCGCGATTATGGCACCAGCACCTGCGCAAATACCCTCAACTGCACTAATAACCGGTTGTGGACATGCACGCATCGCCTTTACCAGATCTCCTGTCATGCGCGTAAAATGCATAAGCTCTTTCATTGACATTTTTGTCAGGGGGCCAATAATTTCATGTACATCACCACCGGAGCAGAAATTACCTCCTGCCCCATGTATCACTACACAATAAATGTCATCGGCATAAACAAGTGCCCGAAAAAGATCTCGCAATTCTGCGTAGGAATCAAAGGTAAGCGGGTTTTTTCGCTCCGGTCGATTTAGCGTGATGCTTGCTACGCCCTCAGTGGCCTCCCATAAAAAATGTTTTGCTGAATAGTTACTTAACTGTGTGGATTGCATGCACTTCTCCTGAAATAAGATACCACGGCTTACATTACCTCACCGCCGCTTACTGAAATTGCCTGGCCGGTAATTGCGCTGCTCTCCTCTGCACACAACCAGAGCACTACGTTAGCTACTTCCTCTGGAAGTACCAGCCTGCCCTGTGGATTCACTCTGGTAAATTCGGCGAGCACTTCTGCTTCGCTGCGCCCCGTTTTCTGCTGAATGCTGGCAACAGAGGAACGCACAATCGAAGTATCGGTAAATCCGGGGCACACTGCATTAACCGTGATGCCCTGTTGGGCAGTTTCCAGAGCCAGCGCTCTGCTCAAACCCAGAACACCATGTTTTGCTGCGCAATATGCGCTCACGTATGCGTAACCGCGCTGTGCAGCTGTACTGGCTATATTTATAATACGGCCAAACTTCTTCCCACGCATGCCGGGCAGAACCGCCTGGGTGCAGTGAAATACACCATGCAAATTTACCTCAATTACGGCATTCCAGTCTTCAAAGGTCAATTTGTCAAAGGGCGCACTTGGTGCAATTCCGGCGTTATTAACCAGCACATCTACTGTGCCAAATCCCTCGGCATCAGCTGCCAGGGAGAACGCCCGATGCACATTTTTTTCGCAGCTCACATCACAGACAATAGTCTGAACCAGCTCCGGTTGGCCGAGTTTGTCCGCGGTACTGTCGAGTACCTCCTTGCGCCTGCCCATCAACGTAACTGGTATATTATGCTTCACCAATAATTGTGATACCGCCGCACCTATTCCGGTACCGGCACCTGTTACCACTGCGTGAGAAAGTTTCTTCATACTCTAGTTCAATCGTACCTTGTGATCAGCTAACGCCGCTTCAGCTTCCCGTTGGAGATTAATGTGTAATTGTCGATAACCCATAAAGTACTGTTTCTGTTCTGATACACCGGGTCCCGTATATCCCATTTGTGCTGCAGCGCGCATCGTCCAGTTTGGGTCAGCCAAATGTGCTCGGGCCAGACACACCAGATCGGCACGTCCAGCGGCAATAATACTGTTCACATGGTCTACTTCATAGATGTTTCCAACTGCCAGTGTTGCAATGCCTGCAACATTCCGAATCTGGTCGGACAACGGGGTTTGAAACATTCGACCAGGCCTTGGCTGGGATTCATGGCAAGTCTGTCCGCTGGACACATCTATTATATCCGCACCGGCGCCGTGAAAAGCCCGGGCAATTTCCACCGCCTCCTCCTCTTCAACACCCGCTTCTCCCATCCAGTCGTGGGCAGAAATACGTACCGACATAGGTTTGTGTGCTGGCCATGCCGCACGCATAGCGCTAAAAACTTCCAGCGGAAAGCGCAGGCGGTTTTCGAGACTCCCTCCGTACTCATCGGACCGTTTATTAAGAATCGGAGTAATGAATGAAGCAATCAGATAACCATGGGCAGCATGCAGTTCCAACATATCAAATTCTGCGCGATCCGCTCTAATTGTTGCTGCCACGAACTGTTCTCTAATGTTATCCATGCCACCACGGTCCAGTTGCGTTGGCGTTACACTATAATGGTCATAGGGTAAGGGGCTAGCCGAAACCAGTGGCCAGTTATCCTCAGGGTCTAGCGGGTCATCCAGCCGATCAGGGTGCCACTCCCAGGGAACTTTGGTTGCACCTTTGGCGCCGGCATGGCCTAACTGCATAACAAATTTGGCCCGCGTGTGGGTGTGCACAAACCGGCTGATCCTCAGCCATGCGCTTTCCTGTTCATCGTTCCAGATACCTGCACACCCGGGGGTGATTCGAGCATCCCTTGATACGTCAGTCATTTCAGTAAACACCAGGCCCGCACCGCCCTTCGCCAGGCTTCCATAATGCACCAGATGCCAGTCGTCTGGTAAACCGTCTTCAGCGCTGTACATTGACATAGGCGAGACCACAACGCGATTTATGAGCGGCATACTTCCAATGTTGTAGGGTAAAAACAGGGGTGGCACCGCGTCTTTACATTCCACGCCCTGTGTCTTTTGTGCCAGATGTTTTTCCAGCTCCTCAAGCCAGTTTTTGTCGCGCAATCGCAGGTTTTCATGGCTAACCCGCTGGCTGCGCGTCAACAGCGAATAGTAAAATTGTTTCAGGTCAAAAGCGTTCAGGTAACGCGGTGTGTTTTCAAACCAGATCATTGCATTTTGCGCAGCATTTTGTAGTCGTAATGCTTCCACTTCCCGCTCGGCCTGATAAGCCTTCAAGGCCTCACCAATGGGAAGATCGCTGTTTACATGTTGAGCCAGCGTGATTGCATCTTCCAAACCCAGCTTGGTACCCGACCCTATTGCGAAATGTGCGGTATGTGCTGCATCCCCAATGAGCACAACACGGTCATCCTTCACCCATTGTCGGCACAGCACTGAAGGAAAGTTGATCCATGCCGAACCGCGCACGTGTGCTGAATTAGTCATCAGTTCATGACCATCCAGATAGGCTGCGAATATTTTACGGCAGGTTTCCGCACTCTCTGCATGTGACATTGTGTCAAACCCGAGGGCATCGTATACCGCCGGATTACATTCAACGATAAACGTGGAAGTATTTTCATCAAACTGGTAAGCATGCGCCCATATCCAGCCAGCGGATGTTTCTTCAAATATGAAGGTAAAGGCGTCCCGGAAGGTTTGGTGCGTACCCAACCAGACAAACTTGTTAGGCCGCACATCAATTTCGCATTCAAATTCTTTCAGGTGGGCATTCCGTATCCTGGAGTTCAGACCATCGGCTACCACCACCAGGTCGGCATCGGCAAATCTCTCATCAAGGTCTTCGGGTTCAAACTCGGTTTCAAAATGCAAAGCTACTCCAAGCTCTGCTGCTCGATTGTGAAGTATTTCCAGCATACGCTTTCGACCGAGGCCAATAAATCCATGCCCGTCAGATCGTTCGAGTTTTCCGGATACAAAACAATCGATCATGTCCCAGTGGATAAATTCTGCGTTAATCGCACTCGCACTTGCCGGATCAACGGCCTGCAAATTTTCCATAGTCTGATCGGAAAACACCACACCCCATCCAAAAGTATCGTCAGCCCTGTTACGTTCGTATACAGCAACTTCATGGGACGCGTTTTTCAACTTCATCGCTATTGCAAGGTACAGACCAGACGGTCCTCCTCCAAGACAAACAATTTTCATGCAAATCTCCAACAAGCCAGGCGATTAAAAATGCAGTCAAGCATCGCCAAATAGTTTAGGCTTAAAGTTTCCTGGGCGAGTATAACCCAGATATTTTAGATATAAAATGTTATTCAGGATTATCCATGACAAGTAACAAATGTATCGGTGTATCTTCTGATCTTGAAACCAGACTGATCGAGCAAGACCACCATTCCATCAAACTCTGGCTGCGCTTACTCACGTGTTCGAGCATGATAGAGCGTCATTTGAGAACGGCGCTCAGGGAAGAATTTGATACGACACTGCCACGTTTTGATTTTATGGCACAACTGGATCGTGTGCCCGAAGGCTTATCTATGGGTGAGCTGTCGAAACGTATGATGGTGTCTGGCGGCAATGTCTCGGGAATTGCTGGCCAGTTGGTCAAGGAAGGGCTTATCAGCCGACAGCCAGTGCCGCAAAACCGGCGCACTTTCATTGTGAAGCTAAGCCCGGAAGGACGCAGGATTTTTCGGAAAATGGCTGTTCGCCATGAACAATGGGTTATTGCACTTCTGGGGGAACTCAGCATGGACGACGTAACACAGATCATGGGTCTACTGGGCAAGGTCAAGGCTGCACTGAAACAAAACTAGGGCGAGCTATTACTGCTTCACTCCGCTTCGTCGAAGGGTGGGGCACCTACCATCTCACGAATACGGTTGGGTATACATATAGCTTTAAGTTCTCCATTGTCCTGAATTTCTGCATATACCCTGGTCGCGGTACCTTGAGTAACCCGGCTTGAGTCACTCAGGTGGTTAGCGGTGCATTCCCAGGTGAGTGTAGATTTGGAAATATCCACCAATTTCAATCGCGTTAATATGCGATCGCCATATGCAGCCGGGCCCACAAAATCAAACTGGATACGCCCCATAACAAATGCTGTGCGATCTTTTTCAATCATTTCTTTAACCGGATACCCGGCTTGCGCAAAAAATTCGTGTTCCGCATCGTTAAACCACGCAAGCATACGAGGAAAATATACCAGGCCAAAGGGATCGGATTCTCCCCATTCAACAGTTATTTCTCTGGTATATACGAGCATGGTAGTTACACGACCTGTATCAGCTGAAATCCGGGAAATAGCCCAGCCTATAGTACGTTTAAGAAGCCGTTAAGATATAGTGAATTAATAAAAGCATCAACCGAGGCAATTTTTTGATACTTCAGCGCAGCAATACCCGCAAAGCACCAACGACCATGATGGGCGGTATGATGATCACCGCCGGAGCCACGATTGGAGCAGGAATGTTTTCCCTGCCGACTATAGCATCAGGGATGTGGTTTGGATGGGCCATGGTCTGTATGGCACTTGCATGGTTTTGTATGTATTACGTCTCGCTGATGGTACTGGAGGTAAACCTCAGCTTCCCCGAAGGCTCCAGTTACGACACTATGATACAGGGTACGCTCGGCAAACACTGGAATCAGATTAACGGCGTATTATTGCTCTTTCTGCTCTACATACTTTTGTACGCTTTTATAAGTGGGAGCGGGTCCATTGCAAATCACACGATGACATCCACACTGGGCTACGCACCCCCGCAATTTGCTACGGGGGCGATAATCGCTATATCCTTATCTGTTGTTGTCTCGATAGGCACACGAGCAGTAGATCGAATTACCACGATTTTGTTTCTGGGTATGCTGGCAAGTTTTTTCGCAGCCATATTCGACCTGCGTTTTGCTGTTAACCTAAAATCCCTCGCCATCACTCCTGCCCTGGCCGGTGAATTGCCATACTTTTATTACTTTTTTGCTGCACTGCCATTTTTTTTCACGGCATTTGGCTTTTATTGCATTGTACCCAGCCTGGTTAAATACTATGGAAAGCGTGCAGCAACAATCAAAAACAGTATGTTATATGGCTCGCTATTGAGTTTTTTGTTCTATTTGCTCTGGTTGGTGTTTTCCATGGGGATTCTTCAGCGCGAACAGTTTCTGGTAGTAATGGCTGAGGGCGGAAACGTAGGCGCATTGGTGAACGCAATTACCCAGGCCTTCCCAAGTGACGGGCTGGCCGACTACCTGAATATTTTTGCTGTGTTTGCCATCACTACATCTTTCCTTGGCGTTGGTATCTCACTATTTGATTTTTTTGCAGACAAGTACAAGCTCGACAGATCTGCAAGTGGTCGGCTCAAAACAGCAAGCTACGCATTTCTCCCGCCGATGCTCGGTGGACTGTTTTTTCCTAACGGATTTATTTACGCCATCGGTTTTGCAGCGCTGGTAATGGCATTTAATGGACTAATTATCCCTGCCCTGATGTTGAAGAAAAATCGTTCCCAATTTGCCAGTACCGATTTTCAGGTTTGGGGTGGCAACGGACTAATATATTTTATGATAGCTATGGGCATTACGCTGGCGGCTTGTCACACTCTGGCTATGTTGAATTTACTACCTGTATATGGGCCATGAGGCCGCTTAAAGGGCAGGAGTGCATGCACGCCAATATGGAAGGATCGCGCATATCAGAAAAATCGGTCACGCACAGGTGGATTTAAAAGTGGGCAATCATTATTCTTTTGTTATGCATCCGGCCCGCGTTCCCAATATCAGGTATTTTCTATATTCGCTCGTAATACTCGGCACGTTTCTACCTGTATATGCAGAATTCACCGTGGTGCGTGAAGAAGCAGGCATCACAGTTAAAGAACTGGTGGATCCTGAGCGCACTCTGCCAATACTAAAGGCAAATACCAGCATGGCAGCAAGCCCCCTGGAAATTGCCGCATGGGTTGGGGCAGTGCACACGTATACCCAATGGCAACACAACTGTGCGGAAGCACATATCATTCCGCAGGCGGATGATAGTCTGGTGATTTACAATCGTGTGGCATCACCCTGGCCAGTAGCAGACAGAGACGTCGTACTACAGAGCACTGTGACGCGCAACGCCGATGAAAGTATTCTGATTGAGTTTTCCAATCGAGAAGATTCAGCTGCCAGGATTCCCAGAGGCGTCGTTAGAATGCCGCGGCTCACTGGTCAGTATGAACTCACACCGATAGACGGTGTTACCCAGGTGATTTATACCATCGACTCCGATCCAGGAGGCAAATTACCCGCCTGGCTGGTGCGTCGAGCAAGCAGGGACCTGCCATTTTTTACCCTTAAGAAGCTACGTAAACTGGTGGAGTCTGGACCACCTCCGCCACCCGGGGACTAGGTAAGTTCTGATGAAAGCTGCGTACTATGAAAATCATGGCACACCCGAAGTACTCAAGATTGGCGATCTTCCTGTTCCGGAACCCCAGGCTGACGAGGTATTGGTACAAGTCGCAGCAGCGGGTATAAACCCCATCGATAGACGGTTGCGCAATGGGGAGTTAAGCGAATACATTGCACGCACTTTTCCGGTTGTGCCGGGTTGGGATCTATCCGGCCGTATAACCAGCGTGGGATCTGAGGTCACAAACTATGCGGTGGGTGATGCTGTCGCAGGGCTTGCATTCACCTGGTCCATTCAGCACGGTACCAATGCAGAGTTTGCACCTGTTAAAGCCTCTGCAATTGCAAGAAAGCCAGATGGTCTGTCATACGAACAGGCCGCTGCGCTGCCGCTGGTAAGCCTTACCGCATGGCAGTCACTGGCTGAATTCGCAAATATCCAACCAGGGCAAAGTGTGCTCATTCAGGCTGGAGCTGGCGGATTGGGTAGTGTCGCAATATGCATTGCAAAACATCTCGGAGCCACGGTGTACACAACCTGCAGCGCAAAAAACTTTGACTATGTACTCAGCCGCGGAGCAGATCATGCAATAGACTACACAAAATCCGACTACGTTCAGGTACTGGGGCAAATGGAACCGGAGGGCGTAGATATGGTACTTGAGTCCCTGCTGAGCGAAGCTGCAACCCGGGCCGCAATCCATATTACCAAACCGGGTGGAACGGTTGTTTACATGAACAATGAACCGCCCGAGATGGAAGAAATACAGAAAAAAAATATCAAAACGGAATTTCTCCACCATCGTCCCGATGGGGAGAGCCTGGCAAAACTGATGTCGCTCTATCAACGGGGCATCCTGAAACTTCCCCAACTGCACGTCATGCCGCTGGACAAAGTAAAAGAAGCGCACGAACTTTCGGAATCCGGGCACATTCAGGGAAAGCTGGTTTTACACATTCAGGACATGTAAGCCGCGGGTCCATCGGGCATTGAATTGATTTACCAACAAGCTCTTGAAACCGGAGACGCTTATGTGTTTTATTCTTGTTTTCCCAGGCAGGATCACATGTGCGCAAAAGCGACCAGGCAGGTTCTAATCAACAGTCAGAAAATGCAGCCCTTGCCATTGTCGGAATAGGGTGTCGTCTTCCCGGTGGAGTAACAGGACCGGAAAGCTTGTGGAAACTTATAAACGATGGACAGGATGCCATAGTTGATGTACCCGCTGATCGCTGGAATTCAGACAAGTTTTATCATCCCGACCCGGACGTACCCGGAAAAACCTATATCCGGCAGGGCGGATTTCTCACCGATGATATAGAAACATTCGATGCCCAGTTTTTCGGTATCTCCCCCAGAGAAGCAAATGGCCTGGATCCACAACAAAGGCTTTTACTGGAAACCTCCTGGGAAGCCATAGATGATGCAGGTATTACCTCTTCCCGGCTAGCAGGATCGCCCACTGGCGTGTTTATAGGCGGGTTCTGCTTTGACAGCAAGCTAGCCCAGCTAAGTGGTAGCCAAAGGACAGAGATCAGCGCCCACACCTCTACCAATGTATCCATGACAATGTTATCCAACCGGCTGTCCTATGTTTATGATTTGCACGGTCCAAGTATTTCTGTGGATACTGCCTGTTCGTCATCACTTGTTGCCACTCACTATGCTTGTCAGAGTATATGGAACAATGAATGCGATATGGCACTTGCTGGTGGCGTAAACGTTATGACCCGGCCGGAATACCCTATTGTAATGAGCAAAGGCCGTTACCTCTCTCCAAGCTGTCGCTGCCAGATGTTTGATGCAGCAGCAGATGGATATGTTCGAGGCGAAGGGGCAGGCATTGTAGTAATTAAACCATTGGCAAAAGCACTGGCCGATGGTGATCAGATTTATACAGTGATAGTCGCTACCGGAGTGAACCAGGACGGTCGTACTCCCGGAATTTCGTACCCGAATGCCAAGGCCCAAATCTCGCTAATGGATCGGGTATATGCGAATGCTGGAATACAGCCGGGCAAGGTCGACTATATTGAGGCACACGGCACCGGAACCCAGGCAGGTGATCTGGCAGAGTCTACCGCCCTGAACCATATTTTTTCCCAAAACCGTATCGCAGGCGCACGTTGCCTTGTTGGTTCCATAAAAACGAATATCGGACACCTGGAAGCGGCAGCGGGTGTTGCCGGTTTGATTAAAGCGTCCATGGTTGTCAAGCACGCTCGTATCCCGAAGAACCTGCATTACAACAATCCAAATCCTGCACTCAGGCTGGAAGAATCCTGCCTTACGGTGCCTGTGCAAAATGTCGACTGGGACGGCGCTGGTGAGTTTTATGCAGCAGTAAACTCATTCGGATACGGAGGCACTAACGCACATGTATTGCTGAAGGCACCTCCGCGCCCAGCTGACGTGGAAAAAACAGTCACCTGGGCCGACCAGACCAGGACAAAATCCGCGTCACCATCGTTATTTCTTTTGTCCGCGAGGAGTTCTGAAGCGGTTGTAGATACGGCCAGCAATATAAACAGGACAATTGATAATTCGCCCGACCTGAATCTGCATGACCTCGCTTACACACTGGGCACCCGACGTAGCCAGCATGCCTATCGATACGCTGCGATCGCAGAAAATCATTTGCAGCTAAAAAGCCAACTTGTCTCCCCTGGTCCAGTGTTTAGTACCACAAGACCAGAACCGGTATTTGTATACTCCGGAATGGGACCTCAATGGTGGGCAATGGGTCGCGAGTTAATGCAAAGCTCACAGGTTTACCGGGATGCAATCGCGCATTGTGACGTGCTCTTTGAAAAACTTGCGGATTGGTCGTTGGCCGACGCTCTGAATCAGACAGAGGCCGCTTCGCAAGTTACCCGAACAGATATTGCACAACCGGTGAATTTCGCCCTGCAATATGCCCTTACCCTACTGTGGAAATCCCGCGGCATAGTACCCGCCTCTGTGATTGGCCATAGCGTCGGCGAGGTGGCCGCTGCGTGGGCTTCGGGTGCGCTGACACTGGAAGATGCTCTCTTCGTGAGTTTTCATCGTGCACGGATGCAACATACCACTGCAGGAAAGGGCACTATGTTAGCCATCGGCCTGTCCGAGCCGGAAGCCCTGCAACTTCTAAAAGACGAAAGCAAAGTATCCGTAGCGGCTATCAATGGTCCAGACGGCGTTACCATTGCCGGAGATCGCCAGCAGCTCGAGGAAATTGCACAATTGCTGGAAGAAAATGGTTTGTTTAACCGTTTTCTGGGCGTTGAAGTAGCCTTTCACAGCCCACAAATGGACGACCTGAAGGAAGAAAGCCTGAATATTTTCTCAGATCTTCAACCCCAACCTGCACATTGTGAGCTGATTTCTACAGTGAGTGGTGACGTCATTAATGGCGACAACATGGATGCAAACTATTGGTGGCAAAATATCCGCCAGCCAGTACGTTTTGCAGAGGGAATTTCCTATCTTATGGACACCGGCAAGTCCTGTTTTATAGAACTTGGGCCACACCCGGTTCTGGGTGCATCCCTGAAACAGATTGCCAGATCGAAGCAACGCTCTATCCACACCATTGCATCATTGCGTCGTGAGCAGGACGCACGCACCACCACACTACAGGCTGCAGGCGAGCTATTTACCCTGGGTCTGGACATCGACCTGAGTCAGGATTTGGCCGGGGGTCAATTGCTCTCCCTGCCAGCCTATCCATGGCAACGACGCGCATATGTTCAATCCCCTGACACGGCAAGGGCTGACCGACTTGGCAATCCGTCAAACCCATTGCTGGGCGTTCGGATGGATCACGCGGATCAATGTTGGCGGGCTGATTTACTGGACCACAGGCTTGCTTATCTGCTGGAACACTGTGTGAAAGGGCAACCGGTAATGCCGGGGGCCGGTTATCTGGAGATCGCATTATTAGCAGCAAGGGATACTTACAACTCTGACTGTATGGCACTTGAGCGAGTGCGCTTCGAAGGATTTTTGGGACTTGATAAAAGTGCCTGTCTGACACTGAATTTGCAGCTGGATAAGGCTGGTGAATTCAGGGTGCTTAGTAAATCCGGAACCGGGGATTCACTGTGGACCCAACATGCCAGCGGACGCATCAGCCCGGAACCACGCTGGCCCGCTGAGTCATGCACACAAACACTTTCCGAACTGCAGGCAAGCCATAAACAGTGCATAGATATCAGCGCCCTGTACGCCAATCTTTCTGCTCTCGGGCTGGACTACGGCCAAGCCTTTCGCGGTATCAAAAGTATTAGCAGCAGTAACGATACCCTGCTGGTGCAACTACGCTACGCGGGACCCGTCGAAGGCTACATTATTCATCCAGTATTACTGGATAGTGCTATTCAGTCGCTTGCAGCACTGAGAAGGGGCTCAGGAGAGTTGCTTTCAAAAACGCTTATACCCGTTAGTGTAGATCACCTGGTTACCAGCACAAAATATGCCACGTGCGGCACAGAATGCTGGGCATGGGTGAGGCTTAAGGAACAAACCACAAGCAACATGATTTGTGATATCGCCCTGATCTCCAGTTCAGGGACTTATTTGGCCCATATAGAGGGGCTAACCTGCCAAACGACAGTAGATGGTGATCATCTACATGCATCACGTTGGTTGTATGAACCACAGTGGGAGCGTTTTGACCTTGCGGATGCTTCCCTTGCCGAAAAGCTTTCACGTACTTTGATTGTCGGTACTGAACACACTTTCACGAGAGAGCTTGAACACTTGTATGCCTCTGAAGGATTGCGTCCGCACGTGTGCCTGGAAATAGGGCAGCTTTCCCGGGATGCAGATTTAGCCGACCAAAAGTTTGAGAATCTGCTTCTGGTGATACCTGAACCAAACGATCCAGTGAACTATGATCGATCGCTGGCTCTGTGTAGTGACCTGTTAAGTACCATTTCCTGGATGGAACACACACATACGATCAACCGTGTGACCCTGCTCACCTGTATGGCAAGCGCTGTGCTACCTGGCGAATCAGCTCACCCTGAAATTTCTCCCCTTATAGGTCTTGTTAGAGTACTGGCAAATGAGTACCCGGACCTGGAGACCAGGATTATAGATACTGACGTAGTCGATAACTACTTATTGAATCTCATCGCTTGTGATCCGACAAACGAGGAAGTTGCGCTCAGGAAAAAGCAATTCTATCGTCAGGTGTTACTACCTATAGCAGGTACAGAAGTAAGTAAATGGCTGGATTGGAATACCCGTGAACAGGACAATTTTATACTCGACGTCGCACAACCGGGCAGAATTGGTTCGCTGGGATATAAGGAAGTCACCCGCAATACGCCTTCGGGGAATGAGGTAGAAATACGCGCGCACTACTGGGGGTTGAATTTTAAGGATGTGCTTAAGGTACTGGGACAACTTCCACGGGAGGTGACCGAAGATACCTATATCGGAGCGAATATAGGAATAGAAGCGTCTGGAACGGTAACAGGCACAGGTGCAAATGTATCAGAATTCAAAAAGGGTGATAGCGTTCTGGTCATAAGCCCTTCGGCATTCACACGCTATCCAATTGCGGATCAGTCCCAGGTAGTACACAAACCTGAATCGATCACGTCCGAACAGGCACCCGTGTACCTGGGATTTCTCACTGCCTGGTATGCACTAATCGACATTGCCCAACTCGAAGCAGGAGAAACAGTACTCATTCACAATGCGACCGGGGGCGTCGGCCTGGCCGCAATTCAGATTGCACGATGGGCAGGTGCGAATATTATTGCAAGCGCCGGTACGGAAGAAAAACGAACATACCTGGACCGGATGGGTTTGAAAAGAATTTATGACTCACGCAGCGCAACATTTGCCGATAGTATACGTGCGGACCAAAAGGGCGCCGGAGTGGATGTAGTACTCGGCGCGGTAAGTGGTGAGAGCCAGCGCGCCGGCCTGTCCCTGCTCAATGCACATGGTCGTTATCTGGAAATTGGCAAACGCGACATCATAGAAAACACCGGATTGCCTTTGCACGTTTTCAACAAAAATCTGTTATTTTCCGCGATAGATTTCGATCGTCTCATGCAGAATCGCCCGAAAACAGCTGCACGGGTCGCGCGGGATGTTTCCGCTCTGTTCGAGAGTGGAGATTTACAAGCCATTCCAGTGAAGGTATTCCCTGCCAGCGAGGTGGCCGATGCATTCCGGTATATGTCACAGGCTAAACACACAGGCAAAGTCGTGGTGGATGTTCGCTGCAACGTAGAACGCGTACCGGAACTGGGTGCAAGCAGTAAACAAATTGATGTGCACGGCACTTACCTCATCGCAGGTGGAACGAGCGGTTTTGGTCTTCAGATTGCGCTATGGCTTGCACGCGCCGGAATCAAAAATCTGGTACTGGCCAGCCGCCGAGGTGTGCTTTCGGAAGAAGATGCCAGTCATCTGGAACAAATTCGACAACTGGGTACCGATACCACGCTTGTGTCTCTGGATATCACAGACGCCACAGCGGTATATAATCTTATACAGGGCCTTGAACACGGCCCCTATCCTTTACGTGGAATCTATCTTGCCGCAATGGTTCTGGATGACGCTCCATTACGGGAACTCGACGTGCAGCGGCTGGACGCAGTGATGCGTCCTAAAGTAATGGGCGCTCTTAACTTGCATAATGCAAGCCGCGCCTGCTCTTTGGACCAGTTTGTGATGTTCTCATCCATCTCAAGCGTAATTGGCAATACCAATCAGGGAAACTATGTTGCTGCCAACGCATTTCTCGATGCCTTTTCACACCATCGTCGTTCACTGGGTTTACCTGCCAACACTATCAACCTGGGCGTATTGAAGGATGTGGGAGTAGTGGCAGAAAACCCGGCACTGGCAAGGCATTTTGAGCTCAATGGCATTAAAGGTTTCAGCACAAGCCAGGCTTTGCATGGTATGGCCCAGGTGCTGTCCCGTGACAAGCCACAGACAGTGCTTATAAATGTTGACTGGCGAAGGTGGGCACAGGCAAACCGTCGAAACGCACAATCCGCAAAATATCTGCACATAGTTGATACCAGTACAGCAGGAGATGGAGCAACAACACACCAGCTGGCACAAATGGACGAGGCTTCCAGAACAGCTGCACTACAGGACATCATTTGCAAATCTCTGGCCGAAGTCCTGGGAGGTGATATAACAGACATCAGCCTGGATAACACTGCCCAGGCACTTGGTGTGGATTCCCTGATGGCGGTGGAAATCGCTTTAACTCTGGAGGACGAGTGCGGCGTCCCGGTAGTGGAGCAGGATATTCTCAGGAACACACCACTTATAGATCTCGTTGGGCGTATTTCAGATCTTCTGAATATCAACTGATAATGAGCGATTCAGAAAAACAGAATCTCCTGGACAAAATACTCTCAGACCGCAAACAGGCCGGCACTGAAACCGACAAACCCGTGTTTGACGAGATACTGACACTGGAAGCGCAACTGGCGGAGGTGTTGGCAGCAGGCGTAGAGCTGCCCTTTTTTCGGGAAAAACTGGCCAATGAAACAGATTTTTCCTCCTACGATTATCTGGGATTTGCGCAGGACAAACGCGTATCGGAATCTGCTATTGAGGCCATACGCAAATACGGTACTTCCGTTGGTGCCAGTAGAGTTGTGGGTGGCCAGTTGGACCTCCATCGGGAACTCGAAACCGAAATTGCAGACCTGATGGGCACAGAAGATGCTGTCGTGTTTGTAAGTGGCCATGCCACAAACGTAACCACAATTGGACACTTGTTAGGCCCCAGGGACTTAATTCTGCATGATGCCCTAAGCCATAACAGCATTATGCAAGGCGCAATTCTATCGGGCGCTCGCCGCTTGCCCTTCCCTCACAACGATCCCATGGCGGCTCGTAGAATACTGTCACAACAACGAGATCGTTACACCCGGGTACTCCTGGTGGTAGAAGGTGTGTACAGCATGGATGGGGACATAAGCCCACTACCCGCTTTTGCAGAACTCAAACAGGAATTTGATACTTTACTCATGGTGGATGAAGCACACTCCATGGGCACCCTTGGAGAAACCGGTCGGGGAATACGAGAACATTTTGATCTTTCTGCCGATAGCGTAGATTTGTGGATGGGTACACTGAGCAAGTCGCTTGCAAGCTGCGGGGGGTACATAGCAGCATCGGGGCGAATCGTTGACTATCTCAGGTACACGGCACCCGGATTTCTGTTTAGCGTAGGGCTAAGCCCGGGTGATACTGCGGCAGCGCTTGCAGCATGCAAACTGCTAAAAGCAGAACCGCAACATCATCTTCAACTTCAAAAAAACATTCAAATGTTCTTCGAATGTGCAAAATCCTGCGAATTAGGGTTAGGCACCAACCATGGAACACCTGTTATACCAGTCGTTACACCTGACTCAAGACAGTGCCTGCAACTCGCACACAAACTGGTACAACAAGGCATACGCGTACACCCTATGATTTATCCTGCAGTGGCGGAGGATGCGGCACGACTGCGATTTTTTATTACTGCACGACATACACCACACGATCTGGAATTTGCAGTGAATACTCTTGCAAAGTACCAGGCAAAACTCCTGCCAAGGCTCTAATCCCAGGCAACCCTGTATAATTCCAATGCATCCTCTTTGCCTTTTACGATCACGGGTGGCAACGCTACTACCTCGGGTGGATTAGCAAGTTGTTTGAGTGTACTTGCTGCAATCAAAATCTCTCCCGACTCAGCAGCACTGCAAATACGGCTGGCAACATTGGTCGTGTCCCCAATGGTGACATATTGCATAAAATGATCAGAGCCAATATTACCCGCCGCAACTATGCCGGTATTGATTCCAATATGGGTTTCAATCTGTAAATGTGCCGGCAGGTTTTTGTTTACCTCCCTATTGGCCCGCTGCATTTCGATTGCCGCACTCAAAGCTTGGTCCGCATCGTCAGGTTGGCGTGAGGGTGCACCCCATACCGCCAATATTGCGTCACCAACATACTTTTCCAACACCCCACCGTGGGAAAAAACTATTTCTGCCATTACCGGAAAATACTGGTTTAGCAGCTCCATAATTTCAGTAGGCGTCATGGTTGAACTCAGTTCGGTAAATTTTGTTATGTCGGAGAAAATTACCGTCACTTCCGTTTCCATGGCACCCAGTGATACCTCTCCGTCCAGAATTTTACCCATGGTTTCCGGTGGAAAAAAACGCTCCAGGTTGTTGCGCGTGATGGCCGCTGCCTGTAGCTGGTCATACAGTGTAGTATTTTCTATTGAGACCGCAGCCTGAGCAGTAAGTACACGTAAAACTTCCAGCCTGTCGCGGGAGAACACACCGGGTGTGTTGTGTTCGGCGTACAAAATTCCACCGGGCTGCCCCTGATTTATCAGGGGCAGACACAATACAGATCCGGTTTTCGCCCCCAGGCCCTGAAAACGCATTTCTTCCGCAATGTCATCCAACACCACAGATTCGAGCGTATTAAAACAATAATTTACCACGGTAGTTGGCAGCCACTCGGGCGCAGAAAGTCGACCTTCCTGCACCATATGGATCTTATCGAGCTCGGCATACGCCACCAGCCGGGGTTCCTCATTGATACGCAAAAACAGGGCCGCACGTTGGGCACCCGCAGTTTGAATTACAATATCCAACAACCTGTCGAGCAGGTTTTCCAATACCAGTTCGGAAGAAATTGCCTGGGCTGCTTCAATAATAGAAAGCGTATCCAGGGACTGATTGTTACTCGTTTGCCAGGACATACTACCGTGTTCCAGATTCGCTCCCGCAAGCACTTCTTTATACCGGGATTCAAGATCCTTCACCTTGCTGGAAGCCCCCCAGTTGACGTAGTCGTAGTGCGCTTCCAGCAAATAACTGCGGGCTGTTGCTTCCCTGCCGTTGGACAAAGCCCACCGTGCGGCCATCTCGTAAGCCAAACCCTCTTCGTGCACATACTGTGATTCAGAGGCGGTCCTGGTTGCCTCGTCATAACACTGGCGTGCCATTTCATCCTTGCCATCCAGTTTGTAGATTTCAGCTTCAATAAGCTTTGCCCGGTGCAAAAAGTTTTCGGGTGCATGCTCTGCACATTTTTGCAGTTTTTTCAGATCGGCTTTCATTTTCCTGGTATAGGTAACCCGCTCGCTTCCCGTCATGCCCGACGCAGTTAATGCATGTGCAATGGCGTTATAAAAAGGGAAGAAAGAAAAATCCAGGGACCCAACAACATTATCCAACAATCTTTCAGCAGCACACGCTGCTTCCATAGCAGCTTCTGCATCCATAAAAAAACAGGACAGAATGAGCCGATTAATATATATCGTAAACTCTCCCGGGCCATCCTTCTCCATCAGATATAGTTTCAATCCTTCGTCATCGTCGTATGCTGAACCACAAATTCGCGTTGGGTTTTCGCTGGGTTCAATTAAATTCAGCACCACCTGCCGGTTAAGCTCGTTCAGCAAGCGTGTCTTTTCCTGTCCCAACTGGCGCAGGATTGCAGAACTGGTGCGCATATTTTCTTCAATCGTTACCAGATTTCCACCCGCAGAGAAGTGGTGAAAGTCATGGGTGAAAAGACAATAACCCGCACTCTGGAAATCACCGGATGCTACACCGGCACGGTAGCCCTCCAACAGCGGAGCAAGGGTAGTTCGCACCGGATCTTTCCAACAGCGGGTAAATGCATTAACCCAGTGCAGGGTATTGGATATATGGTTTTTGGCATTGAGTTTGTACAACACCGTCATTGCAAGCTCGCCAAACTGGTAGCCCCTCTCCAGATCGCCCATCGCTCCACACAGGATCATTCCAAAGGAGGCATAGGCATTGGGAGAATATTCGCTGTTACCACGCGTAATACTGATCTCGACCATGCGAAACACAAACAGTGGCAAAAGATCCGGTTCAACTGAGTACACAGGAACGCCCGCGATACTCATTAACTGCATGCTCTTTAATGTACGGGCATCTTTTGCGAGGGGCAGTTGCGCAAGTGATTGCGTCGACTTTCCCAGCAATCTTGCTTTCACTCGCAGGTAAGCCAGAATAATATGCGACTGCTTTATATTTTTGGGAAACTTAAGGCGCAACAGTACAAAGGCCTTTCGCGCCAGCCTGACACCCTGGGGTAACATTCCTTCGGCAAAAAAAGCCTGAATCTGTATCAACAGGACATCTACCTTCTTCAGATCATCAGTTTCCTGTTTCAGCATGTACCGTGCGAGACGGGTAACAGCATCCAGATCTCCGATATGATATGCAGCACCAAGTGCATGTTCGTACAGGGACTGGATGCGTTGTGAATACTTTACTGTGCCCAGCCTGCCCTCCAACAGAATCCCGCAGTTAAGATATTTCGAGGCAGACGTAAAGGCGCCCGCCAGATTTGCACTTATGCCAGCTTCCAGATTGAGGTCCACCAGCGCACTTATTTCCTCATCCGCAGGCATGCATGAAACACCCCCATTTAGATGATCAACCATGCGATAAAGATCTGTGTGTGAGGTATCAGGATGGTAATTTTGAAGTAGAATCCTGCCTATCCTGAGGTTTAAGCCATCAATATGCTCCTGCTGTGTACCGTGAGCAGCCTGTTGCACCCTGTCGTGCACAAACTTAAATTTGGAAACAGGCCCGGAAGACTCTCCTGCCGCAGTACTTTTAAGACCAATAAGCAAACCCAGATCAATGCATCGTTGCAGATGATCCAGCGTTTCAGCGCGTTTCAGATCTCTCACCTGGGTAAGTAATTCCAGGTCAAACTGACCACCTAACAGTGCAGCACACCCCAGAGTTTCGGATACCGCATCAGGCAAAGTGCGTATCCGCAGCGATAACAGATCAACCACATTATCTGCAACATCCGCTTCTCGAACCCGAAACTCATCCCAAACCCAGTAATTAAGCTCAGGGGAAAACTCTATAGCCGATTGTTCAACATAAGAGGTCAATAACTGTCCGGTAAAAAAAGGGTTACCGGCCGCTTTTTCCTGGAGTATGCCGGCAAGCTCATCCGCCTGGGCACCTGGGCAATGCAGACTGTCTGCTACCAGTTTGGAAAGGCTTTCGGCATCAAGCGGCGGTAACAATATTTCCGTAACCCGGCTGTGGGATTTACTGGTTAACTCCAGTCTTACCGGGTGCTCATCACTTACCTCATTGTCTCTGAAAGCGCCAACAACCAGCAGGTGTGTTAATTCCTCTACCTGCAACAGTTTGTGGATCAGGGCCAGAGACGCTACATCTGCCCATTGCAGGTCATCCAGAAACATCAACAAGGGGTGTTCGGGGCGGGAGAGAACCATAAACAATTGTTGAAATGCCAGATGTATCCGATTACTTGCTTCAAGGGGTGGAAGAGCGTCATATGCCGTCGGACCATCAATCAGCACATCCAGCTCAGGTACGAGTTCGGCAATTACGCCCAGATTGTTTCCAAGGCTGGCATTTATTTCTCTTTTCCAGCGTGCGATAACATCACCGGATTCAGTCACCAGCTGTTTCACCAGGCCGGACAATGCCTGGCGCAATCCGGCGTAAGGCGTGGCCTGGTTGAGCTGGTCAAATTTGCCTTCACAGTAAATCGCCCGGCGTTCGATAATCGGGCCCTGGATTTCGGAAACAAGAGAAGACTTGCCAATTCCAGCCCCACCCGTTATCAGTAACAGCTCGGTACCACCTTGTTCCACACGCTCGAATACACCCAGAATATCGGATAGGGCAATGTCTCGTCCGCGCAGTTTTTGCGATACCATGAAACGCAGGGGTTTGTCGGCACCCCCAAGTGTATTTGTTGTTAAGGTATCAAGATGATCCAGATCATGCGTGAGGCCTCGTGCACTCTGGTACCTGTCTTCACTGGCTTTTGATAACAGCTTATCGCAGATGGCACTCAGGTTTTTCGGGCTTAAGGGATTAGCTTCTATAGCGGGCACCACATCTACGGCAATTATGCTGTGTAACAGGTTTAGTGTGTTGGCGTTTTCAAAAGGTGGCCTTCCCACCAGTGCGTAATACAATACGCTACCTATGCCATACAGGTCGGTCCGATGATCAACCAGTTGGTTCGTGCGTCCGGTTTGCTCAGGCGCCAGATATTCAAGTCGATCACTGTGTACCCTGGCGCTTCTGCTACGACGTAAGTGACTGGCCTCCGAAAAGCCTGTTAATAGAAGTTTTTGTGTATTTTCGTTCCACAAGACGTGCGTAGGATCAATGCGCTGATGTATTAGGCCGGCATCATGCAACTCGCCAACAATAATTGTGAGCTGGGAACTTAGTACAGAGATAGAAGCTCGGGATATTTTTTGGCGGTCAAGAGAAGTGTGCTTGTCTTTATCCTCGCATACCAGTGCCAGGCCCGTGCGCGGTTCATCCAGACTTAGTACGCGAACCACCGGAAGGTGCTCCGGCAGGGATTGAAGACAGTGAAATTCGCCAACCATCCGATCGCGAATTTCAGAGCTTAGCAAATGTTTTGGTACAAATTTCAGGACGACATCAATAGCGTCAACAATACGCGTTGCGCGCATGACCGTGTAAATAGGACCCTGTGAAAGTACCGACACGGTTTTGTAACCCGCGACAACCGGGCCACCTGTCACGGGGGTTTGCTGCAGCGGTGACTCAGCCTCGATTTTGCTGTTCCTCTTCGGAGCCCTCCGGGAAGGATACTTCTATATTTGAAGTATCGCTGTCAGCACCCTGGGTAGCAGGTGGGGGGAACATTAGGCCGCTCAGAAACTGGTAGCCCTGGTAGGCAGGATTTTGCGGGTCGGTACTAAATGGGTACCTGGCGGAAGAATCAATATGTTCGGCCACAATGAGTCCCGACAAAAAACACTGTTCAAATCCCGGGACGGCAGCAGAAGCACCACAATAGTAAACACCACCCAAGCCCTGAATTTCGTGCAACTGCATTCGTGCGCCGAGCGAACTCATATCAAGAAACTCATGTTTCCAATGAATAGCAGGGTGCAGCAGATTGTCCGGCGGTGGCAAAATGGCATCAGGGTATAACGAATTCCATGCCACCGGATTCTTCGCGCCAGTCGGCAAATCATAAATTACGCTGAGATTGTCGTGCTGGATTGGTGCGCCTTTAACCCGCTCATCAAATATTTCGCTTGCGTCCACAGGGCAGTTTTTTGGAATAGTACTTTCGTCCTGATGAATGTACATAATTGAATCCTGATTTTTAAAGGTCTGAATGTGTGCTTTCTGCGTAGCCCAATTATCGTTTTGCGGATTATTCAGAATTTGGGAATTGGCCTCATTGAGTACGCCCAGCGAGCCGCCATAGACTACCTTGTCAAAAACCTCCACATTATCGTTATCAGCCAACCTGACACTAACCTTTTTATCTGCAGTTGGAAAAACTTCTTCAACCCTGGAATTTAGCCTGATACTGTCTTTAAACGGTGCTACCAGGGCATCAATGAACGAAACCACTCCATCATTAAACCTGAACCAGGTAGTAGCATTGCTAAATGACAACATGCCTGGAAACAGCCCCGTGATAAAGATAAATGGCGTGCGATCCAGTCCCGAGCTTGTCAATGTAACTGTAGACATAAGGGGCTTCAAACAAAACTCCCTGAATTCAGGACTTACCTTTTGGGTATCCAACCATTCTTCTATCGATTGTAACTGTTCCTTTTGACTCATCAGTTCCGCGCGTAACATAAAGTCAGAGGCGTTCTTTTGCGTTTCTTCGTTCCATACGGAGCGCACTTCCGGGCGTTTTTGATATTCCGCGGTATTGCCCCAACCCACTTCTTTTCCCTCTGAATCCGTGCCAGCTGCATAAATCACCATGGAAGAGGCGTGCAAATCAATTTTTGCACCTTCTTCCTGCAGCGCAGCAATCTCGGACATAATGTTTGGGTAATAGCTGGGAACAATTACCTGTACACCCACATCAATCTTCTGTGCTTTACCATTAATTTCGATAGGTGCCGTATAGGCATGGCCACCAATGTGGGATTCAGCCTCAAAGATGGTTACGTCATGTTTTTTGTATAGCTGCTTTGCCGCCGCTAACGAGCCTATCCCACTACCTATCAAGGCTATTTTTAGTCTGTCCTCACTCACGATCAACCCTCCCGAAAAGATTACCAAAGTATTTTTGTTTTGATTTCATCGTGACCCCATCACACAGCCAAGTCAACAGGGGAAAAGTACCCTTTTGTAAGGAGATATTGTAGCCTCAGGGGATCCAAAGCCTGCAGCACAGCTCGACATGAGCGCAGCTGGGCACTATATTCAATAGCTCAATATTGCTGGTGCGGGGCCTTGCAGTGAAGCTGTTGTTTCTCATTGTTATTACAATTCTGTTGGGGGCATGCACCAGTCACCGACCGCAGGGTCTCACCTGCCCCACACTCAATACTGACGCCACCCTGAGGGATATGATATCTGCCAGCGCCACCGCAGACCTTGGGGACACACAGCATATCCTGGCACTTTCCGGCGGTGGCGCGTGGGGTGCTTTTGGCGCCGGTTTTTTAAATGGATGGAGCGCGCACTCCAGGTCCGGAACTGCTGAGCCCAAACGAGTACAACAATTTGACGTTGTTACCGGAATTAGTACTGGAGCGCTGCTAGCCACCTACGCATTTCTTGGCCAATCCTATGATAAGGGGCTAATTGACCAATACCATGACAAGACCGATGCGGACATTTTTAAACGCCGGTTTTTTCTAACCATTCCGTTTTCCAATTCGCTTAATACCACAGCGCCACTCAGAAAAGCTGTTTTGTCCATGATAAGCGATTCAGTAATTCGGGAGGTAGCGGCACAACATCACAATAATCGCCGTTTGATCGTTGGTGCGGTTGATCTGGATAGTGGGGATTTTACGCCCTTTGACCTGACACTATTGGCAACCCGCTTCGATTCCCATCCCCAACAGACCCGGGATTGTTTTATAGCTGCCCTGATCGCATCCGCATCCACCCCCTTAATGTTTGAACCGGTGTTTATAAACAACAGCATGTATACGGATGGTGGTGTACGACAAACCGTATTTGTTTCGAAACTGGTAAATCGTGAGTCAGTTTCCGGAACCCGCTATGATATCAGCGTAATTATGAATACCAACATGGAGATTGACCCAAAACTGGCGCCAGGAAAAGAACTTGGAAACGGAATTATACCGATCGCCGGGCGCCTTATTCCCATTGCCACGAACCAGACCGATCTCGATGCCCTGGATCTGATCGTTGCAGATGCCAATCTCAATAAACATATGACAGCCCGTTGGACGTCCGCTGCAGGCAACCCGTGTCAGGAATTGTACGAAAAAGATACCAAAAACATTCAATTCAAACCCAAATGGATGAATTGTCTTATCCATTATGGGGAGAAAGATATCTGGGCTGTACCAGACTCTCCCTGGAGATACGATCGAGCCAGGGCGGACAACTAAGGGGGAAAATACGATGTTACGCATGGTTAAGATCGCACTGATTGCTTGCGTTGCCTTGTGGGGCTTCATCGGAGCTCTATTTAATCTTATGGACTGGGATGGAACCATAGGTGCAGTGACTGCGGCTGCCACCATGTCAACATTTGAGGGGGGCGCTGAGAGTTGGAACTCCACATCCAGTACTGCAATAATCTGGACAGGAGCACTGTTCATAATGCTGTCAAAGCTTGCAGCTGCCCTGTTGTGTACAAAAGGCGCGCTGGATATGTGGCAGGCGCGCAGTAACGACAGTGCTCAATTTGCGAGCGCAAAAGAATATGCCCTCGCAGGCTGCGGCATCGCAGCCCTTATGTTATTTGGCGGCTTTATTGTTATCGCAGAAAGCTGGTTTGAACTATGGCGCTCTGACCTCTTGCGGGGCCCGGTACTTGATTCTGCGTTCCGCTACGCTGGAATGATCACATTGATCGCACTCTTTGTGGCGCTGAAAGATGAGCCGTAGGCTTCCAAAGACCTGTGGTAATTTTATAGCTGCCACTTGTCTGGTAATGGGCATACTGCCAACTGGCATTTTGGCAGCAAGCCATTGCCACAAAGCCTTTCCCGAGGGGCGAACCACTGTAATGAAGGGCACAACGACAGCAGGTATCAAAAACAAATTTTCGGACAGCATTACCATCGAAGTCGCCACCTCAACAGCAGATACAAAAGGCACAAGAATCAAATCAGGCAGTATTATTTCTTCGAGATTGCCAGGCGATGGCCAAACCTGGAGCGCGGAAGATGACGTAATCTGGGGCAATCAGTGTTTGGACATGCACGGTAAGGAAGGTTCGGATGCGGTATTTTTGGCACTGAGTTGGGATCCCCAGTACCATCATCCAAATGTGCACGGCCTGGTGCGTCTGGAAGGCAGTAATTGGGTATTTCGCGGTTATCTGGATAATGCTGCACAACAATATCATGAAGCAGCTTTAACGCTTAGCTGGCCCAGTGCTCTATAAATACACCCCTTTACTCCGCTTGCTAAGTATCAGCCTGGTGCTCGGGGCCTGCAATAGCCTGCCTCCAGCAGAGTCATCTGCAGATGGAAGTATGTGCAGCACTATATTTGAAAACGGCACGCACCGATTTTTGGGTCGTGGATATGCGAGCAAAAAAAAGCACAACGCAGGATTTTTATGGATGACACTTAAGCCGATAAATAAAACCGGTCCCGGACGATACGAGTTAAATGCGCGGGTACGCAGCCTGTTCGGCCCGAAGCTATACTCGTCTGTTAAATTCAGCAGAAGTTATTGCGTAGATACACCAGACCCGCATTTTTCTGTAATACTGCTCGAAAAAGACGATGGCACAATGTTTTCTCTATGGTTTTGGGGGGAAGACGGAATACCGCAACACAACGATCGCCTGATGGGCTACGCCAGCTTTAGCGATAGTAAAGTACAAAACAGCAAAGTCGCACTCTGGTATAAATAACAGCAATGAACGTTGAGGGAAACTAGTCGCGTGGAATGGTACGGAGACAATAACGCATTACTTGATACCGTGGCCGGATCAGCCGAAGTGGTAGCCGCAATACTGGCGGTGGCAATCACCGTAGTGGCATTTGTAATTGAGTTGGCTGCAACCCGCTTTAGCCACCGTATCACCATGCTCTTTCTCCGGGAACCTCTGAACGTGTGTTACCTGGGTTTGCTCGTGGGCACCACCCTTATGTGCATATGGGTAGGGTTTGCCAATGCCAGCGTAATCGGGCAACCCGCAGTATTAATATTTACCACCGTGATTATCAGTATCGCACTGGTGCTGTTGCTTCCCTACTTTGCCTGGGTCTTTTCCTTTATTTCTCCGCTGAGCGTAATTCGGAAATTTTTAAACAACGCGACCAGGGCCATTTCCAGGGGTAATCGCGTAGCCATAGTTGAAGCCATTGATGAACTACATGAAATTGCCCGAAGTGCCGTTGGCAGACAGGATCGGGGAATTGCCATGGCGTCTGTAGATGCCTTAACAGAGCTTATAATTCGCCATCAAAAACTTAAACAGGGCAAAGATTCACATTGGAATACTTTCGATGAAGGCCTGTTAACCGACCCGGACTTTTTATCCATGGAAAGTTCCGCCCTCCAATCAATTCAGGACCAGGGTTTGTGGCTTGAAGTTAAGGTTTTCCGACAGTTTCTGGCACTCATGCCGGTATCTGTCCCCAATAGCAGGGAGGTAGCCAACCTGATTGCCATCAATACCCGTAAAATTGCGGAACTGGAAAACTGTGCCGCACTGCGAGAGTTGGCCATGCGCTGTTTCAATAGTTATCTTAGAAGCACCATCAATGCGAGAGACCCCCGATCTACCTACTATCTGTTTCACCAGTATCGTCTACTCGGCGAAAAATTTTTGGATCAGGGGGATGAACAATCACTGGATCAGCTGGTCGAGTATTTTCAGTTCTACGGACTGCTCGGCTATCAGGCAAGCCAGCCATTCCTGTTGGAAGTAGCGGCGCATGACCTTATGCAACTTATTCGTGCAAGCCTCGCCAAAAACAATACCCATCTGGAAGTATTGCTAAACACCCTGGTTGAAATGGATCAGGAGTATCGTACTCAATCCCAGGAGGAAAGCCTGGTTGGGGTACGCCGCGCCCAGATCATCGCGGCCTGTGTGTTAGCACACGCAGATCAGCAACACTGGGCAGACGTATTAATTGCTGATCTCAGGTCCGAGTCACCCGAGCGACTGGAAAAAATATTTGTCCAACTCAAAAAAGAACACCGTGCCCAGTTTTGGGAGTTTACAGACAGAGGTGCAAACTTTGCTTATCTGGAACCCGAACTGCAGGAACAACTGGATGAAGTTATTGCCAGTGTGCTAAACGCATAACAATTAGTCAGGACACCATGCAAATCACCTTTATATACCGTGCCACCATACTTTTATTACTGACAACAAGTGGTTTTCTTTACCTCCCTGCCCAGGCTCTCGAGCTACCCAGCGCCAGAGTGGAAACAAGGATTGCCCCTGGTGCAGAAGAAATGGCACGACCCACACAGGTGGTAGTGCTTGGAACAGGAACTCCGATACCCGATGCGCACCGTGCAGGCCCTTCCATTGCCATAATTCACAAGGGCGAAGCTTATCTCTTTGATGTGGGGGCGGGCGCAATCAGAAATGCAACCATTGCGCGCTACAGGTACGACATACCCGCACTATACCCGAGCCAGATTTGTTGCCTGTTTTTGAGCCACCTGCATAGCGACCACACCATGGATATCGCTGAGCTAGCCTATACCTTGTGGTGGCGACGAAGGGCGGGATTGAAAGTATGGGGCCCAAAAAACTCAAACAAACTGATTGAGGGGCTGACCCTGATGATGTCTACGGATACAGATATCCGGGAAGGAGGTAACCAGCCCCTTCCAAATCCGAATGGTTACCTTGTTGCTAATACCCGGATCAAGGAAGGAATAATATTCGAGAAGGACGATCTCACAATAGAAGCCTTTCTGGTTAATCATGGGGACGTAAAACCTGCTTACGGATTTAGGGTAAATACAGCGGATAAATCCATTGTTATATCCGGTGATACCGCCTACAGCGATGTGCTGGCCGAAAAGGCGCGTAACGTCGACTTGCTATTTCACGAGGTTATCAGTGAGCAGGGGCTTAGCAAAAACACGCCCTTCTGGCAAAATTACCACAATCGCGCACATACCAGTTCCTTGTCGCTAGCCGGCTTGGCGAACAAATCGAAACCAAAATTACTGGTGCTTTACCACGGCCTGTTCTATGGAACCAGGGAAGAAGAAGTATTGCAGGAGGTTCGTTCCGTATATGACGGAGAGGTAGTACTAGCACAGGATCTGGACATTTATTAAGGAAACAAAATATGCCTTCAAACAACAAACCCGCAGAAATCGGGGGTACCTATGATAGTAAATTCGAAACTGTAGCCGAGGTGCTCGCCCAAAGCATACTATCGGGAGCCGATCTGGGCGCGTCATTTTCTGCTACCGTAGCAGGTGAAACCGTTATTGATATTTGGGGAGGGCATCTGGATGAACAGAAAAGCGCCCCGTGGAAGGAAGACACCATAATTAACGTCTACAGCACCACAAAAACCATGTCATTTCTTTGCGCATTAATACTCGCAGACAGGGGTCAGCTGGACTTTGATAACAACGTTGCAGCATATTGGCCGGAGTTTGCACAGAATGGCAAAGCTGAGGTAAAAGTCTGGCATATCATGGATCATGCCGCAGGGCTTTCAGGTCTTGACGAGCCGACAAGTCCTGCCGATCTGTACAACTGGGACAAAATTGTTACCCTGCTTGCAGCGCAGGCGCCGTGGTGGGAACCAGGTACCGCCTCCGGCTACCACGCTATTACTCAGGGGTATCTAATCGGAGAGCTGGTGCGCAGAATTTCAGGCAAAAGCATTGGGCAGTTTTTTCGTGACGAGATTGCCGAACCACTCGCGGCTGATTTTCATATTGGCGTACCGGAAACACACTTTAATCGTATCGCCGACCTGATACCTTCAGAGAATTCCGAAACAAGCCTGTCCGGTACCGGTGAGGCAGATTCAATTGCTTCCCGCACATTTGCGAACCCTTCTGTAAATGCCTTAACTTCTCGCACCACGGAATGGCGCAAAGCAGAGATTCCAGCCGCCAATGGTCACGGAAATGCGCGCTCGGTCGCCAGGATACAGGCCTTTCTTGCTTGTCATGGCAAGGTTGGCGATAAACGACTATTTTCAGCAGAAACTGCCCAGTCGGTAATGAAAGAAAGAATTTCCGGTACCGATCTGGTTTTGGAGATGCCACAAAGTTTTGGCCTGGGTTTTGGTCTGAACAATCCGGAGGCCCCACTCTCTCCCAACAAAAATACCTGCTTCTGGGGTGGATGGGGCGGATCTGCAATTATTGTCGATCAGGACGCCCGTGCATCCATCGCCTATGTGATGAACAAAATGGAAACGGGCCTGGCCGGTGATATGCGGTCGGCTAATCTTGTTGGCGCCTTCTATCAGGCCTTGGGGTCAGCTTCTTAACCTGGAGTACTTGCCTTGAAATACGAAGACTACCAACATCTGCTATTCGATCATCGCGACAATGGTGTGTTACTTGTAACGATCAATCGTCCGCAAGTAATGAATGCCACTAACGCTGTATTACATTACGAATTAACTCAGGTGTGGGGCACCATTGACGAAGATAACCAAACAAACGTTGTCGTCATTACCGGTGCAGGAGATCGTGCATTTTCCGCAGGCGGCGATTTGCAGTGGATATCAGAAATGGTCGGAAACCCTGAACTCGTCAACAGGGTGCAACAGGAAGCAGCAGACATCGTCTATAAACTGCTGGAGTTCGAAAAACCTGTAATCTCCGCAATCAACGGGGTTGCCGTAGGTGCCGGGTTGGCAGTTGCCCTGATGGCCGATATCAGCGTGATGTCCGAAACGGCCAGGATTACGGATGGTCACGTAAAACTTGGAGTGGGAGCGGGCGACCATGCCGCAATCATATGGCCGATTCTGTGCGGCATGGCCAAAGCCAAATACTATTTACTAACAGCAGATTTTATTGATGGCATTACCGCAGAGCGTATTGGTCTGGTAAGCCTTTGCAAACCCGAGGATGAAGTGCTACCCGCCGCGATGAAAATCGCGGATCAGCTGGCAGCAGGAAGCCAGACGGCTATTCGTGGCACCAAACAAACCCTGAATGGCTGGATGCAGCAGGCCGCACCCATATTTGAAAACTCACTGCGTATGGAAATGTTATGTTTTCTTGGTGAAGATGCAAAAGAAGGGGTGGCTGCACTCAAGGAAAAACGTGTACCAAACTTTCCCTCGAGTAAAATTAATTAACCCTGATTCTCGCAATAATGCTCTAGCCATGCATCGTTAAACCACCGGAGACACTAATCGTTTGTCCGGTAACATAAGCTGAATCTTCAGAAAGAAAATACCCCACGAGAGCGGGAAAGTCAGAGGCCTGGGCAAGTCGCTTCATAGGTATGGCACGTTCCAGGGATTTAACCAGTTTTCCACCACCATCCCTGTCTAATCCTGCAAGAAGCGGTGTATCCGTCGGGCCTGGACAAATGGTATTAAAAGTAATTCCATCACGGGCGTGCTCTCGTGCGAGGGTCTTCATCAGAGCACCGATACCCCCTTTAGCAGCCGAGTAAACTGCTTCTCCGGAAGAGCCAACACGACCTGCATCCGAAGAGATACTAATAACCCTCCCCTCTCCCTGTTCAACCATGGAAGGCAGACACACATGGGTAACGTTTAGAGGGCCTCGCAGATTGATGTCCAATACTTTGTCCCAGAAATCAGGGGTCGAATCAATAAACGATCCGGCAACATCCCACCCGGCGTTATTCACCAGGCCATAAATGGGTAGCTGCGCGTCATTCCCAAATTTTTCAACCGTCGCCCTGACAGATGCATAATTCCTGATATCAACTGAATAGCCATAACATCTAGCGCCAGTGTTTCCAACAACATCCAGAGTTTCGGCAATGGCTCTTTCGTCTCGATCCAAAATACCTACAACAAATCCTCTGGACGAAAGACTTTTTGTGAGGGCTTGACCAATCCCGCCCGCTCCACCAGTAATAAGAACTGTTTTCGCCGAATTTGCCATTTAAGCTGCCTGGAGTTTCAGAAATGAAGAGTAGTAATGGTAGCATGGTACAGGTAATTTGCATGGTAAGGGCTTCAGGTGAAAATGAGCGAATCCAACTGGAAAGAACCGCTTGCCGGTTACGAATTTGAACCGGAAATTGTTTCGGTAACAGAGGATTTTCAATCTGAAAAATTGGCGGCGTGCGGGCTAAAAAGTGAGTCCCTTAGGGGTTATGTTGATGCTTCTTTTTTTATCGCCATTGGTATCCAAACAGGCATCCACAACGGCATAACCGCTGAAGGAAACGTGAACATGCTAACCAGCCTTGTTCAACACAGACCGGTACCTCTCGGCGAAGCCCTCACTGTGCGAGGCTCAATAACCGAGGTAATCGACGTGCCAAGGGGGCAGAGGATAAAAACCGACGTCTGGTTCGAAGATCAGGATGGTGAGCGAGCCATCAGCGCGCCCAGGGTGTCACTACGTCCAGATCCGAACCTGACTGCCAGCCCAAATTTGGTCAAAGGTGCGGGTACACGACCAGCGCCTGTTATCAAACACCCGGATGCATTGAAACGCTTTAACTCCTATGTTCTGACACCTGCCAGCGTTAAAAATTACACTTCCGAAGGGAACAGCATTCACTACAACATGCAAGCCGCCAACAAGGCCGGTTTTCGCGCTCCTATAATTGGAGGCGGTATGGGGGTTCATTTTATGGTGCATGCACTTTGGCAGAATTGCACGGCCCGGTTTTTTGACCTGTCAATCTACTTCAGACGTCCGATATTCTGGGATGATCAGTTTGTTGTTGCAGCTGCACCATGGAATGCCATTGCCCTGGTGAGTGAAAATTCAGGTTCAAAGTCCCGCAAAGGCAAGATACTCACGGAAGCCAGAATAAACAAAATGTCATAAGATCCAGCAACAACCATTTGTCAGGCCAGGCCGGAGAACATATGCCACAGGCTTTTGAAGGTATACGGATTATCGATTTTACCCAGGTATTAGCTGGACCATTTGCGGTTATGCAACTTGCTCTGCTTGGTGCAGAAGTTATCAAAATCGAACATCCACTCGGCGGTGATCAAACCCGCGGTTTAATGGCTCACGATGAAAACCAGGGCATGTCCCCTTCCTTTCTTTGTGCAAACCCTAACAAAAAAGCCTTGACACTCAACCTGAAAACAGAGGAAGCGATAGAGATAGTCAAAGCTCTGGTAAAGTCCGCTGACGTAGTCGTAGAAAATTTTAAGGCTGGGACTATGGAAAAACTGGGCTTGGGCTTTGATACTCTAAAAGAGATAAAAAGTGACCTTATCTATTGTTCTATTTCCGGATACGGACAGGTGGGTCCCAAAGCGGGAGAAGCTGCCTACGATGGGGCAATTCAGGCAGCATCGGGTATGATGTCACAAAATGGGCATCCCGAAACCGGGCCAACCCGAACAGCCTATATGCCAGTTGATATGTCCACCGCATTGAATGCAGCATTCACCATATCAACAGCACTTTTTCGACGTTCTCAAACGGGGCTTGGACAAAGAATAGATGTGTCCATGATGGACACCGCAATCGTGATGCAAGCGGTGCAATACAGTAACTTTCTTAACCAGGGTGACTTACCCGGCTTGTTGGGAAACACCTCACCTACGCGTCAACCAACCGCGAATGTTTTTTCCGCTAGCGACGGACTAATCCAGATAATAGCCCTGCGCCAACCCCAGGTGCAAAAACTCTTCGATGCAATTGGAGCCAGCGAACAACTGCAACTTGCCAAATTCGCAACACCGGATGCAAGGGTTAAACATTCAAAAGACGTAACAAAGCTCATCGGCGACGCGTTGAAGCTAAATAGCAAACGATACTGGCTGGATACACTTGCACCACTTGGCATACCCGTCTCCGAAATACGAAGCCTGCCTGAGGTAATGCAGGATCCTCAACTGAAATATCGTGAAGTGTTCGAATCCTTTCCTTCACCCATCGACATAAATAGAAAAATCACCATCGCCAAGGCTGGCTATATGTTAGATGAAGACGGACCCAGGCTTCGCAGCTTACCACCAGTGTTAGGGCAGGATACAGATAGTATACTTGCTTCAATTGGTTATAGCGAAGCCACAATCAAGAGCCTGAAACAACGTAGTATTGTATAAATTTGTCGTATAAACGCACTTAAAGACCTTATTTTGTGACATGCTCGCAACAAAGAGAAACGTTATTGTGCAAAATCTGTATTTGCCGTATTGCAGTTCAAACCCACAACCGGGGCTAGAGGCAAAAGATGATATAAGCTTTTTGGGCAATATCCCAAGGCCTTATCACAAATATTTGCAACAATGGGTCATGTGCATTTGTTAGCGTGTAAAAAATAAAAAAAATGAACCGCATCGTCTTCTACGACTTTAACAATATAAACCACAGCAGTTTTTTTCTGGACGGTCTGTTGAAAAACCAGAGCGCATACAATTACAAACTGGTAGTAAGCAAGCAGACCCCGGAATTTCTATTAGGCACCGCTTTGGATCGGGAATGGCAAAAACATCTCTTTGCAATTAGTGTTTTTAAGGCGGATTTTGGTGATGGTGAATTCTTCTTCTGTATTGACACACTCGATAGCGCACTTCGCGAAGCGGGGTACAATATTCCGCTGCTGAATCTGGTCAAATTCTATTTTAAGGCAAATTACAATGCCACTGCCATAAAAAGTGACAGTGTTTTGCATGATCTGGCACACAAGATCTACCCAACAACACCGTTTTGCCCTCTACGCTTCGCTAATCTCTGGAAGCTCTTTCCTCGCATTAGCGCTAATCCCGATACCGGGTGGACATATCAGAATGCCAAAACGCGAATCAAACGTTTACCAACGCTTCAAAAAACGGATCGACTTCGTAGCTTGAGATCTGCCCCAAAAAAACTGGACGTACTCTTTGTCATGGAATATTACGCTAATCTCCTGCATAAGGAAGTCAAAGATATGCGCTTTCAGATCGTTAGCGCACTGGCAAATAACCCGCAAATCTCTGCGGTAGCAGGGCTAACCTGTATTGAAGGGTTACCTGAAGAATTGGCGCATCTTCGGATTGAGCGGTTTAACCAGAAGACCTATTTTGAGCTATTGGCAAGTTCAAAGCTGGCGATATACGTGCGTGGCCCTCACGACTGTCTGTCCTTCAAACTGGCTGAGTATCTCGCTCTGGGGAAACCAATTGTCGGGCAGAAAATTTTTAACAATACACAAACCCTGAATGGTTTCCCGCATTTTACAGAACAGTTCGCATATGAGGACGCCAATTCAATCCTGGCCCAGATAGAAAATTTGCTCCAGCAGCCAGAAAAACTGGATGAGTTGGCCAGGTCCAATGCAGAAGTTTTCGACGCATATCTAACACCAAAAATTGCAGTATCAAAAATTCTCGATCAAATTACAGGTTCTGAAGAGTATGCACCAGAACAAGCGGAGAGAAAGGCAAATGAGCGATAAGGTAATAGGGTTGATCCCGGCGGCGGGAAAAGGAACACGAATCGCCCCTTTGCCATTCAGCAAAGAACTTTTCCCTATTGGCTTCTGGGAGAACTCCTATCGAGAGGACAACAAATTGCTGCCAAAAGCGGTAAGTAATTACCTAATTGACCAGATGATAAACGCTACTGTGCAGAACATAGTTATGGTAGTTAGCTCAGGCAAAATGGATCTGCTGGAATACTACGGAAGTGGCAAAAATTTTGGCATTAGTCTTTCCTATGTTTTTGACGATAATTTACGAGGCATGCCACACTCAATGGATCTGGCGTGGCATTGGCTACAAAATCGTACCGTAGTCTTTGGAATGCCAGATACCATTTTTACCCCCTCCGATGTTTTTACGCAATTGTTGGCACGGCATCGCGAGGTTGACGCAGACGTCACCCTTGGAATATTCGAGACTGATCACCCACAAACCCTGTGTGTTGCAGACCTGGATGAGAAGGGCAGAGTGATATATCTGGAAGATAAGCCAAAACAAACTTCCCTTACTGCGGCCTGGGGATGTGCATGCTGGAGCCCACGATTTTCTGATTTTATGCATCACTATCTAGAAACCTGTTACGACCCGGACAGTACCGGAGAGATTGTTCTTGCGGACGTATTCAAAGCGGCTATGGATGAAGGAATGAATGTATACGGTGTGCATTTTGGGGAAGGCGAGTATATCGATATGGGTACACCAGAAAACCTCAGAACGACAGTAGGACGGTATAGCGCACTTACGGACGGATAATCTCTTATAGCTCCCTGCCATCGTAACCGTCTACACATTCCAGCGTTTCCCCATCCAACATGGCGTTACCCGCCATAACCTTCAGATGGTAGGGTTCTTTAAAGCCAAGACCAACCGGGTCTTCGCCACGTGCGACCCTGTCTGCCTGTTTCTTGAAAAGGCGCCTTAACATTGCTGTTGCCTTATCCATGGGCATTAGGTGCTCTTCAGAGTGCAGGTTTATGTCGCCCTGTCCTTTTTGGGCCACGTAATCTGTTTGCCAGCGCTGATGATCTTCCAGGTTCCACTCATCAAAAGGCTTACCCGGACCCCAGCCCGGCTGCAATATTCCCAGCTTTTGCAAATTGCTGGCCAGATCCACACCTTTTTTCACACGGTTCAGGGTAAAAAATCGATAACTGGTATCCGTCGCTGCCACGGTCCACGAAATACCGGCAGGGCCCAATTCATCGCCCACAGCCGCTGTACAATTTATATTTGGCATTATTGTTTGGCTAAGCCGCTGATGTACCTGACCACTTTTCAGATAACGGTGTTGAATCGTTCTCACTCCATCGGCGGTGTACTCCGTTTGTACCTTGGGTAATATCTTTAGAGATTCTACGAATTGACTGCCATTTATAGTTGAATGCAAGACGTAAACATGAAACGGATCCATAAAATTGTCATAAAAGTTCCACCAGTTAAAATCCTGGTAGCCAGCAAACAAGGCCTGTTGTCCTGCTGGTTGCTGACTGCCTCCGCCAACTACAATCTCTTCATCGTCTGCCAATTCCTCGAATAGGGATATCACGGGAAACAGCGGCTGTTTATCCGCAGGCCCCATATAGGTAAAGATTAGCCCATACTTTTCGATTACGGGGTACCACGGCTGTCGAATTTTGTGCCTGAGTTTATTGTCTGGCTCGCACGGCATTTCCAGACACCTGCCCTGTGTATCAAACAACCATCCATGGTAGGGACATCTGATTCCATTGGGTTCTATTTTCCCATAAATCAGGGAAGTACCACGGTGCATACAGCGTGGGTAGACGAGTCCCGGATTGCCGGACCTATCCCGAAATACTATGAGGTTTTCATCTAGAATCGTAACGGCAACGGGCAAATCAGAGACTTCGTTACTGCGCGCTACCGGTTGCCAATAACGCCTGAGCAGTTCGCCTCCGGGAGTTCCGGGGCCCGAATGAACCAGCTTTTCATCAAATTCCGCTAGCGCGCGCCCGTAGGCCCGTCCATCGGTATCAAACTCCATCTGTTCAGACATTGACAATCTCCTGCGGAACCTGAGTTAATCAGTTTTACAGGATTTTTCCTGGACTGCAAAGTAACAACGGCGCCACAGAATACAAGTGTATGTTGCAGGCGACAGGGTTTTCCGCAGATTTACGCAACCTGGCCAGAGGAGCTGCATGGCAACAAACGCATGGAATATTTCTAATATAGCAGAGCAAGCAGACCGAAACGTTCTCATCACCGGTGCTAACAGTGGAATTGGTTTGGAAACCGCCCGTATTTTTGCCGCAAAAGGTGCAAAAGTAACCCTGGCCTGCAGAAACCTTAAACGTGGCGAGCGCGCGTGTATTGACATACTACGAACGCACCCACATTCAAAAATTGAGCTCAAATTGCTGGATCTATGCGATCTTGGTTCCATCCGGCAATTCACGGATATCTTCAGGTCAAAACACAACTCACTTGATATTCTCATTAACAATGCCGGTGTCATGGCAACACCGTTTGAAACGACAAAGGATGGATTCGAACTACAGTTTGGCGGTAACCACCTCGGACATTTTGCTCTAAATGCCCAATTGATGCCTCTTGTATTACAAACCCAAAATTCGAGAGTAGTGATCGTTAGTAGCCTTGCTCACCAGATGGGCACGATAAATTTCAATAACCTGAACGGCGAGAGTGGCTATTGGCGCTGGCCAGCCTATGCCCAAAGTAAACTGGCAAACCTGTTGTACGCCTATGAGCTGCAACAACGCTTGCTGGCAAGTCGAGCTTCTACGATTGTCACCATGGCGCACCCCGGGTATACCGCAACCAATCTGCAGAACACTTCGCTACTTGCCCGCGCAGGGAACGGCTTTCTGGCACAGGATGCTAGTAACGGCGCACTGCCCACACTGCGAGCAGCGACTGATCCTGAAGCTAAACCGGGAAGTTACTGGGGACCTAGCGGGTTTATGGAACTACAGGGCGCACCAGTAGAGGTTAAAGCCATGCCCAAAGCGCGTGACGCCCAGGTAGCAAAACGTCTCTGGGAAGTATCTGAGGTTTTAACCGGCATTCCATTTAAGGTGGCGTAACATACCGATACAGCCCTGATTCTCCTGTGTGCCGAGCCAGCCGCAGAAAAAACAAGTGACAAATGCAGAAGTCTGGGAGAATATGCCCATGGGTTGCCACAGGTAAATACCATGAAATTTATCCAGCAGCTGTTAGATTCCAAAGGATCCGAAGTCTGGTCCATTCAGCCTGCAAACCTGGTTTATGACGCCATTGAAATTATGGCTGAAAAAGGCGTAGGCGCACTCACCGTGATTCAGGATGATATACTGGTGGGTATCATTAGTGAGCGTGATTATGCTCGCAAAGTGATACTCAAGGGTCGTTCTTCCCACATGACACCGGTGAGCGATATCATGACACGGGATGTTATCTGCACTTCTCCACACGAATCGGTTGAGACCTGCATGAATATCATGACGAATGAGCGCATTCGTCACTTGCCGGTAAAAGATAATAATAAACTGGTAGGCTTAATCTCTCTTGGAGATCTGGTGAAATCTATCATCGCGGAACAACAGCAAGTTATAGATCAATTGGAGCACTACATACGAGGGTAAGGAAAGGTACCAGCTGCAACCTTGCATTAGCCGTACAAGGCCAGCAGTATAAAACCAAATCCTCATGAGGCGAAAAAAATGGCTGCAATAGAATTTGATTCAGCCCAGGCTGACTATGGCTTGCAGGAAGATCTCATGCAAGCGTACTTTGCCGAGGGCGCACAGCGGGCCCTGTCGCTGGGTAACCGCGGACCCATCCGGTTCAACACTGACGGTTCACTGGATCAGAACATACTGGATGCCTATTGGGAAACCGGGTTTTACACATTTACCGGAGTAATCAGCGCGCCCGAGATTGAAGAACTGAACGCGGGTGTCGCCGATATGCTTGCACGTGCACCTGTTAAAAAGGATGCAGCACTGGATGCACAGGGCCGTCCAGCACTCAGTTCGGACCGCACAGCATTTAACCTCGGTTGGGTGAAACCTCTAACCGATCCAGTAGGGGGCACGGATCAAAACGGGGGCAGACACCCGGTCAAAATGATAGAACCTGAAGTTCCGGAAAACGCACCCGAACATGTATTACAACTCATTCTTGGCTCCCTGCAATTTTCTGACGCCTGTCTGCGGGTCTCGGGACATCCACAATTATTAGCAGTTGCCCAAGCCATCAATGGAGAAGATTTTACCCCTTTCAATGAGGTGGTGTGGATCAAACGACCCGGCCTTGGTGGTTCAGTCTCCTGGCACCAGGATGGAACAACCCAGTGGGCCAGACCCGATTTTGATCGTGGCACACATGGTTACAATACAATGGTGCAACTCACGGGCTGTACCCCTGCAAACGGCTTATGGGTACTACCGGGCAGTCACGTAAAGCAACAAGACATCAAGGCCCTGTGTGACGCCGTTGGAAGTGAGCGACTCCCGGATGCAGTGCCCTTGCTATGCGAACCAGGCGATGTTGCCATTTGCAATCGGCAAACGGTACATGGCTCTTTTGCCAACACCAGTCCCAATCCAAGAATCACCGTAAATTTTGGCTTCCACCGCAGGTCATCCATACTTGGCTCAACCGGAAACGGCATACATAGCGCGAAAGCCGTGTATGACGCAGAACGCATATTTGAGCGCTCCAAAATGATCGCCTGGGCAATAGATGCACGCAAACAGCACTTTCCAGACGAACAGGCATTTGAATACAAACCCTTTTCCCAGATGAGGGATCAGTACCGTTTCGATGATCGGGCACGGGAAGCAATGAAGGATTACAATTTGCGCGATCTGGGAATCTGAGCACTGCGCGCTACCCCAAACGCTAAATCTTGCTGCCAACTAGTGAATGTACTGGATCAGTACTATTTTAAAAGCGATCGCCCCGTACCAGAAACCTGCCATCAATAGTTATCGCAACGCCCTCTCCATTAAGGATGGTTTTCTCCTGACCACCTCGCTCCGCATGAATATGCAGGTGTGGTTCCGAGGTATTTCCTGTATTGCCGACCTGAGCGATTATATTGTGCTCGGAAACACGCTGCCCCACGGAAACCAGGACGCTATTTTGTTTGAAGTGTGCAAGTAAAACTTCAAAATCCCGGCAGGCTAACAGAACATGATTGCCCGCAATGTTTTGCCGGTCAGTATTGGGCGGCACAAGATCCGGCAGACCATCTACCGCTATCAGAATAGTTCCGGCACAGGGAGCATAAACCGGGCTGCCAAATATTACATAGTCTTCCAGTCTTTGGCCGCCCTTTATACTTCCTGCCCGCATGCCAACTGAGTTGATTCCCACGATATCCAGAGCATGGTTTTGCGGAGTGATTTTGGCATGAGCGTTTATAAAGGGGCGCGAACCACCATGTAGCACCACAAACTGACCGTCACGCAATGGGGCCTTCAAATCTACCGTTTGTTCAGGCCGGGAATATCCACCTAATGCAAACAGGATCATTACCAGCACAATGACACCTACTACCGCGTTGACGAAATAATTGAAACGGGTGGCGAAATTACTTTCTGTTTCAAGTGAAACCTTGATTCTGGTGTAGCTTAAAACGCAAGCACAAAGCATAAGTAGCGGGTAGACGGGGCGTTGAAAAATACGCCCAAATTCACCGTCGTAAGAATACCCGATTTCCGCCTAAAATTAATGTAATCTGGTAACAGCTTAGCCCTTGATGGAGATCTAGTTTGAAAGCCGTTGTATGTACTAAATTCGGTCCGCCGGAAAACCTGGTTATAAAAGAAGTCGACGATCCTGTAGCTGGAGATACCCAGTTGCTGGTTGATGTCCGCGCAGCTGCGGTGACCTTTCCGGACACTTTAATGCTTGAAAATAAATATCAGTTCAAGGCAACTCCACCGTACATTCCTGGTGGAGAGGTTGCAGGTGTAGTCACAGCGGTTGGATCTAAGGTTTCCGGGTATTCCGTGGGCGACAGAGTGACCGGCAGCGGTGGGTTTGGCGGCGGGTTTGCCGAATGTGTGGCAATAGAAGCAGATGCAGCCAGAAAGCTCCCTGATGGAGCAGGATTTGCCGAGTCTACCGGACTTATGTATGCCTACGGTACGGGTTACTACGGGCTAAAACACCGCGGTGGTTTGCAACAGGGAGAAACGCTTCTCGTTCTCGGAGCAGGGGGAAGCGTAGGCTTGGCGGCTGTCGAGCTTGGTAAATTGTTGGGTGCCCGGGTGATAGCTGCTGCGTCACGGGAAGACAAACTGGCACTGTGTAGAGAGCGTGGAGCCGATCTCACCATAAACTACCAGGAAGAAAACCTTAAAGAACGAGCAAAGGAGCTAACAGATGGCAAGGGGGTAGATGTTATCTACGACGCCGTTGGTGGTGATTATGCCGAAAGTGCATTACGCGCTATTGCCTGGAACGGTCGCTTTCTGGTTATAGGGTTTACCGCAGGTATCCCGGCCATCCCCCTCAACCTGTATCTGCTAAAAAGCTGTCAGGTAATAGGCGTATTTCTTGGTGCGATGGTAAATCGCGATCCTGCAACGAGGGACGAAATCCAGAAAGACCTGTTAAGGTTTATGGCCTCGGGCGACCTGCGACCACATATATCACGGCGCTATAGCCTCGACGAAGCCCCCGGCGCACTACGGGATATGATGGATCGAAAGCTGGTTGGGAAAGTCGTTATTGAGCCCTAAAAACACTAGACAAGCACATCATCTACCTTGCCCCGCTCGAAAAGCGGTTCCAGATTTTGCCGGGACACATCTGCTGCAATCTCCAGCTCCAGATTGGCCAGCTTATTGTCGCTAAACTCGTTTGCAGCCTGAATTGTCGCTGGAAGCAGTGTCGCGTCACTTGAAGAGCACAGGAATATACCGGGCCGTTTGAGCACCCAATGCACAGCTCTTCGCAATGCCGCAATCTCACGGATAGGTTCATACCAACTAAATTTGGGTGAATCATCTCCTTCCTGCCATCTGCGCCTGGCAATCGATTTTATGGTCTGCATGGCAATGCCCTTGTCCATACAAAGTTTGTACAGTGATTCAAATTCCCTTGCGTATTGTTCATCCTGCATGGACATATTGCTATAAGGCAGCAATACAGAGGCGAATGGATAAGCCGCCAGACTCTTCAGATGCATTTCTGCGATGCGCGTTCCGTGCCCGGTTATGCCAATAAATCGGACCAGCCCTTGATCCCTTGCCTCTATTGCTGCTTCCAGTGCACCCCCGGGGCCCATAACTGTGTCCCAGTCATTCTGCTTTGAAAGATTGTGAAACTGGATCACATCAATTTGAGCCACCCCCATGCGTTCCAGGGAGGATTCGATACTGGCTTTGGCTCCGTCGTAGGTACGCTCCCCGGTTTTTGTGGCCAGAAAAAAATCCGATCGGTGATTCTGTAAAAACGGAGCAAGCCTTAATTCTGCATCGCCATAACTTGCCGCTACATCTATGTGGTTAATTTCAGCATCCAACACCAACTGCAGAACCGAGTCGGCCTTCTGCTGGCGCATAGCGCCCAATGCTGCGGCACCAAAGATAATGCGACTACTTAGGTGACCGGTACTTCCGTACGCTATTTTGTCCATTGTTGTCTCCTGGATATTGCCATTCACCGCAACAGCGGTAAGAGTATGTACATGAATACTGCAGATAAACTACGATACTTTACCAATCGCAGCAATCAACTGCACCAGCGATACCTGGCCGATCCCTATTTACTTTCACGCTACGAGCGATTTGTTCAATGGCAGGTTTCCTACATGCTGCCCTTCTACAGGGAGTTGGGACAAAACCACGATACCAGAACCGCAATAGATTTTGTCGTAAGTGATCTCGCAGGTATCGGGATTAGTGCACGTGACCATGATATTCAACGCGTTGTACCAGCCATGATACGAATTCTTCCAGCCAGCGCCTTGCGAACCATTGCTACGGGTATGGAACTGAACGCCAGAATTTTGGAAATAAACCTTTCAATCTGCGAAGCGTACGACAAGCATAAAACCGGCGATCTATTCACAGAAGCGGAATATTGTCGCGCAGCTCGAGAAGCCACATCCATTGAAGATTGTATGGAGCTTGTTACCTTAACAAAACAGTTAGGGCATGACCTCGACCGAATCATGCAAATCCCATTGATAGGGGTTTCTTTGAGAGCAATGAGAAAACCTGCCAGCCTGGCGGGTTTTGCCAGTTTGCAGCTATTTCTGGAAACCGGTTACTCGGCCTTTCACAAGCTCAAAAATGTGGATGCGTTTCTTGATGCCACCGAGTCGAATATGCGAAAAATGTTTGAGCATATCTACCACATCCCCTTGCAAGAAATGCAATAGGGGCTATTGCCTCACATCCAAATTTTCATACAACGCAAGTGGTCAAATAGACCTAACGACCTTACTCAGCCCAGATTACATGAGTAACATGACGTGTGCCATCAGGATCAATGCGCATAAACGTCTCAAAATTGCCTCGTCGCCCCAACGACACTCCCCATCCAATATCACGATTATTCTGTGGAAGTCCGGACTTGTTACACCCTTTACCAGGAGGCGCATTACACCCGGTGCCACCACCATCATTACCACCATCACTTACAAAAGAGTCGTAACTGTCCTCATGATCATAAATCGATTCAAGCTGGTCATAGTCGTGGTTATTTGGCGAAGCGTAAGGCGGGTCTTGATAATCCATACAGCTTTCGAGTGTAACATTGTCAAAAGTTTCATCCTGATGATCCAGACCAAGGTTATGTCCTAGTTCCTGACACGCAACGCTCTGTCTCCATCCAAAATATGCACTGTTATTCAAGTAAGAGTCGTTCAGTTTTGTGTAGCCCGTAGTGATGTGGCCATTGGGATCTATAGAGATTCCTGCTATCCCCAACCATCCATTGAAACCGTAAGCCAGATTGCAAATTCGAATTTTACCTTCAGGCCCCTTGCACTTTCTACGCACCCGACTGGACGTTGATCCGCCAGTATCTTCAATCAGGTTTACTGCAGACGAAGCTGTCCAATCCGTCATGGCATAACTAACAAGATTGTCCCAATCGTCGGTAGTGCTATTCACAACAGTTAGGTCAAAGGCTATAGAAGCATCAGTACGCGCCCAGTGATAGTCTCCCCAACTATGTTCCGCCAAAACAGGTACCGTCCAGGTTAAAGCGCCACACAAAAAGGCAGAAATAATAAATCGTTTGTTTGAATAAAAAATAGGAACCTCCAAATATAAGATAGGGAAATACCGCCGCCATACTTCAGGCCATTGACCCCCCCCAGTCGAAATCTATAGCAAAAGCAAAGCTACGCCCTGTTTGGGGAAACTGTCAACCTTAGCTATCTATTGATTATCTGCAGGAATGTTACCGTGAAACCTATTTCAGTGTCTGGAAACATTAAGTTAAAAACAGCACAACAAGATACAAAGGCCGCATTGCCTGCCCTCCAGAGCAAACCCGCTCAATATCCGACCTTAAGTTCAGGTTTATTATGGTGCACACCTACCACTAATGGCCTCGGGATCAATATACAAACCAGTTACAAGAAACACCAAGCCCCGATGTTCTTCATGAAAGATGATGCTGATACTGCTACGCTTACCTTGCGCTGCGCAGTACCAAAAATATGGAAATCGCGATGCAAAATTGCGCGACTTGCCGATACCAACAAGCAGGCTTTTTCCATTCAGCGTTGCTCTATTGAAACTCAAGCGAGCCGCTGAATAGCCCTTTAAAAAAACTATCCTGCGTTGTCACTTGCATTACCTGGCAAAGTGCTGCAACAAAGGAACCCCGCTACTGAATGCAAGTCCAATCTTCACGCACAACTCACTTCGAGAATGGTAAGCTGGTTCGCTAAATGAAAATGTTAAAAATAACTACAACTCTCGCGATGATAGTGCTTCTCTATACCATCGCACCAGTATATCGGATTCTGGCGGCAGGCCCCGGTATGCCAGCTACCGCAGTGATTGCTGAGCGAGTTGGCTATGAACACATCGCTGACACCCTGGAAGCTTTAGGAACTTTACGGGCCAACGAAACAGTTCGCCTCACTCCCGGCGTTTCCGAAATCGCAACCCGTATTCATTTCGAGGACGGTCAGGCCGTCACTGCGGGTGATGTATTAGTGGAGTTGACCAGTGCCGAAGAGTCCGCAATGCTCGCGGAGGCTGAATCTCTTGAAGACGAAGCGCAGCGGCAATATGAGCGGATCAAAAGTCTGGTGACTCAGAGCACCGCATCAGAATCATTGTTGGACGAACGGCAACGGGAGTGGCGAACGGCCGTCGCTCGACTGGAAGCTGCCCGATCACGGTTGCAAGATCGGCTAATAGTCGCTCCTTTCAGTGGTCGCGTGGGACTACGCAATATAAGCCCGGGAACGCTGGTTTCTCCCGGTGATATCATTACTACCCTCGTCGATGATTCCCGCATGAAGCTGGACTTTTCCATTCCCGCTATTTACCTGAACTCCTTGCGTCAGGGCAGTATTGTTGAGGCAACTACGCCACTGTTCCCAAAACGTAAGTTCGTCGGAACCGTGAGTTCTGTCGACAACACGATAGATCCCGTAACACGTTCTATTGTGGTACGTGCCATTATTCCAAATGAAAACCATGATCTCGTGCCTGGCATGTTAATGACACTGAATCTCCTGCGAGAGGAGCGAGATGCTCTTGTAATATCCGAGGAAGCGGTAGTTCCACGCGGCGAGCACACCTTTGTGTTGGTACTAAACATGGGTAGCGAACCCCTCATTGTAGAAGAACGCAAAATAACGCTTGGCACCCGTATTCCGGGACGAGTGGAAGTGCGTACCGGACTTGCAGAGGGCGAAACCATCATTTCGCAGGGCGCTCTGAAATTACAGCCGGGAGCGGTCGTACGCATTCAGGCAATCGACGACGGAACCCGGTCCATAAATGAGCTCATTCGCCTCCGGCCCGAAACAACTCAAAAATGATTATCTCCGACACCTCTGTACGCCGACCTGTTTTTGCAGCGGTTATATCACTGATGCTTATAGCCTTCGGACTCATAGCATTCGACCGTCTGCCTCTACGGGAGTATCCGGATATCGATCCGCCCGTTGTAGGCATCGAGACCATCTATCGTGGCGCTGCAGCAGCCGTTGTAGAGGCCCGTGTAACTGACATAATCGAAGAACGCATTGCGGGAGTAGAAGGCATAGACTTCATTGAGTCGTCCAGCGAAGACGGTCGCAGTAGCATCACTGTACAGTTCGGCACAGGCCGGGATGTGGATATCTCCGCCAACGATATTCGAGATCGCGTGGCGAGAATTATTCCGGACCTTCCAGACAATGCAGAAGCACCTGAAGTACGCAAGGTGGACTCTAACGAATCGGTGATCATGTGGATCAATCTGGTCAGCGACCGTATGTCGGTTCCGGAACTCACCGACTACGCAGAACGTTACCTGGTAGACCGATTTTCCGTACTGGATGGGGTTGCTCGTGTGTTTGTAGGTGGCGCCCAGCGGTACGCAATGCGTATTTGGTTGAGTCGACAAAGTTTAGCGGCCAGAGGATTGACCGTGACTGACGTTGAAAACGCCTTGCGCGCCGGTAACGTGGAGTTACCCGCAGGCCAGGTGGAGTCCACCGACAGGCAGTTCGCCGTACGTGTCGTGCGTACCTTTGAGAACGCCGATGATTTCCGTCGCATGGTGGTCACGGAAGGCGCGGACGGGCACCTGGTACGCCTGGGTGATGTCGCCCGGGTGGAGAAGGGTACGGAGGAAGATCGCACATTCTTTCGCGGGAACGGTATCCCTCAGGTGGGTTTGGGTGTAGTGCGTCAGTCCACCGCTAACCTGCTAGACGTTGCGCGTACAGCGAAACGGGAAATGCAGGTTCTGGCTCCATCTCTACCAGAGGGCATGGCGTTCAAGCAAAGCTATGATTCTTCTATCTTCGTCGAGGGTGCGGTGAAAGAGGTATACAAGACGTTATTTATTGCGGTGAGTCTGGTAGTACTGACCATATTTCTGTTTCTGGGCAGCATGCGTGCCATGCTGATACCTGCCGTAACCGTACCGGTATCTATCATCGCCACCTTTATCATACTTTATGCCCTGGATTTCTCGGTTAACCTGCTCACTTTACTCGCCCTGGTACTGGCTATAGGCCTGGTTGTGGATGACGCCATTGTAATGCTGGAGAACATCCACCGTCGTATCGACAAATTCCATGAAACACCCCTGGTAGCCGCCTATCGTGGTGGCAGACAGGTGGGGTTTGCTATCGTAGCCACAACTGCTGTGCTGGTAGCGGTGTTTGTACCAATTGCCTTTTTGGAGGGCGACATAGGACGTCTTTTCTCCGAGTTTGCACTCACCATGGCAGCAGCAGTTGTATTTTCTGCCATCGTTGCCCTCACCCTCGTACCAGCATTGGCTTCCAAGATGCTCCGGCCGAGTGAAGACAAAAACTGGTTAAGCAGCACCATAGACCACAACTTCGATCTTGTTAATCGATTCTACCTTCGCTGCCTCCGTTTCACCCTTGCCCACTCCATTCTTGCAGCACTCGTCTTTCTCGGAATCCTCGCCACCAGCGCATGGCTGATTGGAAATATTCCACGGGAGTACACGCCTGACGAGGATCGCGGTAGTTTCTTTATCTTTGTCAGGGGTCCGGAAGGCGCCACCTTTGAGTACATGACGCCTTACATAGAGGAAGTGGAAAAACGCCTTCAACCTTATGTAGAGTCTGGTGAGGTGCAACGCCTTCTGGTACGTGCGCCAGGAGGTTTTGGCAGCGTATCCAGATTCAATTCCGGAGTTGTGGTTGTCGTGTTGTCCCCCTTCGATGAACGTCGCCAGGGCAAGCTAATCATGAACGAAGTGCGCAGCCTGCTTTCTGACTTGCCTGGAGTGCAGGCTTTTCCGGTGATGCGCCAGGGTTTTGGATCCAATGCAGACAAACCATTGCAGTTTGTAATCGGTGGTGGCAGCTATGAAGAGTTGGCTGCCTGGCGAGATATTCTCGTTGGCGAGATTAATGCCAGTGATCCTGGCCTGCTTGGGGTCGACTGGGACTATAAGGAAACACAACCTCAGCTCAAGATTCACATCGACTACAATCGCTCAGCAGACCTTGGAGTTGCAATAGCAGACATCGCAAAAACACTAGAGACGCTCCTGGGTTCAAAGAGAGTGACTACTTACATTGATAACGGTGAGGAATATGATGTCATCCTTGAGGGCGAACGGGACTCCCAGCGCACACCTTCTTCGATGGAGAATATTTACGTACGCTCTAGCAGCACCGGTCAACTCATACCCCTTGCTAACCTGGTCAATATTGAAGAATTCTCAGGCTCCAACAGCTTAAACCACTACAATCGGATGCGGGCAATCACGCTGGAGGCTAACCTGGCTCCTGGCCTGGCGTTAAGCGATGCAGTGGCGTATCTCGAAAACCTGGTGAAAACGAGCTTGCCCGAGGGTGTAGTCATCGACTATAAGGGGCAGACGAAAGATTTGCAGGAATCTACCAGCAGTGTGCTGTTTGTGATGTTGCTTGGTTTGGCCGTGGTGTTCCTGGCACTCGCGGCACAATTCGAAAGCTTCCGCCATCCGCTTACCATCATGCTCACCGTACCGCTCGCCATTGCGGGAGGACTATTCGGCTTGTGGGTTTCTGACAACACCATAAACATTTACAGCCAGATCGGGCTCCTGATGCTGGTAGGTCTTGCTGCCAAGAACGGCATTCTCATTGTGGAGTTTGCCAACCAGCTGCGTGATGAAGGAATCGAATTTACCCAAGCCCTGCTACGGGCTTGCGAAGTGCGCTTGCGGCCCATAGTGATGACCACCATAACTACTGCCGCGGGCACTATTCCGCTAATTTTTTCCTCTGGTCCCGGCGCCGAAACCCGTCAGGTAATTGGAATTGTTGTATTCAGTGGCGTGACTGTCGCAACATTCTTTACGCTTTTTATCGTTCCGGTCTCCTACCGGCTTATCTCCAGAGGTGGAACTTCACCACTTGAAAACTCGCGTCTGCTGGAAAAAGAGTTACAACACCGGTCAGCGTACGACGGTGAGAAACCCAATCCGCCTCAGCCGGTTTAGTCATTGAAACGCACAATTTTCAAAAAACATTTTTGTACAAAATTCGAACTTCGACGGTAGCAAGTACAACCATGCAGTCTTCTGTGCGACTTGCCGATTCCGGTTAAAAAGTGGAGTATCCAGACTAAAGAGAAAAATCAAGGATGACTTATGTCAGAGGCAATTTCAAAAAGTGAACAGGCACGCTACAACGAGTTGGTCATTGAGACAGCCCGGCAACTGCACACAGCCCGACGTGAAAAACACAGGCAGGTTCAAAGCCGGGAACGTGATATTGACGAAATATTCCCTGATTACAACCGCGTGGGCCTCGGTGTTGCTCTGGAATACGAAGCCATGGGCAATCAGGCGGTGTCAGAGTCTCTTCAGGCGCGTGCTGCAGCGCTTGGAGCCCGATTTGAGCACCTGGGTACCACCCTTGGCACGGTTATTCACAATGTAGATTTGCAGGGTGAACAAAGCACGGAACAGATCGAATTCATTCGCGCAACGTTGCTGGAGCGCAAAGTGATTTTTTTTCGCGGCCAGAACCTGACGCAGAATGAACAGGTAGCATTTGGTGAGCGTTTTGGTGAACTGGATGCTTTTCCTTTTGGCAAGCCAGGCGAAAATCCCTACATTCTCGAAATTATCCACGATAAAGACCATCCCGGTGCAGAGAATGGTTGGCATACCGATGTTACGTGGATGGAGCGCCCATCCCTCGGGTCCATCGCACAATGTGTCGAAGTACCACCCTATGGTGGAGACACCCTCTTTTCAGACAGTGCTGCAGCTTATATTGGCTTACCAGCCGCTTTACAAAAAAGATTGCAACACATAGAAGGTATCAACGACTACCGGATTTTTCTCACAACGAGAAGCCCGGAGGAACTTCCAGTAGAGCTTGTAGAGCAGATTAAACAGAAAATTCCATTTGGCGTAAGTCATCCCTTGTTGCGCACACATCCGGAAACCGGCAAGACCTCACTGTATCTACACGGCGGTTTTCTGCGTCACGACTCCCTGTACGACACAAGGTCCGGTGATGCACTCGATGTGAGAGAATCCAAAGAGATAGTGCGTGTATTATTACAACAACACCCACGGCCAGAGTACACCTGCCGTTTTAAGTGGAGCAAGGGCTCCATTGCGTTCTGGGACAATCGTGCAGTACAACACTATGCCGCCAGTGACTATTACCCACACCGGCGTCTATTGAGGCGGGTAACCGTGAGTGGCGATAGACCGTTCTACAAAACCCACTCTGGAGAATCAGTGTGAGGTATCAAACACATATGTTGTTACTGGTAACACTGTTTGTGAATGCTGCCTGTAACTACATTCCATTTTCCAGCGGGGGTTTAACAGGCAATGTCGCAGAAGCTCCGAATGACTGGAGCCATATTGCACAGACCAACATAGTCCAACTGGAAACACAACCAGACAAGCCCTACTCAGTCAATCTCTGGGTTATTGGCAGTGGTTCAAACCTGTACGTATATGCCGGTAGCAAGCGATCCACCTGGATAGAGCATATAGATGTAAATCCCAGGGTACGCTTGCAGGTTGGAGACGCCGTGTATCTGTTAACAGCGCAACGTGTTACGGACACTACAGAATTCGAACACTTCGCCCAGCTCTGGAATACCAAATACGGGCGTCGACCCGGCAACGAGAACGTTTCAGAGGCTTATCTAATGCGCCTCACACCCCGCACCAGTTAACAGCAATCAACTACCGAAGAAAGCGATCTTCATACTAAATCAGATTACGGTGAGGATGAGCTCTTAAATCAATACCGGCAGCACGATCATAATAGCTAACAGCAGCACTACAGGGCGGTACCAGTGCGTCAATTTTCCCGAAATCAGCAGGCTCCAGTTGAACCTCTGTCGCAGCCAGATTATCTGTCACTTGTACTAATGTCCGGGGGCCAATAATCGGTGCCGTCACGCCAGGTTGCGCCGCACACCAGGCAAGGGCCAGTTGTGAGACAGAACACCCCTTTTCGGCTGCCATAATTGCAAGCAGGTCCAATACTTCCCACGCCAGATTTGTTACCTCGCGATTATTGTTGTCCTTGCCATCCTGCCATCGGCCGTCATCCGGTCCTGCATCACGTTGATATTTACCGGTTAGCAAACCACCGCATAAGGGACCCCAGGGAATGATGGCCATACCAAAAGTTTGAGCCGCGGGAAAAACTTCACGTTCAGCGGTGCGGTCAAGCATATGATAACCCGGCTGTTCAGAAATAAAACGATTCAAACCCAGCTCCTTTGCCACCCAGAGTGATTCGACCAGTTTCCATCCCTGGAACATGCTGCTACCGATGTAGCGTATTTTTCCTGCCTTAATCAGATCATCAAGCGCCCTCAGCGTTTCATCAATGGGAACCTGTGCACTGGTACGGTGCATCTGATAGAGATCAATCCAGTCGGTTTTTAATCGCGAAAGTGAGTCATCACACGCCTTGATGAGATGTCGGCGGGACGAGCCACGATCATTAATATCGGATCCCTGGGGAACAAAAGCTTTAGTGGCAAGAATGGTGTGTTCTCGCTTACCATCTCTTGCCAGCGCATCACCCACTATGCGTTCGCTCTCATTGCCAGCGTAGGCATTGGCGGTATCGATAAAGTTGACCCCGTTCTCAAGCGCATAATCTATAATTTCGATGGAATCCGTCTTGTTGGTCCGCCCCCCAAACATCATCGTGCCAAGACAGTACTGACTAACCTTGACACCGGTTCGACCAAGCGCTCTGTATTCCATGCTGACCTCTACTTTAAAATTTGTTCAGGGATTGCGTTGCTTACCGTATCCAGTCTGGACCCCGGCTTCAAGACCAGGTAGCAAAAGAGTTAGAATAATGTAGCTGTATTTTTAACTGATCTCGCATAGAGTGTTTACCTCTATCCATCGTTTGGACCGCAATGTCTTCAGTAAAGAAATTCAGGTTTTACTTCTCATTTCGCTCGCCATTTGCGGGTATTGCATTCTATCGCTTGAGACGTTCCCCGCTGTTTAAAGACTGCCACATAGAATTAGTTCCTGTGTGGCCTGAAAACATCTTTGGTGGACACATGGATAACCCTACAGACAATCTCTTCAAGGCGGCCTACATTTTTAGCGATGCTGCCCGACAAGCGGAAGAAGCAGGGCTCTCCTCCGCACAGTTCCACGCAATCGCAAAAAACCTGCAGTTGCCAAAAAATGTCGATTATTCCATAAAAAAGGTTGGTCTGGCTTTACCACCAGAGCCATGGGAAATAACGCACCATGCGTTTTTGTATGCACAGGAGCAGGGCTCTGCCTGGGTTTTTGGAGATGCTGTGTTTAATCGCCGTTTTAACTTCGACGGACAAGGCCCTGGTGACGTTTTGCAGCCTGCAGTCATCGCTGAAATCGCCAGCCAGGTAGGACTGGATGCAGAAACGTGCGCGAATGCATCGGCCTCTGGTCGATATGAGGATATGCACAAAGCGCTGATCAAAAAAGGCGAGGAAGACGGCGTCTTTGGCGTACCGTTCTTTGCCATCGACCAGCCGCAACGGGAAGTTTTCTGGGGCAATGACCGGCTGCCCTTTCTTTACAAATCCTTGAGCGGTGGCAATGATTTGCCATTAATCACAGCAAGCAGTTTAAATGAGATTCAGACGACGCGGCTTTAGGGAATGATGTTGACGCCTCCCGGGTCGTCTCGCTGTGACCAGATTTTCCAGTTTCCCTCTTCCTGACGCAGAAGATAAACGGCATTGACAGAATGCTCAATAAATTTGACGCCCACTATCATCAGGTATCTTTGCTTCGCCGTAACTAAAGTCAGGTGGCCTTGCTGACCGCCATAACAAAAATCCATTATCGTTGTCTTTAACAAGTATTGTGACAATCCAAACTCAATAATTCCTTTTGTATTCTCAATTTCAGGAGATTGGCTGTGATAATAAAACATTGCCTCATCGAGTCGATTTTCTTCAATTGCTGAATAGTGTGCTTTTACTACCCGTCGTAGTTGATCCGTTAGGTGGTTTGAGGACTGCCTGGGATGTCCTTCGTCAGCAAAACTCGACACTGTGAACAGCAACAGAAAAGCCAGCAGAGTTTCCTGGTAATTCATCGCTCCAATACCGGATACCCATTCAGGTAGATCCAGTCATCCTTGCGTGCCGGGATGTGACAACCAAGGCATTCCCGTTTGTAATTTTTTGTCACCGCTTTATCAATCTGGTCAACACTAAACAAAGACCAACCCCAACCATCACCCCACAGCGGATTGGAAGGGAAACGGCCCTGTGTATCCTTAACCATGACAAACCACCCTTCCACCTCAGTTCCGCTACTAACGGTGCCCGTTGTCATCGAAGACGTGGTCGCCTTTAACAGTTCTTTAACTATGACAGCACCATCAGCAAATTTGCCGGTCTTTAGAAAATGGTCGATTGTTTCTCTCTGGGTATACACAATGTGTAGCCCCGCTGCACCGTGGCCACTCGCTACACCACTGGCTTTTACATCCTTTGCGGCGATCGACCAGGTACCAAGAAAAGCCCAATCACGTCGCATATTTTCAGGCAGGGAAATGTTACCGGATTCATCAACAAGATCAGTGTAGGTGGACAGTAGCGATTCATCGGCCAGCATTGCAGTACAAAAGTGCATTAGTGCTGCAGCGGCCACTATTCTTGCGTACATTTTTTGCCCTCCAACCAGTTAATTCATTCACAAAAGCCGTCCCTGGCCACCAACGCGGACTCACAGAATGCGCTTTATTTACTCTTTGCCGCCAAGGCCTGCGCCCGCTTTACCAGCGCCCTTTGCAGCATTCAGAATCGGATAATATTGCGTAAACACCATGTCCTCTGCTGCAGATGCTGTGTGACAACTGGCGCAGGCGGCAGCTGGAAATGCAGCCGCTGTGTCTGAGTAAGGTTCGTCATGGTGCCCGAAGGAGTAGTAAGCCCATCCACCAGTATCTTTGGGATAACGTTTGGTATCTTTATGGGCGATTTCAAAACCCTGCATTTTTCCGTTAAAAAATCCTATGCCACTTGATGCAGCTGTAGCACCAACCAGAGACAATTCTTTGGCAAACATCGTACCCTCGCGAAACTTTCCAGTTTTTTTGTAATGCGCCCAACTTTCGGGATCCAGGTAAACTGAATGGAATTCAGGAAAGGGCGCTGCACCACCATTCAGGGAGTTCGGTGTTAATGGGCTACCGACAAATACCCACTCACGCCAACCTTCTGGTCTAATCATTTCTCCTGCTGCGTTAAATTTGGCTGTATAAGTCGATTGTTCCGCCGCTTGCAAATTGACGCTTAAGCCGAGGAACAGGTAACAAACAGTCAGAGTTAAGCCAATCACCGGCGATATTCGATTCGCCAGCAAGGCAAATAGGTTTAAATTTTTCATGGTAGTTTTCCTCTCTTGTATTGCCTTTTAGTTTACGTTTTTCAAGCTTCGCCAATCGTGATCCAAACCCGGACCAAACCAACCTGCTCTGCTTGCACTACGAGGAAAGCATGACGGACAACCAGCACAAACATCAGTATCTAACGGTTACTAACCCCCGCAAATGTCGCTAATTAACATTGTGGTACACTGAAACTGAGTAATGGAATGACACACTATTCTGATGCCCAAAAAGTTTTCTGAATCAGGACTTACGGCTGCACAGGTTCGTACTCATTGTGCACGAATTCTGGCAAGCGCAGGTTTTTTGCGCTCCAAACGCCAATGTGCATTCCTTGAATATGTAATCAATGCGAGCCTGCAGGGTCATGCCGACAGGCTTAAGGAATTTGCGATTGGCGTTGAGGTTTTTGGAAAGGATGAATCGTTTGATCCGGGCGTAGATTCGATAGTTCGGGTTGAGGCCAGCCGCTTACGCTCCAAATTGAGCGAGTACTATGTTGGCGAAGGTCAGAACGATGCAATTCGAATCACCATCCCAAAAGGGCATTATGTTCCCGAATTTAGTGTCGTTGATGCAACCAATGTTAAACGAAAATTCATGGCCAGCTGGAAACATTTAGCGGGGTTTGCAGTTACCACCGCGGTACTTGCGTCTATTTTTCTAAACCTCTGGCCGTCAGATACAGGCACCGCAGAATTCGTAGACACTCAACCAATACCCTCGCCCCTAAGCATAGCCGTATTACCACTGCGAGACTGGTCGCAACCGACAGAAGAGTACTTCAGTGATGCCATGACCGACGCTCTGATTAGCGCGCTCGCCAACACGGGATCTCTGCGAGTCACATCGCTTACGTCAATCATGAGATACAAGAACACCGATATTCCAATTCCCGAGATTGGTCGTGTACTCGATGTAGCCTACATCCTGGAGGGGAGTGTATCGCGTAATAACGAAAATGTGCGAATCACGGCACAATTGATAAAAACCGAATCAGATCAACACCTTTGGGCAAGGACCTTTGACAGGAGTGCATCCGATCTACTCTCTGTGCAGAGTGATGTCGCGGACGCAATAGCCAGACAAATATCAGGTGAGATTCAACCCGTTTCACCATCGCAGGTCAAAGGACTAAATCCTGCCGCTCATGAGGCTTTTTTGAAAGGCCGGTATTTTTACAATCAGTTTACCGGGCAAGGTATTCGCCGAGGAATAGATTTTTTTCAGGAAGCCATAAATATCGAACCGGAATACGCCGAGGCCTATTCGGCTCTCGCTTCGTGTCACTGTTTACTCGCTGGACATGGCCTGGAACTCGTGTCACCGATAATGGCTATACCTGAAGCCCGTTCCATGGCGAACAAAGCCCTGAGTATCAATCCGGACCTGGCTGAACCAATCGCTTTTCTCGGTATTATAAGTTTCAAATACGAATGGGATTTCGTAAAAGCGGAAAACCTGATCAATCGGGCATTGAAATTGAATCCCAGTTTGTATCAAGCCTACGTATGGCACAGCCAGATACTGGAAGCGCAAAGTCGCAACGAAGAGGCTCTGGAACAAGCCCGCGTCGCCAAACAACTGAATCCTCTATCACTCGCTGCCAGCCTGAATCTTGGCTGGCAATTGTACCAGGCAGAAAAATATATTGAGGCGAAGGCAGAGATCGATAAGCTGATTGATTTTGATCCCGGTTTTTGGGGTGGACACTGGGCAAAGGGTTACATATACAATCAACACAAATCTTACCAAAATGCGATCGATGCTTTCCAGCAAGCTGTTACGCTCGGAGGCGGGCACAGTTTACCTCTGTCCGGTCTGGGTTATTCGTATGCTCTGGCGGGCAGGCATAGCGAAGCGCGCCAGACAATTGCTGAACTGGAAGTGCTCTCAAAAGACGGGTACGTATCGCCATTTCATATCGCCATCGTATATGCAGGACTAAATGAACCCGACCTTATGTTTGAATGGCTGGAACGCGCCTTCCAGGTACGCGCGCGCTCGCTGGCATGGTTGCCTGTTACGAACGAAATGAAACCCTACTATGACGATCCACGCTTCCAATCGATGCTGGAGCGCATTGGCGTTTCCTCCAGTTCATAACCCGCGTATCAAGTGGCCGAATACTGGAGTTACTAACGGTTAGAAACTGATATTTCCTGGCGCATTTTTCTAGATTCCTCTCCCAGGTTTCAATCAATCATTGTCGACTAACCTGGTTGACAAACTCAGGAGAATAACTATGCGTAACCAATACCTGCCAGCTGTCCCCATCTTCTTTATAATGGGCGCGATGTTGTGTTTCTCAATCCCCGCCCTGGCTGTGGAGAAAACCTTATACGAACGTCTTGGTGGCTATGACGCCGTCTCGGCTGTCGTGGACGATTTTGCCAACAAACTTTTCAACGACCCGGTCGTTGGAGCACGATTCTTTGGAATGGGCGATGATACGCGCGAAGCATTTCGCCAGAAAAACAAAAACCTTGTTTGTCGTGTAACGGGCGGACCGTGCAAAATCATCAGCAGGTCGGCCAGCCAAACCCACGACGGACTGGGAATCAAAGCGAGCGAGTTTGCTATCGTCGCGCAGCATCTGGTCGACACATTGAACAAGTTTAAGGTTCCACAGAAGGAACACGATGAGCTAATGGCTATCATTGGGTCGCTGCGGCCCGATATTGTAGAAATCGAGGGTCAATAGCATCTTTACCAACTGGTACGGGGAGCCACTAGCCAATTCATGGATATACAGACAAAACGAGTCTACGAATCTCGCAAGTCGAATGACGGTATTCGTATTCTGGTGGATCGTGTATGGCCGCGTGGCATGACAAAAGCGCAAGTGGGCGCAGACCTATGGCTAAAAGACGCGGCTCCCGGTACCGAACTACGAAAATGGTTTGGTCATGACCGAACAAATTGGGAAGTATTCAAGAAACGATACTTTTGTGAACTGGATAACAAACCGCAAGTCGTAGAAAAACTGGTGGATGAAGCGTCGAAACAAAGAGTGACTCTATTGTTTTCAGCTCGAGACACAAAATGCAACCAGGCAATTGTACTGAGGGAGTACCTGCTCTTAAGTGCCAAAAATGTGAACACCTAACGCGCGCCAGCACTTTTTTTTATATTACCTGCCGCTGAACTCCGGCTTTTGCTTGTTTTGAAAGGCACGTATTGCCTCTCGCGCATCATCCGTTTGAAAAGCCCTCACCATATGTTCCGCCTCAAAATCCAGGCTTGCAGCCAGGTTTTGTGTCGCAGAAAAGTTTATATTCTTTTTCATAAACCGTATTGCGGCGGTGGGGCCGTGTGCAATGCGTTTTGCAAAAGCCAGGGCATCCTCACGAAATGAATCATCCGGAAATACTCGATTGATAATACCCAAAGCGTGCGCCTCGCTTGCCGACAAACGCTCGGACAGAAAATACAATTCCTTGGCTTTTGCTACACCCACCAACTGCGTGAGATTCCAGCTACCACCATAATCCCCGCTAAGCCCAATATTACGAAACGCAGTGATAACAAAGGCACTCTCACACGCCACACGAAGATCACACGCCAGGGCAATTAAAAATCCAGCTCCCGCCGCCGCACCGGGCAGCGCTGCCACCAAAGGCTTTTCGAGCTGGTGCATACGAAGTGTCAGGGTGTTTTGGCCATTCTGCAAATTTCTTACTGTATCGGCCTGGCTTGATTTTACCTCTCCAGCGGCTGCCGCACCCCCACCCATACCACTGATATCACCACCACTACAAAATGCATCACCCGCTCCGGTAATCATGATACAACGAACGTCTGGCCGAAGTTCCAAATCCAGCAATCCCTGCCGCAACGCGGGAGTTAATTCGCTGCCCAGGGCATTCTTTTTTTCGGGTCGATTCAAAGTAAAGGTGGCAACGCCATCATCTATGTCGCACAGCAGGTGTTCTGTTCCGGTCTGGTAGCTCATGATCTATCACTCAAAATAGTTAATCTACGGCCTTAACCAAACAGTTAGGGCCTTGTTATGCAGGGATCGTAACCGGTAATTCCCGGATACCGTGAATAAAGCTGGAAGCCAGCAGTTTGGGACTACCCGTAACCTCAACACGGGGGAAACGTTGCATTATTTCTTCCCAGATGATGCGCAATTGCATCTCGGCCAGGCGATTACCCACACAGCGATGCACACCCCAACCAAAGGCCGTGTGTTTTCGAGGGTTTGTGCGGTCTATGATAAATTCGTTGGCTTTGTCGATGTAATCCTCATCCCGATTTCCGGATATATACCACATGCATACCCGATCGTTCTTTTTAATTAACTTGCCACCTAACTCTACATCCTGCATCGCGGTTCGAGCCATGTGTGCAACCGGGGATTGCCAGCGAATAATCTCCGGTACCATATTGGGGATAAGTCCAGGGTTCCGGGTAAGCTTTTTATACTGGTCCGGAAATTTGTTGAGTGCCAGAACGCCACCGGAAATTGAATTTCGAGTAGTGTCGTTTCCACCAACAATGAGTAGCATTACATTACCCAACAATTCCATCGGCTCCATATTTCGAGTGGATTCGTCGTGCGCGAGCATGGATATGAGATCAAACTTTGGTGACTCTTTTTTTCGTTGTTCGAACAGTTCCTGAAAATAGGCCAGGCATTGCAGAAGCACCTGAAAGCCTTCGTCAGGGTTATCAAAATACTCGGGATCGGCAAGATTCTGGATGGTGTCCGACCAGTCAATAAGTTTCATTCGATCTTCCTGAGGAATATCAAATAACGTGGCGAGCATCTGAGCCGTTAATTCCACGGATACCTTGCGTACCCAGTTAAACTCTTCATTGCGAGGCAAGCCATCCAGAATATTTCCGGCCCGCTCTCTTATCAGCGGCTCCAGATCCGCCAGCTGTTGTGGGGCAAAGAGGGGCGTTACTACCTTACGCTGCGCATCATGTCTTGGAGGGTCTTCCTGGATGAACATTGGCAATGTGTACTGATCCTCGCGATCCGGCACACCACCTAAGGCAATTCCACCCTTTTTAACGTGGGAAGAAAACAACTCATGGTTTTTATCCACAAACATAATGTCGTTGTACCTGGTAATAGACCAGTAGGGGCCAAACATGCTGTGTTCATGAAAGTGCACCGGATCTTCCTTGCGCAGGCGTTCAAAGTGTGGCCATAGAGTATCGTTGGCGAAAAGCGCAGGGTGGGATGGGTCAACGTCATTAATAGAAATAGAATTTACATCGTACTTTGGGTCAATCGCAAAGGCTTTCGCTACCTCTTTGTTGGAAACGGTCATATCGCCCGTGCGCATTCTTGCATTAAGTGCGTTGCGCTCTTTACTACTACTATCTAAAAATTGTGCACTCACTATAGACCCTGAGTTGTATCGAGAAGAAGGTAGCCCTAGTGTCCCTGAACTTGCGCTACATCTCAAGAAACGACTGAATTGGAGATGTTAACTTACCAGTACTACACTGAAACGAGAAGCCAGCGCAATGGAGCACAGAGATGGCGCTAAAACAGGTAAAAGACAGACATTCGCAAACTGCCCTGTTCGCAGCACTCTGCCGTGCCGTGGCAGCAAAAGACCATGCTGGCGAGCCGCTTGGCTCGGACACAGTTGCAGCCTGTTTTCTGCCACCGCACCTTCGATTTCTTATCAAATTTGAATATATTCGAAAAAAATTCGTCAAAAAAAATGCACAGATGACGCCCGGGGCGTATGCGTATGTGCTGGCAAGAACAGTATTCTTTGACGGCTTGTTCACCGACTCCATAAACAAGCAAATTACGCAGATTGTATTGCTCGGTGCAGGTTATGACTCCAGAGCATTTCGATTTGAGGCAATCTCCCGCAGGAGCAGGATATTCGAGCTGGACATAGCCACCACCCAGCAGAGAAAAAGCATTGTTTGAAGCGCGCCAATGGTGAGCTGCCGTCGAACATCAAGCTGGTCTCCATCGACTTTAACAGTGACAACATGACAAAGGTGTTAGTTGATGCCGGGTATGATGTTACAAAAAAAACACTGTTTCTGTGGGAAGGTGTGACTATGTACCTGCAACCGGAAACTGTGACGGCTACCCTATCCGGCATCAGCAAAACGGCCTGTACGGGCAGCTTGATAGCTTTTGATTACGTCCTGCAAATCCCCGAGGTAGATAGAAAGCAATTCTATGGTGTCAGCGAATTTATGCAGACATGGGAGAAACATCGCAAGGAAGAGCCATTCACGTTCACCATGGACGAAGCAGGCATGGAATCGCTTCTATCAGATCTCGGGATGCGCATGGTTCGCCATATGAACGATCAGGATATACAAGATGTTTACTTGTCGAACCAAATGGGTGCTGTAACTGGCCATTTTCGATTTGCTGTGGCATCAACCGCCAGATAGCGATACGCACACAATTCGATGCCTCACAGCATTGATTGACCAGTGAATGAACAGGCTAATTGTCCAGTCGATAGACGCGCGCGGCGGTGCCATAAAAAAGCGCATGCTTTTCATCTTCTGAATAACTTGAAGTCATTTTCTTAAACGCGTTCCATAGCACTTTGTAGGATAAAGAGAAACGGTCCACCGGGAAATTACTCTCAAACATACAACGTTCAGGGCCAAAACATTCAATCATATGTTGATAATACCGATTTTGAACCTCAATAAACGCATCGGACGTAGGGGGACGGTCTGCGAGATGCCAGCCAAAACCATTATCCGGCATCGCCAGGCCCCCAAGTTTTGCATATACATTTGCGCACTCGGCTATACGGGCAACATCAACCTTCCACTGTTCATAAATACTTTCACGCTGGTCAGCATATGGGCCAACTCCAAGAGGGGTGCCGAAGTGATCCAGCACCATCACCGTGTCTGGCACGGCACAGGCAAGCGCATAAAAATCTGCATTCTGGTGGTGATAGTGCCAGGCATCATAGCTAAAACCCTGCTCTCCAAGTCTTTTTACACCTGCGCGAAATGAAGCGTCATTGTAAAGTCCTTTGGGTGCCTGCCCGGGAATCATCAATACATCCTTATTATCATCCCTGGCCCCCGCATGACGTATTCCATGAAACATACCACCGCTCGCTTTCTGGTGTTCTGCCAGCACTTCATCAAGCACAGCAGCATCACGCAAATCACAACGACCAACAATAGCTGCAATTTCAGCCCCCGGTAGCTTCCGGCTCTCAACAGCGATGCCTGCCACAAATTCGGATTCGCCTATCACTGCAAGATGTTTTGCGCCATCCCTTCGGTATTGCGCACCACATTCAAGAAAGACCGTTTTTACAATTCGATGTCCCGAATCTGTATCCAGCCGCAAATCCTTCAGCAAATATTCACCGACTCGACGGTTATGCCAAAGATGATGGTGCGGGTCTACTATGGGCCGTTCGGGATCTACAATCTCCTCATCTACCAGATCAAGCCAATCCTGATTGTCGGGAAACGTTACAGACATAGAAATCCACCTGAAGAATTTACAAGATTGGCTGGCCTCTAAACCGAATTGCCTTTATGTGTTTTTTTGGCCTGCGTCTGACCAGTCTGCACTAAGCAGTCTGGAAAAAAAACTCCACGAGTTATCCACCGTTCCAGATATTTCATCCAGTTCATTTCCCACCATCCGGCAGACGCTCTCAAACCCCGAACTCACATGATTAACACACCGACCCAGATGATTAAAAAGCGTAACAATACGCTCTTCGGATGTTTCAGCTGTCTGTAATTTTTCCAATGTTTCTCGACCATCATCAATCAAAAACATGATTTGCTGCGTGCCAACATCGCGCAATAAAATTACAGATTCAAAAACTATCCCAATACCCTCAACCGTATTGTTTGTAGCGAGAATTTCAGCAGCCACAATTTCATCTTCCACGGTCTCCATTTGCTTCCCAAAGTCCTTGATCAGGTTCTGGGAATCGCTCGCAACCCGCGCAGCATCATCCTGTAGTCTGGTTAAATCCCCTTTAAGATCTTCTATTGTCACTGCTTCTCCTTCGTTAATCCAAGCGCATTTAGACCATTATCAGCGTTTTTCTGAATGTACGTGAATACGTGGAAATACCCACTAGAGCGGTCCATCTACCCAAGCCCCCATAAGATAGTTTAAAGTTTTCCATAAATCATTTGTTTGATATATATAATCATTTGTTTTATTCTCTGGTTTACACCAACCGGAAAACACCGAAAATGGCATCTACAAATTCAACCGGAGGATCGGCCGAAATACCTCTAATACTCGCCGCCATCGAGCTGTTTGGCCGGGATGGCTACGCAGCAGTGAGTACTCGAACACTCTGTGAACAAGCGGGCACCAACATTTCCAGCATCAAATACCATTTTGGTGGCAAGGAAGAATTGTATCGAGCAGCGATTTTCTATGTGGTTAATCAGTTGAGACCAAGAATCGAAGTAGTCGCGTCAGCATTTGAACAGGGGCGCGAAATGGTTGGCACTAACCCTGTAATGCAGGCAAAACTGATCAAGCAGCTTGTGAAAAACCTGCTGCATTTTTTTCTGGGAAGCAAAGACATTCCCTATTTTATGCCTTTTGTAATGAGGGAACTGCTGGTTCCGGGCAAGTATTTCTCAGACCTCTACGAAGGCATTCCCCGTCACCTGCATGAACTGATTACAAGAATAGTAGCAATGGTCCAGGATGTGGATGCCGAAGACGAAACCAGCATTATCCGTGCGCATAGCCTGTTGGGGCAGATCATGATATTTCATATCGCCCGGCCCTTTCTTTTCAAGCGCCTGGATTGGCAGGAATTTACGCCGGCCCGAATTGAGCTGATAACGCAGGAAACCCAACTTCTGGTTCTGCGTGCTCTACAGCTGGAGGATACCGATGATTAAACAATGGGGAATAGAGTTTAAACCGGCCCGAAAATGGTTTTTTCCCCCTGTAATTCTTGGGCTTATAATCATGGCAATTGCAGTTGCTTGTGCACCTGGCGCGAGTCGCGACGCGGATGTAGAACAGGCGATGCGTGTTCGGACCATGGTATTAACTGCAAATCCGGTGGTACCTGTGCTTAGAGGGTTTGGTGAAATTTTACCAGGACAAACATGACAAGGTGTGGCCCAGGTTGCCGGAAAGGTTGTCTGGCGACATCCGGATTTACGAGTTGGCGCTACTTTTGCGCAGGGTACTCGACTCATCGAGATTGAACCACTGGACTACCAGGTTGCAGAGTCCAGGGCAGATGCCCAGCTGCGATCAGCCCTGGCTGCACAAGCAGAATTACAAAGCAGAGGAGAAGATCTCGACAAAGCCCAGGACATTGAACAACGTGCACTGGAGATAGCCACTACTGCTTATCAACGAAACGTCGATCTCGCAGCGAAAGGACACGTTTCCGAGCTTCAGTTGGATGCGCAAGAGCGCGATCTATTACGGCAAAAACAAATTCTGCAAAACATTAAAACCGCAATAAATCTGTTACCAGCGCAACAACAAGCTGCTATCGCCCATGTTGAGGAAACCAGGGCCGGGCTTAACCGGGCAAAAGTAGACCTGGACAGAACGATATTTGCCATGCCTTTTGAAGGACGCATTGCCGAATTTAGTGCTGAGAATGAACAGTTTGTACCAGCCGGTCGCTCCATGCTAACTGCAGAAAGTATTCGCGATGTGGAATTATTGCTGGAAGTTCCCTTTGAGCAGCTCGTTGCACGTTTTCCAACGATTATGTCCAACGGAACTAACATGTCGCATCCCGGCGAGTCAATGAACGCTACAATAAACTACAAAACCAACCTGGGAGATATGTCGTGGCAAGGCCATGTAAGTCGCATTGATTCAGGGCTGAACCCCAATAGCCGAAGTGCAAGTGTCTATATAGAAATTGATCTCGAGGATGGGGAGACAGCTCCGGCAACCAGTTTATTCGTGGATGTAACGATCACAGGTCCAACGCTTTCCGACCACATTGTTATTCCACGCAGTGCCTGGCACGCAGGATCGGTGCTCACGGTAGATGCAGACCATCGACTACGCAGCAAAACCGTCACACTGGCCTTTGCCGAAGGGAATGAAATGGTATTGCGCGGCGGACTACACGAAGGGGAACGTGTGATTTTGACTGATGTGCTGTTTCCGGCAGAGGGCATGGCGGTATCGCCCATCGATATTGAAGAATCGGCACCGATATGATCAGGCTGTTCGCCAATCATCCGAATGCCGCCAATACTCTAATGATATTGTTGATTTTGCTGGGGTTGGTGTCTGCCGGAGACATCGTCAGAAGTACATTTCCACAGCAGGTGCTGGATACCGTTCAGGTAACCGTGCCATATCCCGGTGCGGCAGCAGACGAGATAGACGAGGCAATTTGCTACCGGTTGGAAACTGCCATCGAACAGGTTGATCAAATAGCTGAATACCAGTGTGAATCCAGTAACAACATAGCAAAACTCACAGTCGAAGGAGATGAGGGGCTTGTAATAGATCGCCTGCTGGCTGACATTCGTACGGAAATTGATGCAATCGACGACCTGCCGATACAAAGTGAGCCCCCCATAATTCGTTTAATAGGGACAACCGATCCGGTTGTGTCGATCGCTGTGTTCGGAAGGGTACCCTACCATCGGCTTAAGGATTATGCGGAAAAAGTAAAATTTCGACTGCAGCGCCTCGACGGCATTAGCGCCGTCAAGCTGCAGGGTTTTACCGACCGTCAATTACGTATTGAGCTGGACGCGCTCGCCTTGCGCGGTTTGAATCTTGCGGTAAGTGATATTGCAGTTATTTTGCGAAGCTTGAATGTTGACAATCCCGCAGGGGATCTAAAATCCGATGCAGGTAGTGTTACCCTTCGTGTTGAAGATGAGCGCACCAGCGTTAGTTCGCTGGCGGAGCTGAAATTGCGATCCCCCAGGGGCGGCCAGGATTTCCGTCTTGGTGATATAGCCACCATTACCGATACTTTCGAATACCCTAACCAAAAAACCACCTTCGATGGCGCACCAGCCGTACTTCTGAATGTCGAAAAAAACCGCTCTGATGATGTGCTGGATGTAATGGACCTGGTCAAAAAGTTTGTTGAAGAAGAGCAACAGCGTACACCCGGTGTTTCTTTGGCCATTACCCGGGATATGGCAACGCTGGTAGAGGACCGGCTTGGCATGCTCGTCAAGAATGGTGTGCAGGGTCTGGTACTGGTGATGTTAGTGCTCTGGCTGTTTTTTTCAGCTAAACATGCATTCTGGGTTGGAATGGGATTACCGGTTTCGTTCGCTGGCGCTTTTTTTCTAATGAAAACAATGGGGATCCAGTTTGACATGATGACACTGGTAGCTTTGTTAATAGTTATCGGAATTATTGTTGACGACGCTATTGTCATTTCTGAAAACATTGCCGTACACAGGGAAGCTGGAAAAGATCCGGTTAGCGCATCCATTGAGGGTACTCTCGAGGTAATGCCAGGTGTACTCGCTTCCTTTGCCACCACAGCCGTTATCTTTTTTCCACTCGCATTTCTCTCTGGCGACCTGGGCAATATTTTAAAGGCAGTGCCTATGGTCATGTTGCTCACGCTTGTCATCAGTTTGATAGAGGCCTTCCTGATATTGCCTACCCACCTCAAACATTCCACATTTGATAATCACCGAAATTCTGCACAGCAATGGATCGACAAAAAACTCTCTATCTTGCGGGACAAATGTACCCAATATGTCGAGCTGTTTGTGCGATGGCGCTACCTCGGCCTTGGAGCTTTGTTAGGGGTACTGCTTATTTCTATTAGCCTTGTTGTTAGTGGCATATTGGCTTTTAGTCCACTACCGGAACTGGACAACGAGTCGATTGAAGCAAGGCTTCTGATGCCGCCCGGAGTTCCTTTTACACAAACCGAAACAACCGTACAGGTAGTTCTTGAAGCGCTGGAACGCGTAAATACCAAACTAACCCCGCACCAGCCTGGTGAGCAGCCTATGGTACGGCAAATTGCAGTGCACTATGGTCTAAATACCGATGCCCATGAGGCAGGTGATCATGTCGCGACCATTGTAGTGGACCTGCTCAGTCCGGAAATTCGTACGCATACCTCCAGTGCGATCAGAGCGCTATGGCGTACAGAAGTGGGTGTGTTATCGGATGTAGTATTTTTGAAATTTAGCGATCCTGTAATCGGTCCACAGGGTAAAGGGCTGGAGCTGCGAGTCATGGGAGACGATCTTGGCCAGCTGCATGATGCAGCATTGGAACTGCAACATTGGCTGGCTGCTTTTGACGGCGTAAATGACCTGTCTTCAGACCTAAGGCCAGGCAAGCCGGAAATACGCTTTCAGTTAAAACCCGGGGCGCAAACTCTTGGTGTGAACAGTGCAATAGTTGCTGAACAATTGCGTGGGGCATTTAATGGCCTGATTGTGCAGGAAGTGCAAGTAGGTCGCGAAAAATTTGAGGTGCTGGTTAGACTGGATGACCATGCACGCGCTCAATTTAACACCCTGGATAATTTTACGATCCACAGCTCCAATGGGCATCTGGTACCTTTATCTGCAGTAGCCTATATTACTGAATCGCGGGGGTATGCAAGGCGCAACCGGATTAATGGCGAAAACACTATTACCATCGAAGGGCTTATAGACGCTAACAAAACCACATCGGCTGCTGTAATTGCCAAAACCGAAAATATGTTTCTTGACCAGTGGCTTGCCAAACATCCAGACGTTCGCCTGGATGTGCAGGGTGAAACTGCAGAGTCCAATAAAACCCTTGGCTCGATGCGCCACGGTTTTATGTACGGTTTTCTGGGTATGTTTCTATTGCTGGCATTACAGTTTCGCAGCTACGTTGAACCGTTAGTAGTAATTATTATAATCCCGCTTTCTTTCTCGGGCGTTATTTTGGGACATTTGCTACTTGGGCATAACATCACAATGCCTTCCATCCTTGGTTTTATAAGTCTGGCAGGTATTGTAGTGAATGATTCAATTTTATTGGTGACCTTTGTAGAAAAAAGGCTTGCACAGGGCTGGGAACTACACAAGGCGGTTGTGCAGGCAGCGCGAGACCGCTTTCGGGCAATCCTGTTAACCAGTGTTACAACGGTGGCAGGGCTCTTGCCTATACTGATGGAAACAAGCCTGCAGGCAAAAGTAGTAATACCACTCGCTATCAGCCTGGCATTTGGTCTGACAACGGCAACTATTATGGTCTTGTTCGTGATACCCGCTTTTTATATGGTTCTACACGATGCAGGGCTGTTTCATAGACATGAAGAGCTCACAGCGCAGGTATTAACCTAGCTGAGAAAAGCGCAGTAGAAAAAGGCTTTATCCTCCATTCGTTAGAGTTCAAAAGCATGTGTTACAGGGCTTTTAATCCCAAATATCTTGCGATATTGTAATTGCACAGTCTTCTTTTAAAAACGGGGGATAATCCAATGTCACGCACCACTTCAGTTGTGTATCTGGCGCTCAGCCTTACTGCGGTAGTTTTTTCAAACAGCGCATTTTCCCAGGAAAACTCTACCGGGATGATAGAAGAAATTATCGTCACCGCGCAAAAGCGGGAGGAGAATCTTCAGGAAACGCCCGTTTCAGTAACTGCTTTCACTGCGGATATGATCGAAGCACTCGGTTTTCGACAATCGGTTGATGTAACCGCACAAACCCCTAACTATAGTGTCGGCTATCCAAACGGCGATACAGGGGTGCCAGCGCCCTTCATTCGGGGAGTGGGGCTAAACGATTTTGGGGTACTCAACCAGGGTCCCGTTGCAGCCTATATGGATGAAACCTATATATCCTCTAACGCTGCGCAAATTTTCCAGTTGCTGGACGTTGAACGTGTGGAGGTACTGCGCGGTCCACAAGGCACACTGTACGGGCGCAACGCAACGGGTGGTGCGGTTAATTTTATCTCTCGTAAACCCACGGATGAGTTGGATGGCTGGATACGCGCCGGTTATGGCAGCCACCAGAAGACTCAGATTGAGGGTGCCATTGGGGGGCCCCTGGGAGATAGCACCGGAATCCGCGCAGCCGTACTCAAAACCGACTCCGATGGATGGATGAAAAACCGCTTTACCGGCAATGATCAACAGGGCATTGACGAGCTGGCATGGCGGTTGATACTGGAAACACAACCTTCTGATGAACTTAAGCTCTCTTTTAACGCGCATGGCGGAAAAACCAGGTCTGATGCGGTGCAATATCGGCATCTGGGCGTCTGGGATGCCAGTGGCAATATGTGTTCAAACGCCGAGATTCTGGCCGGTAACTGTGGGGACATTTTTGGCTATTCAGAAAATAGACCTTATACCACCCTAAACGGCGAAGATGCCGTTGCTGTGCCCGGTTACAAAGAAGGTAACTACGATTTTGAAGCGAAAAATGACACAGATTTCTGGGGTGTTTCGCTCACCGCAGACTGGACAATTGGAGACTACATTGTTACTTCCATAACCTCCTATGATGATATGGATGACTTTCGACCCGAAGAAACCGATGACGGTCCCAATGATATTCTGACCGGTGAATTGTCGGTTAACCAGGAGACATTTTCCCAGGAACTACGTGTAGCCTGGGCTTCAGATAGCTGGTCCTGGCTTGCTGGTGCATATTATTTAAATGACAAAGCTACGGACAATACGGCCTTTGATATCCTGCGCGATTTCCGGCCTTTTTTCGTCGGCGATGATGTAAGTTGCTCAGCTCCGGCAGGAAACCCGTCCGGATTTTGCCCGGAACAATTCGTCTTTAAGACAAAATCTGGCACAGACCAAAAAATAACAAGCTTTGCGGTATTTGCTGATGCAACCATTCAGCTGAGCGATGCATTAGCTTTATCTGTAGGATTGCGTTACACCGACGAAGAGATAAAACACGACAGCTTTTTCTTTTTTGATGAGCCTGAGGCAGGAAACCCTGCACAACCGGGGTTTCCGGACGTAGCTAAAAAGAGTTTTAGTAACGTCTCTGGTCGCGCAGTCCTGGACTATCAGTTTAGCGATGATTTGTTGTTCTATGGCGGCCTAACCAGCGGATTTAAAGCCGGTGGCATTCAATCAACAAGCGACGGAATAGCGCCTTACGATGAAGAAAAATTATTGAGTTATGAGGCTGGCTTTAAGTCAACACTGGCTGGCGGTCGTGTTCGATTTAATGGTTCGGTTTTCTATTATGACTACTCGGATTTGCAGGTATTTGCTTTCGTAATTGTAGATGGACTCGGTTTTTCAACCATATCAAACGCAGCGGATGCAAAAATTTACGGCGCTGAATTCGAACTACAACTATTGCCTGTAGAAAACCTGTTCATCAATCTTGGACTTGGACTCCTGTCCACCGAATACCAGGACTTTGTTATACCGTCAGGGGATTTTTCCGGTAACGACATTACAATGTCTCCCGAAGTTACCTTCAACGGATTGGTGCAGTACGACATACCGCTTAACGAAATGGGGAATTTGACGCTACAACTCGATTTTAACTATCAGGATGAAGTATTTTTCGATGCCCTGAATAATCCGCTACTAAGTGAAGGCGACTACTGGATATGGAATGCACGAGTCAGCTGGACGTCACAGAACGATAAATGGGAGGTAGCTGCTTTTGGCCGAAACCTGGGCGACGAGGAATACATGGTATACGCGTTTGATCTGTCATTCTTTGGGTTTAATGAAGAGATGATCGGTACACCACGAGCATACGGCGTCGAACTAACGTATAGACACTAATGGAGAACCTGAAACCCTATCTGTTGGTATTGATCTGCTTTAGCATGCTGGCCTGCGATTCGACCAGCTCGAAAGAAGAAGCAGAAAGTGCCGCGAGCACAGCCGTCGGGATTACCACCATCGAAAAGGCAGACGCGGAACTTGACACGGACACCCTGCGAAAGTGGACCGGTAGCTGTGCACTCTGCCACATCACCGGCAACGGTGGCGCGCCACGCCTTGGAAATGCTGAGGAGTGGCAACCCCGGCTTGCACAGGGTGCTGAAATACTGTTGGCCCACACCATAGAAGGCTTTAACAATATGCCACCCCTGGGCTATTGCATGGCCTGCGAGCGAGAGGACCTGTTAGCAATGATCCGTTTTATGGCGGGAGGATCGTAGTGGCAGGCTTGACCCGCAGAAATCTGTTAGCAGGTTGTGCACTATCTGCACTTTATGGCATAGCCAGGCCTGGTTATGGGGACACAGCAGGCTCGTTACCCTGGCGTAATTGGTCCGGTGGGATAGTCGCAAATCCAAAGGGACGCGTAGCACCCGCATCTGAAGCAGAGCTAATGGAATTTCTGGCATCAACCACGGGGCCAGTGCGCCCTGTGGGCTCCGGGCATTCCTTTACCCCTCTTGTACCGACCGATGGCCATCTAATAGTTATCGACAGGTTAGCCGGGTTACAAAATCACGATCCTGGCGCCTTAACGGCGACTTTTGGTGCGGGCACACGACTCGGTGATATGGGGCCTGCACTGGCCAATGTTGGTCAGGGTATGCTCAACCTTCCAGACATAGACCGACAAACCCTGGCCGGAGCCACTGCAACAGCGACACACGGAACCGGTATTGGGTTCACCTGCCTGTCCGGTTTCGTGACCAGCCTCAGGTTGATCACACCCAATGGTGAAGCGATTGACGTAAGTGCAGAGAAAAATCCGGATTTGTTTAATGCGGCCCGTGTCAGCCTGGGTGCCCTGGGTGTAGTTACCAGCATGACGGTTCAAAACCGCAACAATTATCGACTTAAAGCAAAAAGCTGGGCACAACCCATTGAAGAAGTGCTTGAGAGTTTTGATGAACAAGCAGCTAAACACCGGCATTTTGAGATGTTTCCACTCACGCACTCCGATTACGCACTTACTTTGGCTATTGACGAGACCGATGAGGAAATCAACAATCCTCCACCCTCGGAAGAAGAGGCAGCGGCGTTCGATCTAGCGATGAAAGGATGGGCACTAGTAGCACCTCGCTTTCGTAAACCACTGGTAAACGGCCTGGCAAAAATGATCGGCCCGACCGAAGCTGTGGATGAGTCCTACAAAATTCTTAGTAATATCCGCAACAACCGTTTTAATGAGATGGAATACTCCGTACCTCTTGAAAACGGTGCAAAATGCCTGCGGGAAGTGCTGCGAACAATCACGGAGAAGGAAATAGATGTTGTGTTCCCGCTGGAGTATCGCTACGTCAGTAGAGACGATACCTGGCTGAGCATGAGTGCGGGGGAAGAAGACCACGCAGCAATCTCCATCCACCGTACTTCAGAGGAAGACTACCGTCCCTACTTTGACCTGATTGAGCCCATTTTTTGGAAATACGGGGGCAGACCACATTGGGGTAAGGTGCACTCGCTGGGTGCCAAAGAGCTAACCCGCTTGTACCCGCACTTTAAGGATTTTCAGGAACTCAGGCGTAGACTGGATCCCGCAAACCGTATGTTAAACGAACATCTGCGCAAGCTGTTTATCGCATAGATAGCAGCTAGCAGGCCTCAACCACGCGCAGCTTTTGCGCCTTCAGTGTCTACATGATGCTTGCCGTCATAAACGAACTCGGCACCGTCAAGGTCTGTTGCCGGAATTTCATCCCGTTCGCTCCAGTAATCCTGATTGTGTTGCCATTCCGGCTTGGCGCCGCGCTGGGGCAAGCGGTTGATATCGCGCATCAGGTAATTTGGGTTGAAGTTGTCTTTCGCAATCCAGGGCAGAATCTCCATATCCTGATCCGATTCGCGCAGCGCAACCTCGACCCGCTTCGCGTCAATCGCATCCATATGGTTGAGCAAATTACACACAAAATCGCCCAGCATGTCGACTCGCAGGGTCCAGCTGGCCCGGAAGTAGCCAAACACCCACACCAGGTTGGGCACGCCCGTGAACATCATGCCTCGATAGTTAACGCTGTCGTGCCAGTCGACGGCTTTTCCGTCCACTTCGAAGGGAATGTTACCCATTACCGAGAGTCGAAAACCGGTCGCAGCGACAATGATGTCAGCCTCTATCTCCTCTCCGGATTCAGTGCGGACCCCGGTTTCAGTAAATGTCTCCAACGTGTCTGTCACCACCGAAAGCTGGCCTGCAGCTGCCGCCTTGAACACATCCCCTTCCGGACAAAATGCAAGACGCTGCTGCCAGACTCTGTATTTGGGTGTGAAATGCGGTTCAAACTCAAAGTCCTCACCTGCATAAAGACGTACCAGTGCCTTCAGCTCTTCAAACACCACGTCGGGCTCAGTCTGGCAGCGTTTGGTCATCGCATTCTGATCGTACATGACCTGCGCGCGGACCACCCTATGAATGGTCGGCTCATCAATGCCAATCTCGCGTAGTCGGTCCGCCAGCTCATTCTTGTTCTCACTGCAAAAGAAGTAGGTCGGCGAGCGCTGCAACATCGTTACATGGGCTGCCTTCTCGGCGATGGCCGGGATTACCGTTGCCGCCGTCGCGCCGGAGCCAATTACCAGTACCCGCTTATTGGCATAGTCGGTTTTCGGATCCCACATCTGGGCATGCACCAGCAGACCCTGGTATTTATCCATACCGGGCCAGTCCGGAAGGTAGGGATTCTCGTGATCGTAGTAGCCCTGGCACATCCAGAGAAAGTTACAGGTGAAATTACAGGTAGCACCGTCGGCCAGTCGGGTTGCAACTACCGTCCAGAGATTTTCCTTGCTGGACCAACTGCACCGCGTGATTCGGTGGCCATAACGGATGTGCTCCTCTATGCCATTTTCCTCAATGACATCACCCATATACTTGAGAATTTCTTCACCGCTGGCAATGGGCGCACCAACCCAGGGCTTGAAACGGTAACCAAAGGTGTACAGGTCGGAATCTGACCGCACACCCGGGTATTTATGGGTATCCCAGGTGCCCCCAAAGGTATCCTTCATTTCCAGAATGAGATAGCTTTTATCCGGACACTGCTGCTGCAGATGGTAGGCTGAGCCAATTCCGGAAATTCCTGCACCCACAATCAACAGGTCTACGTGGGTCGCACTACTTGATGCTTGTTCTTTTGTCTTTGTTTGCACTGGTTTGGTACCCAATCTATTTCCCTTAAGATACTAAAAACTAGCAACAGTTTGTGAAAATAAAATAAGGGGATTCCACATTGTGCTTACATTAGGCATTCTTATCCATTGTTACGCCGGCTGCGCACGGGTTCCACAAAAATCGAGCCCTTGCCCCAACCAAACCACGACCGGGTACAGCCCCACGACCGGAAAACCTGATTTCGTCGTAACTCTTCGAAAAATGAGGTTAAACCCTCAGATTTCGTGGCGGAGATTACCGCGAGAAACTATTAAACACGCCCGAATTAACTGCCAAAACAACACTTCGCCTGATAAGCTTTCGAGTGATCGCCAAAAATTCCGGGCTACGCTTCAAACCCGTATGCCGATTCAATGTTTTCAAGCAACCGATAACAGGAAAATGACATGGCACGACACCTCATTTTGTTAAGCCTGTTCACGATCGCCGCCTGCAGCTCATACAGCGAGGCCGCTGAGCGTATCTCGAAAGCCGCAACCAAGCCGAAACGGCCA
>JAJFJZ010000007.1 GCA_021773565.1 Gammaproteobacteria bacterium | reverse complement strand
TTATTCAGGGACAGCGTTGAAATAGCCGATGTAGCTGGTACCAGCTTTAGTGATACCGGACTCACGGCAGATACCAGTTATGCCTATACGGTGCTGGCTTATGATAATGCAACACCTGCCAATGAATCGGCTCAATCCAGTCCTGCGACCAATGTCTCCACCCAATCCGCAGGAGGAGGGGGTCTTCCAGAACGGTATACAGTAACCGTAGACTCCGTAGGCGCTACAAGTAACAAGGCTGCGAATCTGATCGATCAAGAGGCAAACGGAGCCCAGGACTTGGGTTCTCTCTGGAAAAATGACGGTTCTGCATCCACCGCCTGGTTTACCCTGGATTTGGGTTCTGAACAGCCGGTGAGTGAGGTTCGCATGGGACCACGAGCCAACCGAAATTACATTTTTGACATATTTGTTGGTAATACACTATCCGGTGGCCAGGTTACCGGGTCACCCGTTGCTTCCTGTACACCACCCCAGGAAGGTCAAACTGTTCCAACCTTTTTGAAGGCGTGTACCGTTTCACCAGTAGCCAGTGGTCGTTATGTCACAATCAAGCGAACCAATGGCAACTTTTTGACTGTTTATGCTGTGGAAATCTGGGGCGGAACTTCTGGAACAGGATTAAGCCTGCCAGCCACATTCGATTTTTCCAGTGCTGACCTTTCAGATTGGATTACCATTAACGAAGGGCCTTTCGCTTCCAGCTGGTCAGTTATCAGCAACGAATACCGCCAAAGCGCAGACGTTTCTCCGCCAAATATTCTCGGGGCTTTTGATCAATCCTTTCATTTGGGAACCTTTTCCTATCTGAACGGACTGATGGCAACGGCTGATTATCTAATTGATGTCGATATTACGCCGCTCATCGATTTTCTGGCAATACCAACCAGACTGGACGGGGGAGATCTTGGTGTTATGTTCAGGTATACGGACCCTGGAAACTACTATCGCATTGCGTTCAGCTCCCGGGAATCCTATGCAAGGCTTGAGAAGAAAGTTGGCGGTGTATTCACCACACTTGCAACAAATTCCCGTGGGTATCTACCAGACCAGCCTTTTAACCTTGTAATTAACGTTTCAGGTAACAGCATTCAGGTCACATTAGATGGAGATCCGCTGTTCGCCATCTCGGATTCAGACCTGCCAAACGGATCAATTGCTTTATACAGCCAGCAAATAGGCAGTTTTGATAATCTTATGCTTGCCGACAGTGACCCCAATCCTACCCTCGTATTGATATCTCCCACTGCACACTCCGTATTAGTGGGAGATACCGTCAACGCTTCGGCACTGGTAACCAACCACATTGCGGGAGATACCGTAGAATTCGAATTCGGAGGAGTGGCATGCGACGCGGCGGTTGAGACTCCTGCTGCCTCGGGAATATTTATCGCAAGTTGTGGTGTACAGCCCCAGGGAGATTATTTTCTTCCTGGCGCCGGATTGATCGGCATTTTAAGGGACAATGGCGGGTCAGAACTCGACCGGGACGAAAATACCAGAATCGGAATTCTTGGTGATTCCTATGTGGCGCTTGGAGACAGCATAACGCAAGGGATCTTTGACTTTTTTGCCAGTGACAGTATCTCGGCAGACGACAGAAACATAGGTGCTCAGGGATACCAGGCACGCCTGAACGACATGCTTACGGACGATACGGGTTACCCAAACATTGTATATAACGCAGGTGTAGCTGGTGATGATACTGACGACACAATCGCACGTGTGGATTCCATCATGGATAGATATCCAGCCGAAAACGGCGCTCTGTTAATGCTGGGTTCGAATGATTCAGGTGGGGCAACACCGCTTCCGCAGGCTACCTACCAGGCTAACATGCAATCGATCGTGGATACCGCAGTTAACAGTGGTAAAACCGTATGGGTAGCAAAACCCCCGCCAGCGCTACCTTTTGCTGACAACGTTAGTCAAAACGCAGCCCTTGATGGCTATGGTGACGCTATCGATGCACTTACGGGGATACAGGCAGGCCCAGACTTCTTTGCGTTCTTTTACGACAACAATGGAACGTCAGGAACCACGACGGATGATATAGATAATTTCAGTATGTTCTTCGATAAATTGCACCCCAATTCTCTTGGTTATCGTGTTATGTCAGACCTTTGGTTCAATGCTGTATCGGGTGGGTCTGATGAACCTTTTTATCTGCATCGTCTATGTAACAGACTGGTATCATCAGACTGCAGCGCAGTTGCTCGAACAGACCACAAACAAATTCTGTTAGAGGTAGACCGTTATCACTACACGGACGAGACTTATACTCTAACGTCTATACCGGCAGCACTATCAGAGGGAATCTGGATTAACACCGCTAACGCGGAATCCGGTGCAAGCGGTGCCTATATTGATTTTGAAGTAGATAGACCCGTTATCGTCTATGTTGCCTTTGATGCAGGAGCCACCAGTCTTCCAGATTGGCTGGATCCTGCAACAAGCGGATACTCTGACGCTGGCATTAGCATCCAGTCCACAGACCCACTCAGCCCAACCCTGGATGTCTATTCACAGGCATTCGCAAGCGGCACTATCTCTTTAAGCGGGAATATGGATACCGGGTCGGCTGGTGCGGATTCAAACTATGTCGTAGTGGTGGTAGAACAATGAAATATTTTGGCTGGCGCATGAAGACACTGGTTCAATCTCTTGTAATTGCAGGATGCCTACTCGCGATCGTACCAATTTCGCATGGCGGACCAAGCACCAACCTGGCGCAAGACAACCCGGTTGCACACAGGGTGGTCCAGGGCTATTTTCATTCATTGCGCACGGCAGATCTTGATGGACTTTCGTCTTTGTTTGGTACGCGTGAAAATCGAAAAACCAAAAAAAGTTTTCTTACGCCTGGCTATTCCCGATTTTTGTCGGATAGATACAGGGCTGCGCATTTTTCCATCACAGATTACACAATCGATTTCAAATGGATTGTGGTCGACATTGAAATACAGATGAAAAATTCGGAAACCATACGTGAGCGCCTGTACCTGAAGAAGAATGGCGCTGAGGATTCATCGGCAATAAAAATAGTTTCCCGGGAACAATTGCTCAACTGAGTAAAACCGGATACAAATCGATGTATCACGCGTACATTTACTAAACAGGCCCGGTAAGAAAAATAGTCACCATGTATTGAGAAACTCGCTATTTTGGGGTGGTTCTATTTTGAGAGACGCCAATAAACCAACATACCTTCTGGGAATATCCGCCTTCTACCATGATAGTGCTGCGGTATTACTACGCGATGGCAGCCTTGTTGCCGCCGCGCAGGAAGAACGCTTTTCACGCATAAAACACGATGAACGCTTTCCCCGGCACGCCATTAAATATTGCCTGGA
>JAJFJZ010000006.1 GCA_021773565.1 Gammaproteobacteria bacterium | reverse complement strand
TTTTAATGCTAATCTTGAGCGATGTAAACGTGACATCACCGTTCCAGATGTTATGTCCAGAACATCGGCAATTTCCGCGTAGGACAAGTTCAGATAATCCCTTAACACGACTATCTGTCGTTGATCGACCGTAAGTTCCTCCAGGGCATGCTTCAAAATGTCGTCAAACTGCGCCAGAGCCAGAGTTTGTTCCGGGTTGGCAGCGTTGTCCTGTAGCTCTTCTACCGATACATCGCTCGGGTGAATCTGCCTGAGTAAATCGATGCAGCGATTGCGAACCACTCTGAGAAACCAGGGTTTTAGTGGCCCTTTTTCAGCCTGGTAGGCTTCTGGCCTGGTCAGGGTAGATGTTATTGCATCCTGTACAACGTCTAATGCATCTTCCCGTTTGCCAAGAATTTGCATTGCCAGTACGTGCGCGCCATCACATAAGGCCACCAGTTCCTGTTGAAATTGTTGTTTATCCATCGCTTGTTATTATTGCTATTTTTCCAGTACATGGACTATACGAACAAAGGCGGTGTTTTATTCCCAAATAGGAGAAAATATTAGAATTTTTAGCGGGGTTTTCGAACTCGAAATACAAACCGGTCAGTGCGTCGATAGATAGCATCGCTATATACGTGGCTACCATGATGATCATTCGGGTTAGCCAATAGTGCAGACTCTGCTTCTATTTCCAGGCCAGCGCGTTTTATGAGGGCGCGAGCGGTATCCGGGTCTATGCGGTGCAGATCGCCATTATCTCGCCCGGGTAAACCAACATGGTCAGTTATGCCTAAAATGCCGCCAGGCTTAAGCGCTTTTGCTATGCTCTGTAAATAAAGTACTGCATTTGCTTCACCATCGCGATAGTAAAAGTCGTGCAATATGTTTCCCAGAAAAGCAAAATCCACCTCGCCTTCCAGGCCTAGATTGTCGTACTCCGCCAAATACAGTTCGACATTGGGCAAGCGATTATTTGCCAGGCGTTCATCCATTGTGCGTTTGTAATATCCGTCGGCATAATTCAACAATACGCGCTCTCGATTTTGTGAATATACCATACCTTTGACACCTACAGCCGCCCCAAGCAATTCACTGGTGTATCCTGCATAGGCGGCAACATCCATACAAACCATGCCTGTCTCTAGCCCCAGAAACTGAAATACTTCAAAGGCTTTGCGAAACTCGTCTTTTGGAAGATCAAACTCGTGTCGATCAGGCGTCTGCATCTGCAGGTTAATACGTTGCTGCATTGCCAGATAGTGTGCAGCGAATTGGGCATAACCTTTAACCATTGCCTGCACACACATGGACGGTGTCGGACCACCGTTAAAAAACCCTGCGCAGGGCTTTTCAATTAGTTCAGGCAGGTTGGCTTGCACCCAAAGCTGTGCATCGTGAAACACCTGCAGGTCGTTAGAACTGGTTTCAACGGAGGATATGTTTCCCTTGTGAAAGCTAAGATGAAAGGTATCTGTAACATTAAAGTCGATACCCAGCGCAAGCATCAGGTCATCCTGCACAGTAATGGCGCAACTTACGTCTTGCGGTGTATCGCGTGCACATGGTGCACGGTTTACTATTTTATAATTGCCACCCCGTGCCCAGCCCTGATAATAGACAATCGACGGAATGGACTCTTCTGCAGATGAGAGCAGGGCGCGTAATGGCTTTGGCCTAAATGAATAGAATGCGTCAATAAATTCTTCCGCAAGTACCGTGTTGGCAGAGTCCTCAAGCTGGCCGGCTGGTTCCGAATCGCCATAATTTGGGAGGGACAGTAGCCACATCAACAAGAGGCTCAAAAGTCGAACCATCACAGCTTTCTCAAAACTTCGTTTGATCGAAATGGAATGCTTAATTGCGTTAGTAGACTAAGTTGCTCACCCGTACCATTGCCAGCGCGCTCTATATTCTCCTTGCCGGAAAAAGTCCCAAAGACACGATCCCACAGTATCGCCGTACATCCATAATTGGTGTTACTTTCTTCAAAAACGCAGCTGTGGTGGAGCTGATGCATTTCTGCGGTATTAAAAAGCCAGCCGAAAACGCCGGAGCGCAGAGGCAGGTTGGCATGGTTCACGTATGCGGTGGTCACGCTGAATATTACCACCACACCGACAACGGCATCACTTGCGCCAAAAAAAGCCAGTACAATGGCAGAGCCAAGATTCAATCCAAGAAATTCCAGGGGATGTGTTCGGTCGCCCCTGGCGGCACTCATTTTAGTAATATGGTGGTGCATTGCATGAATGCGCCATAAAAACATGGATTGATGTTGCGCCCGGTGTAACCAATAGCCAATAAATTCACGTACCAGTATCCCGATTATTGCTGCGGCGACGAGTCCCAGCGTAGTGTCAGCCTCCAGACGAAAAGGAAAACCGGAAGCGTCACGCAATGCGGAAAATGCCTCTGAAATGGGGGTATCGTAGTAATCATCGTAAAAAGGCACCCAGATAAGATAGGTTCCCAACACCCAAAAACTGTCAACGCCCACGTCACGCCAATTCAATAGCCAGTCCTTGCGTCTTGGTACCAGGCGTTCCATCAAGAGCAGTAATGGAATTGGCAAATATAATAATATTGGAAACAAAAATTTTGGATCAACCCATTGCGTGGCCGTGGCACTGGCGATCAGGAAAGTACTGGTAAATACAAAAACCGGCTGGGGCAAGGTCCACAAAAATGCGTGTGTCGGCGATTTCACTTAAGACCTCATGAATACCCACTGGAGTGCCTGATTATCATTGAATCGACCGGCCAAGGTCAATTGGATGGTACGCAACAACGCACCACAGTGTTGCAAGTTTCCTGTCTGGACAGCCCTCATACGCTCACACATACTGTATGCGTCCCATAATTTCCGGAATTACTATGTTGAATGTTTACGGTGTCCCGCTTTCTCCATTTGTTCGCAAAGTGCATTGGGCACTGGCACATAAGGGCATTGAATATAATGCCATTCCTACAATGCCCGGTGATTCCTCTCCTGAATTTCGCGCGATCAGCCCTCTGGGTAAAATTCCTGTGTTACAGGATGGCGATTTCAGTGTGCCGGACTCAAGCATTATTTTGCGCTACCTCGAGTCAAAATATCCCGAGACCCCGCTATATCCGCAGGACCCCGAACTGGCGGCACAGGTTTGCTGGCTGGAAGAGTATGCTGATACCAATTTGGTGCAGGCATGTGCGGTATTTTTCCGTGAGCGCTTGATAAACCCGAAAATGATGAACAAGCCAACGGATGAAGACGCCATTGCAGACGCACAAAATAATCTCATTCCCCCCTTGCTGGATTATCTTGAGTCTGTCGTGCAGGAAGAAGGTTACTTTATTGGTGATGCCTTAAGTGTCGCAGACCTGGGTATTACTTCGGCCTTTGTAAACGCGCAATATGGCGGTTACAGTGTGGATGCAAGCACGCATCCAAGACTTGCGGCATATCTTGCACGCGCAATGCAGTCACCTCTGGTGAAGGATCAACTTGCTAAAGAGGAGCAGATGCTTAAATCATTTGGATAAAGCTTATGTTAATCGTGACAGGCACTATCAAACTTGAGTCGGCGGATGCGTTGGCGCAGCTTATGTCCAAACTTGCGGGGCGTGCCAAGCGCAGTCGCAAGGATGAAGGATGTCTTGCCTATACTTTTTCCGTAAACATTGAAGACCCGTCCGAAATCATCTTAACGGAAAAGTGGGAAAGTGAAGCTCTGCTGAACGCACACCTTGCCATTCCGGATGAAGAATTTAGTGCAGCTATCGGTGCAGCTAAAATCGAGAGCGCGGTAGTTGTTTCGAACGAAGTTACCGCGGAGAAAGAGTTGTTGAAACGTTAAGGGAGGCGTCCTTCCCAATCAGTAACCGCACGGCCAACATATTAATGAAAAGCTGCCAAAATCCTTAAGAATCAGACGGATTTTGAAATCCGGCAGTATCTCTAATAATTCCGGCAGAATGAAACTCCTGTTTTCCGCATGCTGCACGTCAGATTATTTCTATTTGACGGAGCAACACTATGGAATCTTTATCAATATGGGCTGCGTTTATAGCGCATGATCTAAGTCAGTTTGTAACTATAGTCGGTCTGATCTATGTGATTGTAAATGTGATTATGGCTGCCTGGCTCAAGAACAGAAAAATTCAGCCAGCAGGTGTGACATACAAGCAGGTCAGACGAGAACTGTCGTACTCTTTTCTTACAGTTGTGATTTTTTCAAGCATGGGTTGGCTGGTACATTATGGCTTCTTTAGACCCTTTATGTTGCTCTACACAGATATCCACACTTATAGCTTTGGGATACCGGGATTCGGATGGTTTTACGTGGGTTTGAGTTTGATTGCCACGATTGTGGTGCATGACGCCTACTTCTATTGGATGCACCGGTTGATGCACCACCGCTTGCTCTATCGGCATGTGCATCGTTTACACCATCGCTCGATTACGCCTGCCCCCACCACAGCTTATGCTTTCGCTCCCGGGGAGGCTTTGTTACATGCCGCATTTTTGCCGCTGATACTACTGATTGTGCCTTTGCACCCTGTGGCTATTGGTCTGTTCACCATGGTAATGATTGCACGGAATACGTTGGCGCATACAGGCATTGAAGTATTTCCAGCTGGTTTCGTTACAGGCGTTTATCGCTGGAATACCACCGTTACACATCATGACCTGCATCACTTGCACGGTGCAGGTAACTACGGATTCTACTTTACCTGGTGGGATCGAATGATGCGTACAGAACGCAAGGATTATGAGTCCAGTTTTCGAAAAATAACGGAGGCAGGTACAAATCAGTATGATGCCTCCCGGGTAGCAGGATCCTGAGGTGTTTAATCTTAGAATATTGTTGCTGATATCCTGTGTTTCGGTAAGGGCCCTTGGCCAGCCAGCGCTGGAAGGGGTAATGGGAACCTGGGCCACGACTGGATTTGGTTCTAAAGTGCAAATTTACCCTTGTGAAAATGGTCGCAACCCGGTTGAGTTGTGTGGAAGTATCACCTGGCTTTGGGAAGAACTGGATGAGCAAGGCATTGCCAGGGTGGACGGGAATAATCCGGACAAGACATTGCGGGGGCGCGCACTGGTTGGTACACAAATTTTGTCGGGATTTAGACAAAACGAGGACGGAGTGTGGAAGGGCGGAAAAGTTTACAACCCTGATGATGGTCGCACATACTCAGGTACGATTCAGGACACGCCAACAGGGTTGCTCAAGTTAAAAGGTTGTGCCTTGAAGTTTTTCTGCCAAACGCAGCAATGGAGACGTACAGCAGATGTTTGTATCGAATCCCCTGTAGCCATAAAGTGAACTGTATCTTGCATAAGAACTACAGTACCGTTCAGGAAAGACTTCAAAAGGTCAGGTCGGATAAATGCTTACCATAATTCTCGCCATTCGATTGTTTGCTGCCTCGCAGGTACTTTTATTCGCAATGGTATTTAGCATGTCTGAAAACCCGATCCGTGTACGCGCCTCAGGGCTTGCACTGGCTTTGGCAGCGATATGTTACTTGCTATTACCAACGGTTCAATATAGTGCGAGCGAAGCGCTGTTTTATTGTATGGTGTTGTTTGCTCAGCTAATTCCCGTGTTTTTGTTCATATTTGTTTGGGAGATGTTTGAAGATGATCGCACCCTGCCTTTTGGCATTTGGCTTTTAGCTGGGGTTTATCTCGGCCTTTCTTTTTGGGCCGGGTGGCTGTGGCTGGCGTTCGATGCGAAATTACCGCTGCTACAAATTATTGTTCAGCTCGCCAAACTAGTTTGGGCCCTGGGAGCAATATTTGTAATCTGGCATGGACGCATCTATGACCTTGTCGAAGCAAGACTCAAATTGCGCAGAATATTAATAACAAGCCTGGGTATGCTGGTAAGTGCCATTATCGCAGCGGAAATTGTAGCTGGTGAGCAGGTACCAGAGATTGTTGAGTTGATTGGGATGCTTGCAATATTTGTGGTGGTGACATTGATAAATCTGGTATTCATGAAGCTAAACCCGGCATTCGTTTTTGTGGCGCCAGTGCCGGCGGCATCCCGGTATTCGGATATTCCAACATCTCAAGATTCTGCTGCCCCAACATCTTTTGAAGCTTCTCTAATTGATAACCTGGAAAAATTGATGCAAAACGCCAGAATTTATGCGGATCATGATCTGCGAATTTCTGACGTCGCTGTAACGCTTCACGTACCAGAATACAAATTGCGCCGGCTGATAAACGAGAAAATGGCTTATCGAAATTTTAACCAGTACATAAATCGTTACAGAATTGATGAAGCGTCCAAACGGCTGGTTACAGAGCAACACCTGCCTATCTTAACTATTGCGCTTGATGTGGGCTTTCGTTCCATCTCATCTTTTAATGATGCTTTTCGTGCAAGACATGGTTGTCCGCCTTCAGTGTATCGATCGACAATACAGCCTGATAATGCTATTGACTAGAGTTAGGACTTCACATATGCCATTAGTTGCGATATAGCGACTAACTGCCTTCGTCAAAATTCGGATAGTAAACAATCATGCCAGAGTACGAAACGTTGCCCACATCAGACTGGGCTTCTTTCGATATAGTTTCGCACTCCTCTAACCAGACTTCCAGTTTTTGCCGCAACAAAGCGATATTGTCGGGACTTGCGTTTATCGAGAATTTCATGAGCAAGGCCTGATCGTTTTCTCCTGCAGACGCATCCTTCTTTTGCGAAAGTAGTCCCAGCAAGTCAGCCTCGGTATCGTGAAATAATGATCGAACCATCGTGCTGGATTCGTCCTGATGGGATGTCCCTGGTGAAAACAGGTTCGGGTCAATTTCAAAACGTTGCGCAATGGTTTGATAATATCGTTCGGTAGTGCCGCGTTTTTGTTTTTCCTCGATCAGTATTAATAGTCCCTCGGCCACAAGTGCGTCCACGTGCCTGTATAAGCGGGGTGCCTTTTCTCCCATTCTGTCGGCTATCTGTTTGGTTGTGGCAGGCGCGAGTGAGAATTCTTCCAAAAGTTTTTGCTTAAATGGATCCGAGAGCAGCTTTGTTTGCTCCAGTCGTGTGATGCGGAAAGTTTTCAATTTCTCAAGCCTTTGAAAATTAAGGAGTTAATGTAATTGTTGACTATTCACGAAAACGTGAATAGTATTTACATTCACGCTATTGTAAATATTCACGAAGAGAGAAACAACTATGAGTTATCTGGACCATTTGCTCGCACTGGCGATTTTTGTCCTGCACCCGATTGTAGCTTACGTGTCAGTAAAACCCATATATCAACGAATCCGGGCGGGAGAAACAATAGAACGGGTGAAAATTTACCGACAAACCATCATCCAACAGTGGTGTTTGTTCATTCTGGCCATGTTGCTATTTTTCTTTCAGGGTAGGGCCTGGTTTGTCCTGGAAGGTAGTGACACCGTTCATTTGGGTACAGTGATTGCGATAGTACTGACGGTCAGTGCCCTGGCGTTGTTGTTTTTTCAGGTAAGGGCAATCAGGCGCAAAACTGTCGACGAACTGGCTGAACTGAGGAGTCAATTGGGTGTGTTGGGCGGATTATTACCCCACAGCAGGGAAGAGCTAAAATCCTTTGACCTGCTTTCAGCAACCGCGGGAATTGTGGAAGAGGTGCTGTGGCGAGGCTTCCTTATCTGGTATCTGTCACATTATGTTCCGGTGGTGGTGGCTGCGTTGATTGGTTCTGTGGGGTTTGGGCTGGCCCATGCCTATCAGGGTTTTAGTAATGTTCCGAAAATTGTCGGCGTTGGCATGGTACTCAGCGCGCTCTATATACTATCCGGTTCACTGTGGTTGTCTATTCTGCTGCACGCCTTGGGCGATATGTTACAAGGTCGGCTTGCCTTTGAGATAAACCGCCGGGGAGAAACCGCTTAAGCTAAATATTGCTGTTTGCTTGAAACGTTTAACGGAAATCCTCTTATAGCATTCAGAAATGCATTTGGGTTCGCCGGCCAGCAGAACTCGATTCCAGTACTGTGCAAATGAAGTGTGTAATCGAATTGAATTACACAGGTTTATACGCTCAAATAAGATGTATGGAGGAGCTACAAGGTAATAATTATGGTGGACCCGGTGGCACGGGCTTATCGTGGGATTTTCCCAAGCCCTTTGTAATTAGTGTTTACGCACAGCCGTGTGATATTGACGGTTATGAGCACGTTAATAACTCGGTGTATGTGCGGTGGATGGACGAATGCGCGAGGGAGCATTCAAAATCCATAGGCATTGATCCCGCAGATGCCGGGAAACTGGGTTATGGCATGGCGGTTACTGACTCACAAATCACCTATCACGCGGCTGCATATCTTGGCGATGAGGTCCTTGTTGGTAACTGGATAACTAAATGCGATGAGCGTGTACGTGCCACTCGTACATTTCAACTTATCTGTGCAAGAGATGGTTTAACGCTTACCAGGGCAGAATTGAACTATACCTGTATCAAGATTCAAACGGGCCGAGCATGCAGGATGCCACCCTTGTTCAGGGAAAAGTACGTAGTTACAACCGAAATAAATATGAAGTAAACAATTAGTCAGGGGATTGATGATGATTACACAAGGTACACAACGACGGATGTTCACGTTTTTTGTGCTGTTCATGTTGTCAGCACAACCCCTGATGCCAATAGCAAGTGAAGAATCCCTGGGATCGCTTGAATTTCCTACCTCCGGGCCTGCTGAGGCCACACCCGACTTTATTCTGGGTGTGTTGTATCTGCATAGTTTTGAGTATGACCTTGCGGCCGATGCTTTTCAAAGAGCACAAGCTATCAGCCCGGATTTCGCGATGGCCTATTGGGGTGAAGCGATGACGTTTCATCACTCATTGTGGGCTAGGCATTTCCAGGAGAAAGGACAGGCGGTATTAAAACGGCTGGGCAACAGTTCTGAATTACGTGCAGCAAAAGCATCGACCGAGCGGGAAAAGGACTATCTTGAAGCTGTAGAAATCCTCTATGGAATGACGGAGGAAAGCATAAATCTGAACACGTTTGAGAGAACAGTTTACTACCGCGATGTTATGAAGAGAATCCATCTGGAATATCCCGATGATTTTGAAGCGAGAGCGTTCTATGGCCTTGCGATACTGGGTGTTGGCAGTGCGAATCGGGATTACGCTACCTATATCAGAGCAGCTGCTATCCTGACTCCTGTTTGGGATGCCAATAGATCACATCCAGGTGGTGCGCATTATCTCATTCATTCCTACGATGATCCGGTACATGCCATTCTTGGCCTGCCTATGGCACGCGCCTATGGCAAGTACGCTGTTGGTGCTGCCCATGCACAGCATATGACATCACATATATATGTAGCGCTTGGTTTATGGGATGACATGATTGCTGCAAACGTCACCGCCCTGCGTGTTGAGTCGGCCAAGAAAGTAGGTGAAGGCGCACGTAGCCGTGAAGCGTGGCACCACCGTTATTGGCTTGCGTATGGACGATTACAACAGGGTCATCTTAAGGACGCGAAAAGCCTGCTAAAGGAGGCTCGCGATTATCTTGATAATAATCCTCTTGAACGTGAACCATCCTATTATGGTGCGATGTATGCACGATTTCTGATTGACACGGAGCTCTGGCATGAAGCTGATAACTGGCTCGCATCTGCTCAAGTTGATGTACCTGCTCCACACTATTATTTTGCCCAGGCCTATGCTGCCATCAAGCGGGGAGAACCGGATAAAGCAAGGCAATTGATGCGCAATATCCGCCCGGGGGGTTTGGGTAACCCGGAGATTATTTTGAATGCCCGTGAAACGGATATATTAAACCTGGAACTTTCATCCTTGCTAGCCTTGGCTGAAGGTGATGCCACAAAGGCAGTGGACTATGCGCGTGAAGCGGTTTCTGAACAAACCAGCATGCCGTTTCGATATGGACCACCGAGAATTTCCAAACCAAGCGCAGAGTTACTGGGTGACATACTTATGGAGCTTGGTCGTTGGGAAGAAGCTTTGATTGCCTATAGAGATCAACTCTCGCGCAGCCAGTTAAGAACCAATTCCTTGCTCGGACTGGCACGTGCAGCCGCAAAATCCGGAGATGAATCGACATCGCGTGAAGCCTATCTCACGCTTGCCGAAATATGGCACGACGCAGACGCAGATTTACTTCCGCTAGCCGAAGTCAGAAAAATGTCGTCAGAAAAACAGCGTAAATAATGTGAATGCGAACAAAGCACAAGGAAAACCGATGACGCTTAATCTCTTCAATGGCGAGCCACAGCATGAAGTGTTTTCACATATGGAAGATCATTTTCCTACTTCTGTAATGCCATCAGCCACAGATTCTTTCCAGTTTGCCAATGGGGAGGATATGGTGCTTCCAGAAATCTTCAGATTTGAAGATCTGGATTATTCAACGGAAGAATTTCTAATCGCGAGCGATACCAGTGCCTTGCTGGTTCTCAAAAATGGTGAAGAACGATTCGAAAACTACTATATCACCGGGGGGCGAAATGTTCAGTGGATATCCTGGTCAGTTGCCAAGAGTTTTGTCTCGGCCCTGATTGGCATTGCCATTGAAGAGGGCTTCATTGGTTCCATCGATGACGTCATTACTCAATATGTACCCTCGCTGAAAAATTCAGCCTACGATGGCGTGAGCATCAAGAATATATTACAGATGTCATCCGGTGCGCGATGGAATGAAGATTACAGCGATAAAAACTCGGACATTCATCGCCTGGGTGCAGTTATGTCTGGCGAAAGCTCGCTAGCTGCATTTATGGCCAGCATAGAACGGGACAACGAACCCGGAACTGTGTGCCAGTACAACTCGGCAGATACGCAGGCCCTTGGAATGCTCTTGACAAAAGCTACAGGGCGATCAGTAAGCAGTTACATGCAGGAAAAACTCTGCGAGCCGCTGGGTATGGAGTCGCGTAGCTACTGGATACTTGATCATACGGGCATGGAATTGGTGTTGGGTGGCCTGAATATGAGTGCTCGGGATTTTGCCAAGATTGGTGAATTATATCGAAACAGGGGCAGATTGAATGGCAAACAAATTGTGCCCAGCGCGTGGGTCGCTGCATCGATTGTGCCCGACGCGCCGCATTTGGAGAGCGGCAATGTTTTGGTGGGTGGCCATGTGTTACCACTTGGTTACGGCTATCAATGGTGGGTTCCTCCTGGTGACAGAGGGGAGTTCTGCGCGATAGGCGTGTACAACCAGTTCGTATATGTAGATCCTCCGAGCGGGGTTGTTATCGTTAAATTGTCTGCCAATCGATTGTATGGCACTACGAATAACGAAACCGAGAATCGTGAATTGGCGACAATTGAATTGCTGCGCGCAATTGTCGAGGTGTTAGAAGATGAGCAATGAAATGGCATAAGCTGAGCCAGCGCAGCGCCACTACAATTGGTGGCGCCGATTGTGCACTTTTGGGATTCACACGTTTTTTGCAGCCCGAAATCGGGACATAAGATATTCCCCTGCTTTCACGGACGCGTACTTCGGTGATTCGCCCTGATTAAGACATGTGGGAATACAGGTAATCTCGGAATCGTAGTTTGTGTTGTAAAAAAATGCCAGAGATTGTCGGTGATTGAAGTGGGTAGCTGAAATTTCAGGTGGTAAAATTACGCGGTGCCTGGTTGAAACCCAGCGCTCGTTTGTCCAGCGTGCCATCATGTCGCCAATATTGACAATAAAGGCATCGCTGCTGATTTTTGGAGCGCGAAACCATGCACCTGACGGCAATAGAATTTCCAGTCCTGGAACATGCGCGTCAGGTTTCAACAGGGTAATGCTGCCATAGTCGGAGTGGTCACCTGCGCCCATCTGTCCACGTAACAAGTTTGCGCATTGCGGGTATCTAATACCTCGCAGGGCGCTCATGGGGTATGTGTGAAAGGGGGAAAAATAATCTTTAGGCAGATTCAGGGCAACAGCTATTAACTGCAAGACCTGTGTGCCCAGATTTTCCATCGCATCGAAGTATTCCATCCAGATGTCTCTAAACGCGGAAGGTTCACTCGGCCAAAGATTGTCACCATAGTGAAAATCAAAATTTTGACTATCTATTACGTTAGCAGGTGCCCTTAAAGGCCCACAACCAAAACTTTCTTTTCGATCCGGTGGGGAATCTTTACCCAATGATTTTGCGAGTGCTTCCGAGTTTTCAGGAAAGTAGCCACGTGGACACGCCGGATCGGAAGCGGCAGAGCGCATTTTTTGTTCTGCTTCAAGATCGAAAAAATCCCGTGTTATTGACCATGTGCGCTCAATGAGGTCAGAAGCAAGCCCGGTATTGTGGACGCTAAAAAATCCAGTATACCGACAGGTTTCATCTACTTGTTGAGCCAGGGAATTGCGGTGTTGTGCATTGCCTGAGTTGAAGGCGCCCAGATCAAACGAGGGGATCGCGACAGGCTCAACAGTTTTGTTTGCACATTCTCCTTCAGAAGCACACATGACTAATGCTCCTGGTTGAAATTGAGCTGCGCATATTCCACTGCAACTTGTGTCGCCAGTTTTGCGTTGTTCAATACCAGTTGGATGTTTGTATCCAGACTCCTGCCTGCTGTTTTGTCAGCTATTGTTTCAAGCAGAAACGGCGTCGTAGCCTTTCCAGTTATACCCAGTTGATTCATCTCGGATATTGCCGAGGAAATTATCGCTTCTATTTCCTGTGCATCCAGGGCATATTCCTCAGGCACCGGATTGGTAATTACTATTCCGCCCTTAAGGTTTAACTGCCATTTTACCTTCATCGCCTCGGCTATGTGTCGAGGTTTATCGATTCTGTAATCCACCTTAAAACCACTTGAGCGGGTATAAAATGCAGGAAGTTCATCGCTCTGAAACCCGATAAGGGGAACACCTTTTGTTTCCAGATATTCGATAGTACGTGGTATGTCCAAAACAGATTTTACACCGGCGCAAACAACAGCGACATTGGTCTTTGCAAGTTCTTCCAGGTCGGCTGAAACATCCATGCTTTGCTCAACTCCACGGTGAACCCCGCCAATGCCACCCGTTGCAAAAACACGAATACCTGCCATGGCCGCAATGAGCATGGTGCCCGCTACAGTAGTAGCGCCATCTTTGTTTTGTGCAATCAGAAAGGGAATGTCGCGGCGGGAAGCTTTGATAACGTTCTGGCCTTTATTTGCCAGATAGTAAATTTCTTTTGGGCTTAGGCCTACCCGCAATTTACCCTGCACTATGGCTATTGTTGCCGGAGTAGCGCCGTTTTCCCTTATCACCTGTTCTACCTGCAATGCAGTCTCGATATTTTTGGGATAGGGCATGCCATGGCTTATTATTGTGGATTCCAGTGCGACAAGCGGTGCACCAGCTTGCAAAGCATTGGTGGCGTCATCGGAAATTATCAAGTTCCTATTGTTCATCTTCAAGCCCATATCGGGTTCTGTATATTCCATCTATGTTAGCCCGGCTAAATTCCGGATTGTTGGTTGTGTTGTGCAATACAGTAGAGGCAGCTGCAGATAGTGAAAATCCAAGCGTCCTGAGCAGCGGCCACTGATGTAACCATGCGTAGGCCAGAGCTGCAACAAATGCATCTCCTGCTCCTCCCGTATTGTTAATCTGGTCAGGTTCAAGCACATTGCACTCTATGCCCTGTCTCTCTGCTGTGCTGTAAAAGACGCCATGTTCTCCCAATGTGATAAAGACACGTTGTACACCCTCACTGTGAAACCAGTCGGCGAGTTCAGGTAGTTCTTCAATGGATTTTGTCTTGAATCCTGCGATACGCTCGGCCTCAAGCAGACCGGGTTTCAAGGTATGCACGGCACCCAGGAAGGGTCTGATTCTTGTGGATTTGCTGGTGGAAACGGTATCTACAAAAATTGTACGATCATCATATGCTGCAAACAGATGCGCTAAGGCTTTTTCGCTCAAATTTGTATCCAGAATTAATATGTTTGCTTGTTCGATGATGTTTTTATGCAACTGTAAATATGCAGGTGTCAAAGTCTCCATGATCCTCATATCAGAAACAGCAACTAACATGTCACCTTGTTTGTCCACAATAGAGAGATAGGTGGAAGTCGGTGCTGCGGTTACCCGTAGCACATTACACGTATCGATTCCCGCGTACTGCGCCTGGTTAACTAACAACCGGCCATTTGGGTCGTCTCCAACGCTTGTTAGCAAACGCACATCTATTTCCAGTCGAGCCAGGTTTTCGGCAATATTGCGGGCAACTCCACCGGGACAGAAATTTACCGTTCCAGGATTGGAATCGTGCATTGTGAGGCTCGAAGCCGGGGTGCCGTGAATATCGACGTTCGCACCCCCAATTACTACCACGTAAGATGCTGGATTAGACATGGTATTTATTCAAGCGATTACAAGACCTGTTCAAAAACATCTGAATTCGTCAGAAAGGCGTTCCACGCCCCCGTCGGTTTTGTACGCGCCTCATTCTCCCAACGACGTACCAGCACCCAGACTGTATGCATCTGCCGCTTACCTTCCGCGCCGAACACTAGTCGACCAGAAAATGACGTTATCGACTCAAGATTCAGGGCTTCATCATGCCAATCAACACAAAAACTCAATACTTCTCCATTTCGAGTACCAGATACTGCATATCTTTTGCCTGATGCAGAGCGTCCCTTGTTTGAGCAGTAGAAGCCACTGATGGCACCATTTTCATCGATCAACTCTACCGTTGAACCATTCTGGTTTATCCACGTACCTTCAATTGACTGAACTAGCGCACTCATTTCCTGATGCCTGTTTTTGTATACACAATGACCGGTTTCCAGATCACACCTGTACTCACCTTTATACGGTAAGTGCAGTTGATTTTGAATAAGCCGCGTTCGTTACGGCAAAATAAATTGCTGGCATGTACATGTAATCCACCGGGAGATATTATGTTTAAAGCCTTATCAGGATTTATTGACAGCTCATGAAACTGATTTCACCAATCGCACTTGTTTGCAGCGCACTTTTACCGCTTTATGTGCAAGCAGACATGGTTGTTATCCCTGCTGGTAAATTAACCATGGGCAATAATTCCGGACCTGCCGACGAGCGCCCGATGATTGAGCTGGAGCTTGCCGCTTTTTCGTTGGACCGATCTCCAGTAACCGTCGCCGAATTTGGCCAGTTTGCAAGCGCAACAAACTATCAGACTACTGCAGAGAAATTTGGCGATAGCGCGGTATTTTCACTGGAAACCGGCAGTTGGGCGCTGGTATCTGGCACGACGTGGCGTCATCCAACGGGGCCTTCCCACCCGGCAGCCCAGTCAGATCATCCAGTTACCCATGTCAGCTGGTATGACGCTACACAGTACTGCAGCCATTTTGGTAAACGTCTGCCTACGGAGGCTGAATGGGAACATGCATCCCGCAATGGTCGCAATGACCGCACAATCTATGCTTTTGGGGACGAGATAATCCAGGATGGTGCCTTTCTGGCGAACGTTTGGAATGGCGAATTTCCGTTTCGCAATACCGGAGATGATGGATATCTTTTCACCTCTCCCGTTGGTACTTTTGCTACTACAGCTCTGGGATTGAGCGATATGGCGGGCAATGTGTGGGAATGGACATCTGACTGGTATCAAACCTATGGAACGCCCCAGTTAACAACGCCCGGGAGCGTTGGTGCTGAAAAGGTACAGCGTGGCGGTTCCTTTCTCTGTGACCAGGAAGTATGTCACGGGTACAAGAGTAGTACACGTGCTCACACTACGCCTGAATCCTCCCATATGCATGTTGGTTTCAGGTGTGCGATGGATCTCCCCGGTAATTAGGAGAAAACACTAAATGAAAAAGTGGCTGCTGATTATCGCGCTGTTATTGTTAGTCGGGGCTGGTCTTTATATTTACAAGTTTTTTGATTCGAAACTTATCCGTGTAACTCCTGAGCTGATTAGTGAACTGCATGAAAGCGTGGCTGCAGAGAATGAGGCGGCAATTGTTAAGCCAGAATTTCAGCAGCAGCTGATTGTCCCTTCAAACCCGCTTAAGAATGTCTACTTTGGTGACCTGCATGTACACACCTCCTGGTCATTTGATGCATACATTAATGGGAATCGTTTTGGTCCCGATCAAGCTTATCGATTTGCCAGAGGGGATGCGCTAAAACTCACTTCGGGTGAGGAAGTACAAATAAGTACGCCGCTGGATTTTGTTGCTATTACAGATCATGCCGAAAGCTTCGGCCTGTTTGAAGGTTGCAGGGATCCTGGCTCCACCGCAAAACAAAAAGAATTTTGCGCGCAATTTGATAACCCCTCACTATCCTTGTTTATGAGCCTGCGAAGCGAGGCGATTCAAAGACCACCTCTCAGGCCGGAATACTGTGGAGAGGGCGGTGAATTCTGTATCAGACATGGCCGTACTACATGGGCCAGAACCCAGGAGGCAGCGGACAAGGCTTATGAACCCGGTGTTTTTACCTCCCTTTATGCTTACGAATACTCACCGGTTTGGCCGAAGGGTGGTTCGACCCACCGCAATGTTATTTTTCGAACGCGTTCTGTGCCAGATACTGTGGTCAGTGCTTACGATGCCGCGACTGCTATAGATTTATGGCGTGCCCTGGATTCGGGATGCAAGGGGGACTGCGAATTTTTGACAATTCCACACAATCTTAATCGTTACTATGGCAAAGCTTTTTCCGGGTTGGACGAAGATGGTAACGCTTATGCTGAATCAGACTGGATGCGGCGAAAAAGCTTTGAACCTCTGGTAGAAATATACCAGGCCAAAGCTGCTTCCGAGTGCGCGCGGGGTATTGGTACAACGGATGAGGAATGTGACTTCGAGCAGTTTTTTTCCCTGTGTGGTGAGGGTGAAAATGAAGCCTGTGCAGGACCGAATTCTTTTGCGCGGGATGGCTTGAAGTTTGGCTTAAAACTGGAGGAGGAGCTGGGTTATAACCCATTGCAATTTGGATTTATTGGCAGCACTGATGTGCACAATTCTAATCCGGGCGATACGGAAGAATGGGATTATCGTGGTAAGAGTGGCCTTAACGATGCCACTGCAATTAAACGTCTGGAGCAACGCTCTTTTGGTCCATCGATCCCGATAACACATAATCCGGGAGGGCTAGCCGCAGTCTGGGCGAGAGAAAACGTCCGTGAAGCAATTTTTGATGGCCTGAAGTCAAAAGAAACCTATGCAACGAGCGGTACCAGAATTCGACTTCGGGCATTTGCCGGATGGAATTATGATGAGCAACTGTTGAATGACCCGGATTTGGTACGTAAAGCTTATGCGCATGGCCTTCCGATGGGTGGCGTTCTGGGTAAAAATGCTGAAGAAGGTAATCCCCGGTTTCTGCTCTGGGCTACAAAAGACCCAAACCATGCAAACCTGGATCGAATTCAGGTGGTTAAAGGTTGGCGTGAGAATGGTGCACAAAAAGAACAGGTAATGGATATTGTTTGTTCTGACGGCAGTGCGCCGAAAGCATTAAGTGGGCAATGCAACGACAGCGGTGCTCAGGTGGATACTAAAACATGCCAGATCGCGGATGGAGTAGGGCAGGCAGAACTCAAAGTTCTCTGGGAGGATAAACATTTCGACCCTGAACTGTCTGCATTTTACTATTTCCGTGTATTGCAGGTTCCAACCTGCCGATGGTCTACTTATGATGCTATGCGACTGGGAATAGAGCCCATTCCGGAAGTGCCATCTACCATACAGGAAAGAGCCTGGTCCTCACCCATATGGTATTCGCCTGGCGCTGCTGCGATTCAATAACACTAAAATAGTACTTAATAGGGGCGTGATGATGACTAAGGTGTTACCAGTTTTTCTTGTTCTGGCAGTTTTGGGTCTGATGTCATGCAGCGATGGCAATAATGAAGAAGCCAAAAGCGGAGCTCTGAATGAGCCTGCGAAAGCACACTATCAAACTGCCAGCATTCAGATAACGTTCCTGAAACAGGGATGGACATCCACGGGTTTGATTATAGGGTCCGGGGGTGAAGCTACGATAGCTGCTGAAGGGAAAATTGATATGGGCTTGCCGAATCCTTTTGAGCCCAGGCATACACTTTGGGCGCGCGTTGGAGAATCCGGTACGATATTCCAATTGGCATCCAACCACCATTCCTTTGTCAGTGAGGAGTCGGGAGAGCTGTTTGTTGCCATGTCTCCCTCAGGCTTGCTGTGGGCTAATCGTCAGGGAGACTTGCTGGATGTGGTTTCCCAAATGCCCGATGCACCGCTGGATATAGCAGTTGATGTGTTTGTGTGGGCAGACACAGCAGAGCGAGGACTCAGCTTAATGCTCAATGATTCAGCACGGGTGGCGCTTGCAGAGAACTCCTTGCAATCCATAAAGGCAACTAAAGAACTTCCGCACGGCTATGAATACCTGTGGTACCTCGCGCAATCCAATGTCTTTAGCGGGTTTTCTGAAGGTGAACGACAGGGTATACATGCAAAAACGAATGATGACTTTGGCATCATAAAAAAGCCTTTGGATATTCCTCTAACCGCAGACACCAAAATCAGTTTTGACTGGCTGTACAGTCACCTGCCCGCGCTTGTTTCAGAAACTGATCCTGCAAATCATGATTACCTCAGTATTGCGCTGGAATTCGAAAATGGTCAGGACATCACCTGGATGTGGAGTAAGGATCTCCAGCCAGAAACCAGTTTTGAGTGCCCATTACCCGAGTGGCAACACCGGGAAACCCACATAGTCTTGCAAAGTGGTGTTGAGGGTTTGGGTGAATGGTACAGTCATACACGTTCTGTACAAAAGGACTATGCAGCGGCCGTTGGCGGCGAAATTCCATCACGAATTGTAGGTGTGTGGATAATTGGTAATGCAGTGTTCGGCCGGCAACCTGCAGAGGCCTATTTTGCCAACGCCGTTGTCAGCGATGGTGAATCACTTCATAAATTGATGTAGGCAGGGTGTGGAGTCTGGTCAGGCCCATTTACAAGTCGGGCTCATGAATACTAGGATGGCGGTCAAACAATGAGGAAAGCACAATGGCAAATTACATACCACCGACTCTGGATTGGGTGCGGGAACAGGTAGAACTTTATGAGGGAAGCGGTGGTTTGGAAGGCAGTACATTACTTGATACCGGTATGCCCTGCATTATCGTTACACACACTGGTAACAAAACGGGTGCTATCCGAAAAATTCCGCTCATGCGGGTTAAAGTTGCTAATGCCTATGTTCTGGTAGGTTCTATGGGTGGGCAGCCGAAAAACCCGGTGTGGGTTTACAACCTGCGAGCAAACCCCGATGTAAGCATTCGCGATAAAACGGAAGTTATTTCCATGCGTGTTCGGGAGGTAAGCGACCCCCAGGAGCGGGAAACATTATGGGAAGCCAGTGCAGCAGCCTTCCCTCCGTATAACGATTACCAGGCAAAAACAGATCGTGTTATCCCTGTATTTGTTGCAGAACCCTTGGAACCATAGCGAAAGACCCATAGCGAAATCTTCGATCAATATTGTTTAAAACA